>NZ_CP144274.1:6017500-6693135 GCF_036542145.1 Pseudomonas sp. ZY71
GGATTTCAGCGTGATACGTGCAAACGCCTTCTTGCCTGCCTGGCAAACATGGGTTGCGCCCAGTACATATATAAAGGAGCGATCAACCACCTCACCATCAACGCGCACACCGCCGGACGCCAACAGGTCACGCGCTGCTGCTGAGTTCTTCACCAGACCTGCTTTATTAAGAACAGCCGCGATCGGCATATCTTCAGCAGACGCCAGTTCGATCTCCGGCAGATCATCCGGCAGCTCGCCATCCTTCATGCGATTGCCCGCCGCACGATGAGCATTGGCCGCCGCCTCTTCACCATGGAAGCGCGCAACGATCTCTTCAGCCAGCTTGATTTTGACGTCGCGCGGATTGGCACCCGCCTCGACATCGGCACGCAACGCATTGATTTCATCCATCGAGCGGAAACTCAGCAGCTCGAAGTAGCGCCACATCAATGCATCCGGAATCGAAACCAGCTTGCTGTACATGACACCCGGCGCTTCCTGAATACCGACATAGTTGCCCAACGACTTGGACATCTTCTTCACGCCATCCAGACCTTCAAGCAGCGGCATAGTCAGAATGCACTGAGCCTCTTGGCCATAACCACGCTGCAACTCACGCCCCATCAGCAAGTTGAACTTCTGATCGGTACCACCCAGTTCGACATCCGCGCGCAGAGCGACCGAGTCATAACCCTGCACCAGCGGATAGAGGAACTCGTGAATAGCGATTGGCTGATTAGTGGTGTAACGCTTGTCGAAGTCATCACGCTCAAGCATGCGCGCGACCGTGTATTGCGAAGTCAGGCGAATGAAGTCCGCAGGCCCCATCTGATCCATCCAGGTGGAGTTGAACGCGACTTCGGTTTTCGCCGGATCGAGAATCTTGAACACCTGAGTTTTGTAGGTCTCGGCGTTTTCCAGAACTTGCTCGCGAGTCAGCGGAGGACGAGTAGCGCTCTTGCCGCTCGGATCACCGATCATCCCGGTGAAGTCACCTATAAGGAAGATCACCTGATGCCCCAGCTCCTGGAACTGACGCAGCTTATTAATAAGCACGGTATGACCCAGGTGCAGATCCGGAGCGGTTGGATCAAAACCAGCCTTGATACGCAGCGGCTGGCCGCGCTTGAGCTTCTCGATCAGCTCGGACTCGACCAATAGTTCTTCCGCACCACGTTTAATCAGCGCTAGCTGCTCTTCAACCGACTTCATAACAGACCCGCAAGGCTCAGATTCAAAGGGAACCAACCATACAAGATCGCGCACCAATTACAAGTTTTGCCCGGCGCACGGACACCAATCCACAGACGCGGTGTCTGTAGACTTGCTTCAGAGATGATTTGGTTATATTTTATACAGTTATTTCATCTTCATCATGTCATTCATCTTTTCCAATTCATCATTTTTCAAAGTCAAAATTACCTATGACCACAGAACCGTCTAAAGCGCCGCCGCTTTACCCGAAGACCCACCTGCTTGCCGCAAGTGGAATCGCCGCCCTTCTTAGCCTGGCACTCCTGGTATTCCCTTCCAGTGATGTTGAAGCCAAAAAGACGACCCTGAGTCTTGAACTGGAAAGTCCTGCTGAACAACTGACACAAGATCAAGACGCTGCTGACGCGGCTCAAGCCACAAATGAGCCAGTAGCTTCTCCGTTTGCTCAAATCGAAAACACTGACGAAAACACCGCACAAACCGCTGAAGCAGCACCGGCACCAGCCGCTGAAAAGCCAAAAGCGCCAGGTCATCGTGAAGTCATCGTTGCCAAAGGCGATACACTATCGACCTTGTTCGAAAAGGTCGGCCTGCCTGCCGCCTCCGTTCATGAAGTATTGGCCAGCGACAAACAAGCCAAACAGTTCAGCCAGCTCAAGCACGGCCAGAAACTCGAATTCGAATTGAACCCAGAAGGCCAACTGACCAGCCTGCACAGCAAGGTCAGCGACGTCGAAACCATCACCCTGACCAAGAATGACAAGGGTTATGCCTTCAACCGGGTTACTGCAAAACCCACCGTTCGCACCGCTTACGTACACGGTGTTATCAACAGCTCGCTTTCACAATCCGCGGCCCGTGCCGGCCTCTCCCATAGCCTGACCATGGATATGGCCAGCGTCTTCGGCTACGACGTCGACTTCGCTCAAGACATCCGCCAGGGCGACGAATTCGATGTGATCTACGAGCAGAAAGTGGTCAACGGCAAAGCCGTCGGCAATGGCCCGATCCTGTCCGCCCGCTTCACCAATCGCGGCAAGACCTACACCGCCGTGCGTTACACCAATAAACAAGGCAACAGCAGCTACTACACCGCTGACGGTAACAGCATGCGCAAGGCATTCATCCGAACTCCGGTGGATTTCGCCCGCATCAGCTCGAAGTTCTCCATGGGCCGCAAACACCCGATCCTCAATAAGATCCGCGCCCACAAAGGCGTTGATTACGCTGCGCCACGCGGTACGCCAATCAAGGCTGCCGGTGACGGTAAAGTGCTGCTCGCCGGGCGTCGTGGTGGCTACGGCAACACCGTGATCATCCAGCACGGCAACACTTACCGCACGCTATACGGCCACATGCAAGGCTTCGCCAAAGGTGTGAAGACTGGCGGTACCGTGAAACAGGGCCAGGTCATCGGCTACATCGGCACCACCGGCCTCTCGACCGGTCCGCACTTGCACTATGAGTTCCAGGTCAACGGCGTTCACGTCGACCCGCTGGGCCAGAAGCTGCCAATGGCTGATCCGATTGCCAAAGCCGAACGTGCGCGCTTCCTTGCACAGAGCCAACCGTTGATGGCGCGCATGGATCAAGAGAAGGCCACCATGCTGGCTTCGAGCAAGCGCTAAGTCATGGCCCTGTATATCGGCGTAATGTCCGGAACCAGCCTCGACGGTCTGGACATTGCCCTGATCGAACAGACCTCGGCGATCAAGCTGATCGCCACGCACTACATTCCCATGCCTGAATCCCTGCGCGCCGAGCTGCTTGGCTTGTGCGCCAGCGGCCCCGACGAAATCGCCCGTTCGGCGATTGCCCAACAGAACTGGGTGACGCTCGCTGCGCACGGCATTCACACCCTCCTCGATCAGCAGCAACTCAAACCCCAAGACGTTCGTGCAATCGGCAGCCACGGCCAGACTATCCGCCATGAACCGGCGCGCGGTTTCACCGTGCAGATCGGCAACCCTGCCCTGCTGACCGAACTCACAGGTATTACCGTAGTCAGCGACTTCCGCAGCCGCGACGTCGCAGCCGGTGGCCAAGGCGCTCCGCTGGTTCCCGCGTTCCATGAAGCTTTGTTCGAAGAGGGTACCGGCAATCAGGCCGTCTTGAATGTCGGCGGTTTCAGCAATCTCAGTCTGATTGAGCCGACCAAGCCTGTAGCCGGTTTCGACTGTGGCCCGGGGAATGTGCTGATGGACGCCTGGATTCAGCAGCAGCGCGGCGAAAACTACGATCGCAATGGCGAATGGGCGAAATCAGGCACTATTGAGCCAACCCTGTTGCAGTCACTGCTCAGCGATCCGTTCTTCGTTACCAAAGGACCAAAAAGCACCGGCCGCGAAGTGTTCAACCTGCCATGGCTGGAACAACACCTTTCACGCCTGCCAACCTTTGCCGCTGAGAATGTGCAGGCCACGCTGCTTGAACTGACCGCATTGACCATCATCGAGTCGCTGCAAAGCGCTCAATCCGACACTCAGGAATTGTTGGTCTGCGGCGGCGGTGCGCACAACGCCACACTGATGAAGCGCCTGGCCGACCTGCTGCCAAACGCAACGGTCGCCAGCACCGCCACTCACGGCGTTGATCCGGACTGGGTTGAAGCCATGGCCTTCGCCTGGCTCGCCCATTGCTGCCTTGAAGGCATCGCCGCCAACCGCCCAAGCGTCACCGGCGCTCGCGGTCTTCGTGTCCTCGGCGCCATCTACCCGGCCTGATTAAACCGCACACAGCAAAACGCCGCAGAACCGTAAGGCTCTGCGGCGTTTTGTTATCTGAAGCGCGGCGCGATCAGATCGAGAACGAAGACCCGCAACCACACGTCGTGGTGGCGTTCGGGTTCTTGATCACGAAGCGCGAACCTTCCAGACCTTCCTGGTAGTCCACTTCAGCACCGGCCAGGTACTGAAAGCTCATCGGATCCACCACCAGACTCACGCCTTCGCGCTCGACGATGGTGTCGTCCTCGGCCACATCTTCATCGAAGGTGAAACCGTACTGAAACCCTGAACAACCGCCGCCCGTAACGAATACGCGCAGCTTCAAGCGATCATTCCCCTCTTCATCGACCAGGCTCTTCACCTTGTGCGCGGCACCGTGGGTGAATTGCAAAGCCGTGGGGGTGAAGGATTCGACGCTCATGCTGACTATCTCCCGGCGTTACGCCGCCATAATGCGTGATGACGCGCATTATCCGCTTGTCCGAGAAAATCGGTCAACTATTGTTACGGTATATCAATAAACCCGACGAGCTGATCAGAATGCAAAAAGGCCCGTCAGACGGGCCTTTTCGCTCTGCCGTTTAAAATGTTACGGCAGCATACCGGCGTGGGACAGACCGAAGCGCTCGTCCAGCCCGAACAGAATGTTCATGTTCTGTACCGCCTGGCCCGACGCGCCTTTGACCAGATTGTCGATCACCGACAGCACCACCACCAGATCGCCATCCTGCGGACGGTGAACGGCGATACGGCAAACGTTGGCGCCGCGCACGCTACGGGTTTCCGGATGGCTGCCGGCCGGCATCACGTCGACGAACGGTTCGTTGGCATAACGCTTTTCAAACAGCGCCTGCAGATCCACCGAACGATCAACCACGGTCGCGTAGAGCGTGGAGTGAATGCCACGGATCATCGGGGTCAGGTGCGGAACGAAGGTCAGACCGACATCCTTACCCGCTGCACGACGCAGACCCTGACGAATTTCCGGCAGGTGACGGTGACCTTTTACCGCGTAGGCCTTCATGCTTTCCGACGTCTCGGAGTACAACGATCCTACAGCCGCACCGCGACCGGCACCGCTGACACCGGATTTGCAGTCGGCGATCAGACGCGAAGTATCGGCCAGACCTGCTTCAAGCAAAGGAAGGAAACCCAACTGCGTCGCGGTCGGATAGCAACCCGGCACGGCGATCAGGCGAGCTTTCTTGATCTGCTCGCGATTGACTTCCGGCAGACCGTAAACCGCCTCGTCCAGCAGCCCGGGCGCGCCGTGCGGCTGACCGTACCACTTGGCCCATTCTTCAGCGTCTTGCAGACGGAAGTCGGCTGACAGGTCGATGACCTTGGTGCCCGCTGCCAGCAATTCGCCCGCCAGCGCGTGAGCAACGCCGTGTGGTGTGGCGAAGAACACTACGTCACAAGCGCCGAGCGTCTTGATGTCCGGTACGCTGAAGGCGAGGCCGTCGTAGTGACCGCGCAGGTTCGGGTACATGTCAGCCACAGGCAGGCCGGCCTCGGATCGGGAAGTGATGACAACCACTTCTGCCTGCGGATGCTGCGCCAACAGACGCAGCAGTTCGACACCGGTGTAACCCGTGCCGCCGACGATACCGACCTTGACCATAACCTGCCCTCAAAGAACCACTGGAAAGCCGTCGATAATAGGGGCCGCGCGCGCCTGCGACAACCGTCAAGGTGACGTGCGGACGCTCAAGCCTCTACTATCCGGCTTACCGTGAACCTGGAATAACTAAAAATGCTCTATCTATGGATCAAAGCTTTTCACATTGTCAGCGTCGTTTGCTGGTTTGCCGGGCTGTTCTACTTACCGCGTCTGTTCGTGTATCACGCGCAAAGCGAAGACACGCTCAGCAAAGAACGCTTCAGCATCATGGAGCGCAAGTTGTATCGCGGCATCATGGGCCCGGCGATGATCGCCACGCTGATCTTTGGCGGCTGGCTGATCTATCTCAACCCGAGCATCTTCAGCATGGGTGGCTGGATTCACGCCAAACTGACCCTCGTCGTCTTGCTGATCGGCTACCACCATATGTGCGGCGCGCAGGTAAAACGTTTTGCCCGTGGCGAAAACACCCGCAGCCATGTCTTTTATCGCTGGTTCAATGAAGTGCCGGTTCTGATATTGCTGGCTATCGTAATTCTGGTCGTGGTCAAGCCGTTCTAACTTCAACAAGAACAGATCTTTGGGGTACTCATAATGTCGCTGCCCGCTTTGCTCGAACAACGCCTGCGTCTGCCTGTAGTAGCGGCGCCGATGTTTCTGATTTCCAACCCGGAGCTGGTGCTCGCCTGCTGTCGTAATGGCGTGGTCGGCAGTTTTCCAGCCTTGAACCAGCGCGAAAGCAGCGGCTTCAAAGCCTGGCTGGAACAGATCGAAGCGGGACTTGCGACACTGGATAACCCGGCGCCATACGCGGTAAACCTGATTGTTCACAACAGCAACCCGCGCTTGCAGGCGGACTTGAACATCTGCGTCGAGCACAAAGTGCCGATCGTCATCACCAGCCTCGGCGCGGTGAAGGAGTTGGTCGACGCGGTACACAGCTATGGCGGTCTGGTGTTCCATGACGTCACCACTCGCCGACATGCCGAGAAAGCAGCCGAGGCGGGTGTCGACGGTTTGATCGCCGTTGCTGCGGGCGCCGGGGGGCATGCCGGAACCTGGAGTCCGTTTGCGCTGATCGCCGAGATCCGAGAGTTTTTCGATAAAACCCTGTTGCTTGCAGGATGTCTTAACCACGGCCATGAGATTCTCGCCGCACAACTGCTCGGCGCGGATTTGGCCTACTTCGGTACGCGATTTATCGGTACCACGGAAAGTCATGCGCCTGACGCCTACAAGGAGATGCTGCTGACAGCCAAGGCTTCGGACATCATCCATACTCCAGCGGTCTCGGGAGTGCCGGCGAGTTTTATGCGTCAGAGCCTGGAGGCGGCCGGTTTCGATATGGCTGCTCTGCAAGGCAAAGGCGAAGTGAATTTCGGTGACAAGTTGAAGCCGATCAGCGATGAGGCCAAAGCCTGGAAAACCGTGTGGTCGGCCGGTCAAGGCGTAGGGCAGATCGATGACCTGCCGAGTGTGGATCAATTGATCGCACGGCTGGACGCCGAGTATCGCCAGGCACAGGAACGCGCAGCCCAGCTACCGCAACGCTGGCCGCGCTAAGAAAAATCGGGTCAGCCCCGCTGGGCTGGCCTTACACTGCTGACCTTTCAATTTATTCGCGACAAGGATGCCTCGGCCATGAGCGAACCCCGTTACAAGATCGTGTTCGACGGTGCTCTACAGCCCGGTGTCGATATCACCACTGCCAAACTCAATCTGGCGGATCTGTTCAAAAGCGATGTGGCCGCGATCGAACGCCTGTTCAGTGGCCGCAGCGTCGCGCTCAAGCGTGATTTGTCCCACAGCGATGCGCAGACCTATCTGCAAGCGCTGAGCAAAACCGGGATCGACGCACGCATTGAAGCTGAAACGGCAATCGAGCTGAACCTGGCGGATGTCCATGAGCACACCGCCGTTGTGGCCGAACCGGACTCGCCGTATGCACCGCCTCGCGCAAGCGTTGGCGAAAGCCAGGCGGAGTTCGCCACGCTCAAGCCGTTCAGCGTCGAAGGCCGAATCGGACGCTTGCGTTTTCTGGCGTGGACAATGGTCCTGAGCCTGGTGACCTTGCCCATTGTCGGCGTGTTCGCCCTGCTGGCTTTGGGACTGGTCGCCGGCGATTCCACCACTGGCCTGATCATTGGCGGGATCTTCGCGTTCTTCCTGTTTATCGCTTTCCTGATTGTCAGCATCCTGTTCAGCATTCAGCGTCTACACGACATCGGTTGGTCGGGCTGGCTCTGGCTACTGAACCTGGTGCCATTCGTAGGCAGTTTCTTTCCGCTGGTGATCATGGTGGTGCCGGGTAATACCGGCGCCAATCGCTATGGCCCTCCCCCACCGCCCAACAGCACCGCCGTGAAAGTGCTGTGCTCCCTGTGGATCGTGTTCTTCGCGCTGGTGTTCGCCGGCGGCATGCTTGGCGGGATCTCGGCCATCCAGCAGGAGTACGAAAATAACCTGGAGAGCAGCTACGAAAGTGGCTCGGTGACCACTGATGAAGTCGAAGTAGAGGTCCAAGCGCCTGGGGATTCCGCCGACGAGGCAGCCGAAGCGGCGCAGGCCCCTGTAGACTCTGCGAAAGAATGAACAGCGCTCCCCGCCGTGACACCCGCGTCGCCGGCGCGGAGCTGTTGCGATGGAGAATTGCATGACCCGATACGCACTGATCACCGGCGCTTCCAGCGGCATTGGCCTGGCGATGGCCGAGGCACTGGCCCGGCGTGGCCGCAGCCTGATTCTGGTGGCCCGACAGCGTGATCAGCTGGAAAGCATTGCGATCGAGTTGACCCAGCGTTTTGGCGTCGAGGTACTGTTCCGCGCCTGCGATCTGGGCGAGCCATTGCGGCTGTCCGGCTTCCTGCTGGAACTCGAAGAAGGTGACCGGCAAATCGACTTGCTGGTCAATTGCGCCGGTATCGGCACCTGCGGCCCGTTTCTCGCGCAGGACTGGATGACCGAGCAGGACCTGATCGAAGTGAACATCCTCGCCCTAACCCGCCTCTGCCACGCCATCGGCAACAGCATGGCGTTGCAGGGTGGCGGGCAGATTCTTAACGTTGCCTCGGTGGCCGCGTTCAATCCCGGCCCATGGATGAGCACTTACTACGCCAGCAAGGCCTATGTGCTGCACTTCTCCGAAGCCTTGCGGGTCGAACTAAAACAAAGCGCGGTGAAGGTTTCGGTGCTCTGCCCAGGCCCGACACGCACGGCATTTTTCCGCACGGCACAGCTCAACAGCGAAAAACTCAAAGACAGCAAATTGCTGATGAGCCCCGAGGAAGTCGCGCTGTACACCGTGCGCGCCCTCGACAAGAACCGGGCGATCATCATTCCGGGACGACGCAATCGCTGGTTCGCGTTTTTGCCGCGACTGGGTTCGCGCTGGCTTAATCGCACCATTGTCGGCATGGTCAACAAGGCTTACTGCCCTCGCTGAAATGCCCTACAGGTAAAACACTGGGCGGGATAAGCCGCCCTGCGTACACTCAGACCAGCCCAACAACGGAGAAAACAGCAGTGGATACTCTGTTCACCAAGATCATCAACCGGGAAATCCCGGCCAAGATCATTTACGAGGACGACCAGGTTCTGGCGTTCCACGACATCGCCCCGCAGGCACCGGTGCATTTCCTGGTGATCCCGAAAAAACCGGTGCGCACCCTCAATGACCTGACCGAAGACGACAAGGCACTGGCCGGGCATATCCTCTTCACCGCACAGCGCCTGGCGCTGGAGTTGGGCTGCGAAGACGGTTTCCGCGTGGTGATGAACTGCAATGAAAAGGGTGGGCAAACCGTCTACCACATTCACATGCACGTACTCGGTCAGCGGCAGATGAACTGGCCACCGGGCTGATCCGTACCCCATCCCCCTGTGGGAGCGAGCCTGCTCGCGAAGTCTTCGGCACATCCAATGTATCAGTGCCTGACATTCCGCCTTCGCGAGCAGGCTCGCTCCCACAAAAAAGCATGACCGCGCAGCAAATGACCCAGCGCAAACCTTCCCCCGGCCGATTCGGTTAAACTGGCCGCCGAGATTCTTCCCGGAGGTCAGCATGACTACCCAACGTCACTACTCGCCAATTGACCGTCTTCTGCTGCAAGCCGATGCCGCGATGCGTACCCTGCTGCCCTTCAGTGGCCAGCCGTACCGTCCATCGCCAGCAATTTTGCAACCGGATACGCAAATGAGCGACGAAGACACCCGCCACGTCGCCGGTCTGATGCGCATCAACCATACCGGTGAAGTCTGCGCCCAGGCGCTGTATCAGGGACAGGCGTTGACTGCCAAGCTGCCGCAGGTACGCGAGGCCATGGAGCACGCCGCCGAGGAAGAGATTGATCATCTGGTGTGGTGCGAACAGCGCATTCACCAGTTGGGCAGCCATACCAGCGTTTTGAATCCGCTGTTTTACGGCATGTCGTTCGGGATTGGCGCAGTGGCCGGATTGATCAGCGACAAGGTCAGTCTCGGGTTTGTCGCGGCGACTGAACATCAGGTGTGCAAGCACTTGAACGAACATCTCGAGCAGTTGCCAGCGGAGGACGAGAAGTCCCGGGCGATTCTGCAGCAGATGCGCATAGATGAAGAACATCATGCGGAGAGTGCGCTGGAGGCTGGAGGGTTCCGTTTTCCGGCGCCGGTGAAGTTCGGGATGAGTATTCTGGCCAAGGTGATGACCAAGAGTACTTATCGGATCTGAGAACGGTATTGCTGCAAAGGGCCCCTTCGCGAGCAGGCTCGCTCCCACAGGGGGTGGCAGAATTGAAAAAGGCGACCGAAAGGTCGCCTTTTTTGTGCCCGGGAATCTTAGGTCGGCATGTTGCGCGCGTAGAAGATTTCGAGCATTTCGTGTTTCACACGATCAGTCACCTGAGCGCGTTGCTCCGGGGACAGATTGCTGGTGGCGTCGCCGAACAGGTAGTTATCCAGTTCGAAGTTCTTCAGCAGCATTTTGGTGTGGAACAGGTTTTCCTGGTACACGTTCACGTCGGTCATCTGATACGCGTCGCGAGTGTCTTCGGAGAGGTAGTTCTGGATCGAATTGATCTCGTGGTCGATGAAGTGCTTGTTGCCTTCAACGTCACGGGTGAAGCCGCGCACACGATAATCCACAGTCACGATGTCCGAATCGAACTGGTGAATGAGGAAATTGAGCGCTTTCAGCGGTGAAATGACACCACAAGTCGACACGTCGATGTCCACACGGAAGGTTGCAATACCGTCGTCCGGATGGATTTCCGGGTAGGTGTGCACCGTGATGTGGCTCTTGTCGAGGTGGGCCAGGATAATTTCGGGCAACGGGCCCGGCGATTCTTCAATCTGGCTTTCAGTCGGGGTTACCGGCTCTTCAGAAATCAGGATCGTGACGCTGGCGCCCTGAGGTTCATAGTCCTGACTGGCAATGTTCAGGATGTTGGCACCAATGATCTCGACAACTTCTGTGAGAATCTGCGTCAGGCGTTTCGCGTTGTACTCTTGATTGATGTACTCGACGTAAGCCTGCTGGTCTTGCGGGGTTTCCGCGTAGCAGATGTCATAGATGTTGAAGCTCAAGGTCTTTGTCAGGTTATTGAACCCGTGGAGCTTGAGTTTGCTTTTCACCGTTAAAAACTCTCTATGTATGCGGCGCAGCCGCGTGATCAAGCATGCCCGTCAAGTGCGAACAACGCACCTGCGTAGGACGGTTAACACCTCTTCGCGATGGCGATTTTGGTTATCTGTTCAGGCGGCTGATCCGTCGGCTGACCGATCACTGCCCTGAAAAAAGTGGCGCATTATGCAGACGTCAGCGGGGGATCGCCAGAGTCTGCACTGCTTTTATGATAGTTGAATGTCGGATCAACCGAGTTCGACGATTTCGTAGTCGTGGGTGATTGCCACGCCGGCCGCGCCGAGCATGATCGAGGCCGAGCAATACTTCTCGGCGGACAACTCGATGGCGCGCTTGACCTGAGCTTCTTTCAAGCCACGGCCCTTGACCACGAAATGCATGTGAATCTTGGTGAACACCTTTGGATCTTCAGTCGCGCGCTCGGCTTCGAGGAAGGCCTCGCAGCTTTCAACGGCCTGGCGGGACTTCTTCAGAATGCTGACCACGTCGAAGTTGCTGCAACCGCCGACACCCAGCAGAAGCATTTCCATCGGGCGAACACCCAGATTACGACCACCGGCGTCCGGCGGACCGTCCATCACCACGACATGACCGCTGCCGGATTCGCCGAGGAACATGGCTTCGCCAGCCCATTGGATGCGTGCCTTCATCGCCGAGACTCCACTGTAGAAAAAAGGGTCGCCAGCTTAGCACAGCGCCCCGGCCTGACAGCGAGCGCTGATCCTAGGACGGATGCCTCTACGACGTAGGTAATTTCTCGAATTTTCGACGAAGTGTCTGTTAAGCTGGCGCCAATTCGCTGGCGCCCATGCCAGCTGTGTAGCGACCGCCTTCAGCGCCTCATAAAAAAATCAAACATCACCGTGCAGTCTTTTCGGGATACAACCATGGTTGCTATTACCCCCACACCCAAAATCAAGAACCTCGACAAGCTGTTGATGCATTGCCAGCGCCGTCGCCATGCGGCCAAGAGCAACATCATTTGTGCAGGCGATCGCTCGGACACGCTGTACTTCATCATCAAGGGTTCGGTAACGATCCTGATCGAGGACGACGATGGTCGCGAGATGATCATCGCCTACCTCAACGCCGGGGATTTCTTCGGTGAACTGGGCCTCTTCGAGCAAGCGGGTCAAGAACAGGAGCGCAGCGCCTGGGTGCGGGCCAAGGTTGAATGCGAAACAGCAGAAATCAGCTACGCCAAGTTCCGCGAGTTGTCGCAGCAGGATCCGGACATTCTTTACGTGCTCAGCGGACAAATCGCACAACGCCTGCGCAACACCACGCGCAAGGTCGGCGATCTGGCGTTCTTCGACGTAACCGGTCGAGTCGCGCGCTGCTTGCTTGAGTTGTGCAAACAACCCGATGCGATGACCCACCCTGACGGCATGCAGATCAAGGTGACCCGTCAGGAAATCGGCCGGATTGTCGGTTGTTCGCGGGAGATGGTCGGTCGCGTGCTCAAGGATCTCGAGGAACGCAACCTGGTCGATGTGAAAGGCAAGACCATGGTGGTCTTCGGTACGCGCTAAGCCCGAATATCAGGCGCTGTACATCTGCGCCAGCATCAGACGAAACAGCTCATCGAGACGCGCCAAGGCCTGTGGCGCGTTGAATTTCTCATGCAGGGCAATGTGGCTTTCAGCCCGTACCCGCTGCTCCAGGCCGCACGCTTCGTTGAAGCGATTGACCGCGGCGACCATCGATTCGCGCTCGTTATCCATCAGCATCGCACCGTGCACCAGACCGACCGGACGCTGTCCGCCCTGACTCTGGCGCCAGCGCTGCGCGGTGCCGACCATTTTGCGGCCATCGAGGTTGACGTTGAATCGACCGTCGCAGAATGCGCCATCGATTTCGCCCAACGATGATGTGCCGCCCAATTCATCCAGTAACTGACAGATCGGGTCGCAGAGACGGTGGTAGCCGGTTTCGATGCGATTGAGGTCGCCTTCGCTGCGCGGTGGCGCGTAGACCAGGGCGATGTTGATTGTCGCGGCAGATTGCGGGACCGGTTCGCCGCCGGTTTCACGCAGCAGGACTGGCCAACCGGCAGCGGCGGAGACTTCACAGGCGTGGTCGAACGCGGGGAGGCGATTGAGGCGGCGTGGCATGACCAGGGCGCGATCGCTGGGTTGCCAGAACAGCAGGCCGAATTCCGTGTCGCCGGCGCAAACCGAGGCCAGCAAATCCTGTTCGGCTTGCAGGCCAGCTTCGATGGTCAGGGGGGTTGGCAGCGACATGGAAGGCTCCGGCAGATCTGGAATCTTTGGGGATTTCTAGTACCTCATCGCGAGCAGGCTCACTCCTACAATTGGAACGCGTTCCCCTGTAGGAGTGAGCCTGCTCGCGATGGCGTCGACTCGGTCTGGAGCGAATCAGTCGAGGGTCGAACCGCTGATGGAAGTGCCACGCTCCGGGAAGAACAGTCGCTGCAGTTCAGTGCCCGGATTTTCCGCGCGCATGAACGCTTCACCGACCAGGAACGAGTACACGTCACTGATTTCCATCAACTCGACATCGGCACGGTTGAGGATGCCGCTTTCAGTAATCACCAGACGATCGCGCGGAATGCGCGGCAGCAGATCGAGGGTGGTTTCCAGGCTGACGTCGAAGGTGTGCAGATTACGGTTGTTGACACCCACCAGCGGCGTGTCGAGGGTTTTCAATGCGCGCTCCAGCTCATCGCCATCGTGCACTTCAACCAGCACATCAAGACCAACGCCTTTGGCGACCGAGGCCAGCTCGGCCATTTTCACGTCGTCCAGCGCGGAGACGATCAACAGCACACAGTCGGCGCCCAGCGCACGGGCTTCGACGATCTGGTACGGATCGATCATGAAGTCCTTGCGGATCACCGGCAGTTTGCACGCGGCCCGGGCCTGTTGCAGGTACGCATCGGCGCCCTGGAAATAATCGATGTCGGTCAGTACGGACAGGCAAGTCGCCCCGCCCTTCTCGTAGCTTTTGGCGATGTCGGCGGGAACGAAGTTCTCGCGGATCACGCCTTTGCTCGGCGAGGCCTTTTTGATTTCGGCGATCACCGCCGGCTGCTTCTTCTTGGCTTGCGCCAGCAATGCCTGGGCAAAACCACGGGGTGCATCGGCCGCCTTGGCCAGACTTTCCAGCTCGCTCAGGCTGACGCGAGCACTCCGCTCGGCGACTTCCTGAACTTTGCGCGCCAGAATGTTTTCCAGAACCGTCGGTACACTCATCCCTCATTCTCCACTCTGAATACCGCGGTAAAGGCACCCAGCTCCTCGAGTTTTTCCCGAGCAAGACCGGTGTGCAAGGCGTCGTGCGCAAGCTCCACGCCCTGTTTCAAACTACTCGCCACGTCGGCGGCGTACAGCGCGGCACCGGCGTTGAGGACAATCATTTCGGCAGCTTTCTGGCCGTTTTCGGTTTTGCGCTTGCCGAGGGCATCGCGGATCAGCGCCAGCGAGGCTTCCGGGCCGTCGACCGACAGGCCATGCAGACTCTGGCTTTTCATACCGAGGTCTTCCGGCTCGACCCAATATTCGCTGATCTCGTTGTTTTTCAGCTCGGCGACAAAGGTCGGTGCGGCGAGACTGAATTCATCCAGGCCGTCCTTCGAGTGCACCACCAGCACATGCTTGCTGCCCAGACGCTGCAAGACTTCGGCCAATGGCCGGCACAGCGCCTTGTTGAATACGCCCACTACCTGATGTTTCACACCGGCCGGATTCGTAAGCGGGCCGAGCATGTTGAACAGTGTGCGCAGGCCGAGATCGCGGCGCGGGCCGGCGGCGTACTTCATGGCTTTGTGGTGAGTCTGGGCAAACATGAAACCGATGCCGACGTTGTCGATACAACGGGCGACCTGCACCGGCGTCAGGTTCAGATAGATGCCAGCCGCTTCCAGCAAGTCGGCGCTGCCGCTCTTGCCCGACACCGCACGGTTACCGTGTTTGGCCACGGTGCAACCGGCTGCCGCGACGACGAACGAAGAAGCCGTCGACACGTTGAAGATGTTTGCACCGTCACCGCCGGTACCGACCACATCGACCACGCCATCAAGGGTCTTCAGTTCGACCTGATCGGCCAGCTCACGCATCACCGACACGGCGCCGACGATTTCGTCGATGCTCTCGCTCTTCATGCGCATGGCCATCATGAACGCGCCGATCTGCGCATCGCTGCATTGGCCAGTCATGATTTCGCGCATCACATCGCGCATTTCCTCGGTGCTGAGGTCGAGGTGATCGACGATACGGCTCAGGGCTGTCTTGATATTCATGGGAAGTCCTTAGCGCGTGCCGCCGGTTTGTTTGAGGAAGTTGGCAAACAGTTCATGCCCCTGTTCAGTCAGGATCGACTCGGGGTGGAACTGTACGCCCTCAATGTTCAGGGTCTTGTGCCGCAGGCCCATGATTTCGTCGACTGAACCGTCGTCGTGTTGGGTCCACGCAGTCAGTTCCAGGCAATCGGGCAAAGTGTCGTGCTTGACGATCAGCGAGTGGTAACGGGTGACGGTCAGCGGATGATTGAGACCGGCGAAAACGCCCTTGTCCTCGTGGAATACCGGACTAGTCTTACCGTGCATCACTTGCCGGGCGCGCACTACATCGCCGCCAAAGGCCTGGCCGATGGACTGGTGACCCAGGCAGACGCCGAGGATCGGCAGTTTGCCGGCAAAGTACTTGATGGCTTCGATGGAAATGCCGGCTTCGGTCGGCGTGCACGGACCCGGGGAAACCACGATGCGCTCAGGCTTGAGTGCTTCGATTTCGGCGATGGTCAATTCGTCGTTGCGCACGACTTTGACCTCGGCACCCAGCTCGCCAAGGTATTGCACAACGTTGTAAGTAAAGGAGTCGTAGTTGTCGATCATCAGCAACATGGCGTTTCGAACCTCTTGAATTCTGATTTGAAAACAGCCTTCAGATCACTTGCCCGCAGGGCGCTGCACGATGTCGGACGCAGGAAGACGCGGCGGCACAGCGGCATTTCAAACAGGCAAGGAAGGCAAAGCGATACAGATCCGGCGGGGCCGGCAGAAAAGATTCAGGCGCGCCAACGCCAGCGGGCGTGTGCCTTGATGACTTGATCCAGAAGTTTGCTGGTGATCAACACGGGGGAGGTCTCGTTCATACGTTCCGGCACAGTAACTTAGCTGGGCGGAGCGTGCAATATGGCCGGGCCTTTGGGGGATAAATCCAGGGGAGGATTCGCGACCGATGGCAAAACGCCGGGAGTTTTTGGTACTGTCGTTTCGTTCACCTACAACAATAAATAAACGGACTTGCTCATGATCAAACAGACGTTGTTTGTACCGCTGGCTGGCTGCCTGCTCGCACTGGCTTGTGCTCAGGCCAATGCAGCGCCCAATCCTTATTCCCGTTTCATTGTGTTTGGCGACAGCCTCAATGATGCCGGTACCTTCACCGACGCCGGCGGACCGGCCGGCTCCACCGAGCGTTACACCAACCGGACCGGGCCGGTGTATCAGGATGGCAGCGGCGAACTGTATTCATTGAACTCCACGCAGTTGCTCGGCGGACGCCTTGGCTTTTCGCCAGATCAGACAGCCTCTTCCAGCTCTGCCGTGCGCGCCGAAAACGGCCAACCGGACGGTAACAACTGGGCGGTGGGCGGCTATCGTACCGACCAGATCCTCGACTCGATCACCACGCAATCCGCTACCGGTGAACGCACTCGCGCCGGTTACCTGCCATCGAATGGCTTCCGCGCCGATCCGAATGCGCTGTATTACATTTCCGGCGGCGGCAACGACTTCCTGCAAGGGCGCATTCTCAGCCTGCCGCAAGCCAACGCCGCCGCCGATCGACTGGCCGACAGCGTGCAAACCCTGCAAACCGCCGGCGCCAAATACGTGATGGTCTGGCTGTTGCCTGATGTGGGGCTGACGCCGGCCATCAACGGTACGCCACTGCAAGCTTTCAGCAGCCAACTCGCCACCCAGTTCAACAGTCAGTTGGTTACGCGCCTGCAAGGCATCAACGCCGAGATCATTCCGCTGAACATTCCGGTGCTGCTGTCGGAAGTGTTTGCCGATCCAGGACGTTTTGGCCTCGCGACCGATCAGAACCTGACCGCGACCTGCTTCAGTGGCAATAGCTGCACCGAGAACGCCCGTTACGGGATCAACAGTGCGACACCTGACCCGAGCAAGCTGATCTACAACGACGGCGTACACCCGACCGAAGCCGGACAAAAACTGATCTCCGATTACGCCTACTCCCTCCTCGCCGCACCTTGGGAGCTGACGCTGTTACCGGAAATGGCCCACGCCACGGTACGCGCGCACCAAGACGAATTGCGCAACCAATGGCAAGCGGACTGGGAAAACTGGCAAGCGGTCGGCCAATGGCGCGCGATTGTTTCCGCGGGTGGCCAGCATCTGGATGTCGACAGCCAAAGCAGCGGCGTCAGCGCCGATGGCAGCGGTTACAACCTCAACGTCGGCGGCAGTTATCGTTTGAATGAGGCCTGGCGCGTCGGCGTGGCAGGCGGCTTCTACCGGCAGAATCTGGAGGCCGGTCATAACGATTCGGACTACAAACTCAACAGCTACATGGCCACGGCATTTGCCCAGTACCAGCAGAACCGCTGGTGGGCTGACGCGGCGTTGACCGGCGGCAAACTCGACTACGACAACCTCAAGCGCAAGTTCGATCTCGGTGCAAGCGAAGGGGCTGAAAAAGGCGACACCGACGGCAGCCTCTGGGCCTTCAGCGCTCGAGTCGGTTATGACATTGCCCAGCCGGGCAGCGAGTGGCACCTGTCGCCATTCGTCAGCGCTGACTACGCCAGCGTTGATGTCGATGGTTATTCAGAGAAGAGCAACCGCGCCACAGCGCTGACCTTCGATGATCAGACTCGCGATTCGAAACGTCTGGGGTTGGGCTTGCAGGGCAAATACAACATCACCCCGCAAACGCAGGTGTTCGGCGAGTACGCTCACGAGCGTGAGTACGAAGATGACGTGCAGAAGGTCAACATCGCGCTCAACACCTTGCCGGCGAATGACTTCAAACTTGAGGGCTACACGCCGCAGAGTCATTTGAATCGCTTGAGTCTGGGCGTCAGCCACAAGCTCACGGCTGATCTGGCGCTGCGTGGCGGTTATTCGTTGCGCAAGGATGATGACTTTACCCAACAGGGCGTTAACGTCGGGGTTGTGCTGGACTTCTAAAACCACAAGCACAAAAAAAGCGGCGCCCTCACAGGCGCCGCTTTTTTATGACCGAACACAGATCAAATGTAGGAGTGAGCCTGCTCGCGATTGCGGTGCTTCATTCAACACATCTGTTGAATGTTAATCCGCTATCGCGAGCAGGCTCACTCCTACAAAGGTTTTGTGTGAACTCAAGCTTGCGGGGTTTGCTCGGCCAGGGCCACGGCGCGGAACATCGCGCGGCGTTTGTTCAGGGTTTCTTCCCATTCCAGGGCCGGCACCGAGTCGGCAACGATGCCGCCGCCAGCCTGCACGTGCAGCTCGCCGTTCTTGATCACTGCCGTGCGAATGGCAATCGCGGTGTCCATGTTGCCGTTCCAGGCGAAGTAACCGACCGCCCCACCGTAGACGCCACGCTTGACCGGCTCCAGTTCGTCGATGATTTCCATCGCGCGAATCTTCGGGGCGCCCGACAAGGTGCCCGCCGGCAGAATCGCCCGCAGTGCATCCATCGCCGTCAGCCCTTCTTTCAACTGCCCGGTGACGTTGGAGACGATGTGCATCACGTTGGAATAACGCTCGATGACCATTTTCTCGGTGAGCTTCACCGAGCCGATTTCCGAAACGCGGCCGGTGTCGTTGCGACCGAGATCGATCAGCATCAAGTGCTCGGCGATCTCTTTGTCATCCGACAGCAGATCTTCTTCCAGCGCCACGTCCGCCTCTTCGGTCGCGCCACGAGGGCGAGTACCGGCAATCGGACGCACGGTGATCAGGTTGTCTTCAACGCGCACCAGCACTTCCGGCGAACTGCCAACAACATGGAAGTCGCCGAAGTTGAAGAAGTACATGTACGGCGTCGGGTTGAAGCAACGCAGCGCGCGGTACAGATCGATCGGCGCAGCCTTGAAGTCGATCGACATGCGCTGCGACGGCACGACCTGCATGCAGTCACCGGCAAGGATGTATTCCTTGATGGTGTCGACGGCTTTTTCGTAATCGTCTTGGGTGAAACTGGAGCGGAACACTGGATCAGCGGATTGCTGTTTGCTGAAATCCAGGCCGCGGCGCGGGGTGATTGGCTGGCGCAGTTTCTCCAGCAATGCTTGCAGTTGCGCCTGACCTTGTTCGAAGGCATCCACCTGCGCAGGGTCGGCCAGCACGATCGCGTGCATCTTGCCGGCGAGGTTGTCGAACACCACGACAGCGTCGGAAACCATCAGCAGAATGTCCGGTACGCCCAGCGGATCCGGGTTCGGGCATTTGCCCAAGCGCTTCTCGACATATCGCACGCAGTCGTAACCGAAGTATCCGACCAGACCACCGTTGAAACGCGGCAGACCGGCGATAGTTGGCACGTTGTAGCGCGCCTTGAAGGTTTCAACGAACGCCAACGGATCTTCAACATCGTGGCTTTCGGTCTCGACACCATCAACGGTGATGCTGACGTGATGGTCGTGAACCCGCAGCACAGTGCGGCACGGCAGGCCGATGATCGAGTAACGGCCCCACTTCTCGCCGCCCTGCACCGATTCGAGCAGGTAGGAGTTGGGCTGGTCGGCCAGTTTCAGGTAGATCGACAGCGGCGTGTCGAAGTCGGCCAGGGTTTCGCAGGCCAACGGAATGCGGTTGTAGCCGTCAGCGGCCAAGCGCAGGAATTCTTCGCGGATCATAAGGTGCCTCGTGGTGTGAGGGACAAATCAGTCAGGTATGCAAACGCGCCGGCAGGCCGGCCAGGAACAAGTCAGGCGCGCCAACGCCAGCGGGCCAGGGCCTTGATGACTTTCATCCAGAGTTTGCGAGTGACCACCACGATGGCGTTTCCAGAATGGGAGTGAGAAGCGTCGGGCAACGTTATCTCAGCGGCCGAACCGAGGCAACCGGGAATTAGCTTGCGCAGATCGTCGATCACCAGCGCCGGCGACTCTTCGGCAATTGGCCGGCCATGGTTGTAACCGTAACTCAGCGCCACGCATTTGACCCCCGCCGCTTTCGCCGCCAGCACGTCGCTGCGCGAGTCGCCGACGAACAACGATTGCGAGGCCGGGATATTGGCCATTTTCATCACGAAGAACAGCGCCGCCGGGTCAGGCTTTTTCTGCGGCAAGGTATCGCCACCGATGATCCACTTGAAGTAGCGGCCGATTTTCATCTGATCCAGCAGCGGCGCGACGAAACGCTCCGGTTTGTTGGTGATCAGCGCCATCGCCACGCCTTGCTTGTGCAGCCACTTGAGGGTGTCGCGCACGCCGGGATAGACCACGGTCAGCTCATGGCTGGCGCCGTAGGCGTCCATGAATACTTCCAGCGCGTGCTCGGCCTCGACGTCATCCACCGCTGAATGATCAATGCCGCCGGCCAGCGCGCGGCGCACCAGGACTGGCGCGCCATTGCCAACCCATTCGCGCACCGAATCGATGCCCGCCGGTTGACGGCCGAGGGAGAGCAGCATGGTGTCCACCGCCGCTGCCAGGTCTGGAACCGAGTCGATCAGCGTGCCATCCAGATCGAACATCACCAGCCGTGGCAGTTTTCCCGGGAACAGCTGCTCAAATCCGCTCATGGGCGAGCCAGCGCCAGTTCGGAACGCATCTTGTCGATGACTTCCTGATAGTTCGGCGCATTGAAGATCGCCGAGCCGGCAACAAAGGTGTCAGCGCCAGCCGCGGCGATTTCGCGGATGTTGTTGACGTTGACGCCGCCGTCGATTTCCAGACGGATGTCACGACCCGAGGCATCGATGATCGCCCGCGCTTCGCGCAGTTTGTCGAGGGTGCCGGGAATGAATTTCTGCCCGCCGAAGCCCGGGTTGACGCTCATCAGCAAGACCATGTCGACCTTGTCGATCACGTACTTGAGCACGTCCAGCGGGGTCGCCGGGTTGAACACCAGACCGGATTTGCAGCCGCCTTCACGGATCAGCTGCAGCGAGCGATCAACGTGCAGCGTGGCTTCCGGGTGGAAGGTGATGTAGGTGGCGCCGGCCTCGATGAAGTCGCCAACGATGCGATCCACCGGGCTGACCATCAAGTGCGCGTCGATCGGCGCGGTAACGCCGTACTTGCGCAATGCCGCGCAGACCATCGGGCCGATGGTCAGGTTCGGCACGTAGTGGTTGTCCATGACGTCGAAGTGAACGAAGTCGGCACCAGCGGCGAGAACGTTGTCGACTTCCTCGCCGAGGCGGGCGAAGTCGGCGGAGAGAATCGACGGAGCAATTACGAAGGGCTGCATGACGCACCTTTTCTGAGCTAAATCACGATGGCGCGCATTGTATACCTCAAGTTTCCAAGCGCGCACCGTGACCGCGATGATTGGGTTGTGCCATGACGGATGACCGACGCTGACTCAATACGCCGCGCGGTAGATCTTCTCGATGTCCACGGCGCTGAGTTTGCGCGGGTTGTTGCGCATCAGCCGCTCGATCCCTGCCGCTTCCACGGCCATCGCCGGGATCGCCTCTTCCGGGACACCGAAACTGCGCAGCCCGGCCGGGATTTCCACGGCCGCGCACAGATCGGTCATCGCCTGCACGGCTTTGTCCGCTGCTTCGGCGGCACTCAGATGAGCGGTCTTCACCCCCATCGCTTCGGCAATATCCTGCATGCGTTCGACGCAGGCCATCTTGTTCCAGGTCATGACATACGGCAGCAGCAAGGCGTTACTCACGCCATGGGCAATGTTGAAGCGCCCGCCCAGCGGATACGCCAGCGCATGCACAGCGCCGACCCCGGCATTACCAAACGCCATGCCGGCCATCAGGCTGGCGGTGGCCATGTCTTCGCGCGCTTGCAGGTTGGCGCCGTTGGCGTAGGCCTTGGGCAGGGCTTTGGCGATCAGCTTGATGGCACCGATGGCCAGCGAGTCGGTGATCGGCGAGGCATTCACCGACAGGTAGGATTCGATGGCGTGCACCAGTGCGTCGACGCCACTGGCGGCGGTGACGCTGCGTGGGCAGGTCAGGGTCATCTGCGGGCTGACCAGCGCCACGTCCGGTAATAGAAAGTCGCTGACGATGCCTTTCTTCAGTTGCGCGGCTTTGTCCGAAAGGATTGCGACATTGGTGACTTCAGAACCGGTACCGGCGGTGGTCGGGATGGCGATCAGCGGCGGGCCCTTGCGCGGCACTTGATCGACGCCGAACAGATCTTCCAGTGCGCCGTGGTAACCGGCATAGGCCGCGACACTTTTGGCGATGTCGATGGCGCTACCGCCACCGAGGCCGATCAAGCCGTCATGCCCGCCCTCGCGGTACACGCGCATGCAGTCTTCGACGATGGCGATTTCCGGATCGGGCAGCACACGGTCGAAAATCTCGTAGTCGCGCCCACCGAGTTGCACCAGCGCCAGCTCGACCGTGCCGGATTTGACCAGCGCGGCGTCGGTGACGATCAGGGGGTTGTCGATGTCGAGGCGGCTGAGTTCGGCGGCCAATTGCTCGATGGCAGCGGCGCCGGTGATCAGTTTGTGGGCGATTTTGAACTGGGACAGACTCATCGTGCGCAGCCTCTTATAGATGTGGGAGCTGGGCACAAGATTAGCTGGGGATTTGGGGTTGTCTGCTATTCAGGTGGTGAATGACCCATCGCAGACGAGAGCAAAAGCAAGAGCCCCTCACCCTAGCCCTCTCCCGGAGGGAGAGGGGACTGATCGAGGTGAATGTGAGAGGTACACCGACTTGAGATACCGAGTCGAACTCAGGCTTTGAAAAGCACGACGATCTGCTCCCTTCCCCCGAAGGTAAAAAGACTGACCGAGGTGGATGGGAGAGGTGCACCGACTTGCGATATCGAGTCGAACTCAGTTTTTGAAAACCATGAAGATCTGCTCCCTTTCCCCCTCGCCCCCTTGGGGGAGAGGGCTGGGGTGAGGGGGTAAGCTTTTGATCTATCCCTTAAACCTGAGCAGTGCGCAGTTTCTCGCTACGGCCACGCAGCCATTCCAGCGTCAGCAGCAAGATGACCGAGAAGGCAATCAACAATGTCGCCGCAGCCGCAATCGTCGGACTCAGGTTTTCGCGAATCCCGCTGAACATCTGCCGAGGCAAAGTCGCCTGCTCAGGCCCGGCCAGAAACAACGTCACCACCACTTCATCAAACGACGTCGCAAAGGCAAACAGCGCCCCCGAAATCACTCCCGGTGCAATCAGCGGCAAGGTCACCCGACGGAACGCGGTCAGCGGCGAAGCCCCCAGACTCGCGGCGGCACGCACCAGATTGTGATTGAAACCCTGCAACGTCGCCGACACCGTGATGATCACAAACGGCACACCCAACACCGCGTGCACGACGATCAGCGAGAAGAAACTGTTGCCCAGCCCCAACGGCGCGAAGAACAGATAACTCGCCACACCGATGATCACCACCGGCACCACCATCGGCGAAATCACCAACGCCATCACCAGCGCTTTACCGGGAAAGTCACCGCGAGTCAGGCCAATCGCCGCCAGCGTGCCGAAAACCATCGCCAGCACCGTCGCCGCCGGGGCGACGATGATGCTGTTCTTCAGGGCGCGCATCCATTCCGCCGAGGCGAAGAAATCCTGATACCAGTGCAACGAAAAACCCTGCAGCGGATAGACCAGAAAACTCCCCGAGTTGAATGACAGCGGAATAATCACCAGCACCGGCAGAATCAGGAACAACAGAATCAGGCCGCAGAGGATCCGCAGGCTGTAAAACCACACCCGTTCAATGGGCGACATGTAAGGACTCAGCATCTCGAATTCCCCTTAACTCAGGCGCAGGCGACTGGCGCCGACCAGCCAGCTGTAAATCAGATAAAGCACCACGGTCGCCAGCAGCAACAGCCCGCCCAGTGCGGTGGCCATGCCCCAGTTGATGCTGGTGTTGGTGTAGAAAGCGACGAAGTAGCTGACCATTTGATCGTTCGGGCTGCCGAGCAGCGCCGGGGTGATGTAGTAGCCAATCGCGAGGATGAACACCAACAGGCAACCGGCGCCAACACCGGCATAGGTCTGCGGGAAGTACACCCGCCAGAAACTGGCGAACGGGTGGCTGCCGAGGGAGATCGCCGCGCGCATGTAGGTCGGCGAGATGCCTTTCATCACGCTGTAGATCGGCAGGATCATGAACGGCAGCAGGATGTGCACCATCGAGATGTATACGCCGGTGCGGTTGAACACCAGTTCCAGCGGTTTATCGATGATGCCCATGGCCATCAGACCGCTGTTGATCAGGCCGCCCGATTGCAGCAGCACGATCCACGCAGCGACGCGCACCAGAATCGATGTCCAGAACGGCAACAGCACCAGAATCATCAGCAGGTTGCTTTGCCGCGAGGGCAGGTTCGCCAGCAGGTAGGCCAGTGGATACGCCAGCAGCAGGCAGATCACGGTGATCACCAGGCCCATCCAGAAGGTGCGGGCGAAGATGTCGAGGTAGATCGCCTGATCCGGAGTGGCCGGCGCGATTTCGCCGAGGTCGTCGATGCGGTGGTCGACGGACGCCAGCAGGTAATACGGGGTGATGCTGCTGGTGTTGCGTTTGACCGCTTGCCAATACGCCGGATCGCCCCAACGTTCGTCGAGACCTTCCAGCGCTTCTTTATAAGAGGCCGGTTCGCTGGCGAATGGCAGCGCCCGGGCGGTTTTGGTCAACAGGCTGCGATAGCCGGCCAACTCCATGTTCAAGCGCTTGGACAAATCGCCCAGCGTCTGGTTTTTGCGCGCTTCGGCGAGGTCTTCGCCGGCAGCTTTGTAGACCGGTTCAGCGGGCAGGCCGCGGCCGTCCCAGCTGGCGATGGCCGCCACGGTGCGCGGCATGCCGCCGACCACTTCGGGGTTGCCAACGCTTTTGTAGAGCAGCGCCACGATCGGCACCAGAAACACCAGCAGCAGAAACAGCACCAGCGGCGCTATCAGCGCTTGAGCCTTCCAGCGGTTGACCCGCTCGGCGCGCTTGAGCTTCTGCTTCAAGGTGGGGCTGTTGCCCTCGTTCAGGGGAACGGCGATGGCCATGACGTACTCCGCAAATCTTTGATCGTTACAGAGGTGGCGAACCACCGCTGTTGTGTTGAAACACCGCTACCTGTGGGAGCGAGCCTGCTCGCGAAGAGGCCAGCACATTCAACATCCATGCTGGCTGATCTACCGCTTTCGCGAGCAGGCTCGCTCCCGCAGGGGTGGGCAAGCCCACCCTCACCAGGTTCGGCTTATTTCGCCGCCCAGGAGTTGAAGCGCTGCTCCAGTTGCTCGCCGTTGTCAGCCCAGAAGCTGACGTCGATCTGCACCTGGTTGGCGATGTTTTCCGGGGTGGTCGGCATGTCTTTCAGGACATCCTTGGCCAGCAGCGGCACGGCTTGGGTGTTGGCCGGGCCGTAGGCGATGTTTTCCGAGTAGGTCTTCTGCTGCTGCGGCTGCACCGAGTAGGCGATGAACTTCTTCGCCGCTTCGGCACGCTTGGCGTCCAGACCTTTCGGGATAGCCCAGGCGTCGAAGTCGTAGATGCCGCCGTTCCACACCACTTTCAGGTTGGATTCTTTCTGCACCGCCGCGATGCGACCGTTGTAGGCCGAGCTCATCACCACGTCGCCGGAAGCCAGGTATTGCGGCGGTTGCGCGCCGGCTTCCCACCACTGGATGCTCGGCTTCAGCTCATCAAGTTTCTTGAACGCGCGATCCTGCCCACCCTTGCTCGCCAGCTCTTTGTAGACGTCTTTCGGCGCCACACCATCGGCCATCAAAGCGAATTCGAGGGTGTACTTGGCGCCTTTACGCAGGCCACGCTTGCCCGGGAATTTCTTGGTGTCCCAGAAATCAGCCCAGCTGGTCGGTGCGGTTTTCAGCTTGTCGGCGTTGTAAGCCAGTACGGTCGACCACACGAAGAAGCCCACGCCGCATGGCTGAATCGCGCCTTTGACGTAGTCTTCAGTCTTGCCGAACAGTGCCGGGTCGAGCTGTTCGAACATGTCTTCGTCGCAACCACGGGACAGCTCTGGCGATTCAACTTCGACCAGATCCCACGACACGCTCTTGGTGTCGACCATGGCTTTGACCTTGGCCATTTCGCCGTTGTATTCGCCGGCGACGATCTTGCCGTTGCCCGCCGCTTCCCACGGTGCATAGAAGGCTTTGACTTGCGCCGCCTTGTTCGCCCCGCCAAACGACACCACGGTCAAATCCGGGCCAGCGGCCATTGCGCTTGCCGCACCCATCAGGCCCAAGGTCAGGGCGGTGAACTTCAGGGATCTCAACATTTATTGTTCTCTCCACGTGCAGGGTTGGTGTTGGTATTGCCGGGGCGATCAGTTCGCCTCTAGAAGAGGATCGAGCGCGCGAACGTGCTCGACCTGCCAGCCAAGCGGAACCACGTCGCCGACGCTGAGTCCTGGATCGAGCTCGGCAATCGGTTGTTTCACGAAGAAGTCGGTCTTGCCGCAGACTTCCAGGCGCACCCGGACGTGGTCGCCCAGATAGATGAATTCCGCCACCCTCCCTGAGAAGCGGTTGACGCATTGATCGCTCGAACCGTTGAGGCTGACGCGCTCCGGACGGATCGACAGGGTCACCGGTTCGCCGGTCTGGCCGACATTGACCGCCAGCGCCTCGACCTTTTCGCCACGACCCAACTCGACCACGCAACGCTCGCCGCTCTGGCTGAGCAAGCGGCCGTTGAGGCGGTTGTTTTCGCCGATGAAGTTGGCGACGAAGGTGTTTTTCGGTTCTTCGTAAAGGGTTCGCGGTGGGGCGATCTGCTGGATCTCGCCTTGATGGAACACTGCGACGCGGTCGGACATGGTCAGCGCTTCACCCTGATCGTGGGTCACGTAGACCACGGTCACGCCAAGGCGTTGGTGCAGGTGTTTGATCTCCATCTGCATGTGTTCACGCAGTTGTTTGTCGAGGGCGCCAAGGGGTTCGTCCATCAACACCAGTTGCGGCTCGAACACCAGCGCGCGGGCCAGTGCCACGCGTTGCTGTTGACCGCCGGACAGTTGCGCCGGATAGCGCGAAGCGAACGCGTCGAGCTGAACCATGCTGAGGACTTTTTTCACGCGGTCACTGACATCGCTTTTGTTCAGGCCACGGACGGTCAGTGGAAACGCGAGGTTTTCCGCCACGGTCATGTGCGGGAACAGCGCGTAGTTCTGGAACACCATGCCGATGTCGCGCTTGTGCGGCGGCACATTGTTGATCGAGCGCCCGGCCAGCAGAATCTCGCCAGCGGTCGGTGTTTCGAAACCGGCGAGCATCATCAGGCTGGTGGTCTTGCCGGAACCGGACGGCCCGAGCAGGGTGAGGAATTCGCCTTTGCGGATGTCGAGGTTGAGGTCTTTGACGATCAGGTTCTCGCCGTCGTAGCTCTTCTGCACTCCACGAAAGCTGACCAGCACATCACTGGCCCCTGCGTTTGTATCGACCTGGCTCATACCCACACCTTTGTTGTTGATGACTGCTTGTGGATTAAGCCTAGTGGTTGCTGACAGCCACGCAAATCGGGGCGCAGGAGAGAATCGCCTCAGCCGGATGGAAGGTTGGGGGTAGGGATTGCCCTACAAGGATGGCGCTCATGGATAAGGCAGTGGCGAGGGTTGAGCTGCAAGCTGCAAGAACAAGCAAAAGCGGCTGTCGCTAACAGATATGCCCACATTCCCCGAAGGCTGAGGAGATCCCTTGTAGGAGTGAGCCTGCTCGCGATAGCAGTGGATCAGCCAACACTGCAGTGAATGATCCACCGCTATCGCGAGCAGGCTCACTCCTACAATTTTTGATCGCGGTGACTGTTAGAGGAGTTTGTGTTCCATCGCATATTTGACCAGTTCGGCCAGCGAGGTGATGTTGAGCTTCTGCATCAGCCGCGCCTTGTGGGTGCTGATGGTCTTGCTGCTCAGCGCCAGTTGCTGGGCGATGTCGTTGACGTTGGCGCCTTGGGCCAGGCGTTCGAACACCGAGAATTCGCGTTCGGACAGCAGCGAGTGCAGCGGTCGCGCATCGGTCAGGCCGACTTCGAAGACCATGCGATCGGCCAGATCCGGATCGATATAGCGCCCACCCGCCGCGACTTTGCGGATCGCCGTGAGCAACAGCGCCGGATCACTGTCCTTGGTCGCATACCCCGCTGCGCCGACTTTCAATGCTCGCGCAGCCATCTGCGCTTCGTCGTGCATCGACAGCACCAGAATCGCTGGCGGGTTGTTCAATGCCCGGATCCGTGGAATCGCCTCCAGGCCATTGACGCCAGGCATGGAGATGTCGAGCAGCACCACTTCGCACGGCACGCTGCGCAGGGTCTCGAGCAATTGCTCGCCATTACTCGCCTCGCCCACCACTTGCAGATCCTTGGCCAGGCCGATCAATTGCTTGATGCCCTCACGGACGATGGTGTGGTCTTCGGCTACCAGTACACGGATCAAATTCTCTCTCCAGATTTCAGGTACACACCATTCCCTGTAGGAGTGAGCCTGCTCGCGATAGCGTCAGCCCAAACACTACAGACTTTCAGACCTCACTCACCGGCACTCGCACCATCAGACTGGTGCCCTCCCCCGGCTCACTCTCCAGCACCAGCCGCCCGCCCATGATCAGCACCCGCTCACGCATGCCCACCAGCCCAAACGAAGTCGGCCGACCGGCAGCGGGGACAAATCCTACGCCATCATCGCTGACTGTCAGACAAAGTTCGTCACCCTCCAGCGCCAGCGTCAGTTCCACAGTATGCGCCTGAGCATGACGCATCACATTGGTCAGCGCCTCCTGCAAAATCCGAAACAACCCTATCGCCTTGGCATCGCTCAGCGCCGGCAGATTGTCCGGCACCTGCACCAGACACGGAATCTGCGTACGCGCTTCAAATCGTCGTGCCTGCCACTCGATCGCCGAGGCAATCCCGGCATCGAGAATCGGCGGTCGCAGCGCCGTCGCCACATCGCGCACCAACTGGAACAATTGGGCGATCAGGCGTTTCATGCTGTTCAGCCGCTCGTTCAGACCGGGATCGAGCTGCGCGTAGGCCAGTTCGCACATCGATGTTTCCAGCTTCAGCACGGTCAACATCTGCCCCAGCTCATCGTGAACCTCGCGGGCAATTCGCGCCTTCTCTTCTTCACGCACGCTCTCAAGGTGCGCCGACAGTTCGCGCAGTTGTTCACGGGAGGCGGCCAGCTCCAGCTCGATACGCTTGCTCTCGGTGATGTCCCAGACGATGCCGTCCCAGACGTAGGCGCCATCCTCCAGTTGCCGGGTGATCGCCTTGATCTCGGCCCAGCGCTGCTGGCCCTGACGCGTAAGGATTCGGCCCTGCCACGACCAATCGCTGTCGGTGTCCAGCGCCTGATCCTGAGTGCGGTGATAACTGGCCTTGTCATCCGGATGCACCAGACTGCGCAGGCCCATGTCGCGATGAGCGATAACGGCCGGCGCGTAGCCGACCAGACTTTCGCTGCCTTCGCTGATGTAGGCAAAGTCGATCTGCCCGGTCACCGGTGCCCGCTCCAGACGGAACACCAATCCCGGCACGTTGGCGGCGATGCCTTGCAGACGCGCCTCGCTTTCCTGCAACGCGGCGAGGGCGCGACGGCGATCAGTGACGTCGGTGAGGTAAACCACCAGGTATTCGCTGTCGCGAAAGCGCAGAAAACTCAGCGACACGTCCGCTGGCAAAACACTGCCGTCAGCGCGCACGCAGCTGGTTTCGAAACTCAGCGGCCCTTCTTCGCTGGCCCGCGCGCGTTTCCACAGGTTAAGCCAGCGATCCATGTGCAGACCCGGTTCGAAGTCGATCAGCGGTCGCTCGATCAACCCGCCCGAGGGATAACCGAGCATGATTTCCGCCGCGCGATTGGCGTAGCGCACATGGCTGTCCCAGTTGACCCAGAGAATGCCGACGGTGCTTTGGTCGATGGAAAATTGCGTCAGCCGCAGCGCTTCTTCACTGGCGGTGCGCAAGGCAATGTCTTCACGGGCGGCGAGCAAACGTTGCTCGAGGCTGTGCTGTTGGCGCCGTTGCCAGAACACAATCGCCACGCAACTGAACAACATCACCGCGAACAACAGCGCGAGGTTTTGCCAGAAGCCCGGCGACTCCGACAGTCGCGGGTATTTCGGTTGCAGCCATTGATTGTGCAGACGCTCCAGGTCTTTCGCCGGGATTGCGCGCAAAGCGCTTTGGACGATGCCGGCCAACTCTGGCCAATCGCGGCGCGAGCCGACTCGCAGCAGTTGCGGCAGGCCAATATCGCCAACCACCACCAGTTCGGCGAACTCCGGTTCTACCGACAAGCGTCCGAGTTGCGCCTCATCGACCACGGCGTAGGCAGCCTGCTGACTCAACAGCAACTGCAAGGCCTGACGTTCGAGCGGCACGCCTTGCAGATTCAGATGGGGATAGTTGCCGCGCAGGTAATCGGCCGTGCTGCTGGGCATGCGCACGGCGACGCGGACCTGGCTATCGAGCTTTTCCAGATCGACCACGCCACTGGCTTTCTGATCACTGACCACCAGTTGCGGCACGCGCATATATGGATCGGAAAACTGCCACAGACGCAGGGCGCTCGGGGTTTGGCTCAGGCCCGGGGCGATATCGATCTCGCCCTCGCGCACGGCGGTTTCCAGTTGCGCGAGATCCTGAAAATTGCGCCAGCTCAGTTCGACATTGAGCGACTTGGCCAGCAACTTCATCAGTTCGACGTTGGCCCCGGACAGCTTCTGCAAACGCCGGTCGTATTGCGCAAACGGCGCTTGCAACACCAGACCGACGCGCAATTCATTGTGCTGCGCCAGCCATTGCTGCTGGCCCGCCGACAATTGCGCAACATGCGCCGGGGGCGCAGGCGCCGCCCAGCCCATCAAGGGAAACCATAAACAGCCGATAACCCACAGGCAGCAAAATCGCTTCATTGAAGTCTCATACACTGACAAATTCTGACCAACCCATTAGGCTGCCGGGATACTTTCTGGCCTGGAATGACCGATGCCCTCTGTTTACCGCCTGGCAATGCCAGCATTGTGCCTGTCGCTGCTCCTGCCTTGTGCGTTTTCCGTCGAAGCCGCCGATCCGGCACCCGCCGCCACGGCGGAAAAACCGGCCGAAGAAAAACCGGCCGAACGCCAGCCACTGCTTGAGCGTAGTCAGGAAGAAGCCGCTGCACTGGAACGTAAAGTCCCGGCACAAGAACAGCAACAGTTGCAGGCCGGCAGCGACACCTTCCTCGCCCTGTGGAAACCGGCCAACACCGCCGAGCCCAAAGGCGCGGTGATCATCATCCCCGGCGCCGGCGAAACCGCTGACTGGCCGCAGGCAATCGGCCCATTGCGACAAAAACTGCCAAACGCCGACTGGAGCAGCCTGAGCATCACGCTGCCTGACCTGCAAAGCGATACCATTGCCCCGCGCGTCGTCGAAGCAGCTGCAGCGCCGAAGGCACCGGAAAGCGGCAGCAAGGACGCCACCACCGCACAGCCAATCGAGCAAGCCGCTGGCGGTGAAGCCGAAGTGGCGGATCAAGTGGTCGCCGAAACCACTGAAGAGCAATCCAAGGCTGACGCCGAACGAATCTTCGCGCGCATCGACGCGGCGATTGCCTACGCCGAGCAGCAGAGCGCGCGCAGCATAGTCGTGCTCGGACACGGCACCGGTGCTTATTGGGCCGCGCGCTACTTGAGCGAAAAACAAACTTCGCAGGTCGAAAAGTTCGTCATGGTTGATGTGCTGGCACCGACCAAGGCCAAACCGGCGCTGGTAGAACTGACGCCGACGTTGAAATTGCCGACCGTGGATATTTTCTACATGGACAAGCCGCTTGATCGCAACGCAGCGCTGGAGCGCATGCAAGCGAGCAAGCGCTTGAAGACCTCGGCGTTCAGCCAGGTCGCGCTCAAGGCTTTGCCGGATAACAAGGCTGAACAGGAACAGTTGTTCCGCCGAGTGCGTGGCTGGCTGAATCCGCAGAATCCGGACTGATCGGTAAACCGCGTCGCCCCCTTCGCGAGCTGGCTCGCTCCCACATTGGATCTGCGTACACAATCCATTGTGGGAGCGAGCCTGCTCGCGAAGGAGCCAGCGCAGTCGCTACACCTCTAACGACTAGCGAAAATCCCGCCGCTCACGAATCAACGTGTAGGCATTGTGCAGCTCGCGGGTTTTATCGGTCGCTTCGCGCACCTGCGCTGGCGTCGCCCCCGTACCGGCAATCTTGTCCGGATGATGACGACTGAGCAGACGCCGATAGGCTCGCTTGATCTGCGCCGGTTCGCTGGACGCCGACACGCCCAATAAACGCATCGCCTCCTGATAACTCACCGCAGCGCTGACGATCGGTCGTTTGCCCGGCTCGTAATCATTGGCCAGGGCCTGAACCTGCTGCGATGTCCAGCCCAGCCATTTGCCCCACTGCGCCAACAATTCCCGCTCGCTGACGCCCGCACGACCATCGGCCCAGACCATCCGCCAACACGCCCGCAACACCCCTTCGGCCGCGTGGGGTTGTCCGCTCAGACGCCGCAGATAGCCACGCAGATTGTCATTTTCCGACTTGCCGCGGTTGAACGCGGCAATCGCCCGACGCGTCGCCGGCTCACTCATTTCCAGCGCGCGCATCTCGTTGCGCGCCTGCTGGATATGGCCATCGGTGACTCGACCGTCACTTTTGGCCAGACGTCCGAGCAACACAAACAACAGTTCGTCGTTACGCAGCATCGGCCGACCGCCGAGCTTTTCCCGCAAGTGTCCCCAGCTCTGCAAGTGCAAACGCCGATCCAGCGCCTGCCCCAACAATGCCCCAAGCATGGCCCCCGGAATGCTGGCGATCGCAAAACCCGCTCCGGCTCCAATCAGAGTCCCTGGCCACAACATGTCAGCGACTCGCTTCTATCAAGGTTTCAGCTTCAGCCAGACGCTCGTGCGTACCGACATCCACCCAGTGACCTTTCAGTCGCTCGCCCGTGACCTCGTCAGCCGCCATGGCGTTGCGCAACAGCGGCGCCAGTTTGAAGGCGCCGTCGATGCAGCCGTCGAACAGCTGAGGATGCAGCACCGCGATGCCGCTGTAGGTCAGGGTCGCAGCGTCCGGCTGACCGTCGTGCACCTTGCCATCGACCAAAGTGAAATCTCCACTCGGGTGATGCGCCGGATTGTCGGCCAGTACCAGATGTGCGAGCCCGTTGATCGGCTGATGCAGCACGCTGAAGTCGTAATCGGTCCAGATATCACCGTTGACCACCAGGAAGGCGTCATCGCCGAGCAACGGCAGCGCACGGAAAATCCCGCCGCCGGTTTCCAGTGGCTCACCTTCCGGCGAGTACTGAATGCTCACGCCAAATTGCGAACCGTCGCCCAGGTAATCTTCGATCTGCTGACCGAGCCAGGCGTGATTGATCACGATCTCGTTGAACCCCGCAGCCGCCAGGGCGCGCAGGTGATATTCGATCAGGGGAACACCGCCGGCACGCACCAGTGGTTTCGGCGTGGTCAGGGTCAGCGGGCGCATACGCTCGCCTTTGCCTGCCGCCAGAATCATTGCCTTCATGCTGTTGCTCCACCCCGCAGGCTGGTGAACAGCGCTTGCAGCTCCGCCAGTTCCGGACGACGCGCAATCACCGCTTCTATATAAGAGAAGAAACGCGGCACGTCGGCCAGATAACGCGGCTTGCCGTCGCGATGGCAGATGCGCGCGAAGATGCCAATGACTTTCAGGTGACGCTGCACGCCCATCAGGTCGCTGGCGCGCAGGAAGTCCTCGAAGTCCGGCTGCACCGGAATATTCAGCGCCGAGGCTTGCTGCCAATAACTTTCCAGCCAGCCACGCACGCGTTCTTCAGGCCAACTGAGGAAGGCGTCCTTGAACAGGCACGTCACGTCGTAGGTCACCGGGCCGTAAACTGCATCCTGGAAATCCAGCACGCCGGGGTTCGGCTCGCTGAGCATCAGGTTGCGCGGCATGTAGTCGCGGTGCACCAGCACTTTGGGCTGGGCAAGTGCGCTGTCGATCAGCAGATCGCTGACCTGCTGCCACTGCTGTTGCTGAGTCGAATCGAATTCGACGCCGAGCTCATGTTTCACATACCACTCGGGGAACAGTTCCAGCTCACGACGCAGCAACGCAACGTCGTAACTCGGCAACGGTGCAACCATCGGCAACTGCTGAAAAGCCAGCAGCGCTTGCAAGGCATCGTTGAACAATGCGTCGGCATTTTCGCCATCGATCACGTCGAGATAGGTCTGGTTGCCCAGGTCATTGAGCAAAAGAAATCCGCGCTCGAGGTCTTCGGCGTAAATTTTCGGCACATTTATTCCGGATTTCGCCAGCAAAAAAGCGATATCCACGAACGGTTTGCAGTTTTCCTGGGGCGGCGGAGCGTCCATCACGACGAAGCTGCGACCTTCACCTTCCCAACGGAAGTAACGGCGGAAACTCGCGTCGCTGCTGGCCGCGGTCAACGTGGCCGGGGGCACGGCGCCCCAGCCCTGATCTGCAAACAGGTTTGCCAACTGCTCATCGAGCCAAACTTTCAGGTGTTGCAAGCGTACATCTTGGTCAGGCATTGCAAGGGTCTCCGACGGCGCTAGCCGTCAAGCGGGTCATGCTTTATTATCCAGCATCTTTTTCAGACCATCGAGAGGCGTGCGGCCCACACCGCGGGCAGATGGCACGCAGGAAGCCCGGACTAATAAGATGGCATTGAAATCCCCCGCGTTTCGTAAAAAATTTCCGTTGTTGGTAACCGGCAGTCTGCTGGCTATGCAACCTCTGGCCAGTCAATTCGTTGTTGCCGCCGAGCAGTATGACTGCTCCGTCTCGGCTTCGGGTGGTTGGGCCTGTGCGCCCAAATCAACCGCTGCTGCGTTGCCGCCGCGTCCGGTGCATGACGGCAGTGCCGTCAGCGCTACCGGCGAAGCTGCGACCGAGACCGGTTCGGTTGCCGACGCAGCGCCTAAAACGGCGCTGGTCACCGAAGCCAAGGGCCGCGGTTTGAAATCCCGTAGCGAAGACTTCAGTCACCTCGACTGGGTTCCGCGCGAGAAGCTCACCGCCGCTCAATTGGCCGAGACCGGGCCTTACTGCTCTGGTGCCTATATCGAACCCACTCGTCCTGGCATGAATGACAAGACGAATAAAAGCGATGCTCCGACCTTTATCGGCGCAAAAGCCTCGCGCTATAACACCGATGATCAAGTCGGTACGCTGGCCGGTGATGTCGTCCTGCGTCAGGGCAGCATGCAGGTCGAGTCCGACGAGGCCAGCCTGTATCAGGCCGAGAGCCGCGCCGAACTCAATGGCGATGTACGTATCCGCGACAACGGCGCGCTGATCGTCGGCGACCACGCCGACGTGCAACTCGACACCGGTGAAGCCAAGGTCGACAACGCCGAATACGTGATGCACAAATCGCGCATTCGCGGCAACGCGCTGTACGCCAAGCGTGCGGAAAACGCGATCATTCGCTTGAAGGACGGCACGTACACCACGTGCGAACCGAACAGCAATGCCTGGCAGCTCAAGGGCAACAACATCACCTTGAACCCGGCCACCGGCTTCGGTACCGCGACCAACGTGACGCTGCGCGTAAAAGACATTCCGATTCTGTACACGCCGTACATCTACTTCCCGATCGACGACCGTCGCCAGTCGGGCTTCCTGCCGCCGACCATCGGCACCGGCAGCGATACCGGCTTCATGCTGGTCACCCCTTACTACTTCAACCTGGCGCCGAACTACGATGCCACGTTGTACCCGCGCTACATGAGCAAGCGTGGCATGTTGGTGGAAGGTGAGTTCCGTTACCTGACCAAGTCGAGTGAAGGTCAGTTCGGTGCTGCGTATCTGAACGACGAAGACACCGACCGCAGCAAGCAGAGCGATTATCAAAAAAATCGCTACATGTATAACTGGCAGCACAAGGGCGGTCTCGACTCCCGCGTGCTCACCCAGGTTGACTACACCAAGATCAGTGATCCTTATTACTTCCAGGATCTGCAAACTGACCAGATCGGCGTCAAGAGCTCCGATTACGTCAACCAGCAGGGTTCGGTCACCTATCGCGGCGACAGCTACACGGCGCGCCTGAATGCCCAGGCTTATCAGCTGGCGACCGTATCGAACATCACGCCTTACGACCGTCTGCCGCAGATCACTTTCACTGGTCAGCTGCCGTATCACCCGGAAGGCCTGAACTTCAACTACGAGACTGAGCTCGTTCGCTTTGACCGTGATCTGGAAAACGGCAAGTTCACCAACGAAGACGGTACAACCGCCGATCGTCTGGATACGAACGTAACGGGTCTGGCCCGTGCCAACGGTGACCGCCTGAACCTGGCGCCAAGCGTCAGCCTGCCGTTGAACTGGACCTATGGCTTCCTCAAGCCTACGTTGAAATACCAGTACACCCAGTATCAACTGGATCTGGACGGTACCGGCAAGCAAGACATTATTAACCAGCAGACTGCAGCAGCGAGTAATGGCACCAGATACGTAGGCGGCGAGTTCGGAAGCAATCAGAATCGTGGCGTACCAATTGCCAGCATCGATAGCGGCCTGTACTTCGACCGCAATACGTCTTTCTTTGGCAAGAACTATCGTCAGACACTGGAACCGCGACTGTTCTATCTCTATGTGCCTGAAGAAAACCAGGAAGACATTCCTGTATTCGACACCAGCGAATACACCTTTAACTACGCCTCGCTGTTCCGCGACAACCGTTTCTCCGGCTCCGACCGTGTCGGCGACGAGAACAAGCTGTCGCTGGGCGTGACCAGCCGCTGGATCGAAGACGACGGCTTTGAACGTCAACGCATCAGTGTCGGCCAGGCTCTGTACTTCAAGGATCGTGAAGTTCAACTGCCAGGTATCGATGCCAAAACCCGTGACGATGCCCAAGCCAACGTCTCGCCATACGCACTGGAATACGAATACCGCTGGAACCGCGATTGGCGCACCACAGCCGACTACAACTGGGATCCGGACAGCCGCAGCCCACGTTCCGGCAGTGCGATGTTCCACTACCAGCCTGAAGACAACCCCAACAAGGTCGTCAACGTCGGCTATCGCTATCGCAACGACCAGGTTCGTTATGACCAGAACACCGGTAAATGGTCGGTGGGTGGTGGTGACTATGGCACTCCGGGCCAACCTGGCTACGTGAAGGACTACTACAAGATCCAGCAGCATGATTTCTCGGTCATCTGGCCGATCGTTCCACAATGGAGCGCGATCAGCCGCTGGCAGTACGACTACAACCGCAACCGCACGCTGGAAGCCTTCGGTGGTTTCGAGTACGACAACTGCTGCTGGAAACTGCGCCTGATCAACCGTTACTGGGTCAGCTATGACGAATTCAGTCAGAACGCCCCGGAAAACGAAAAAGGCGACCACGGCGTCTTCCTCCAAATTGTTCTGAAGGGACTCGGCGGCCTCACCGGCGCCAAGGTAGAGAGCTTCCTCGACAAAGGCATTCAAGGTTATCGTGAACGTGAAGACCAAGCTTTCTGATTGTCTGCGCCCGCTGATGCTGGGCGCGCTGTTCCTGGGTACTGCGGCTAACGCCGCGGTACAGTCCATCGACAAAGTGGTAGCAATCGTCGACAACGACGTGGTCATGCAGAGTCAACTGGACCAGCGCGTCCACGAAGTGCAGCAGACCATCGCCAAGCGTGGCGGCGGCCTGCCGCCTCCTGGCGTACTGGATCAACAGGTGCTTGAGCGCCTGATCGTCGAAAACCTGCAACTGCAGATCGGCGACCGCTCCGGCATCCGCATCACCGATGAAGAACTGAACCAGGCGGTCGGCACCATTGCCCAGCGCAACAACATGACAGTTGAGCAGTTCCGTGCAGCGCTGGCTCGCGACGGCCTGAACTATGACGACGCCCGTGATCAGATCAAGCGCGAAATGATCATCAGCCGTGTGCGTCAGCGTCGTGTGGCAGAGCGCATTCAGGTCTCCGAGCAGGAAGTGAAAAACTTCCTCGCCTCCGACCTGGGCAAGATGCAACTGTCCGAAGAGCTGCACCTGGCCAACATCCTGATCCCGACGCCGGAAAGCGCCAACTCTGATGCGATTCAGAGTGCTGCCCGTCAGGCCATGGAGGTTTACCAGCAGCTCAAGCAAGGCGCTGACTTCGGCCAGATGGCCGTGGCCAAATCCGGCAGCGACAACGCACTGGAAGGCGGCGACATGGGCTGGCGTAAAGCCGCGCAACTGCCACCGCCTTTCGACCGCGAGCTAAGCAGCATGGCCGTCGGCGACATCACTCAGCCTGCACGCACGCCGGGTGGTTTCATCATCCTCAAGGTGCTGGCAAAACGTGGTGGCGAAGCGCAGATGCGCGATGAAGTGCACGTACGCCACATTCTGGTGAAACCAAGCCCGATTCGTGATGAAGCGAAGACCAAGGCACTGGTTCAATCTTTGTATGAACGCATCGTGGCCGGTGAAGATTTCGCCACTCTGGCGAAAAGCTACTCCGAAGACCCGGGCTCGGCGCTTAACGGCGGCGACCTGAACTGGATCGACCCGAACGCACTGGTACCGGAATTCCGCGAAGTGATGGCCAAGACCCCACAAGGTCAGCTGTCCAAGCCATTCCAGACCCAATACGGCTGGCACGTTCTGGAAGTCCTTGGCCGCCGCGCCACCGACAGCACCGAACAGGCCCGCGAGCAGCAAGCCATGACCGTACTGCGTAACCGCAAATACGACGAAGAGCTGCAAACCTGGCTGCGTCAGATCCGTGACGAAGCGTACGTAGAGATCAAACTCCCTGGTGCAGACCAGGCAGCGCAGTGAAACCCCAGCGTTTCGCGTTGACACCCGGCGAACCAGCCGGCATCGGTCCCGACCTGTGCCTGCTGCTCGCCTCGCAAGCCCAGCCACATCCCCTGATTGCCATAACCAGCCGCGACCTGCTCTCCGAGCGGGCCGCGCAGTTGGGGCTGGCCGTCACTTTGCTGGATGTTGCGCCTGGCAGTTGGCCGGATGCTCCGGCGCCCGCCAACAGCCTGTACGTCTGGGACACACCGCTCAGCGCCCCCGTGGTGGCCGGGCAACTGGACAAGGCCAACGCGGCTTTCGTCCTCGAAACCCTGACCCGCGCCGGCAATGGCTGCCTCAACGGCGACTTCGCCGGGATGATCACCGCCCCTGTGCACAAGGGCGTGATCAACGAGTCGGGCATCGCCTTTTCCGGGCACACCGAATTCCTCGCTGACCTGACCCACACCGCCCAAGTGGTGATGATGCTCGCCACCCGCGGTTTACGCGTCGCGCTGGTCACCACTCACCTGCCCCTGCGCGAGATTGCCGACGCAATCACACCGGAACGGCTGGAACGGGTTACACGGATTCTGCACAGCGACCTGCAAAACAAATTCGGCATCGCCCAGCCACGTATCCTTGTCTGCGGGCTCAACCCGCACGCTGGAGAAGGCGGACACCTGGGCCATGAAGAAATCGACATCATTGAACCGACATTAGAGCGCCTGCGCGGCGAGGGCATGGACCTTCGTGGCCCGCTGCCTGCCGACACTCTGTTTACCCCCAAATATCTGGAGCACTGCGACGCAGTGCTGGCGATGTACCACGACCAGGGCTTGCCTGTGCTCAAGTACAAAGGCTTCGGCGCTGCCGTCAACGTGACCCTGGGTCTGCCGATCATCCGCACATCGGTCGATCACGGCACTGCCCTGGATCTGGCCGGCAGCGGCAAGATCGACACCGGCAGCCTGCAAGTCGCCCTGGAAACCGCCTACCAGATGGCCGAGACCCGTTTATGACCGAGCAATACCAACACAAGGCGCGCAAACGCTTTGGCCAGAACTTCCTGCACGATGCCGGGGTTATCGACCGCATCCTGCGCTCCATCAGCGCCAAGTCTGAAGACCGCCTGCTGGAAATCGGCCCGGGCCAGGGCGCATTGACCGCCGGCCTGCTGAACTCCGGCGCGCAACTCGATGTGGTGGAACTGGACAAGGATCTGATCCCGATCCTCAACCAGCAGTTTGCCGGCAAGAGCAATTTCAACCTGCACCAGGGCGATGCGCTGAAGTTCGACTTCAACACGCTCAATGCCGCACCAAACAGCCTGCGGGTGGTCGGCAACCTGCCGTACAACATCTCGACGCCGCTGATTTTTCATCTCCTGAACAACGCCGGCATCATTCGCGACATGCACTTCATGCTGCAGAAAGAAGTGGTCGAGCGTCTGGCGGCAGGCCCGGGTGGTGGTGACTGGGGTCGCCTGTCGATCATGGTTCAGTACCACTGCCGCGTCGAACATCTGTTCAACGTCGGCCCGGGCGCGTTCAACCCGCCGCCGAAGGTCGATTCGGCGATCGTCCGTCTGGTGCCGCACGCCGTACTGCCGCACCCGGCCAAGGATCACAAGTTGCTGGAGCGCGTTGTGCGCGAAGCGTTCAACCAACGCCGCAAGACCCTGCGCAACACCCTCAAGCAACTGCTCAGCAATGCCGAGATCGAAGCCGCCGGCGTCGATGGCAGTCTGCGTCCGGAGCAACTGGATCTGGCCGCGTTCGTACGCCTGGCCGACCAGCTCGCAGTACAAGTCCCGGCCTCCCCTGCCGCCGACTGATAAACGATGAACGCTATCGGGCAGGACGCCACTCTGGTTTACTGCCCGATACTTGCCTAGACTGACTCCCCATCAGCTACGCCCCGCGTTCCGCTTCGTTTAAGGCCTCTTGCATGTCCGATTCCCGTTACCAGGTCGATGTCAGTGTCGTTACCCGCTATCTGGCAGACCAATCGCAACCCGAGCACGACCGCTTCGCCTTCGCCTACACCATCACTGTGCAGAACAATGGCGAGCAACCCGCACGCCTGATGTCACGGCATTGGGTGATCACCGATGGCGACGGGCATGTCGAAGAGGTGCGCGGCGCCGGCGTCGTTGGCCAACAACCCTTGATTGATGCCGGCCAGAGCCACACCTACAGCAGCGGCACGGTAATGACCACCAAGGTCGGCACCATGCAAGGCACCTACGAAATGGTCGCCACTGACGGCAAGCATTTCGACGCGATCATCAAGCCCTTCCGCCTCGCCGTCCCCGGAGCCCTGCACTGATGGCGACGTATGCCGTCGGCGACCTGCAAGGCTGCCTCGAACCGCTGAAATGCCTGCTCAGGCAAGTCGCGTTCGACCCGAAAATCGATCGACTGTGGCTGGTGGGTGATTTGGTCAACCGAGGCCCGCAGTCGCTGGAAACCCTGCGTTTTCTGTATGGCATGCGTGAGTCGCTGATCTGCGTACTCGGCAACCACGACCTGCACTTGCTTGCTGCCGCAAAGAATATCGAGCGTTTAAAGAAGTCCGACACCCTGCGCGAGATTCTCGAAGCGCCGGACAGTGCCGAACTGCTTGAATGGGTGCGCCAACAAAAGCTGATGCACTACGACGAGACGCGTGATGTCGCCATGGTTCACGCCGGTATTCCACCGCAATGGTCACTGCGCCGCGCCCTGAAATGCGCTGATGAAGTCGAAACCGCGCTGCGTGACGACAACCTGTTTCCGGCCTACCTCGACGGCATGTATGGAAATGAGCCGGCGAAATGGGACAACGATCTCAAAGGTGTGGCCCGCCTGCGCGTCATCACCAACTATTTCACGCGCATGCGTTTCTGCACCGCCGAAGGCAAGCTCGACCTCAAGAGCAAGGAAGGCCTCGACACCGCCCCGCCCGGTTACAAACCGTGGTTCCAGCACCGGGACCGCAAGACCAAGGGTCTGCGCATCATCTTCGGCCACTGGGCGGCACTCGAAGGCAATATCCATGAGCCAGGCATCTCGGCGCTGGACACCGGTTGTGTCTGGGGCGGCAGCCTGACCCTGATGAACGTCGACAGCGGTGAACGCCTGTCATGCAAATGCGATGAACACGGCGGCCTCGCCCCGACCGTCGCACCACTTATCCCCGAAACTTCGCCAGTCAGCGTCCCGCGTTAGACTGCGCTTTCAGCCGAGCAACAGGAACCCGCCATGAGCGAATTCAAACGAATCCCCCCGGAACAGGCCCAGGCCCTGCGTGAACAAGGCGCCGTTGTCGTCGACGTCCGCGATCCGGCGACTTTTGCCGCCCTGCATATCAGCGGCTCGAAGCATCTGGACAATCATTCGCTGCACGCGTTTATCCAAGGCGCTGACCTCGATGCACCGACCGTAGTCGTCTGCTATCACGGAAACTCCAGCCAGGGCGCGGCGGCCTACCTGATCAGCCAAGGCTTCTCCGACGTCTACAGCATGGACGGTGGCTTTGAGTTGTGGCGTACGACTTATCCTGCGGAAACCGCGCAAGGCACCGCCGAATAATTTTTTTGTCACGCGCAGGCCCCGGCTGACGCGGGCCTGCGCGGGCAGACGAACGGTCTTGCCACAACTAATTACGTATCTCGCCTTTACCTCCTGAATTCCCAACTATCCTTAAGCCCAGGCCATCCAAAACAGGGGAGAGCCGGTACACCGGCGCACGGGTCATCGGGAGTGACTTTCACGATTGTCGATCGTGGAAGTGTTCTGGGGGGTAAACAATCGGCTGCTACTGCGGCTGCTTGCCAGCATCGACTGAGTGATCCGGCGTCGGCTCCACGTATCGAGCGAGGTGACGTCATGAGTATCTTTAGCCACTTCCAACAACGCTTCGAGTCCACACGCCAGGAAGAACTCTCGCTGCAAGAGTACCTGGAGCTGTGCAAGAAAGACCGTAGCGCCTACGTTTCCGCCGCCGAGCGTCTATTACTGGCCATCGGCGAGCCGGAACTGCTCGACACCTCGACCAACTCGAGGCTGTCACGCATCTTCTCCAACAAGGTGATCCGTCGCTATCCGGCCTTTGAAGACTTCCACGGGATGGAAGAATGCATCGACCAGATCGTTTCGTATTTCCGCCACGCCGCCCAGGGCCTGGAAGAGAAGAAACAAATCCTCTATCTGCTCGGCCCCGTCGGCGGCGGTAAATCGTCGCTGGCCGAGAAGCTGAAACAGCTGATTGAAAAAGTGCCCTTCTACGCGATCAAGGGCTCGCCGGTATTCGAATCGCCACTGGGTCTGTTCAACGCCACTGAAGATGGCGCGATCCTCGAAGAAGACTTCGGTATCCCGCGGCGCTACCTGAACACCATCATGTCGCCATGGGCGACCAAACGCCTGGCCGAGTTCGGCGGCGACATCAGCCAGTTCCGCGTGGTCAAACTGTACCCGTCGATCCTTAACCAGATCGCCGTGGCCAAGACCGAACCGGGTGACGAGAACAATCAGGACATTTCCGCACTGGTCGGTAAAGTCGACATCCGTAAACTCGAGGAATACCCACAGAACGACGCCGACGCTTACAGCTATTCCGGTGCGCTGTGCCGGGCCAACCAGGGCCTGATGGAATTCGTCGAAATGTTCAAGGCACCGATCAAGGTGCTGCACCCATTGCTGACCGCGACTCAGGAAGGCAACTACAACAGTACCGAAGGCCTCGGCGCGATTCCGTTCACCGGGATCCTGCTCGCCCACTCCAACGAATCGGAGTGGCACACCTTCCGCAACAACAAGAACAACGAAGCGTTCATCGACCGAATCTACATCGTCAAAGTGCCGTACTGCCTGCGCGTTAGCGACGAAGTGAAGATCTACGACAAACTGCTGTTCAACAGCTCACTGGCCAAGGCCCATTGCGCACCGGACACCCTGAAAATGCTGGCGCAGTTCACTGTGCTGTCACGCCTCAAGGAGCCGGAAAACTCCAACATCTACTCGAAGATGCGCGTCTACGACGGCGAAAACCTCAAGGACACCGATCCGAAGGCCAAGTCGATTCAGGAATATCGCGACTCGGCAGGCGTCGATGAAGGCATGAACGGTCTGTCGACCCGCTTCGCCTTCAAGATCCTGTCCAAGGTCTTCAACTTCGATCCGCATGAAATCGCCGCCAACCCGGTGCATCTGCTCTATGTACTGGAACAGCAGATCGAACAGGAACAATTCCAGGCCGAAACCCGCGAGCGCTATCTGCGCTACCTGAAAGAGTATCTGGCACCGCGTTATATCGAATTCATCGGCAAGGAGATCCAGACCGCGTACCTCGAGTCTTACAGCGAGTACGGCCAGAACATCTTCGACCGCTACGTGCTGTACGCCGACTTCTGGATTCAGGATCAGGAATACCGCGACCCGGAAACCGGCGAGATCCTCAACCGCGTCGCTCTGAACGAAGAACTGGAGAAAATCGAGAAGCCGGCCGGCATCAGCAATCCGAAGGATTTCCGCAACGAGATCGTCAACTTTGTGTTGCGCGCACGGGCCAACAACAACGGCAAGAACCCGACCTGGCTCAGTTACGAAAAACTGCGGGTGGTCATCGAGAAGAAAATGTTCTCGAACACCGAGGACCTGCTGCCAGTCATCAGCTTCAACGCCAAGGCCAGCAAAGAGGATCAGCAAAAGCACAACGACTTCGTTACACGCATGGTCGAACGTGGCTATACCGACAAACAGGTACGACTGCTGTCCGAATGGTACCTACGGGTCCGGAAGTCGCAGTGAAGCAGCAGCAAGCTTCCAGCTACGAGCTGCAAGAACAAAGCGCGTAACCCAGTGATCCCCGGGAACCTGCTTTTACTTGCAGCTTGAGGCTCACAACTTGAAGCTGCCCGGAGGGCTTCCTATGAGTTATGTGATCGACCGACGTCTCAATGGCAAGAACAAGAGCACGGTAAACCGCCAGCGTTTCCTGCGGCGCTACCGTGACCACATCAAGAAGGCTGTCGAAGAGGCGGTCAGCCGGCGTTCCATTACCGATATGGAACACGGCGAACAGATCAGCATTCCCGGTCGCGACATCGACGAACCGGTGCTTCACCACGGCCGTGGCGGCAAGCAGACCGTGGTTCATCCCGGCAACAAGGAATTCACCGCCGGCGAACACATCGCTCGCCCGCCGGGAGGTGGCGGCGGACGCGGCCCGGGCAAGGCCGGCAATTCCGGTGAAGGCATGGACGAGTTCGTCTTCCAGATTACACAGGAAGAGTTTCTCGAATTCATGTTCGAAGACCTCGAGCTGCCGAACCTGGTCAAACGCAATTTGAGCGGTACTGACACTTTTAAAACCGTTCGTGCCGGGATCAGCAACGAAGGCAACCCGTCGCGCATCAATATCATCCGCACCCTGCGTTCGGCTCATGCGCGACGCATTGCCCTGTCCGGCAGCAGTCGGGCGAAACTGCGCGAAGTCAAAGAAGAACTTGAGCGACTGAGACGCGAAGAGCCAGACAACTTCGGCGATATCCAGGAACTCGAGGCGGAAATCGAAAAACTCAGCGCGCGCATCCATCGCGTGCCGTTCCTCGATACGTTCGACCTGAAATACAACTTGCTGATCAAGCAGCCCAACCCCAGTTCAAAAGCGGTGATGTTCTGCTTGATGGACGTTTCCGGCTCCATGACGCAGGCGACCAAGGACATCGCCAAACGCTTTTTCATCCTCTTGTACCTGTTCCTGAAACGCAATTACGACAAGATCGACGTGGTGTTCATCCGTCACCACACCAGTGCCCGGGAAGTCGACGAAGAAGAGTTTTTCTATTCGCGGGAAACCGGCGGCACCATCGTTTCCAGCGCCCTGAAACTGATGCAGGAGATCATGGCCGAGCGTTACCCGAGCAACGAGTGGAACATCTACGCGGCGCAGGCTTCCGACGGCGACAACTGGAACGATGACTCGCCGATCTGCCGCGACATCCTGATCAACCAGATCATGCCGTTTGTGCAGTACTACACTTATGTGGAGATCACCCCGCGCGAACATCAGGCCCTGTGGTACGAGTACGAACGCATCGCCGAAGCCTTCTCTGACACTTTTGCCCAGCAGCAACTGGTCTCGGCCGGGGATATCTATCCGGTCTTCCGTGAACTCTTCCAGCGCAGGTTAGTGACATGACCGCCAAAGAGCAGAAGCGCCAACCCATTTCCACCGGCTCCGAATGGACGTTCGAGCTGATCCAGACCTACGACCGCGAAATCGCCCGGATCGCGGCCCGCTACGCCCTGGATACCTATCCCAACCAGATCGAAGTGATCACCGCCGAGCAAATGATGGACGCCTACGCCTCGGTAGGCATGCCACTGGGCTATCACCATTGGTCCTACGGCAAACACTTCCTCAGCACCGAAAAGTCCTACAGCCGCGGGCAGATGGGCCTGGCCTACGAAATCGTGATCAACTCCGACCCTTGCATCGCCTACCTGATGGAAGAAAACACCATCTGCATGCAGGCGCTGGTGGTAGCGCACGCGTGCTATGGCCACAACAGTTTCTTCAAGGGCAACTACCTGTTCCGCACCTGGACCGACGCCAGTTCGATCATCGATTACCTGGTGTTCGCCAAGCAGTACATCATGCAGTGCGAAGAGCGCCACGGCATCGACGCGGTGGAAGACCTGCTCGACTCCTGCCATGCGCTGATGAACTACGGCGTCGACCGCTACAAGCGTCCGTATCCGATTTCCGCCGAAGAGGAACGCCGGCGGCAGAAGGATCGCGAAGAGCACCTGCAGAAGCAGATCAACGATCTGTGGCGCACGATCCCCAAAGGCGCGGACAAGTACAGTGACAGGGACAACGCGCGTTTCCCGGCCGAGCCGCAGGAAAACATCCTGTATTTCATCGAGAAACACGCGCCGTTGCTGGAGCCGTGGCAGCGCGAAATCGTGCGGATCGTGCGCAAGATCGCTCAGTATTTCTATCCGCAGCGTCAGACCCAGGTGATGAACGAAGGCTGGGCAACGTTCTGGCATTACACGCTGATGAACGACCTGTACGACGAAGGCCTGGTCACCGAAGGCTTCATGATGGAGTTCCTCACCTCGCACACCAGTGTGGTGTTTCAGCCAGGCTTCGACAGCCCCTACTACAACGGCATCAACCCTTACGCGCTGGGCTTTGCGATGTATCGCGACATTCGGCGCATGTGCGAGGAGCCTACCGAAGAGGATCGTCGCTGGTTCCCGGAAATCGCCGGGACTGACTGGCTGTCGACCATCAAGTTCGCCATGAGCAGCTTCAAGGATGAGAGTTTCATCCTGCAGTATCTGTCGCCGAAGGTGATCCGTGACCTGAAACTGTTCAGCATCATGGATGACGATCAGAAGGACGACTTGTTGGTGCCTGCGATTCATGACGAGCCCGGCTACCGGATCATCCGCGAAACCCTGGCCGCGCAATACAACCTCGGCAATCGTGAACCGAACGTGCAGATCTACAGCATCGATCGACGCGGCGACCGCTCACTGACCTTGCGTCACCAACAGCACGATCGCAAACCGCTGGGAGATTCCACCGACGAGGTGCTCAAACACCTGCATCGCTTGTGGGGCTTCGATATCCACCTGGAAACCCTGCAAGGCGACCAGATCATGAAAACCCATCACGTTCCGCCACGCAGTGAACACAGCGAAGGGGATTACGGTCGACTGGATCTGGCCGTCATTCATCTTTGATCCGGTTCTGGCCTCCGAAAGTCTGACGCAAGGGTTATCCTGTCGGGCTAACGGAGGTTTTTTATGCAGATTTTCAAGGTTGGCGGCGCCGTTCGTGATCGCTTGCTGGGCAAACCGGTCACGGACATCGATTGGGTGGTGGTCGGTGCCACCACCGAAGAAATGCTCGCCCAGGGTTATCGCCCGGTCGGTGCGGATTTCCCGGTGTTTCTTCATCCAAAAAGCGGCGAGGAATACGCCCTCGCCCGCACCGAGCGCAAAAGCGGGCGCGGTTATGGCGGTTTCACTTTTCACGCCAGCCCCGAAGTCACGCTTGAAGAAGATCTGATCCGTCGCGACCTGACCATCAACGCCATGGCCGAGGACGATCAACAGAATCTGACCGATCCGTACCATGGTCAGCGCGATCTGGAAGATCGAATACTGCGCCATGTTTCTCCGGCATTCGCCGAAGATCCCCTCCGTGTATTGCGCGTTGCCCGCTTCGCTGCGCGTTATGCCGGACTCGGTTTCACCGTCGCGCCAGAGACGCTCGAACTGATGCGTCAGCTCAGCGACTCCGGCGAACTCGAAGCACTGACTGCCGAACGCAGTTGGAAGGAAATCTCCCGGGCATTGATGGAAGATCAGCCGCAGGTGTTCATTCAGGTGCTGCGCGACTGCGGCGCACTGAAAGTACTGATGCCGGAAGTCGACGCGCTTTTTGGCGTGCCACAACCGGAAGCGCATCATCCGGAAATCGACACCGGCCTGCACACGCTCAGCGTGTTGGAGCAATCGGCGCTGTACAAACAACCGCTGACCGTGCGCTGGGCTTGCCTGCTGCACGATCTCGGCAAAGGTCTGACCCCGGAAGAACAGTGGCCGCGACACATCGCCCATGAGCACACGGGGTTGAAGCTGATCAAAGCGGTCTGCGAACGCTTTAAGGCACCCAAGGATTGTCAGGAATTGGCACTACTGGTCGGCCAGTACCACACCCATTGCCACCGGGCGCTGGAGCTGAAGGCTTCGACATTGCTGGAGTTGCTGCAGAGTTTTGACGTGTATCGCCGGCCGCAGCGGTTTGAAGAGTTCATTGTTGCGTGCGAGATGGATGCGCGGGGCCGCAAGGGGCTCGAGCAGAGAAGTTATCCACAGGCCGATTATTTGCGTGGTGCGGCGAAGGCAGCACGGGAAGTCGCGGTGCAGCCATTGCTAGAGAAGGGATTCAAAGGCCCGGAGCTGGGCGAAGCGCTCAAGCGTGAGCGACTGAAGGCGCTGAAAGCCTACAAAGACGCGGCGTCCGCTTGAAAAGCTTCGCGAGCAGGCTCGCTCCCACATTTTGGAATGCATTTCCCTGTGGGAGCGAGCCTGCTCGCGAAGACGTCAGTCGATCTAAAGCAAATCTGAAGGCGTGAGCCGCTGCCCACGCCACTCGAACGCGACCGGCGCCAGCACTTGGTCGATCTGCGCCTCAGCCCACAACGTCGCGAAGCTTTTTCCCGCACCCGGATGCACGCGATCCGGCGCAATCAGCGACAACGGCCACAGCACAAAAGCATTTTTCAAAATCTCGGCACGTGGCAGAACCAACCCGTCGAAATTCCCCGCCAGCTCGCCATACAGCAGCACGTCGATATCCAGCGGCAAGCCTTTGCGATCAGGCGCGTAGCGACCGTTATCCGCCTCGATGAATTTCAAGCGTCGATCCAGTTCCATCAACGGTAGATCGGTAAACGCCGACACCACAAAGTTGAAGAACGGCCCGCTCTTGATCCCCACAGGTGCGCTCTCGAACACCGCCGAACAGCGGATATCCACCAGAAATGTCGCTAAAGCGTCGAGTCCGGCACGCAAATGGGTTTCGCGCTCGATATTGCTACCGAGCCCGAGATAGACCTGAGTCAGCGACATCCGCGCTCGATCTCCACACCCACGCCACCCTTCGCAGCCGGAACGGCGCCAGGCTTGGTCAGCTTCAGACGCACCCACGTGATGCTGAATTCGCTCATCAGCACTTCGACCAGACGCTCGGCAAAGGTCTCGACCAACTGAAACTGCGCCTGCTCGGCAAAAGCCTGAATCCGCGTGGAAACGCTAGCGTAGTCGAGCGCCAGGGTCAGGTCGTCACCGGCGGCGGCCGGGCGATTGTCCCAGGCGAAGCTCAGATCAAGTCGCAAGCACTGTCGGATGCCGCGCTCCCAGTCGTAGGCACCAATGACGGTGTCGACTTCCAGGCCCTCGATAAACACTCTGTCCAAGCACTTCTCTCCGCTGCACGACAAGGGCGCAATGCGCCGTTAGAATCAGGGCGTCCTCGCCCGGAATAGTTAGCATGTTTTGGTTACTGGCGACTTTCGCCTACCTGCTCGGCTCGCTGTCCTTCGCCATTTTGCTCAGCCGCCTGACCGGAAATCCGGATCCGCGAATGAGTGGCTCGGGCAATGCCGGTGCCACCAACATGCTGCGCCTGGCCGGTCGCAAACTGGCGATCCTGACCCTGCTGGGTGATCTGTGCAAAGGCCTGGTGCCGGTGCTGATCGCCTCGGCTGTCGGCCTTTCGCTGCAGGATCAGGCGTGGATCGGCGTGTGCGCCGTGATCGGTCACCTGTTCCCGCTGTATTTCCGCTTCCGTGGTGGCAAAGGTGTCGCCACCGCTGCCGGGATGCTGCTGGGCCTGTATCCGCCCGCTGCGCTGTTGGCCGTGTGCGCCTGGCTGCTGACGTTCTACCTGACCCGCACCAGCTCGCTGGCCGCGCTGATTGCCACGCCGCTGACCCTGCCGTTGCTGGCCTGGCAGGAACCGGAGGCGCTGTTGCCGATGAGCGCGCTGACCTTGCTGATCGTCTGGCGCCATCGCGGCAATCTACGCGACCTGTTTGCCGGGCGCGAACGGCATTTTTAAATACCGGCCATGAGCGCCTCTCATCACAACGGCGACAATTGCTCCATTGGCCAGCGCGCCTGCACGCTGATTGCCAGACTTTCCTGCTGACCGGCCTGCAAGCGCTGGCAACCGGCAAACGCGATCATCGCGCCATTGTCGGTGCAGAACTCGGGACGGGCGTAGAACACATCACCTTTCATATCGCCGAGCATTTTCTCCAGCGAAACTCGCAAGGCCTTGTTGGCACTGACGCCGCCAGCGATCACCAGACGCTTCATGCCGGCCTGTTTCAGGGCACGCTTGCACTTGATGGTCAAAGTCTCCACCACGGCCTGCTGGAACGCCAGCGCGATGTCGCAACGGGCTTGCTCGTTGTCGTCCCCGGCGCTGACGCACTGCTGCCAGGCGTTGAGCGCAGAGGTTTTCAGACCACTGAAGCTGAATTGCAGACCCGGGCGATCACACATCGGACGCGGGAAGGTAAAACGTCCTGCGACGCCCTTCTCGGCCAGTTTGGCGATTTCCGGCCCCCCCGGATAATTGAGGCCCATCATCTTCGCGGTTTTGTCGAACGCTTCGCCCGCGGCGTCGTCGAGCGTCTCGCCGAGCAGGCTGTATTGGCCGATGCCATCCACCTGAACCAGCTGCGTATGGCCGCCGGACACCAACAAAGCGACGAACGGGAATTCCGGTGGTTTCGGCTCCAGCATCGGCGCCAGCAAATGCCCCTCCATGTGATGCACGCCGAGCGCCGGAATGCCCCAGGCAAACGCCAGCGCCTGAGCGCAGGAAGCACCGACCAGCAGCGCGCCAACCAGCCCAGGACCCGCGGTATAGGCGATCGCATCGATCTCGGTCGGTACGCAGTCCGCCTCGGCCAACACCTGACGAATCAAGGGCAGCATGCGTTTGACGTGGTCACGCGAGGCCAGCTCCGGCACCACACCGCCATAAGCGCGGTGCAGGTCGATCTGACTGAACAGCGCGTCGGCCAGCAGGCCCCGTTCACTGTCATATAATGCGACGCCGGTTTCGTCGCAGGAGGTTTCTAATCCCAGTACTAGCATGGGTTTGCGCCTTGTTTAGGCTGAATTCGAAGGCGCGCATAATAGTCGCCACGTGATGCCCCGACCAGCGGTTTTCGATCAGAGGCTTTGCATTCCGAGCGATGAGGGGTTAACATCCGCAACCCTTAAAAACCGACGTCTTCAAGTGCTCTTTTGCCGCGAGGATGTTGACCCCGGTAATGAATGAAGGTAGCTCTGGATGCCAGCCGTCAAAGTTAAAGAGAACGAACCCTTCGACGTAGCTCTGCGTCGTTTCAAGCGCTCCTGCGAAAAAGCCGGTGTACTGGCTGAAGTTCGTAGCCGCGAATTTTACGAGAAGCCAACTTCTGAGCGTAAGCGCAAAGCAGCAGCCGCTGTTAAGCGTCACGCCAAGAAAGTTCAGCGCGAACAGCGCCGCGCCGTTCGTCTGTACTAATACACAGACGTTCGTTGCAAGCTTCTTTGCCTAAGCCCGGCTCTCAGCCGGGCTAATGGCATTTGCGTAAAACGCTTGATGCTTCAACGTCGAAGCCGCAGACGCGACCAAGACGAATCTGCTTTACACGTCAGACCTGGCTCTTTTGCCAGCGGTGCACGTCTTTTCTGACGAGCCTTTCAAGGCTACTGACGAGCACACCCACTGATTCCTCTTACGACGATCAGCCCAAGGCACCTGCATGCGTGCCCGCTTTATTGAGCTATCCGAGGCCCCTAACCGGCTGTCAGCGGATTCAGCGCAACACTTTCAAATAGTCGAAGGCTGATGAGTACTAACGTCAGTGGATTTTCGGCAGATACACTTCCCGACAGCGATTACGCAGACGACACCGGTCGAGCCGCATATTTGCGCGCTTCAAACAATGACCCGCGTCCGCCAGCCTTACGCATCGGACTTATTACAGCGCAGACGACGAGAACGCCATGGCCGGGCTGATTCCCCAGAGCTTCATTGACGACCTGCTGAACCGCACCGACATCGTCGATGTGGTCAGTTCGCGCGTGCAATTGAAGAAGGCCGGCAAGAACTACACCGCCTGTTGCCCGTTTCACAAAGAGAAAACTCCGTCCTTCAGCGTCAGCCCCGACAAGCAGTTTTATTATTGCTTCGGCTGCGGCGCCGGCGGTAACGCCCTCGGCTTTCTCATGGATCACGACAACCTGGACTTCCCCCAGGCTGTCGAAGATCTGGCGAAAGCCGCCGGCATGGAAATCCCTCGCGAAGAAAGCGGCCGACCGCACAAACCGCGCCAACCGACCGATTCGCCGCTGTATCCGCTGCTCACCGCTGCCGCCGACTTTTATCGGCAGGCGCTCAAGAGCCATCCATCGCGAAAAGCTGCAGTGGACTACCTCAAGGGCCGCGGCCTGACTGGCGAGATCGCCCGGGACTTCGGTCTCGGCTTCGCACCGCCGGGCTGGGACAACCTGTTCAAGCATTTGAGCAGCGACACGCTTCAGCAAAAAGCCATGATCGACGCCGGCCTGCTGATCGAGAACGCCGAAACCGGCAAACGCTATGACCGCTTCCGCGATCGCGTGATGTTCCCGATCCGCGACACCCGTGGGCGAATTATCGCTTTCGGCGGCCGCGTACTCGGCGACGACAAGCCGAAGTATCTGAACTCACCGGAAACCCCGGTATTCCATAAAGGTCAGGAACTCTACGGCCTCTATGAAGCGCGCAAGAACAACCGCAACCTCGACGAAATCATCGTCGTTGAAGGCTATATGGACGTCATCGCCCTCGCTCAGCAAGGGCTGAAAAATGCCGTCGCGACGCTCGGCACCGCGACCAGCGAAGAACATTTGAAGCGTCTGTTCCGCGTAGTGCCGAACGTGCTGTTTTGCTTCGACGGCGATCAGGCTGGCCGCAACGCCGCATGGCGCGCACTGGAAGCAACGCTTTCAAGCCTGCAGGACGGGCGTCGCGCCCGTTTTCTGTTTCTGCCCGAAGGCGAAGACCCGGACACCTTGGTGCGCGCCGAAGGCACTGATGCGTTCAAGGCGAGGATCAATCAGCATGCTCAGCCGCTGGCGGATTATTTCTTCCAGCAACTGACCGAAGAAGCCGACCCGCGCTCGCTTGAGGGCAAGGCGCACATGGCCACCCTCGCTGCGCCACTGATCGACAAAGTGCCGGGCGCCAACCTGCGGATCCTGATGCGTCAACGCCTGACCGAAATTACTGGTCTGAGCAGTGAAACCGTCAGCCAGCTTGCACAAAGTGCGCCGCAGGAAGCACCGCCCGCCTACGATCCGGGCATCGATTACGACGCGATGCCGGACTACAGCGACTACCATCAGCCGCAGGCACAGGACATGTATGTGCCGCAGCAGGAGTGGACGCCAAAGAAACCCGGCGCTGGCGGCAAAAAATGGGACAAGAAACCCTGGGACAAGAATGGCAAACGTGGCGGTGATCGCGAACAACAGCGCCCGCGCACGCCGATCGGTGTCGAATCGCCTACCCTGACTGCCCTGCGCACCCTGCTCCATCACCCGCAACTGGCCGAGCGCGTCGAAGATGCCGGGCACATTGCGGACGAGAATCAGACCAACGCCCAGTTACTTGTGGCGCTGCTCGAAGCCGTACAGAAGAATCCCAAGCTAAACTCATTTCAGTTGATCGCGCGATGGCACGGCACTGAACAGGGTCGTTTGCTCAAGGCGCTGGCAGAAAAGGAGTGGCTGATTGACGGAGATAACCTTGAACAACAGTTTTTCGACACCATTACTAGCTTGTCAGCCCGCCAACGCGAGCGAAATCTGGAACAGTTGCTCAGGAAAGCGCGTCAAAGCGAACTGAGTATCGAAGAGAAAAATCAACTGCGCGACCTATTAAGTCGCAATGTTTCCGCATCAAACCCGACCTCAACTGGCGCGTGAGGTCATAGCTCAGGTATAATCCTCGGCTTGTTTTTTGCCCGCCAAGACCTTCAGTGGATAGGGTGTTATGTCCGGAAAAGCGCAACAGCAGTCTCGTATTATTGAGTTGATCAAACTGGGTCGTGAGCAGAAGTATCTGACTTACGCCGAGGTCAACGACCACCTGCCCGAGGATATTTCAGATCCAGAGCAGGTGGAAGACATCATCCGCATGATTAACGACATGGGGATCCCCGTACACGAGAGTGCTCCGGATGCGGACGCCCTTATGTTGGCCGACGCCGATACCGACGAGGCCGCTGCGGAAGAAGCAGCCGCTGCGTTGGCAGCGGTGGAGACCGATATCGGTCGCACCACTGACCCAGTGCGCATGTACATGCGTGAAATGGGTACGGTCGAGCTTCTGACTCGTGAAGGCGAAATCGAAATCGCCAAGCGTATCGAAGAGGGCATCCGTGAAGTGATGAGCGCAATCGCGCACTTCCCTGGCACGGTTGACCACATTCTCTCCGAGTACACTCGCGTCACCACCGAAGGTGGTCGCCTGTCCGACGTTCTGAGCGGTTATATCGACCCGGACGACGGCATTGCGCCGCCTGCCGAAGTGCCGCCGCCTGTCGAAGCGAAAGTGGCGAAAGCCGACGACGAAACCGACGACGATGAAGCCGAATCTTCCGATGACGAAGAAGAAGCCGAAAGCGGTCCGGATCCGGTCATCGCTGCCCAGCGCTTTGGCGCCGTGGCTGATCAGATGGAAATCACCCGCAAGGCCCTGAAAAAGCACGGTCGCAACAACAAGGCAGCGATTGCCGAGTTGCTGGTACTGGCCGAGCTGTTCATGCCGATCAAACTGGTGCCGAAGCAATTTGAAGGCCTGGTCGAGCGTGTTCGCGGTGCCCTGGATCGTCTGCGTCAGCAAGAGCGCGCGATCATGCAACTGTGTGTACGTGATGCACGTATGCCACGCGCCGATTTCCTGCGTCAGTTCCCGAGCAACGAAGTCGACGAAAGCTGGTCCGACGCCCTGGCCAAAGGCAAGAGCAAGTACGCCGAAGCCATCGGTCGCGTGCAGCCGGACATCATTCGTTGCCAGCAGAAACTGATCGCGCTGGAAACCGAGACCGGTCTGACCATCGCAGAAATCAAGGACATCAACCGTCGCATGTCGATCGGTGAGGCCAAGGCCCGCCGCGCGAAGAAAGAGATGGTTGAAGCCAACTTGCGTCTGGTGATCTCGATCGCCAAGAAGTACACCAACCGCGGCCTGCAATTCCTCGATCTGATCCAGGAAGGCAACATCGGCCTGATGAAAGCGGTGGACAAGTTCGAATACCGTCGTGGTTACAAGTTCTCGACTTATGCCACCTGGTGGATCCGTCAGGCGATCACTCGCTCGATCGCCGACCAGGCCCGCACCATCCGTATTCCGGTGCACATGATCGAGACGATCAACAAGCTCAACCGTATTTCCCGGCAGATGTTGCAGGAAATGGGTCGCGAACCGACGCCGGAAGAGCTGGGCGAACGCATGGAGATGCCTGAGGACAAGATCCGCAAGGTATTGAAGATCGCTAAAGAGCCGATCTCCATGGAAACCCCGATCGGTGATGACGAAGACTCCCATCTGGGTGACTTCATCGAAGACTCGACCATGCAGTCGCCAATCGATGTCGCCACTGTTGAGAGCCTGAAAGAAGCGACTCGCGAAGTGCTGTCCGGCCTCACTGCCCGTGAAGCCAAAGTACTGCGCATGCGTTTCGGTATCGACATGAACACCGACCACACACTCGAAGAAGTGGGCAAACAGTTTGACGTAACGCGTGAGCGGATCCGTCAGATCGAAGCCAAGGCACTGCGCAAGCTGCGCCACCCGACGCGAAGCGAGCATCTGCGCTCCTTCCTCGACGAGTGATACCAGAACCCCCGGCCCAGGCCGGGGGTTTTGTTTATATGGCAGATTAAATCCTTCGCAACGCCCCTCCCCCGCATACCCCGTCTACACTCGAAACAATCATCCCCGAGCCATAACGAGAGCGTTATGCCCAGATTGGCGTCCGTGCTTTTTTTGCTGTCACTGATGATCTGGACCGCAACGGCTGACGCGCTGACTCTGACCGATGAAGAACGTAGCTGGCTGGCGGCTCACCCGGACTTGCGCCTGGGTGTCGACGCGTCGTGGCCGCCCTTTGAGTTTCGCGACGATCAGAATCGCTACCAGGGCCTGGCGGCGGACTATATCGACGTGATTCGCCAACGCCTGGCGATCAAGTTGACGCCGATCGAGCCCGTGAGCTGGACGGTGGTACTGGAACAGGTCAAATCGGGCAAGATCGACCTTCTGCCCGGCATCATGTCCACCCCTGAACGCCAGACCTACCTGTCGTTCACTCGCCCCTATCTTGATTTCCCGATCGTGATCCTCGCGCACATCGGCGGCGCGCAACCGCGCAAACTCGACGACCTGTACGGTTTGAAAATCGCCGTGGTGGAAAACTATGCGCCCCACGAACTGCTGCGCACCCACCACCCCGATCTGAATCTGGTCGCCATGCCCAATGTCAGTTCGGCGCTGCAGGCGTTGGCGATCGACGAAGTGGACGCTGTGGTCGGCGACCTCGCATCCAGCGTCTGGAGCCTGCGCCAGCTCAAGCTCGACGGCCTGTACGTCAGCGGCGAAACCCCCTATCGCTACCAACTGGCAATGGCCGTGCCCCGCGACAACAAAGTACTGGTGGGAATTCTCGACAAAGTGCTCGCGGACATGAGCCCTGATGAAATCAGCAGCATTCAGGAGCACTGGGTCGGCAACGTCCTTGATCATCGGACATTCTGGTCGGATCTGTTGATCTACGGTTTGCCGGGGCTGTTGCTGTTGGTGACGATTCTTGCCGTGGTAATCCGCATCAACCGCCGCCTGAGTTCGGAAATCGCCCGACGCATCGACCTCGAACAGGAACTGCGCAGCAGCGAATATCACTATCGCGGCCTGGTCGAGAGCCTGTCGGCCATCGCCTGGGAAGCGCGGATAAGCGACTTCACCTACAGCTATGTCTCGCCCCACGCCGAAGACCTGCTCGGCTACCCACAATCCCATTGGCTGATCCCCGGCTTCTGGCACAACATCATTCACCCGGCAGATTTGACCCGTACGCAAAGCTACTGCAAGGAAGCCCTGCGCGAAGGCCGTGATCACATCGTCGACTATCGAGTGATCACCGCCGATGGCCGCTGCTTGTGGGTGCGCGACATCGTCAGCCTGATCGAACATGGTCATGAGCCGGTAATGCGCGGCCTGATGATCGACATCAGCGAAATCAAGCGCACTGAAGAGGCGTTGCAGCTCTCGGAGCAAAAGTTCGCCTCGGTCTTCCAGCAATGCCCGGACATTCTGGTGATTGCACGGCTGTCCGACGGTTGCCTGCTGGAGGTCAACGAAGCGTTTGAAGAACAGATCGGGCTGAAAGCCGAGGAAGTCCTTGGGCAGACGGCGACCGAGCTGAATATCTGGGGCATTCCCGGCGTTGGTCCGGGACTGCTGCAACGTTTGCAGGCGGGCAGCATTCGCAACCTGGAGATGCCCTTTCGCCGCAACAACGGCCAACTGTTCACTGGTCTGATTTCCGCCGAGCCGTTCGATCTGGACACCACGCCAGCCTTGGTGGTCGTTGTACGTGACATCACCCAGCTCAAGGAAACCCAGCAGCAGCTGCAAACCTCCGAAGAGAAATTCGCCAAAGCCTTCCATGCCTCGCCGGATGGTTTGTTGTTGTCACGCCAGAGCGATGGCCTGCTACTGGAGGTCAACGAGGGTTTCAGCCGTATCACCGGTTTCAATAGCGCCATGTCGGTGGATAGGTCGGCGCTGGATCTGGGCATCTGGGTCAACCTCAACGAGCGCAAACAGATGCTAGACCTGTTGCACCGCGACGGCTTTGTGCGTGACTTTACCTGCCATATCCGCCGCAGTGACGGGCAGATTCGCCTCTGTGAAGTCTCCAGCCGTCCGCTGCCGATCGGTGAAGAAGACTGCATGCTGACCATCGCCCGCGACATCACCGAGCGTCATCTGATGCAGGAAAAACTGCAACAGGCCGCCACTGTGTTCGAAAGCACTGCCGAAGGCGTATTGATCACCGACACCCAACAGCACATCAGTGCGGTCAACCGCGCCTTCACCGAGATTACCGGTTACAGCGAAAGCGAAGCGCTCGGCCATACACCGCGCCTGCTCGCCTCCGGCCTGCATGACAGCGCGTTCTACGCGGCAATGTGGCACCAGTTGACCGACGAAGGTCACTGGCAGGGCGAGATCTCCAACCGGCGCAAGAACGGCGAGTTGTACCCGAGCTGGCTGACCATCAGTGCCGTACGCAATCGCGACAAGTTCATTACCCACTTTGTCGCGGTGTTTGCCGACATCTCCAGCCTCAAGCATGCGCAAGCCAAACTCGACTATCAGGCGCACCACGACCCGCTCACTGGCCTGCCGAACCGCACGCTGTTCGAAAACCGCTTGCTGATGGCACTGAACAGTCAGCAGGAAAACGGCGGTCAAGGCGCCGTGCTGTTTCTCGATCTCGACCGTTTCAAACACATCAACGACAGCCTCGGTCACCCGGTCGGCGACCTGCTGCTCAAGGGCATCGCCGTGCGCCTGAAAGAGCAACTGCGCGACATCGATACCGTGGCGCGTCTGGGTGGTGACGAATTCATCATCCTGCTGCCCGGCCTGCAACAGGCCAGCGACGCCGACAACATCGCCACCAAACTGCTCAATTGTTTCGGTGCGCCGTTTCAGGCCGGCGAACATGAGTTCTTCATCAGCGCCAGTATTGGCACCAGCCTCTACCCACGGGACGGTTGTGACGTCGCCACCTTGGTGAAAAACGCCGACGCGGCGATGTACCGCTCCAAGGCCAAGGGCCGCAACCGCGTCGAGAGCTACACTCGCGATCTCACGGCCCAGGCCAGCGAGCGCATCGCGCTGGAACACGAACTGCGCCGGGCCATCGAGCGCGATGAACTGTTTCTCTACTACCAGCCGAAAATCAGTCTGGAGGATCACAGCCTGGTCGGTGCCGAAGCGCTGATCCGCTGGCGCCATCCGACCTTCGGCGACGTGCCGCCAGAGCATTTCATTCCGCTCGCGGAAGAGAACGGCATGATCCTGCAGATCGGTGACTGGGTGCTGGAGACCGCGTGCCGGCAGATGTTCGAATGGAATCAGGTCTACGACAGCCTCGGCCCGCTCTCGGTGAACCTCGCCGGCGCGCAACTGCGTCAGCCAAATCTACTCGGACGCATCGAACAACTGCTCAACGACAACGGCCTGCAGCCGGATTTACTGCAACTGGAAATTACCGAGAATTTCATCATGAGTCAGGCCGAAGAGGCGCTGGCCGTGTTGCACCAGCTCAAACACCTCGGCGTACAACTGGCGATCGACGACTTCGGTACCGGATATTCTTCGCTCAGTTACCTCAAACGCTTGCCGCTGGATATCCTCAAAATCGACCAATCATTCGTTCGCGGACTGCCCGACGATCCCCATGATGCGGCCATTGTCCGGGCCATCATTGCGCTGGGCCGGAGCATGCAATTCACGATCATCGCCGAAGGTGTGGAAACCCAGGCGCAACAACAATTTCTCGCCGCCGAAGGCTGCGAACAGATCCAGGGCTACATCGTCAGCCTGCCGCTACCGCCGGAAGAATTCGCCGCGACGTTTCTTCGTGTAACCGTATCGGATTATTCGGATAGCACAGCCGAGAAACCGTCGCTATAATCCGCGGCCTACTGAGGGCCTATAGCTCAGTTGGTTAGAGCAGAGGACTCATAATCCTTTGGTCCACGGTTCAAGTCCGTGTGGGCCCACCAAATTGAAAGCCGCGCAAATGCGCGGCTTTTTTTTGGGTGATGGATTGAGGTTCGAAGTCTTGGCGAGCGCAATGTTCGGAAACGCATTGTTAGGAATATAACCGCAAGATCTGTAGGAATGTTCCCAAACTATGTTTCCCCCCCCTCTCCGCGCGTTGTCGACCAATTCTCCAGACGAGTAATCTCCGGACGCCACCGCCCGTCCAGGATTGTTTTTATGCTCGTGAATGCTGCGTCACTGATAAAGGAAGCAGCCCACCAACCAACCTGGATCAACCTTGCTTTACCTGATCTGAGAACGTTATCGAGAGAACTTCGGTCAGCGGCAATCGACGAGATGAAAAGGGCTGACAACGCAGAAGACGCCCTCAAAATCCTTCTGGATCAATTTGGGTTTCTCGACGAGTCCGTACTGACCGTTACTATCCTCACACCCATTGGGAGGGTGGCAGTCATGAGAGACAAACTGGCTCATATCGTTGAGAAACGTCCAGACTCCCGAGAGCGCTATGTTCGACATGCCATCGATACGCTCACGGGACCTTTCGAAGTCTGGAAAGTCCTTTACGATAATGGCGGTCACCGAATGGCATTCATCAATGCCTATGAGGCAAAAAACGACATGCTGGTCGTGGTCGATGTACGAAACGGGCATGTCCTCTGGAACTTCATGCACGCACCGGCCAGAGCGATGAACAAACACCGCCAAGGCGAGCTTTTGTACAAGCGGTACATTCTTGAAGACAAAGAAAAGGGCAGCCATTTGGCTGCCCTTGATGTTTGAATCCTGATATTTGCATCCTCAGGAAATGGGATGAAGAGGTCTCACCTTACACCGATGTTGCAGCATCGCTGAGGTACCTACGTCCGCTAATGCCCTGCAAGGCAGCAGATTTCGCGCTCTTGCTGGCATTCTTGATAAATAGGCCAGGCAAGTCAAATCAAATATCCGATGTTTTGTTTCAGCGCAACGATAGCGTCGACGCTTGGATGAATCGCTCCAAATCACCCGCAGCGTATCGCTCGTAGTGCCTGTAACATTCGCAACTCACCGCCCCCACACACCATGGAGCCGCCCTTGCCAGACACCCGCCCGCCCGTGCTCGATGAAATCGACCGTCAACTAATTGCCGCCCTGCAGATCAACGCCCGCGAAAGCGTGGCCATGCTCGCCCGGCAATTGGGCATTGCGCGCACCACCGTGACATCGCGTTTGGCACGTCTGGAGAAGGCCAAAGTGATCACCGGTTATGGCGTGCGCTTGGGTCAGCGGGTGGTCGATGGCGGATTGCAGGCCTATGTCGGGATCAAGGTGCAGCCGCGTTCCGGCAAAGAGGTGGTGCGCCGGTTGAGTGCGATGGCGCAGGTGCAACAACTGTGTGCGGTGAGTGGCGAGTTTGACTATGTCGCTTGGTTGCGTACGGATTCGCCGGAGCAACTGGATCAGTTGCTGGATCAGATTGGCGGGGTGGATGGGGTGGAGAAGACGACCACGTCGATTATTTTGAGTAGCAAGATTGATCGAGGGCAGCCGGTTTAAGGTTTTGATCGGGCTTCTCGGGCGAGTTTCAGGGCCTCTTCGCGAGCAGGCTCGCTCCCAAATTCTGATCGGTGTGTAGTATCCGCTCGTCATATTGATCGCTAATTTGGCAAAACGACGACACTTTGCGTCTTATTAACGTGTTCTACGCTCCCTAGAATGGCTGGCATCTTTTCCTATACTCAGACGCGCATCCCGCGTCGGGTCGCCAGCAAGGTCAGCCATGAACAAGAACAATCGCCATCCTGCAGACGGTAAGAAACCAATCACCATTTTCGGTCCGGACTTTCCGTTTGCGTTCGACGACTGGATCGAACACCCGGCCGGACTCGGCAGCATTCCTGAGCACAATCATGGCGCTGAAGTGGCGATTGTCGGCGCGGGCATCGCTGGTCTGGTGGCGGCTTACGAGTTGATGAAGCTCGGTCTGAAACCGGTGGTTTACGAGGCTTCGAAGCTCGGTGGCCGTCTGCGTTCGCAAGCCTTCAATGGCACGGACGGCATCGTCGCTGAACTCGGTGGCATGCGTTTCCCGGTGTCTTCCACCGCGTTTTATCACTACGTCGACAAGCTTGGCCTTGAGACCAAACCTTTCCCGAACCCGCTGACGCCGGCCTCCGGCAGCACCGTGATCGACCTGGAAGGCAAAACCCATTACGCACAGAAACTGGCGGATCTTCCTGCGCTGTTTCAGGAAGTGGCTGACGCCTGGGCGGATGCACTGGAGGCCGGCTCGCAGTTCGCCGATATCCAGCAAGCCATTCGCGACCGCGATGTGCCGCGCCTGAAAGAGCTGTGGAATACCTTGGTGCCGCTGTGGGACGACCGCACTTTCTATGATTTCGTCGCCACCTCCGAAGCCTTCGCCAAGCTGTCGTTCCATCACCGCGAAGTGTTCGGTCAGGTCGGTTTCGGTACCGGCGGCTGGGATTCGGACTTCCCTAACTCGATGCTGGAAATCTTCCGTGTGGTGATGACCAACTGCGACGACCATCAACATCTGGTGGTCGGCGGCGTCGAGCAAGTACCGCAAGGCATCTGGCGGCATGTGCCGGAGCGCTGCGTGCACTGGCCCGAAGGCACCAGCCTGAAATCCCTGCACCGTGGCGCGCCGCGTTCCGGCGTGAAGAAAATCGCCCATGCACCAGATGGCCGTTTCGCCGTCACCGACAATAACGGCGATACCCGCGAATACGCCGCCGTGCTGACCACTTGCCAGAGCTGGCTGCTGACCACCCAGATCGAATGCGACGAAAGCCTGTTCTCGCAGAAAATGTGGATGGCCCTCGACCGCACGCGCTACATGCAGTCGTCGAAGACTTTCGTGATGGTCGACCGGCCGTTCTGGAAGGACAAGGACCCGGAAACCGGTCGCGACCTGATGAGCATGACCCTCACCGATCGCCTGACCCGGGGCACCTATCTGTTCGACAACGGCGACGACAAGCCGGGGGTGATCTGCCTGTCGTACTCGTGGATGAGTGACGCGCTGAAGATGCTCCCGCATCCGGTGGAAAAACGCGTTGAGCTGGCGTTGAACGCGTTGAAAAAGATCTACCCGAAAGTCGACATCGCCGCGCGGATCATTGGTGACCCGATCACCGTGTCGTGGGAAGCCGACCCGTACTTCCTCGGTGCCTTCAAAGGCGCCCTGCCCGGACACTATCGCTACAACCAGCGCATGTACGCGCACTTCATGCAGGACGACATGCCGGCCGAGCAACGCGGGATTTTCATCGCCGGCGACGACGTTTCGTGGACGCCGGCCTGGGTCGAAGGCGCGGTGCAAACATCGCTCAACGCGGTGTGGGGGATCATGAAGCATTTCGGTGGTTCGACACATAAAGCGAACCCGGGCCCGGGTGATGTGTTCAAAGACATCGGCCCTATCGCCCTGCCCGAGTAAGAGGAATCCCTGATGCGTGTAGCCCTTTACCAATGTCCACCGCTGCCCCTGGCCCCCGCCGCCAACCTGCAACGCCTGCATCAACTGGCGATGGAGGCCAAGGGCGCTGACCTGCTGGTGCTGCCGGAGATGTTCATGACTGGCTACAACATCGGCGCTGAAGCGGTCAGCACCTTGGCCGAGGTCTACAACGGTGAATGGGCGCAACAGATCGGTCGGATCGCCAAGGCTGCGGGTCTGGCGATTGCTTACGGTTATCCGGAGCGCACCGCCGACGGGCAGATTTACAACGCCGTGCAGTTGATTGATTCAAACGGTGAGCGCCTGTGCAATTACCGCAAGACGCATCTGTTTGGTGATCTTGACCGGTCGATGTTCAGCCCGGGCGATGATGATTTCCCCATCGTCGACCTCAACGGCTGGAAACTCGGCTTCCTGATCTGCTACGACCTCGAGTTTCCGGAAAACACCCGCCGTCTGGCACTCGCCGGCGCCGAGCTGATTCTGGTGCCGACGGCGAACATGATTCCGTTCGATTTCGTCGCCGATGTCACCGTGCGTTCGCGCGCCTTCGAAAACCAGTGCTATGTGGCCTACGCCAACTACTGCGGCAGCGAAGGCGAGATCCACTACTGCGGGCAAAGCAGCCTCGCCGCACCGGATGGCAGCCGCATCGCTCAGGCCGGACTCGACGAAGCATTGATCATCGGAGAACTGGATCGGCAGCTAATGATCGATTCGCGCGCCGCCAATCGCTACCTCAGCGACCGCCGCCCGGAGCTTTACGGCGCGCTGAACAAGCGCTAATCCGCTAGCATTGGCACTTCACTGTTCTGGAAGTGCCCATGCCTGCGCCGACTCACCCCCGCCCCCACTCTGAAACCCTGGCCAATGGCTTGCGCGTGACCCTGCGTCATGTGCCTGACCTGAAGCGCTGCGCGGCTGCTTTGCGCGTGGCCGCCGGTAGCCATGACGTGCCGCTGGCGTGGCCGGGGCTGGCGCATTTTCTGGAACATTTGCTGTTTCTCGGCACCGAGCGTTTTCCGGCGGACGAAGGGCTGATGGCTTACGTGCAAGGTCACGGTGGCCAGGTGAATGCCAGCACCCGCGAACGCACCACTGATTTTTTCTTTGAGTTGCCGACACAAGCGTTCAGCGCTGGGCTGGAGCGCTTGTCAGACATGCTCGCCAAGCCGTGTATGAATCCGGACGATCAGCTGCGTGAACGCGAAGTGTTGCAGGCGGAATTTATCGCTTGGTCGCAGGATCCTGCGGCTCAGCAGCAGTTTGCGTTGTATGAAGGTTTACCGGCAGAGCATCCGTTGCGCGGGTTTCACGCGGGGAATCGGGACAGTCTCAGAGTGGAGGATCCGGCGTTTCAGCAGGGGTTGAACGATTTCCACCAACAGTTTTATCAGACCGGGCAAATGACCTTGAGTCTGGCGGGGCCGCAAAGTCTTGAAGAACTAAAAGCGCTGGCTGAGCATTTCGCGTCTATGTTGCCGGTTGGGGATAAAGTTGCGCAGGTCATGCCCCTGCCGCTGGCGGTGAAAAGTTATCAACAGGTCGGCAAACAGCGCGGCAACCTGATGTTTGCGTTCGATGCCTTGCCTGAGTCTTCTGTCGAGGCTTTGGCGTTTCTTTGCCATTGGATGAACAGCGCCGAACCAGGCGGGTTACTGGCGCATTTGCAGCAGCAGAATCTGGCTGATGGTTTAAAAGCTGCGCCGGTCTATCACTTTGACAGCCAAGCGTTGCTGCATCTGGAGTTCATCGCAGCTCCCGAATCGTTAAACGCCATTGGCGCGCAGGTGCTGGATTGGCTGAGTTTCTTTGCTCAACAAGATTGGGCGCCACTGCGCAAAGAATACGCAGTTATGCTTCAGCGCCAGCAGCAAGTCAGCGGCGCGCTGCAGTTGGCGCGACTCGACAGTGAACAGTTGGAAAATGGCCTGTCCGAGGCAGGCGTTAAGGCCCTTGTTCACATCCTCGGCAAAATCGGCACTGTGGATAACTTCAGTGCTCACTGGCACCTGCCTGCCGCCAACCCATTCCTGCGCGCCAGCGAACCTCTGGCCAATGCCGGGCTGATTCGCGGCCAGACCAGCGCCCACCGGGGGCTGCGCACGTTCGCTCAGGATCGCTCACGCGGTCGTCGTGAGCGTTCACCGATGCAATTCAGCCAGGCGCTGCCAGACTCTGGCGATGAAGGTGCGATCTATCTGCGCTGGCAAGTAGAGGCTGCCGCCAGTGCTGATCTGCTCTCAAGGTTGCAGCGCAGTCTTCGGCAAACTCAGCAGGACGCGCGCGAAGCCGGGGTCGATTTGTCTTTTAGCGCCACTGGCAATCAATGGCTGCTGAAGCTCACCGGTCTGCAAGAGCCGATGCCCAGCGTCCTCGAGCACGCGCTGAAATGTCTGACGCAAGTTGACCCTGATTCGCCGCGCAGCGAGCTGGAAACGCCACTGATCGCCATCCGCCAGCTGCTTAAAGCGCTGCCGGAACATGTTCTGCAATCAGCCGAAACCGGCGACGACGCCAAACACCTGTGGACAACTTCGCGCTGGGACGGCCTTGCTCTGGGCCTCAACCAACAAACGCAATCCGCCATGGGCCTGGCCTTGAGCCGTATTCCCGGGATCCCTGACAATCAGTTGCCAGCGCCGACGACGATTCCCGCGCAAAAGCTCTGGCGACATATCGATACCGCCTCCAGCGAACACGCCTTGTTGCTGTGCTGCCTGCCCCCCAGCCGCGACATCACCGACGAAGCCGCATGGCGACTGTTGGCGCAGTTGTGCCAAACGCCTTTCTATCAGCGCCTGCGCGTCGAGTTGCAATTGGGCTACGCGGTGTTCAGCACACTGCGCCAAATTCACGGGCAAGCGGCAATGCTGTTCGGCGTGCAATCCCCGAGCAGTGCACCAGTGGAAGTGCTTGGCCATATTCAGCAATTCCTCGAAAGCCTTCCAATGCGAATCGAACAATTGGATGAGGCGAGTTTTGACCAGCAGCGCAAGAGCCTCGCCGATCAATTCGACGACGCCAATCTGTCCAGCAAAGACGCCGCCGAACTGCTCTGGCAGGCCAGGCTCGCGGGCCACTCGTCGGATTATCTCGCGCAATTGACGGTCGCCATCGGCCAGCTGGATCGCCAGACATTGCTCGCGGCGGCTCAACGCTTGATCAATGCAGAAGGCGGCTGGCTCTGCCTCGCCAGCGATCAAGCGCCCGCAACCCCATGGCGAGCGACAAATTGATCATTACCGAGGCTGCAAGGAGCTTTCTCAAAGATTCACGGGCATTTGTCTGGAAATTTTGAGTAACATAGCAGCCTAACTATTTGGAACATCTCTGCGCTGCCGTGGACTATAACTATGGACAGCGCTATCCCACCCACCCTGAGGAGACACACCATGTCCTGGACAAAACCGGCTTACACCGACCTGCGTATCGGCTTCGAAGTCACTATGTACTTCGCCAGCCGCTGAGTTCTGCTTACGTAGAATTGCAGTGCAACGCCTCGGCTCGCCGGGGCGTTTTATTTTCCGCGTTGAAATGATGGAGTGTTCATGTTCGTCCAGATTCTGGGTTCGGCCGCTGGCGGCGGTTTTCCGCAGTGGAACTGCAACTGCGTCAACTGCGCAGGCTTTCGCGACGGCAGCCTGAATGCCAAGGCCCGCACCCAATCGTCCATCGCGATTTCCGATGACGGCGTGAACTGGGTGTTGTGCAACGCCTCGCCGGACATCCGCGCGCAGCTGCAAAGCTTCGCCCCGATGCAACCGGGCCGCGCTCTGCGTGACACCGGCATCAGCGCGATCATCCTGATGGACAGCCAGATCGACCACACCACCGGTCTGCTCAGCCTGCGCGAAGGCTGCCCGCATCAGGTCTGGTGCACGGACATGGTTCACGAAGACCTCAGCACCGGTTTTCCGCTGTTCAAGATGCTCACCCACTGGAACGGCGGGCTGGACTGGAATCGCATCGAACTCGACCAGAGCTTCACCGTGGCCGCGTGCCCGAACCTGCGTTTCACCCCCCTGCCATTGCGCAGCGCCGCGCCGCCGTACTCGCCGCATCGCTTTGATCCGCACCCGGGCGACAACATCGGCTTGATCGTTGAAGACCTGAACACCGGCGGCAAGCTGTTCTACGCGCCGGGGCTGGGCAAGGTCGATGCGCCGTTGCTGGAGATCATGGCGGGCAGCGATTGCCTGTTGGTCGACGGCACGATGTGGGATGACGATGAGATGCAGCGCCGTGGCGTTGGCACTCGCACCGGTCGCGAGATGGGCCATCTGGCACAGAACGGGCCTGGCGGCATGCTCGAAGTGCTGGAGCAGTTGCCTGAGCAGCGCAAAGTGCTTATCCACATCAACAACACCAACCCGATTCTCGACGAAGATTCGCCGGAGCGTGCCGAGTTGGCGCGGCGGGATGTTGAAGTAGCGTATGACGGCATGAGTATTGTGTTGTAAGCATTTGAGACCGCTGCGCGGTCTATCGCGAGCAGGCTCACTCCTACATTGGAATGCGATCACCTGTAGGAGTGAGCCTGCTCGCGATAAGGCCGGCACAGACACCAGCTATTTCTAGGGTTGTTCCCCGGAGAACCGCAATGACCGACACCCCGCTGTCCCCCACCGAATTCGAAGCGGCCCTGCGCGCCAAAGGCGCCTTCTACCACATCCACCACCCGTATCACGTGGCGATGTACCAAGGCCGCGCCACTCGCGAGCAGATTCAGGGCTGGGTCGCCAACCGCTTCTACTATCAGGTGAACATCCCCCTGAAAGACGCGGCGATCCTCGCCAATTGCCCGGATCGGGAAATCCGTCGCGAGTGGATCCAGCGCCTGCTCGACCACGACGGCGCCCCCGGTGAAGACGGCGGGATCGAAGCCTGGCTGCGTCTCGGGCAAGCGGTCGGTCTCGACCCGGATCAACTGCGCTCCCAGGAACTGGTGCTGCCCGGCGTGCGTTTCGCCGTCGACGCCTACGTCAACTTCGCCCGTCGCGCCAGCTGGCAGGAAGCCGCCAGCAGCTCGTTGACCGAACTGTTCGCGCCGCAGATCCACCAATCGCGCCTCGACAGTTGGCCGCAGCATTACCCGTGGATCGACCCGGCCGGTTACGAATACTTCCGCACCCGCCTCGGTCAGGCACGGCGTGATGTCGAGCACGGTCTGGCGATCACGCTGGAGCACTACAAGACGCGCGAAGGCCAGGAGCGCATGCTGGAAATTCTCCAGTTCAAACTGGACATTCTTTGGAGCATGCTCGATGCCATGAGCATGGCCTACGAACTGAACCGCCCGCCGTACCACAGCGTCACCGAACAACGGGTCTGGCATAAAGGAATCACCTTATGAGTTTCGACCGCAGCAAAGTCCCGACCTGGCGTCCCGGCTACCGCTTCCAGTACGAACCGGCGCAAAAAGGCCATGTGCTGCTTTACCCGGAAGGCATGATCAAGCTCAACGACAGCGCCGCATTGATCGGTGGTTTGATCGACGGTGAGCGCGACGTTGCGGCGATTATTGCCAAACTCGATGAGCAGTTCCCCGGCGTGCCCGAGCTCGGTGACGACATCGAGCAATTCATGGAGGTTGCCCGTGCGCAGCACTGGATCGAACTTGCCTGATCTGCCGGCCAAGCCTGAAATCGGCCTGCCGCTGTGGCTGCTCGCCGAGCTGACCTACCGCTGCCCGCTGCAATGCCCGTACTGCTCCAATCCACTGGATTTCGCCGAGCAGGGCAAAGAGCTGAGCACCGAGCAGTGGATCAAGGTGTTCGGCGAAGCGCGGGAGATGGGCGCAGCGCAACTGGGCTTTTCCGGCGGCGAGCCGCTGGTGCGTCAGGATCTCGCCGAGCTGATTCATGAAGCGCGGCAATTGGGTTTCTACACCAACCTGATCACCTCCGGCATCGGTCTGACCGAGCAGAAAATCAGCGACTTCAAAAAGGCCGGCCTCGATCACATCCAGATCAGTTTCCAGGCCAGCGACGAGCAAGTGAACAACCTGCTCGCCGGCTCGAAAAAAGCTTTCGCGCAGAAGCTGGAGATGGCCCGCGCGGTGAAGGCCCATGGCTATCCGATGGTGCTGAACTTCGTCACCCATCGGCACAACATCGACAAGATCGACCGCATCATCGAGCTGTGCATCGCGCTGGAAGCCGACTTCGTCGAGCTCGCCACCTGCCAGTTCTACGGATGGGCGCAGCTCAATCGTGTCGGCCTGTTACCGACCAAAGAGCAACTGGTGCGTGCCGAACGCATCACCAACGAATACCGCGCAAAACTGGAAGCCGAAGGGCATCCATGCAAGCTGATTTTCGTCACCCCGGATTACTACGAAGAACGCCCGAAAGCCTGCATGAACGGCTGGGGCAGCATCTTTCTGACGGTCACCCCGGACGGCACCGCCCTGCCCTGCCATGGCGCCCGGCAGATGCCGGTGCAATTTCCCAATGTGCGCGATCACAGCATGCAGCACATCTGGTACGACTCGTTCGGCTTCAACCGTTTTCGCGGTTACGACTGGATGCCCGAGCCGTGCCGCTCTTGCGACGAGAAAGAAAAAGACTTCGGCGGCTGCCGCTGCCAGGCGTTCATGCTCACCGGTGATGCGAGCAATGCCGATCCGGTATGCAGCAAGTCCGAACATCACGGCGTGATCCTCAAGGCCCGCGAAGAAGCCGAGACCGCCACTCAAACCATCGAACAACTGGCCTTCCGCAATGAACGAAACTCACGCCTCATCGCCAAGGGCTGAGCCTTTCAGCGCTTCGCAAGCCGTCGCTGCCGGTATGGACTTCGCCGAGTTGCAGCTCGGCGCCAATGGGCTGTTCTGGAATGAATATCGCCCCGAAGATGCCGCCTGCCGGATCTGGCATTGGCGCGATGGCGTGGCGAAATGTCTGACGCCGGATGGCTTCAGTGTGCGCAGTCGGGTGTACGAATATGGCGGTGGCGCGTTTTGTCTGACGCCGGATGGGGTGGTTTTCGTCGCTGAGGCGGATCAGCAGTTGTACCGCCAGAAGCTCGGCGGCGAGCCGGAAGCATTGACCTCGGGCGAGTGCCGTTATGGCGATGTGCATTTTGCTTTCGGCCAAGTGCTGGCGGTTGAAGAACAGCAGGATCAGCATCGGCTGGTGGCGATTGATCTGGCTGATGGCCGTCGACATGTGCTGGCTGAGGGCGCGGATTTTTATGCTGCGCCAACACTCAGCCCGGATGGCAAGCGTTTGGCCTGGATCGAGTGGAGCCGGCCGCATCAGCCGTGGACGTCGACCCGGTTGATGGTGGCTGAGCGTTCGACTGACGGTGCATTTGGTTCGCCGCAATGCGTGGCTGGCGCCGAGTTTGAAGAATCCATTCAACAACCGCGATTCGATGCCGAAAATCGCCTTTATTGCCTGACCGATCGTGGTGGATTCTGGCAGCCGTGGGCTGAGACTTCCGACGGTTTGGAGCCATTACCTGCTGCGCAAGCCGATCACGCGCCAGCACCGTGGCAACTGGGCGGCTGCACTTGGTTGCCTGTTGAAAATTCGGTTTTAGCCAGTTGGAGCGAAGGTGGTTTCGGGCGTCTGACGCTTGGCGATGACGATTTCACTGGCGAATACAGCCGCTTCCGGCATTTGGCTTTGGATGCGCAATTTATCTACTGCATTGCCGCCTCGCCGATCAGCCCTTCGGCGGTCATCGCCATTGATCGAACCACGCGTGAAGTGAACGTGCTGGCCGGTGGTGTTGCTCCCCTGCCCGCTGAACGCATCAGCCGTCCTCAAACCCTGCGTTACCCGAGTGGTTCGGGCCAAGCTCACGGGTTCTTCTATCCCGCCATGAGCGGCGAGACGAAACCACCGTTGGTGGTGTTCATCCATGGAGGCCCGACGTCGGCCTGCTACCCGATGCTTGATCCGCGCATTCAGTACTGGACGCAACGCGGTTTCGCCGTCGCCGATCTCAACTATCGCGGCAGCAGCGGTTATGGCCGCGAATATCGACAGGCCTTGCATCTGAGCTGGGGTGAAGTGGATGTCGAGGATGCTTGTGCGGTGGTGAACTATCTTGCCGAGCAGGGTTTGATCGACGGTGAACGCGCATTCATTCGTGGCGGCAGCGCAGGCGGCTACACCACATTATGTGCGCTGGCGTTCAAACAGGTTTTCCGCGCCGGAGCGAGTTTGTACGGCGTTAGCGACCCGGTCGCGCTAGCTCGGGCAACGCACAAATTTGAGGGTGATTATCTGGACTGGCTGATCGGTGATCCCGAGCAAGACGCCGAACGCTACGCCGCACGCACGCCGTTGCTGCACGCGGGCAACATCCGGGTGCCGGTAATCTTCTTTCAGGGAGAACTAGACGCCGTGGTTGTCCCGCAACAGACCCGCGACATGGTCACGGCGCTGGAGCAGAACGGCATCGCGGTCGAAGCGCATTACTACCCCGACGAACGCCATGGCTTCCGCCGCGCGGCCAATCAGGCGCATGCACTGGAGCAGGAGTGGAAGTTCTATCGGCGGGTGATGGGGTTGGCGGACTGATCACCGCGCCCCGTTCAAAACCGAGTTGCCGCATTAGCGAGCAGGCTCGCTACCCCATTGGATCTGTGTCGTTCACAAATCCCCTGTGGGAGCGAGCCTGCTCGCGAAAGCTATCGACTTGGCGCCGCAGAACTCAGCGCTTGGCGATGATATACACCGCATGCACGATCCCCGGAATATACCCGCACAACGTCAGCAGAATGTTCAACCAGAACGCCCCGCCAAACCCGACCTGCAGAAACACGCCCAGTGGTGGCAACAGAATAGCGATGATGATGCGAATGAAATCCATGGGGCAGCTCCTGTATGGGGGTTGGCTCACTTGAGCCATACAAGCTAATCGACCTGCGCCGCTCGTCAGGGTTCAGTGCAACGGCCATTTGATCGCCATCACCTCAAAAAAAACGCCCCACGCCAAAAGAATCAGGCGTGGGGCGTGCGTTATACCGCGAGACGGTTCTGGAAATCGGGTAGGAAACTTCAGCTCAGACGGCAATCCCTTTGCGGCATTGCAGTTGTGCTGTGCGCACTCGCGAAAAGGCGCGGCCCAGGCGCAGGAGCATTTCGTCGATGTTGGCTTTGCTGACCGTGAGTGCCGGGGTGAAGCGCAGGCAGTTGGCTTGCGGGGCATTGAGCAGCAAGCCTTCATGCAGGGCGGCGTGGACCACGGCCTCTGCGGAATCGTCTGACAGGGTCAGTCCGTAGAACAGACCCTGGCCGCGCAGTTCGCCGTGGTCGTAGCGGTGTGCCAATCGGGCCAGGCCTTCGCGCAAATGCTGGCCGTTGTCGTTGATCTGCTGCAGGAAGCTGCAGTCGTACACACTGTCGAGCACCACCAGACCGGCCGCCGTCATCAATGCATTGCCGTGATGCGTACCGCCGAGCTCGCCGGCCTCGAAACAGCAGGCCTTGCCCCGCGCCAGCAGCACCGCCAACGGCACACCGCCGCCAAGCCCTTTGCCGAGCACAACGATATCGGCGCGCACGCCGTAGGATTGTTCGGCGAGCAAGGTGCCGCAGCGACCGATGCCGGTCTGTACTTCGTCGAGAATCAGCAGAATGCCCAATTCGCGGCACAGTCGTTCGACACCTTTGAGGTAATGCTCGGTCGCCGGCACAACGCCGGCGTCGCTCTGGATCGGCTCCAACATGATCGCTACAGTTTGCGCGTCGACCGCCGCGTGCAGGGCCGACAAATCGTTAAACGGCACCGGATCGAAACCCGGCAGCAACGGCGCAAACCGGTTGTGCAGGTTGCAGCTGTCGGAGGCGGAAATCGTCGCCAGGCTGCGACCATGACAACCCTGCTTCGCAACGATAATCCGCGAGGCGCCGCCGCGATGCAGTTGGCCCCATTTGCGCGCGAGTTTGATCGCCGCTTCACAGGCTTCGCTGCCGCTGTTGAGCAGGTAGGCCTGATCGCTGGAAGTTGCGGCGCAGAGGCGCTCGGCGAGGCTGAGCATGCCGCGATTGTGCAGGTTGAAACCGGGATTGATCAGCGCCTGCGCCTGACTGCTGATGGCTTTGACCAATGCCGAAGGGCTGTGGCCAAGGCTGTTGGCGCCACCGGCTTGGGAGAAATCGAGGTACGCGCGGTCGTTACTGTCCCACAACCACGATCCCTGCCCCCGGACGAACACCTGCTGCGGTCGTTCGATGCTGGGCATCAGCCTTTCAACGCTAAGATTTTCGCTGCTTTCTGCGGGATTGGCCTCGAAGGCGAGGTCATCAAGACTCGGCGTCTGACGCCGCAAACTGAACAGATTCATTGAAAAACACCTCGTTTCAGGTGTTTTGAACTGCCTATGCAAACACTGTCGAAGCGAACGCTATTCATCGCGCTTTCTGGCCCTGTAAGCCTTGTGAATGCGGTTAGACTAGGCTCACTGAGGCCTGTGGGCCATTTCGATTTACCAGCATTTTCGATAAGCATTACTTATGGATTTCAAACAACTGCGTTATTTCGTCGCGGTCTACGAAGAGGGCCATGTCGGGCGGGCGGCGGAACGCCTGTCGATCTCGCAACCGGCACTGTCACAGCAGATCCGCCAGCTCGAACAGAACCTCGACGTCACTCTGTTCGAACGCAGCAGCAAACGGCTGCTGCCGACCCTCGCCGCTCACACTTTGTACAACCATGCCCTGCCGCTGCTCGATGGTTTGCAACGGGCGCGCGAGGCGTTGGGGAATTTCAAAGGACAGGCCTTGCGCACGCTGGCGATCGGCGTGCTGCAAACGGTGCACACCAGTCTGGTGCCACAAATGCTTGAGCGGGTGCGCAAGGCGCAGCCGCATCTGGTGGTGCAGATTTATGAATTGACCGGACTTGAGATCGAGCGACGACTGCTCAACGGCTCGTTGGATATTGGCATCAGTTATCTGCCGCCACGCCAACCGGGCCTGCACGGCGTAATGCTCTACGAAGATGAACTGACGCTAGTGATCCCGGCGGACCACCCATTGCGCGAATTCAAGAAAGTCTCGATGCGCCAGGCCGCCGAACTGCCCATGTTGCTGCTGGGTGAAGAGTTTCAGATCCGCCAAATCTGGCAGGCGCAACTGACCGCCCTCGGACGACGCCCGCAGGTGCAAGCCGAGTTGAACAATATGGTGGGGATTCTCGACAGCCTGCCGCACACCAAACTGGCGACGGTTCTGCCGGGGCGCTCGCAAAAGGAGTACGACGATCAGGATCTGTTGTGGAAACCGCTGAGTGAACCGCGGGTGCCGCTGAAAGTGGGCTTGGTCTGTCGCGATGTGCAGCGCCAGCAGGCGCCTTTGGCGCTTTTGCAGACGTTGCTGGAAGAAGTGATGGAGCGCGAAGTGAAACCGGCGCTGGATCCGTTGGCCTGACTACTTTTCTGCAGGCAAAAGAAAACCCCGCCGAAGCGGGGCTTTGCAGACTGTTTCCCTGACATCCATTTCACTCCGCCACCCTGGCAGAATCCTACGTGTCCGTGTTGTTGCTTTGCGCTTCCTGCGCGACGTCCATGAAATGTAGATTAGCCGTGGATCCAATCTACGCCTATGGGAGAACAGCAGCACGTCATGTAAGCAAATGCTTACATGACGTTATCGCATCAGAATTGCGCCGCATCCAGCAGGAACAGCGACTCGCTACCGGCCTTCACCGACGCGCTCAACGAGTGAATGCGCGGCAGCAAACGGGCGAAATAGAAGCGCGCAGTGCCAAGCTTGCTGGCATAGAAATCGTCCTGCGCTTCTTTGCCCAGTGAGGCTTTGGCCATCAATGCCCACATGTAGGCGTAGGAAACGTATCCAAACGCTTGCAGATATTCGACCGAAGCCGCGCCGATTTCGTTCGGGTTGGTTTTCGCCCGGTCCAGCAACCATGAGGTCAGCTCGTCGAGGGTGCCGACGGCATCGTTCAGCGGCTTGGTGAATTCGCCCAGATCGGCGCTCGCGGTAGCGGTGAAGTGGCGGATCTCGTCGGCGAACAGTTTGTAGAACGCGCCGCCGCTGCCGACGATCTTGCGCCCGACCAGGTCCAGTGCCTGAATACCGTTGGTGCCTTCGTAGATCTGGGTAATGCGCACGTCACGCACCAGTTGCTCCTGGCCCCACTCGCGGATGTAGCCGTGGCCGCCGAAAATCTGCTGGCCGTGCACGGTGGTTTCCAGACCCAGATCGGTGAGGAATGCCTTGGCCACTGGCGTCAGCAACGCGACCAGATCTTCCGCACGCTTGCGGGTGGTGGCGTCTTCGCTGAACTTGGCGGTGTCGAGTTGCATTGCCACGTAAGTGGAGAACGCGCGTCCACCTTCGTTCGAGGCTTTCATGGTCAGCAGCATGCGCCGCACGTCCGGGTGGACGATGATCGGGTCTGCGACTTTGTCTTTGTTCTGCGCACCGGTTGGCGAACGGCTTTGCAGACGGTCACGCGCATATTCAACGGCGTTCTGGTAAGAGCGCTCGCCGGTGGCCAGGCCCTGGATGCCGACGCCCAGACGTTCGTAGTTCATCATGGTGAACATCGCGGCGAGGCCTTTGTTCGGCTCGCCGACCAGATAACCCACGGCTTCGTCGAAGTTCATCACGCAGGTCGCGGAGGCCTGGATACCCATTTTGTGTTCGATCGAACCGCAGTTCGCCGGGTTGCGCGCGCCCAGGCTGCCGTCGGCATTGACCATGAACTTCGGCACGAGGAACAGCGAAATGCCCTTAGGACCGGCCGGGGCGTCCGGCAGCTTGGCCAGCACCAGGTGAATGATGTTTTCGGTGAGGTCGTGTTCGCCACCGGTGATGAAGATCTTGGTGCCGCTGACCTTGTAGGAACCGTCGGCCTGAGGCTCGGCCTTGGTGCGAATAATCCCCAGGTCGGTGCCAGCGTGCGGCTCGGTCAGGCACATCGAACCGGCCCAGACGCCGGCGTACATGTTCGGCAGGTAGGCTGCTTTCAGCTCTTCGCTGGCGTGGGCGTTGATCGACAGGCAGGCGCCGGCGGTCAGCATCGGGTACAGACCGAAGGACAGGCTGGCGGAGTTGACCATTTCTTCAACCTGCGCCGATACGGCTTTGGGCATGCCCATGCCGCCGTATTGCGGATCGCCACCGACGCCAACCCAGCCGCCTTCGGCATAAGTCTGATAAGCCTGTGGGAAACCTGCCGGTGTGGTGACGGCACCGTCGGCCCAATGGCAACCTTCTTCGTCAGCGGCGCGGCTCAGTGGCGCGATGCTTTTGCTGGTGACCTTGCCGGCCTCTTCGAGAATGGCTTCAACGGTTTCGGCGTCGACGGTCTCAGCGAGCGCTGGCAGTTCGGCCCAGAGTTTGGCGACCTCGAACACTTCATTGAGGACGAAGCGCATATCGCGCAGCGGCGCTTTGTAGTCAGCCATGGCAAACCTCGCAAGATCTAAACAGGTAATTCGTGGAAGGGTGTTTTCGTTGAGCCGGAGTGTACCTCAACAACTTTTGCGACACATAGGGTCAACCGGTGACTGTTTTGTTATTTTTAGTCACCACAAAAATCGCAGCCCCTCCAACCCCAGATTCCCTGCAGGAGCTGCCGAAGGCTGCGATCTTTTGATCTTCCTTAAAGCGCAAACAGTTCAGCAGGCAACTTCATCAAACAATCACTCCCCGCCTCGATCGCCATCCGATGCGCTGCCGTACGCGGCAACAAACGCTTGAAGTAAAACTCGCACGTCGCCAACTTCCCGCGCAGGTAATCCGCCTCACCCTCGCCCGCCTCCAGTTGCGCCTGCGCCACCAATGCCATACGCAACCACAGATAGCCGAGGATGATGTAACCGCTGTACATCAGATAATCCACCGACGCCGCGCCCACTTCATCCGGGTTCTTCATCGCCGCCATGCCGACCTTCATGGTCAGGTCGCCCCACTGCTGGTTCAGCTCATTGAGCTGCGCAACAAAACTGCCCAGTTGTGGATGCTCAGTGTTGGCCGCGCAGAACTTATGGACGATTTTGGTAAACCCGCGCAGCAACTTGCCCTGACTGCCCAGCACCTTGCGACCCAGCAGATCCAGCGCCTGAATGCCGTTGGTACCTTCGTAGATCGGCGCGATCCGACAGTCGCGCACCAGTTGCTCCATGCCCCATTCACGAATGAAGCCGTGGCCGCCAAACACCTGCATGCCATGGTTAGTCACTTCCAGCCCGGTGTCGGTCATGAACGCCTTGCAGATCGGCGTGAGGAAGGCCAACAGATCTTCGGACTCCTGACGCGCGTCGGCATCGCTGCTCAGATGCGCGGTATCGAGCAATTGTGCAGTGAAGTAAGTCAGCGCGCGGTTGCCTTCGTTGAAGGCTTTCATGGTCAGCAACATGCGCCGCACATCCGGATGGACGATGATCGGATCCGCCGCTTTGTCCGGGGCTTTGGCACCGGTCAGCGAACGCATCTGCAAGCGGTCGTTGGCGTATTTGATCGCGCCCTGAAAACTCGCTTCGCCCAGACACAAACCCTGCATGCCGGTACCGAGGCGGGCATGGTTCATCATGGTGAACATGCAGTTGAGGCCCTTGTTCGGCTCGCCGATCAGATAGCCCTTGGCGCCATCGAAGTTGAGCACGCAAGTGGCCGAAGCCTTGATGCCCATCTTGTGCTCGATCGAACCGCAGGACACGCCGTTGCGCTCGCCCGCTTCGCCCGCCGTATCTGGCAAGAACTTCGGCACGATAAACAGCGAAATGCCTTTGGTCCCGGCCGGCGCGTCCGGCAGTTTGGCCAACACCAGATGGATGATGTTGTCGCTCATGTCGTGCTCGCCGGCAGAGATGAAAATCTTGCTGCCGGTGACCGCATAACTGCCGTCAGCCTGAGGCACGGCGCGGGTCTTGATGATGCCCAGGTCGGTGCCGCAATGGGCTTCGGTCAGGCACATGGTGCCGGTCCATTGCCCGGCGGTGAGTTTGCTCAGGTAAGTCTCTTTCTGCTCGGCGCTGCCGTGGGCGTGGATCGCCGACATCGCGCCGTGGGTCAGCCCTGGGTACATGCCCCAGGACGTGTTGCTGGAGCCGACCATCTCGCTGATTACCAGCCCAAGCGAACTCGGCAGGCCTTGGCCGCCGTAGGTCGGGTCTGCGGCCAGACCGTGCCAGCCGCCCTCGACGTATTGTGCGAAGGCCTGCTTGAAGCCTGTGGGCGTTGTCACCACGCCGTTGTCGAAATGGCAGCCCTCTTCGTCACCGCTACGATTGAGCGGCGCCAGAACGTTCTCGCAGAACTTCGCGCCCTCTTCGAGGATCGCGCTGATCATGTCGGGGCTGGCGTCGTGGGCGCCGAGGGCGGCGTAATTGGCGTGGAAGTCGAAGACGTGATCGATCAGAAAGCGCATGTCGCGCAGGGGAGCTTTGTACTCAGGCATGGTGGCTTCTCCGTCAGCAGATTGCTCCAACCTACTGCTGGCCACCACGCCCGACAATCATTGTGCAGGCGCTGAATGCGCCGTCATCACTCAACCTGCGGCCGTGTCCATGCGCACCGCGCCGCGGCGGTTCTGGCCGAATGCGACAACGCAGTTACGTCCTGCGCCTTTAGCCGCGTAGAGCGCTTCGTCGGCGGATTTCAGCACTTGTTCCGGATTGCGCTGCTCCACTCGCTCGGCGACGCCGATGCTCACCGTCACCGAAACGCTAGAGGCACCGGAACCGGCCCGGCGCTGACGACCTTGCTGGTCATCCTGCGGACGGTTTTCCTGATTGCGCAGTTGAATGCTGTAGGAAGCAATCGACTCACGGATCACCTCAAGATGCGGCATGCACTCCTCAAGGGTTTTGCCTGCGAACACCAGGGCGAATTCCTCACCACCGTAGCGATACGCCCTACCGCCACCACTGATTTTCGACAGCTTGCTGGCGACCAGACGCAGTACCTGGTCACCGACATCGTGACCGTGGGTGTCGTTGAATTTCTTGAAGTGATCGACGTCGCTCATCGCCAGCACATAATTGCGGCCCAAGCGCTGCATGCGTTCGTTGAGCGCACGACGTCCCGGCAGACCGGTCAGTTCGTCGCGGAAGGCCATTTGATAAGCCTCGTGCGCAACGGCGGCGGCAATCATCAACATCACCTGACTGCACATGATGTTCAAGGTAAACGGCAGGATGAAGGTTTTCGGCAGCATCCAGAACACGCCGAGCAAGCCGACCAGTTGCGCCGCGTGCAATGGGCGCGGGTTGCGCCAGTATTGCCAGGCGAGCAACAGGAATGCCGAGATAAACACCGGATAGGACAGCTGGATCAGGCTCATCCATGCGCCGTGCAGCGCCGGCCAGCGGATTTCCGAGAGCCACATCAGCAATGCCTGGGGATAACTTTGCTCAAGGCCCAACGCGACACTGCCAAAGGCCAGCAACACGGCGAAGCGCGCAACCATGTCCTGAAACAGATGCGTGCGCTCCTGCCACGCCGCAAACAGCCCAAACAACAACGGCAGCAGCAAACAGACGAGGTGGAACACCACCGCAGCGTCTTCGCGGACCTTGCCGTTGTCGCGGTAATAATCGGTCTGGGTATCGAGCAAGAAGTAGGCGATGTACACCGTAAGCATCAGAAATAGTTCGCGCTGACGTCGGTAAACCGCGCAATACGCGCCGCCCAGCAACAGCACCAAGGTCGGCAACACGTTGAACAGCGAAGTGAAGAACACGCTGAGGTCTTTGACGTACGCAGCCGCCAACCCCGCTAGTAACAACAGCAGTGAAGGTAGGAAATGGCTGAAACGTACAGCGGAAGAACGCGGCAAGGGTAAAGCTCCGACCCGTCATATCAAAGAGATGGCATTGTGCCTGCAATGTGGCCAGTTAAGCACACACAATGTGATCCAGATCACACGCAGTCTCTTTAACGGCAGAAAACCTGACTATCTGAGCGATTTGCCAAGTTTTTTGCCCGATTTGCCGTGCTGGCCACCATCACTGATGGCCAGGCCTGAAAATATCCCTCACAGATCGTTGTAGAACGGCAACAACGGCCCTTCCGCCGAACTCCGTCCCTCGGCCCCGTATGGCTTGAGCGAGAACAAAGCGTCCGTCGCTTGCCGGGTGGTGACTTTCGGACTGGCCGGCCGCTGGGTCACGGCGTTTTCATCGCCGATCTCGCCTTGCGGAAGGACCAGCGAAGGATGATCGAACGGCGCTCGCTCCCAGGCCACGCGCGGATCGGTGAGGCCGACTTCCATGAATTTCACCAGTGCATCGATCTCATCCGGCGTCAGGTTGAGATTGGTCATGTCCGGATCGAGATTCGACGTATTGTGCTGATTCGCCGCCGGGTGCTCGAAGCCACTGGTGTTGTTGGCGTCTTCGCCACGGCGGTCGCCGCCACGGTTGTAGAATTCCATCACTTGTTTGAGCGTGGCGCGGCTGCCGTTGTGGAAGTACGGCCCGGTCAGCGCGATGTTGCGCAGGGTCGGGGTTTTGAAAGCACCATCGACCGAATCGCGGAAGCCAACGTTGGGTTTAAGCGTGGCGTCGCAAGGGATCGCTGCGCTGAGTGGCGCTTCAAAGGTGCACACGTCGACGTCCAGCGGATCGGGAATGCTGCCGCCTTGCAACAGCTTGTTGTACTGACGACTGAACGACCATGGGTTGCCCCAGGCATCCGAGCCACCGAGCGCCAGATCCTCGGAGGTCGGGCGCACGCCGGTGTTGTAGAAACCGTTGTCGTAGAGGGTGGTCAGGTTATCGGCCATAACCATGCGTTCGATGCGTTCACGCGGATGCATCAGCAGGCGGCTGGCCGCGTTGGTCAACTCCGGGCCGCCATGGCAGCTGACACATTTGCCTTTGCCGAGGAACAGGTTCATGCCTTGGACCTGCTGCGCGTTCATCGCGGTTGAATCGCCTTGCAGGTAAGCATCGATGGGGGCCTGATCGGAGACCAGCGTGGCTTCGTACATCTGAATCGCCAGACCGAAGAACAGTGGGAAGTTGGCCTCCATCTGCGTATACGGCGCACCGCCCACCAGCACATTCTGCGTGGCATTCCACAGGCGTGGCTGGAAGGCGTTCTTGATCAGCTCGCGATAGGTCGGACGTCGCGCGCCGGATACGGGGGCGAGCACGGAATCGTTGGAGGAAATCCGCTGTTGCTTGAGCATCAACTGATCGAGCATGCGCCGGCCAATGTCGGCGAAGGTGCGACCACCGCAGGACATTTCCACCGCGCTGCCGGGTGGGCCCACGGCTTGCGAAGCGGCAGACGCGTCATTGAGTGCGAGTCTGACTTTGGTCGCCACGGTGTTGCGTTCGCTGGTCACGTAAATGCCCGCATCCGGATCACGATTACCGAACGGGGAAAAACCGTTGAACACGTTATTGGCCCGACCATCCCAGAAATTGCGCACGTTGAACGCGGCGTTGATCACCGACGGCGCATTACGCCCGGTGCTGCGGCGTACGTTGATGCCGCCGACCTGGAAGATGCCGTCAGGCTGCTGCGTGCATTTGTCGAAACGTGGCTGATTGGGTTTGACGAAGTTGGCGTCGAACACGCCTTGTGAGCCGACGACGTCGTCGCTCGAATAAACAATCGGCGAGTTGCGCTCCAAAGGGTTGCTCAGCACATGGGTCGGGAAATCGGTTTTCTTCAGCGTGTAGTTCGGCCCGCCCTTACCACCGGACAACGTCGCGTAGGACGCCACATCACCGGGGATATCTGACGCAATGAAAGGTTTGTTGAAGATCGAGGCGACGTTGGCGTTGGTGTGCGCCTGGCCGGGGTTGAGCTGGTTGGTGATGCGGTGATCGACGCCCGCGTGGTAGTGGCAGGACGCGCACGCCGTGGCGCCATCGCTGCCGACTTCCATGTCCCAGAACAACGCCTTGCCCAGCAGGATCGCGGCGGAGCGGTTGAGCACGTAGTCGGTCATCAGGTCGACCTTGCGTCCGCCCTCGGTTCCGGAGGGATCGGGCGGCACCATGCCACGCAAGGATTGCAGGCTTGGCACTTCCGGTACGGGCGGATCGACTTCGGCCGGTGTAGCGGCCATCGTGTTGAAAGTGGCGAGTGCAAAGGCTAACCAGACAAGTCGGCAGATGTTCATGTGCTTCACCCTGACGTTGTTGTTATGCGTTTTGCCGGGCGAGAGGCGTCGTGGAACAGCACAGGATTTCTCGTGAGCGCCGGTTAATCTGCGCAGTGCAATTAATTGGCCATCCTTTCGAGAAACATTTTGAATCAATAAACACGAGGGCTGCGCGCTGTCTGCTTACCGTTTCTGCTGGGGATTCCCCCCCAGAGTTGGGGACAAATTCAACGCGAAAAAAAACCGCTGCCCCCGAAGGCGCAGCGGTTTTTCAAAAGACCGCGTTAAGGCTTAGTAGCCCAGTGCGAAGTCTTCTTCTTTCATGTCCATCAGGTTGTTGGCGCCCGACAGCATAGTGGCCACGTGAGTACGGGTACGCGGCAGGATGCGCTGGAAGTAGAAACGCGCGGTTTGCAGCTTGGCGGTGTAGAACGCAGCGTCGCCGCTGCCTTCTGCCAGCTTTTCAGCAGCCAGACGCGCCATGTCGGCCCAGAAATAAGCCAGGCAGGCATAACCGGAGTACATCAGGTAGTCCACGGAAGCCGCGCCGACTTCTTCGCGATCTTTCATGGCGGCCATACCGACCTTCATGGTCAGCTCGCCCCATTCTTTGTTGATCGCGGCGAGCGGTGCAACGAATTCTGCAACGGCTTCGTTGCCTTCGTTGTTCTGGCAGAACTTGTGAACGATCTTGGTGAAGCCTTTCAGGGCCTCGCCTTGCGTCATCAGCACTTTACGGCCGAGCAGGTCCAGTGCCTGGATACCGGTGGTGCCTTCGTACAGCATCGAAATGCGGCTGTCGCGAACGTTCTGCTCCATGCCCCACTCGGCGATGAAGCCGTGGCCGCCGTAGATCTGTACGCCGTGGTTAGCGGATTCGAAGCCGACTTCGGTCATGAACGCTTTGGCGATCGGGGTCATGAAGGCCAGCAGTGCGTCGGCTTTCTTTTTCTCTTCTTCATCGACGCCGTATTTGACGATGTCGACCTGTTTGGCGGTGAAGTAAACCATCGCACGGTTGCCTTCGGCGAACGCCTTCATGGTCAACAGCATGCGGCGTACATCCGGGTGCACGATGATCGGGTCAGCAGCTTTGTCCGGCGCTTTCGGGCCCGTCAGGGAGCGCATTTGCAGACGATCACGAGCGTATTTCAGGCCGCCCTGGAAACCGATTTCGGCGTGGGCCAGACCTTGCAGCGCGGTGCCCAGACGTGCGGTGTTCATAAAGGTGAACATGCAGTTCAGGCCTTTGTTCGCCGGGCCGATCAGGTAACCGGTTGCACCGTCGAAGTTCATCACGCAGGTGGCATTGCCGTGGATGCCCATCTTGTGTTCCAGCGAACCGCAGGTCACCGCGTTGCGTGCACCGACGGTGCCATCAGCATTCGGCATGAACTTTGGAACGATGAACAGCGAGATGCCTTTGGTGCCAGCCGGTGCGTCCGGCAGGCGGGCCAGCACGATGTGGACGATGTTGTCGGCCATGTCGTGTTCGCCGGCCGAGATGAAGATCTTGGTGCCAGAGACTTTGTAGGAACCATCAGCCTGAGGTTCGGCCTTGGTGCGCAGCATGCCCAGGTCGGTGCCGCAGTGCGGTTCGGTCAGGCACATGGTGCCGGTCCATTCGCCGGAAACCAGTTTGGTCAGATAGGCTTCTTGCTGCTCTGGGGTGCCGTGCTCGGAGATGGTGTTCATCGCGCCGTGCGACAGGCCTGGGTACATGCCCCACGACCAGTTGGCTTCGCCAACCATTTCGCTCACGGCCAGACCCAGCGACTCCGGCAGGCCTTGGCCGCCGTGCTCAACGTCGTGCGCCAGGCTTGGCCAGCCGCCTTCAACGAATTGCTTGTAAGCCTCTTTGAAGCCCGTCGGGGTTTTCACGCCGGACTCGCTCCAGGTGCAACCTTCGAGGTCGCCCACGCGGTTCAGCGGTGCCAGTACCTGCTCACAAAACTTGGCGCCTTCTTCGAGAATGGCGTCAACCATGTCCGGAGTTGCGTCTGCGCAAGCCGGAAGGCTCTGATAGTGCGCTTCGTAGCCGAGCAGTTCGTCACGAACGAAGCGAATATCACGCAAGGGGGCCTTGTAGTCAGGCATAGCGATAAACCTCTGCTGATGTAACCGGGAATGAACGACCGTGTTGATTTGTTGTGACGGTCAAACAGTTGTTTGAAACATACGTTTACGCCGAAATCTTGTCAAGCATCGATCTTTTGCCGTTCGTCATCAGATTTTTCAAACACCGGACACAGCAAACCGCCATGAGCTCGAACGAGTCATGGGCGCTGAAAAAAGATTAGTTGAGGGAGAAGGACTTACAACGAAAAACGCCGCGACAAGGCGCGGCGTTCATGAAGCAGATTGCGAAAAATCAGGCAAACGTATCGATGATCGTGCCGAGCATTTCGTCGGATGCCTTGGCGACTTTCACGCCCAGCTCCACCTGAAATTTGCCTTGGGCCATTTGAACCATGTCGCTGCCCAGGTCCATTTGCTGGCTGCGATCCACACCACGCAGCCGATCGACCTGCGCTTCCGAAGACTGGCTGGTGACCGAACGCTCGATGGTGTTGTTGGCAATCTGGCTGGCAGCCTGATCGACGCGGTTCTGCCCGCTCTGAATCGAACTGAGACCTGCATAAAAAGCTGTGTTACCGGAGATTTCCATAACGGTTCTCATCCTTGGGAAGGATCAATGACGCCATTGAAGCAGAGGCGTCAGAAAAACACCCGTCAAAAACACTAATGGCACAGTGCCTGCCCATAGAGAAAAGCTTAGTCGAGCAAATCCAGTTGCAAATGATCGGCCACCGCCTCTGCACTCAAGGCCTTGAGTTTAGGCACGCGCCCGAGGCACGGCGCCGGAATTCGCTCGGCCAACGTCGCGAGATTTTCTTCCAGCCGCGAAGTCTTCGGATCGATGATATTCGCCACCCATCCAGCCAATTGCAGGCCATCACGGGCAATCGCCTCGGCCGTCAGCAAAGCATGACTGATGCACCCCAATCGCACACCCACCACCAGAATGACCGGCAGCTTCAGCGCAATCGCCAGATCCGACAGATTATCCTGATCGGCCAACGGCACCCGCCAGCCGCCCGCGCCTTCGATCAGAGTGAAATCGGCATTCATCGCCAGAATCTCGCGCATCGGCGCCAGCAGCGATTGCACGGTCAAGGCCACACCCGCTTCACGCGCCGCCAGATGCGGAGCAATCGCCGGCTCGAACGCCACCGGATTGACCTGTTGATAAGTCAGCGGCAGCGAACATTCGGCCAACAGCGCCAATGCATCGGCATTGCGCAATCCCTTCGGCGTCACTTCGCACCCGGACGCCACCGGTTTGCCCGCCGCCGTACTTAGCCCTGCCGAACGAGCTGCATGCAGCAACCCGGCGGCAACGGTGGTCTTGCCGACATCGGTGTCCGTTCCGGTGATGAAATAGGCTGCGCTCATACGGGTTTCTCCAACACGGCGTAGACCACCTGATAAGTCGCCGGCAACCCCGACGCCTGACGGAACTGCTCGTAAGCTTCGACCAACCCGAGAATCCGCGCGCGCCCGGTCAAACCGTCCGGCCGCCCCGGATTCAGATTGTGCGCGCCCAATGCCTTCAATTCGTGGGTCAGACTGCGCACATCAGGGTAATGCAGCACGTGAGGCTGATTCTCCAGACTCAGCGTGCGTAAACCACTCACCGCACATAACTGCTCATAGCGGGCGAACTCGCGGAAGCGGTTGACGTGCACCAGCCCGTCGACCTGCCGCCAGCTGTCGCGCAACTCAAACAGCGTCCCTACACAAAGACTAGCAAACGCAAAAATCCCACCCGGTTTCAGCACGCGAAAGGCTTCGCTGAGCACCGCATCGAAATCCGCACACCACTGCACGGCGAGGCTGGAGAAAATCAGGTCGCAGGTCGAATCCTGCAGTGGCAGCCGCTCTGCATCGCCAGCAATGAAATGCTCGGCACCGCCCAATGGCCGCGCGTGATTGAGCATGCCCTCGGCAATGTCCAGCGCCAGACCGTGGCCCTCGGCGAAACGCGAGGCCAACGCGCGGGTGAAATAACCCGTGCCACAACCCAGATCCAGCCAACGCGCCGGCACGAATTGCTGCGGCAAACGCTCAATCAACTGTGTACCGACATCACGTTGCAACTCGGCGACGCTGTCGTAACTGGCCGCCGCGCGGGAGAAAGAGGCTGCGACCTGACGTTTGTCAGGCAAGCCGCCAGGCAGCACAAGAGACAAATCAGTCATCACCGCACTCGTGTAGAAAAGCCTGGATAGCACCCGCCAATCCGTGGGGGTCTTCCAGAAGAAACGCATGACAGGCCTGTTCGATCAGACCTATTTCGATATCCGGCAACAGGGCGAATAACGCCCCCGCCGCTTCCGCCGGGACCAGAGCGTCCTGTCCGGCGAACAGATGAAATTGCGGACCGCGAAATGCTTGCAGTGCTTCGCGGGTGTCCAGTTGCGCGAGCAATTCCAGTCCCGCCATCAGCGCCGCCGGCGCGGTGTTCGGCGCGCCGCCCAACAGCAATCTCGACAAGCCGCGCGGGTCTTGCGCGCCTTGAGCACAGAGCAGCGAGAAGCGTTTGAGAGTTGTGCGCGGATCGGCCTGGCAACCGGCAAGAAACGCGTCGAAAGTTTCGCCGGGCATCGCGTTCGGCCACTGCTCATGGGCAACGAAAGAAGGATTGCTCGCCAACGTCAGCAAACCGCAGCAACGCTCGCCACGCCGTGCCGCCAGCTCGGACGCGAGCATGCCGCCCAACGACCAGCCACCCAGCCAGACGTCCTGAGGAATGCTTTCATCAAGTTCGTCGAGCCAGTCCTGCAGGTCGCTGGAATCCAGTTCCGGCAACGGCTCGATGTCGACTTTCAGATGCTCATCAAGACCTTGCAATGCGGCGGCCAGCGGCTCCATCGGCGACACGCCGAGGCCCCAGCCGGGCAGCAGAATCAGGCGATCACGCATGGCTTGGCTCCGACGACAGTTGGGCAAAGCAATCGGCCAGTCCCTCTAACAATAGCTGCACCTGCGCTTCGCTGTGGGCGGCGGTCAGGGTCACGCGCAAGCGAGCGCTGCCCGCAGGCACGGTCGGCGGACGAATCGCGGTGACCATCAGTCCGCGCTCGCGCAACATCTGCGACAACCGCACCGCGCGCCCGGCATCACCGATCATGATCGGCTGGATCGGCGTAAAGCTGTCCATCAGCTCCAGGCCGATCTGCTCGGCGCCCTGGCGGAACTGGCGAATCAACGTCTGCAGATGTTCACGACGCCAGTGTTCAGTGCGCAGCAGCTCCAGACTTTTCAGGGTCGCGCAGGCCAGCGCCGGTGGCTGGCTGGTGGTGTAGATGTACGGACGGGCGAACTGAATCAGGCTTTCGATCAGCTCTTCGCTGCCCGCGACGAATGCGCCAGCGGTGCCGAAGGCTTTACCGAGGGTGCCGACCAGCACCGGCACATCCTCCTGACTCAAACCAAAATGCTCGACGATGCCGCCGCCATTCGCACCGAGCGGCCCAAAACCGTGAGCGTCATCAACCATCAACCATGCACCTTTGGCCTTGGCTTCACGAGCCAATGCCGGCAGGTCAGCGAGGTCGCCGTCCATGCTGAACACACCGTCGGTGACCACCAACGTATTGCCGGTGGCTTTCTCCAGGCGTTTGGCCAGACTCACCGCGTCGTTGTGCAGATAGCGATTGAAACGCGCGCCGGACAACAGGCCCGCGTCCAATAACGAAGCGTGATTGAGGCGGTCTTCCAGCACCGTATCGCCCTGCCCCACCAGCGCAGTGACCGCGCCGAGATTGGCCATGTAACCGGTGGTGAACAGCAACGCACGCGGGCGACCGGTGAGGTCAGCCAATGCTTCTTCCAGTGCGTGATGCGGGCCGCTGTGGCCGATCACCAGATGCGATGCACCGCCACCGACGCCCCAGCGTTCAGCTCCGGCGCGCCAGGCTTCGATGACCTGCGGATGATTGGCCAGACCGAGATAATCGTTATTGCAGAACGCGAGCAGCGGTTTGCCGTCGACCACCACTTCAGGCCCCTGCGGGGACTCGAGCAGCGGGCGCTGGCGATAGAGGTTTTCGGCACGACGGGCAGCAAGGCGTGCGGCGAGATCGAAAGACATGCAGGCCTCGACTTTCAAGTGACACAGATCCCATGTGGGAGCGAGCCTGCTCGCGAATAGGCCTTCACATCCAACATCAATGTCGACTGAGGCACCGCTTTCGCGAGCAGGCTCGCTCCCACAAGGGGTTTTGCATTCCTTCAGAGGAATTTGCGCACGTTTTTACACCGCGGCGTTATAGAACTGCTCGCTGCTCTTCTGCTCAACCAATGCCTGCTCGATCGCGGCCTGGTGAACCTCATCGGAATGTTCTTCACGAGCTTCCGGCTGAATGCCCAGACGCGCAAACAGTTGCATGTCCTTGTCCGCCTGTGGGTTGGCGGTGGTCAGCAGCTTGTCGCCGTAGAAAATCGAGTTGGCACCGGCAAAAAACGCCAGAGCCTGCATCTGCTCATTCATCGCTTCGCGGCCGGCGGACAGGCGCACGTGGGATTGCGGCATGAGGATGCGAGCCACGGCGAGCATGCGGATGAAGTCGAACGGGTCGACGTCTTCGGCGTTTTCCAAAGGCGTACCCGCGACCTTCACCAGCATGTTGATCGGCACCGATTCCGGATGCTCCGGCAGGTTGGCCAGTTGGATCAGCAGGTTGGCGCGGTCATCCAGCGACTCGCCCATGCCGAGAATGCCGCCGGAGCAGATTTTCATCCCCGACTCACGCACATAGGCCAGGGTTTGCAGGCGCTCGCTGTAAGTACGGGTGGTGATGATGCTGCCGTAAAACTCCGGCGACGTGTCGAGGTTGTGGTTGTAGTAATCGAGGCCGGCCTTGGCCAGCGCTTCGGTCTGATCCTGATCGAGACGCCCCAGGGTCATGCAGGTTTCCAGGCCCATGGCTTTCACGCCTTCGACCATTTTCAGCACGTACGGCATGTCTTTGGCCGACGGGTGTTTCCACGCCGCGCCCATGCAGAAACGCGTCGAACCGATGGACTTGGCGCGTGCCGCCTCTTCGAGGACCTTCTGCACTTCCATCAGCTTTTCTTTTTCAAGGCCGGTGTTGTAGTGACCGGACTGCGGGCAGTACTTACAGTCTTCCGGGCAGGCGCCAGTCTTGATCGACAGCAGGGTCGAGACCTGCACGCGGTTAGCGTTGAAATGTGCGCGGTGCACCGTTTGCGCCTGGAACAGCAAGTCGTTGAATGGCTGTACGAAGAGTGCTTTGACTTCGGCCAGAGACCAGTCGTGACGCAGGGTGGCGGTGGTGCTCGCGCTCATGGGTAATTCCTTGGTTATGCTTGGCTGGCGGCTGCGGGAACGGAATACCCACAGGCGCGACACGGATGTTCGGCATATTTAAGGAAGAGTCATGCGCTGTCAACCACGATACGAAGGACAGGTTTACATCTGTTTAAATAATGTACAGGCCTGCTTGCTTTGCGATGAGCCGGCAGAAGCAGAAATGCCAATTTGTGTGGCCTGTGAAACTGATCTGCCTTGGCTTGGCGAGCAGTGCATCACCTGCGCTTTGCCTTTGGCCGCGGCGGACATGACATGTGGTGAATGCCTGCTAGAGCCTCCGGCATTCGAACAGGTCGTTGTGCCGTGGACGTATGGCTTCCCGGTGGACAGCTTGATTACGCGTTTTAAACACAACGCAAAATGGCCGTTTGGCCACCTGCTCGCCGACGTTCTCGGGCAATACCTGCAACATCGCTTCGATGAAGGTTTGCCAAGACCCGATGCGTTGTTGCCGGTGCCGCTGGCGGGTAAGCGTCTGCGCCAACGGGGGTTCAACCAGGCGTCGATGTTGGCGCGTTGGTTGAGTCAGTCGCTGGATCTGCCGTGCGAAGAACAGGTTCTGCGGCGAGTCAAGGAGACCGACGCACAGCAGGATCTCGACGCCAAGGCGCGTAAACGCAATCTGCGTAATGCTTTCAACCTCATGCCGGATGCGCAGGTGAAAGGCCGGCATCTGGCGCTGGTTGATGATGTGCTGACCACTGGCGCCACTGCGCAGGCGCTTGCGCGTCTATTGATGGACGCTGGCGCCGCCCGGGTCGATGTCTATTGTCTGGCGCGCACGCCAAAACCCGGAAGCTGAAGCCAACACACCCCCCCTGTAGGAGTGAGCCTGCTCGCGATAGCGTCATCATTGCCAACATTTATGCTGACTGATCCACCGCAATCGCGAGCAGGCGAAGGCCTACAAGGGATCTCGGCTCGACTTGACTCTCGCGTCGCTAACGGCCAACTTCCACGCCACAGCCACAAAAAAGCATCCATCCATGTCCATGCCTTCCCTGTTGTCCCAGCACATCGTCCGCCGTCCGCAGCGTATCGCCCTGCTGCAACACATCGCCGAACAGGGCTCGATCACCCGCGCGGCGAAAAGCGCTGGCCTGAGCTACAAAGCCGCGTGGGACGCCATCGATGAGCTGAACAACCTGGCGCAGAAACCATTGGTCGAGCGCGCCGTCGGTGGCAAGGGCGGCGGCGGCGCGAAACTCTCCAGCGAAGGCGAGCGCGTTTTGCGTCTGTACCAAAAATTGCAGGCCTTGCAGGCGCAGGTGCTGGAGGCAGCGGAAGATGCCAGCGACCTCGACCTGCTCGGTCGCTTGATGCTCAGAACCAGCGCGCGTAATCAATTGCACGGCAAAGTCGTGGCGATCGAGGCGCAGGGCCGCAATGACCTGATCCGCCTCGAACTGGCCGAAGGGTTGTGCCTCGACGCCCAGATTACCCACGAGAGCACCGTGCATCTGGAGCTGCAAGCCGGCACCGAAGTGGTCGCGTTGATCAAGGCCGGCTGGCTGGAATTGCTCGGCAGCGAGCAATCTGCAACGTCTGGTCACAATCTTCTGAAGGGCACCATCGAAGCGATTCTCGACGCCGAGGACGGCCCGAGTGAAGTGCGGATTACCCTGCCCAACGGCCATACCCTCTGCGCGCTGGCGGAACCGCTGGAGTTGCGCACTCGCGGGCTGACGGTCGAACAACCGGTGCAGGTGCAGTTTTCGCCGTCCAATGTGCTGATCGGCACGCCGCTGTAATCCGGCGCTGCAACGAAAGCGTCATCGACGCTCATTAAGGTAGCTGCCAAAACCAAGCAGGGAGCCTGATGTGAGCCTATTAGAAGAAAACCAATCCACTGACCTGGAAAAAATGGTCGGCCTCAGCCGTCGCGGTTTCATCGGCGCAGGCGCACTGTGCGGCGCGGCAATGTTCCTCGGCGGTAGTCTGTTGAGCCGCAGCGCACTGGCCACCGGCGTCAGCGCCGGCAACAGTCGCTTGCTCGGTTTCGAGAGCATTCCCGCTGCGACCACCGACGTCATCACGCTGCCCAAGGGCTACAAGTCTTCGGTGTTGATCAGTTGGGGCCAGCCATTGCAGAAAAACGGTCCGGCCTTCGACCCGAGCGGCAACGGCACCGCCGCCGCACAGGAAGTGCAGTTCGGCGACAACAACGACGGCATGAGCCTGTTCGCCTTCTCCGACGACCGCAACCGCGCGTTGATGGCGATCAACAACGAATACACCAACTACCGCTACCTCTACCCGCACGGCGGCATGCCGCAATCGGCCGAAGACGTGCGCAAGGCACTGGCCTGCGAAGGCGTGTCGGTGATTGAAGTGCAGCGCAAAAACGGTCAGTGGCAGTTCGTTCAGGGTTCGCGCTACAACCGCCGCATTCACGGCAACTCGCCGCTGCGCATCAGCGGTCCAGCGGCCGGTCACGACTTGATGAAAACCGCTGCCGACAAACACGGCAAAAAAGTCCTCGGCACCTTCCAGAACTGCGCCAACGGTAAAACGCCGTGGGGTACCTATCTGACCTGTGAAGAAAACTTCACCGACTGCTTCGGCAGCAGCAACGCCCAGCAGCAGTTCGACCCGGCGCAGAAGCGCTACGGTGTCTCGGTCGCCAGTCGCGAGATCAACTGGCACCCGTACGACCCGCGCTTCGACATGGCGAAGAACCCCAACGAACTCAACCGTCACGGCTGGGTGGTCGAGATCGATCCGTTCGATCCGCAATCGACCCCGGTCAAACGCACCGCGCTGGGCCGCTTCAAGCATGAAAACGCCGCACTGGCCGAGACCGACGACGGTCGCGCCGTGGTGTACATGGGCGACGACGAGCGTGGCGAATTCATCTACAAATTCGTCAGCCGCGACCGCATCAACCACCGCAACGCCAAGGCTAACCGCGACATCCTCGACCACGGCACCCTGTACGTGGCGAAATTCGACAACGGCGACAGCAACCCCGATCACCCGAAAGGCCAGGGCCAGTGGATCGAGCTGACACACGGCAAAAACGGCATCGACGCCAGCAGCGGTTTCGCCGATCAGGCCGAAGTGCTGATCCACGCACGCCTCGCCGCCAGTGTCGTTGGCGCAACGCGCATGGACCGTCCGGAATGGATCGTCGTCAGTCCGAAGGACGGCCAGGTCTATTGCACCCTGACCAACAATGCCAAGCGCGGCGAGGACGGCCAGCCGGTGGGCGGGCCGAACCCGCGCGAGAAGAACGTTTACGGGCAGATCCTGCGCTGGCGCACCGACCGCGACGATCACGCTTCGAAGACATTTGCCTGGGATCTGTTTGTGGTCGCCGGCAACCCGGGTGTGCATGCCGGGACACCGAAGGGTGGCTCGAAGAACATCACCCCGCAGAACATGTTCAACAGCCCGGATGGCTTGGGCTTCGACAAGGCCGGGCGTTTGTGGATTCTCACCGATGGTGATTCGAGCAACGCCGGCGACTTTGCCGGGATGGGCAACAACCAGATGCTCTGTGCCGATCCGAAGACCGGTGAGATTCGCCGGTTCATGGTCGGGCCGATTGGTTGCGAGGTAACGGGGATCAGCTTCTCGCCGGATCAGAAAACCCTGTTTGTCGGGATTCAGCATCCGGGTGAGAACGGCGGTTCGACCTTCCCTGAGCATTTGCCGAATGGCAAGCCGCGGTCTTCGGTGATGGCGATTACTCGGGAGGATGGCGGGATCGTCGGCGCCTGATACACCGCTTTCGCGAGCAGGCTCGCTCCCACAGGGATCGCATTCCAAATGTGGGAGCTGGCTTGCCAGCGATGGCGTCAGCACAGACACCAACCACCTCTCCCGCTGCCATCTGCGCTACCATGCTGGGCCGGACGCGGCAGCCTGCTGCGCGCAGGAGTCAGCATGGCCCACCCGTTTGAAACCCTCACCCCCGACCTCGTCCTTGATGCCGTTGAAAGCATCGGTTTCCTCAGTGATGCGCGCATTCTGGCGCTCAACAGCTACGAAAACCGCGTCTATCAGGTCGGCATCGAAGACTCCGAACCGCTGATCGCCAAGTTCTACCGCCCGCAGCGCTGGACCAACGAAGCCATCCTCGAAGAACACAAGTTCACCTTCGAACTGGCCGACGTCGACATCCCGGTGGTGGCGCCGCTGATCCACAACGGCGAAACCCTGCACGAGCATGCCGGTTTCCGCTTCACGCTGTTCCCGCGTCGCGGCGGTCGGGCGCCGGAGCCGGGCAACCTTGATCAGCTGTATCGCCTCGGCCAATTGCTCGGGCGGATTCACGCGGTCGGCGCAACCAAGCCGTTCGAACACCGTGAAGCCCTTGCCGTGCAGAACTTCGGCCACGCTTCGCTGAACACCTTGCTCGAAGGCAATTTCATTCCGAAAAGCCTGCTGCCGGCCTACGAGTCCGTCGCCCGCGACCTGCTTAAACGCGTGGAAGATGCTTACGCCAACACACCGCACCAGAACATCCGCATGCACGGCGACTGCCACCCCGGCAACATGATGTGCCGCGACGAAATGTTCCACATCGTCGACCTCGACGACTGCCGCATGGGCCCGGCGGTGCAGGACATCTGGATGATGCTCGCCGGCGACCGCCAGGAATGTCTCGGGCAGCTGTCGGAATTGATGGATGGCTACAACGAGTTCCACGATTTCGACCCGCGCGAACTGGCACTGATCGAACCGCTGCGCGCCTTGCGCCTGATGCACTACAGCGCCTGGCTCGCGCGGCGCTGGGATGACCCGGCGTTCCCGCACAGCTTTCCGTGGTTCGGCACCGAACGCTATTGGGGCGATCAGGTGTTGGCGTTGCGTGAGCAACTGTCCGCGCTGAATGAAGAGCCACTGAAACTTTTCTGATCACCACCTCCCCCTTGTAGGAGTGAGCCTGCTCGCGATAGCGCTTTGTCAGTCGACGTAAATGTTAAATGTCAGACCGCGATCGCGAGCAGGCTCACTCCGACATTTGCTCGGTGTTCACAATTTCCCGACCATTGTGCTACGGCACTCGCCGGCAAACCTCCTTACAATCCCTCCTTTGTTAGCTGCCTAAGCAAGGATTCTGCATGCAAGCCGCCAACCCGCGTCGCGGGTACATTCTGGGCCTGAGTGCCTACATCATCTGGGGCCTGTTCCCGATCTACTTCAAAGCCATTGCCGAAGTGCCGGCCGTCGAGATCATCATCCATCGGGTGCTGTGGTCGGCGCTGTTCGGTGCGCTGTTGCTGATGGTGTGGAAACACCCGGGCTGGTGGCGCGAATTGCTCGACAATCCCAAGCGACTGGCGATTCTGGCCCTGAGCGGCACGCTGATTGCGGCCAACTGGCTGACCTACGTATGGTCGGTGAACAACGGACGCATGCTGGAAGCAAGCCTCGGTTACTACATCAACCCGTTGGTCAACGTGCTGTTGGGCATGTTGATTCTCGGCGAACGCTTGCGGCGGATGCAGTGGCTCGCGGTCGCTCTGGCGGCGGTTGGCGTGGCGCAACAGGTGTGGCAGGTCGGCAGTCTGCCGTGGGTGTCGCTGGTGCTGGCGCTGACGTTCGGCTTCTACGGTCTCATCCGCAAACAGGCGCCGGTCAAGGCATTGCCGGGGCTGGTGGTGGAAACCTGGATGCTGGTGCCGATTGCGATTGCCTGGCTGCTCTTCAACCAGACCGCGACCAGTGCTCAACCGGAGTTCTGGACCACGTCCCAAGCCTGGTGGCTGGTGGCGGCCGGTCCGGTGACATTGGTGCCGCTGGTGTGCTTCAACGCCGCCACGCGCCACTTGCCGTACACCACGATCGGCTTCCTGCAATACCTGGCGCCGACCCTGGTGCTGTTGCAAGCGGTGCTATTGTTCGGAGAGCACTTGTCGTCGAGCACGTTAGTCGCGTTTATCTTCATCTGGGCCGGTCTGGCCGTTTACAGCGTCGATGCGGTGATCAGTTTGCGTCGGCGCAGCTGATCAAAAAACGCACAAACCCTCGCAGGCCACGGTTCTCGTGGCCTGCATCGTTCCTTCCCAAGGTTATCCACAGCGTGATCCCCGCCGTTTGTGCGCAAGTCACTGAATGTTGGCGGTTTTTTGATCAGTTCCGCGCAAGCCCCGGCCGGCTTGACGCTGCGCCCGGTCTCTACAGGTTATCCACAGGCAGGTGCACGTTAAAACTGGATAACCTGATCGACCCTTAAACGTCTGTGCGTAACACCAGTTCGACCATCAGATCGTCGGCCAGGGTTTCCAGACGCGACTGCAAAACGTCGAGCGACAAGGTCAGCGGCACCGCCAGAATCGCCTCGGCGTGAAACAGCGGTTCACTGCTCATCGGTGCCGGGCGCACTTCGGTAACCAGCCGCTCAAGATTGACGCCCTGCTCGCTCAAAAGCCGTGTGATGTCGCGGACGATGCCGGGCCGATCATTGCCCACCAACTCCATGGAAATCGGCTTCCACGTGCAGGATTGCTCGATGCCACTCTCGGCAATCAATACGCGGATGCCATGCGTCGACAGTGCTTGTAAGGAATCGACTAATTCGTCGTAAGCCTCCGCCGGCACGCCCACCCGAAGAATCCCGGCGAACTGCCCGGCCATCCGCGACATGCGGCTTTCCAGCCAGTTACCGCCGTGCTCGGCGATGCATTGGGCGATGCGCTCGACCTGTCCGGGCTTGTCCGGGGCGAAAACAGTGAGTACGAGATGGTCCATGGCGTCGCCCTCTTGTCATGACTTTTGTTATAGAAGGGGAAGTATAGGCAAGGGTCGATTTTGCGTTGAGGCGAGCGACGCTTTCGCGAGCAGGCTCGCTCCCACATAAACCGCTGGCATAGCAGCCAAATACTATTTATGTGTACAACTTTTTATATTTAGCTGGAACAATCCATCTGTTTTTTGAGAACATCCCGTTCCGCGATGTGACCGCAATGCGACATGAGGTCGCAGAACGACGTAATTAGTCTGATTTTCACAAGCGCAACTCATCATGTAGTATGCCGCAGCGCGCACTACATAACGCTGGATCGATGTCTGCCCAAGGCCTGTTCGCAACCCTGAAAGCCCCGTCAGCAAGGCCCCAAGCCTTTGATTGGTCCCAGCCCAGCCGCCCGCAATGGCATGTACTGGTCGGCAGGTTTGTGGTTTAAATGGCCAGAGGCTTCATTGTCAAAATTGAAGAGCTGAAAAGCGAAATAGCTGAGCAGAGTGAGGCAAGCAATGACTGAACACGTTCAAGTCGGTGGCCTGCAGGTCGCCAAAGTCCTGTTCGACTTCGTGAACAACGAAGCCATTCCCGGTACCGGCCTCACCGCCGAAAAATTCTGGGAAGGTGCCGACAAGGTCATTCATGACCTGGCGCCGAAGAACAAAGCCCTACTCGCCAAACGCGATGACTTCCAGGCTCGTATCGATGCCTGGCACCAGGAACACAACGGTCAGGCGCACGACGCCGTGGCCTATAAAGCCTTCCTGCAAGAAATCGGTTATCTGCTGCCAGAAGCGGCTGATTTCCACGCAACGACGCAAAACGTCGATGATGAAATCGCCCGTACCGCCGGCCCGCAACTTGTTGTGCCGGTGATGAACGCCCGCTTCGCTCTCAATGCCTCGAACGCCCGCTGGGGTTCGCTGTATGACGCCCTCTACGGCACCGACGCGATCAGCGAAGACGGTGGCGCAGAAAAAGGCAAAGGCTACAACAAGGTGCGTGGCGACAAAGTCATCGCCTTCGCCCGTGCGTTCCTCGATGAAGCTGCGCCATTGGCGGCTGGCTCCCACGTCGATTCGACTGGCTACAAAATCGCTGACGGCAAATTGCTGGTCACCCTCAAGGGCGGCAGCAACACTGGCCTGCGCGACGATGCGCAACTGATCGGTTTCCAGGGCGACGCCAACGCGCCAATCGCCATCCTGCTGAAACACAACGGTCTGCATTTCGAAATCCAGGTCGACGCCAGCACCCCGGTCGGCCAGACCGATGCTGCCGGCGTCAAAGACATCCTGATGGAAGCGGCACTGACCACCATCATGGACTGCGAAGACTCCGTAGCCGCCGTCGATGCTGACGACAAAGTGGTGATCTACCGCAACTGGCTCGGCCTGATGAAGGGCGACCTGTCGGAGTCCGTGTCCAAGGGCGGCCAGACCTTCACCCGCACCATGAACCCGGATCGCACCTACACCGCGCCGAATGGCGGTGAAGTGACGTTGCACGGTCGTTCGCTGTTGTTCGTGCGTAACGTGGGTCACCTGATGACCATCGACGCGATCCTCGACAAAGACGGTAACGAAGTGCCGGAAGGCATTCTCGACGGTCTGGTCACTTGCCTCGCGGCGATGCACAACCTCAACGGCAACACCTCGCGCCGCAACACCCGCACCGGTTCGGTCTACATCGTTAAGCCGAAGATGCACGGTCCGGAAGAAGCAGCGTTCACCAACGAGCTGTTCGGCCGCATCGAAGACGTGCTGGGCCTTACGCGCAACACTCTGAAAGTCGGGATCATGGACGAGGAGCGCCGTACCACGGTCAACCTCAAGGCCTGCATCAAGGCAGCCAGCGAGCGCGTGGTGTTCATCAACACCGGTTTCCTCGACCGCACCGGCGACGAAATCCACACCTCCATGGAAGCCGGCCCGGTTGTGCGCAAGGCTGACATGAAGGCTGAGAAGTGGATCGGCGCCTACGAGAACTGGAACGTCGATATCGGTCTGAGCACCGGCCTGCAGGGTCGTGCGCAAATCGGTAAAGGCATGTGGGCAATGCCGGATCTGATGGCGGCGATGCTTGAGCAGAAAATCGCTCACCCATTGGCCGGCGCCAACACCGCTTGGGTTCCATCGCCGACCGCTGCTGCGCTGCACGCGCTGCACTACCACAAGGTCGACGTATTCGCCCGTCAGGCCGAACTGGCCAATCGTGCTCGTGCTTCGGTGGACGACATCCTGACCATCCCGCTGGCGGTCAACCCGAACTGGACGCCAGAGCAGATCAAGAACGAACTGGACAACAATGCCCAGGGCATTCTCGGTTACGTAGTGCGCTGGATCGACCAGGGTGTCGGCTGCTCGAAAGTGCCGGACATCAACGACGTCGGCCTGATGGAAGACCGTGCCACGCTGCGTATCTCCAGCCAGCACATCGCCAATTGGCTGCGCCACGGCGTGGTCACCGAAGCGCAAGTGATGGAAAGCCTCAAGCGCATGGCACCGGTGGTGGATCGTCAGAACGCCAACGACCCGCTGTACCGTCCGCTGGCACCGAACTTCGACAGCAACATCGCCTTCCAGGCGGCGGTCGAACTGGTGATCGAAGGCACCAAACAGCCGAACGGTTACACCGAGCCGGTGTTGCACCGTCGTCGTCGCGAGTTCAAGAAGGCCAACGGCCTGTAACTTGCGCTGAATGCCGGACATGAAAAAGCCCTGATCGAGTGATCAGGGCTTTTTTGTTAGTGCGGTGTGGGCTGGTATTTGTGGAGGGCTTGAGATCGATCCCCCTCACCCCAGCCCTCTCCCCACGGGGGCGAGGGGGAAAGGGAGCAGATCTATATGCTTTTCAAAATCTGAGCTCGGCTCAGGAATTGCCAAGGGTTGAGGGGAATGGGAGCAGATCTGTATGCTTTTCAAAATCTGAGCTCGACTCAGGAATTGCCAAGGGTAGAGGGACAAGGGAGCAGATCTTGGTGCTTTTCAAAACCTGAGTTCGACTGAGGAGTTTCAGGTCGGCGTATCTTGCACATCCACCTCGGTCAGTCCCCTCTCCCTCTGGGAGAGGGCTAGGGTGAGGGGCTCTTAGGGCTCAATCCCCAATTCATGTTTCACCAACGCCAACAACTTGCCCGTATCAATCGGCTTGAGCAAAAAATCCACCACGCTCAAATGCATCGCCGCAATCGCGTCCTTCACATCGGCATCGCCGGAAACAATGATGATCGGCAACTCTGCCCGCTCCGATTCGCGCACTTGGCGAATCAGCTCAAGCCCATCGACATTGCCCATGCGCAGATCCGTGATCACCAGCCCAATCGAGGGTTTTTCCGAAAGCATCTTCAGCGCCGTTTCACCACTGGCAGCAGTCATGCAACGAATACCGTCCAACGCGAGAATCTCCGACAACAGCTCCCGGGCGTCCTTGTCGTCATCAACGATCAATACACGCTGAGGTGGAAGATCAGGTTCGAGCATGACTGCACTGAGCGCTTCTCGCTCGGCATCGCTCAAAATATCGTGGTCGGACATGGCGTTCTCTAAGTATTCAAAACAGTCCCTTGGCAAGTGGTCAGACATCGCTGGGCAGAGCTTCAATGTGCACTTCGTCGGATTTTTTTCCAAGGGGGCAAACAAGGGAATTTCCGACTGTTTGTGTAGGGCATCTCCGAAACTGCGCCAATGGTGGCAAAACCTAGACTTACGTCCAATGGGCACCCTGTCCGTAGGGGTCGACCATGGCCGTAACGATCCGACAACAACAATTCGAAAAAGACTGCGGTAATGGTTATGAGTAAAGCGGACGCCTTCACCCAGGCAGGGAAAACCGCGGTATTGCAGAACATTCAGGGCACCCTGCAATTCCTTCAGCGCTTCCCGCCCTTCAATCAGATGGAACACGCCCACCTGGCTTATCTGGTGGAGCAATGTCAGCTGCGTTTCTACGGCCAGGGCGAGAGCATCATCAAACCCGCCGACGGCCCGGTCGAACACTTCTATATCGTCAAGCAAGGTCGGGTGGTCGGCGAACGTCAGCACATCACCAAGCCCGGCACCGAAACCACGTTTGAAATCACCACCGGCGAATGTTTTCCGCTGGCCGCATTGCTCGGCGAACGCGCGACGCGCACCGAGCACCTGGCCGGCGAAGACACCTTCTGCCTGCAACTGAACAAACTGGCGTTCATCAAACTGTTTGCCCTTTCCAACGCCTTCCGTGATTTCGCCTTGCGCGGGGTCAGCAGCCTGCTTGATCAGGTCAATCAGCAAGTGCAGCAGAAAGCCGTGGAAACCCTCGGCACCCAGTATTCGCTGAACACCCGACTGGGCGAACTGGCGATGCGTCACCCGGTAACCTGCAGCCCCGACACGCCACTGCGTGAAGCGGTGAAGCTGATGCACGAACAGCAGGTCGGCAGCATCGTTGCGGTGGATGAACACAAGGCACCGCTGGGGATTTTCACCCTGCGCGATTTGCGTCATGTCGTGGCCGAAGGCATCGGCGATTTCAGTGAGGCCATCGAGCGCCACATGACGCCTTCGCCCTTTTATCTGTCGCCGGATCACAGTGCTTTCGATGCGGCGATTGCCATGACCGAACGGCACATCGCCCACGTCTGCCTGGTCAAGGATCAGCGTCTGTGCGGCGTAGTCTCCGAGCGCGACCTGTTCTCGCTGCAACGGGTCGATCTGGTGCATCTGGCGCGGACGATTCGCAGCGCCCAGCGCGTCGAACAACTGGTCAGCCTGCGCGGCGAGATCGGCCAACTGGTCGAACGCATGCTCGCTCATGGCGCGTCGTCGACGCAGATCACCCACATCATCACCTTGCTCAACGACCACACCGTGTGCCGGGTGATCGAATTGACCCTCGCCGAAAAGGGCGATCCCGGCGTGCCGTTCAGCTGGCTGTGTTTCGGCAGCGAAGGCCGCCGCGAGCAGACGCTGCACACCGATCAGGACAACGGCATTTTGTTCGATGCGAGAGACGCAGCACATGCGGCGGAAATTCGCGGCAAGCTGCTGCCGATCGCCCAGCAGATCAACCAGAGTCTGGCGCTGTGCGGTTTCACTCTGTGCAAGGGCAACGTCATGGCCGGCAACCCCGAGCTGTGTTTGTCGCGAGCGGAATGGGCACGGCGCTTTGCGGCTTTTATTCGTGAGGCGACACCGGAGAATCTGTTGGGTTCGAGTATCTACTTTGATCTGCGCGTGGTCTGGGGCGATGAAACAAGCTGCGAACAATTGCGCCGGGGGATTCTCGATCAGGTCGGCGACAACCGTTTGTTCCAGCGCATGATGGCCGAGAACGCCCTGCGCAATCGTCCGCCAGTTGGGCGTTTCCGCGAGTTTGTGCTGGCGCGCAAGAATGGCGAGAAAGCCACGCTGGACCTCAAGGTGCAGGGGCTGACGCCGTTCGTGGATGGCGCACGATTGCTGGCGCTGGCCAACGGCATCGACGCCAACAACACCCTCGAACGTTTCCGTCAGTTGGTCGAGAAAGAAGTCATCGAGCGACTGGATGGCGCGGCGTATGAAGAGGCGTATCACTTCATTCAGCAAACGCGCATGCAGCAGCATCAACTGCAGACGCGGGAGAACCTGCCCTATTCCAACCGCGTCGACCCGGACAGCCTCAATCACCTCGACCGGCGCATCCTGCGAGAATCCCTGCGCCAGGCCCAGCGCCTGCAAAGCAGCCTGACGTTGCGGTATCAGCTATGAGCCTGTTCTCGTGGCTGCGCCCGGCGAGTGCGGTGGTGCCGGTGGATTTTCAGCAGCGTCTGGCGCAGCTGCCGACGATCACCGAACTGCGCGAATGCACGTTGCGCGAACAACGTTGGGTGGTGCTGGATCTGGAAACCACCGGGCTGAATCTGAACAAAGACCGTGTGCTGTCGATTGGCGCGGTGGTGATCGAGGACGGCGCGATCGACTTCAGCCAGCAGTTCGAACGCACGCTGCAATGTCGCGAATTGAAGCTCAGCCCCAGCGTGTTGATTCACGGATTGGGGCCGAATGCGATTGCCGCCGGCAGTGAGCCGGCCGAGGCGCTGCTGGAGTTATTGGAGTTTATCGGTGAAAGCCCAGTATTGGCGTTTCATGCGCCGTTCGATCAGCACATGCTCGGTCGCGCGTTGAAGGAACATTTGGGGCACAAGTTGCAGCAGGTGTTTCTCGATGTCGCCGACATTGCACCGCTGGTGTGTCCGCAGGCGCAGATTCGTGAGGCCGGGCTGGATGAGTGGATCGACTGGTTCAAGCTGGAAGTGTTCGAGCGACATAACGCGAGTGCCGATGCGCTGGCGACGGCGGAGTTGGCGTTGATTCTGTTCAGCCGGGCGCGGGGGCAGCAGATTCATAGTCCGTTGAATTTGCAGCAGCGGTTGAGTCAGTGGAAGCGGCGGCAGCAGGCGCCTTCGTTCTGAAGTTGAGTCAAGTCCAAGATCCATCCCCCTCACCCCAGCCCTCTCCCAGAGGGAGAGGGCTGGGGTGAGGGGTCTCGGGTTTTCCATCGACCTGAGAAATCGAGTCGATTATGGATTCAGCAGAAATCTTTCACGTCGGCGTATTGCGTCAATATCCCCCGATCGGTCCCCTCTCCCTCTGGGCGGTCCGACGTTTCGGGAGGGCTAGGGTGAGGGTCTGCCTTTAACCGCCCACCTGACCAGTGGCCAATTGCTAACCATTCCCACCTCTGCCACAATCGCGAACAATTCGCGTTAGTTAACATTTCCCAATCGGTGATGTCCGGTGTCGTCAGTCCCAAGCCCTAACAGTGAGCTCGTCGGTGCGATGTATCGCGACCATCGTGGTTGGCTGCTGGCATGGCTGCGGCGCAATGTGGCGTGCCCAGAGCGCGCCGAAGACCTGAGCCAAGATACCTTTGTGCGCCTGCTCGGTCGCGACGACATGCTGACACCGCGCGAGCCGCGGGCCTTTCTGGTGGCGATCGCCAAAGGTCTGCTGTTTGACTACTTCCGTCGCGCGGCGCTGGAACAGGCCTACCTCACCGAACTGATGCTGATCCCCGAAGGCGAACAACCCTCGGTGGAAGAACAGCAAATGATCCTCGAAGACCTCAAAGCCATCGACCGCTTGCTCGGCAAACTGTCGACCAAGGCCCGTGCCGCTTTCCTTTATAACCGCCTCGATGGTCTCAGCCATGCCGAGATCGCCGGGAAGCTCGGCGTTTCGGTGCCGCGCGTTCGGCAATATCTGGCGCAAGGCATTCGGCAGTGCTACATCGCTCTGTACGGGGAACCGACATGAGTCCGGCCAGTTCCAGACCGGTGCCGGCGCATGTGCTGGACGCGGCGATTGCCTGGCAACTGACCCTCGATTCGAGTAGTCCGCTGGAGCGAGAAGAGTTCGCCAAATGGCACGCGGCCCATGAAGAACACGCCCGCGCGTGGCGGCAACTGGGCATGCTCGATCAGCGTTTCAGTGTGGCTAAAGGCCCGGCACGCAGTGCCTTGCTACAGTCGCGCGAAGGCATTCGCCGACGGGTGCGCAAGCTTGGCAGTGGGTTGGCCAGCGTTGTAGTGATTGTTGGTTTGGGGTTGTTCGCCAGTGAACGGTTTATGCCGCTGGATTACTGGCTCGCCGATCAACGCACTGCTACGGGCGAACAGCGCACCGTGCGCCTGGCGGACGGCACTGTGCTGAATCTCAATACCCACAGTGCGGTGGATGTGCAGTTCGATGAGAAGCGCCGACTGATCGTATTGCAGGAAGGCGAAATTCTCGTCGAGACCGGTCATGGCGATGCACGGCCCTTTATCGTCGAAACCCGCGAAGGCAGCATGCGTGCCCTGGGTACGCGGTTTCTGGTCAAGCGTGAAGACGAAGGCACGCGTCTGAGCGTATTGCAGTCGGCGGTGGCGGCGCACCCGCAATCCAATCCTGAAGAACACATTCTCCATGAAGGCCAGCAAGTGCTGCTGCGCAGTGACGGGTTAGGCTCGATTGTCGCGCTCAATCCCGGCGCCGACGCATGGACGCGCGGCATGTTGGTGGTGGATAACGCGCGCCTCGGCGATCTGGTGCATGAGCTCGGGCGTTATCGTCGCGGGCATCTGGGCGTGGCGCCGGACGTGGCGGATTTACGGATTACCGGCAGCTTCCCGCTGCATGACACCGATAAAGCCTTGAGCGCATTGCTGCCAACCCTGCCGGTGCAGATCGAGCGGCATACGCCGTATTGGGTCACAGTCGCGAAGGCCGATATCAAGCCTGAGTGATGTGGCGGCTGAGCTATTGCTATCGCGAGCAGGCTCACTCCTACAGTTGAAATACGTTCCCCTGTAGGAGTGAGCCTGCTCGCGATGGCGTCATCCGCTACAACGCTATTTTCCCTAAATCGAAATTATTTTCATCCAGCCCTATCACTTTCTGCTTTTCATCCGGCACACAGGCAATTGAGAAATATTTCCATTCAGGAGCCGCCGTATGTCCCGTTCGCTAGACACCTTGTTGCGCCCCAGTCTGCTGGCCGTCGCCATCGCGCTCAGCGCACCGCTGATCAGCAGTCCGTTGCTCGCCGCTGAACAAGCGTCCAGCGTGCGCGCCTACAACCTGCCGGCGGCGCCACTGTCGACCACCCTGAACCAGATCGCCAGCCAGGGCGGCATCGCGCTGTCGCTGAATCCGTCGCTGGCGGCAGGCAAGACTTCGGCACCGGTCAACGGCCAGTACGATGCGGCAGGCGCTCTGCGCGCGGCGCTGCGTGGCACCGGTCTGCAACTGGAGCAAAGCAGCACCGGCACCTACACCCTCGTGGCCGTGCCTGAAGGAACGCTGGCCCTGCCGGAAACTTCGGTCATCGGCGTGGAAAACTTCGAAAGCGCCTGGGGCCCGGTCGAAGGCTACACCGCCACTCGCACCGCCGCTGGCAGCAAGACCGACACCGCGCTGGTCGAAGCACCGCGTTCGATCTCCGTCGCCACTCGCCAGCAAATGGACGACCGCAGCGTGCACAGTCTCGACGACGCTGTGCGCTACATGCCCGGCATCACCGCCAGCAGCTACGGCAGCGACACCCGCGCCGACTGGCTGCGTGTGCGCGGTTTCGAACCGACCCAGTTCCTCGACGGCCTGCCGCTGCCAAAAGGCGTGTACGCCAACCCGAAACAGGAAACCTGGAACCTCGACCGCCTCGCCCTGCTGCGCGGCCCAGCCTCCTCGGTTTACGGCCAGACGCCACCGGGCGGCCTGCTGGACATGGTCAGCCGTCGCCCAAGTGCTGAAGCCAGCAACGAAATCCAGCTCCAGTACGGCAGCGACAATCACCGCCAGATCAACTTCGCCAGCACCGGCAAGATCGATGACGCCGGCCAGTTTCTCTATGGCCTCAGTGGCGTAGTACGTGACAGCGGCACGCAGGTCGATCACGTCGACAACAAGCGCTACAACATCGCGCCGAGCCTGACCTGGAACATCGACGATGACACCAAGCTCACCCTGCTGAGCCAGTTCACCCGCGACGATACCGGCATCACCAGCCAGTTTCTGCCGATTCAGGGCACCAAGATCAAGTCACCGTTCGGTGATATTTCCCACCACAAGAATCTGGGTGATCCGGACTGGGAATATTACGACCGCACCTACTACGCGCTGGGCTATGCCTTCGAACATCGTCTGAACGATGTCTGGCAGTTCAAGCAGAACCTGCGCTACACCAAGTCGGATCTGTCGTTCCAGTCGCTGACGCCGGGTTCCTACCCGTTCGCGCAAGTTGACGATCAGGGCAACGTAAACCGCACCAGCACCAGCGTCGACGAAGACATCAGCCAGTTCGCCGTGGATAACAATTTCCAGGCCGACTTCGCCACCGGCGACATCCGCCACACCCTGCTGCTGGGCCTTGATCACCAGCGCAACAACACCAACTACACCTCGATCTTCGGTGACGGCCTGACCACCAACGTGATCACCCCGATCTACGGTCAGCCGATCGTGCGCCCGGCACGCTCGACGGCGTTTTACGATTACGACCAGAAGACCTACCAGACCGGCCTGTACATCCAGGACCAGATGGCCCTCGACCAGTGGCGCCTGACCCTCGGCGGCCGTGAAGACTGGGTACACACCAGCACCAAATTCCTCAACAAGGGTGATGCCACCAACACCCAGCGCGACAAGGCCTTCAGTGGCAACGCAGCGCTCAGCTACGTGTTCGACAACGGTTTCGTGCCGTACCTGTCGTACGCCGAATCCTTCCAGCCGACCACGGGCGCCGACGCTACTTCGACCGGCTCGCTCAAACCGACCGAAGGCAAGCAGTGGGAACTGGGCATCAAGTACCAGCCACCGGGCAGCAAAACCCTGCTGACCGCTGCCGTATACGACCTCACTCAGAAGAACGTTTCGGTCAACACCTTCGTCAACAACGTGTCGATCACCAGCCAGACCGGCGAAGTGAAAGTCAAAGGCCTGGAGCTGGAAGCGGTTTCCGACGTGACTGACAACCTCAAAGTCATCGCTGCCTACACCCTGGCCAAATCGGAAGTGCAGAATGGCGTCGACAAGGGCAATCGCCTGCAACTGATGCCGAACCAGCAAGCGTCGCTATGGACCGATTACACCTGGCACGCCGGCGTGCTCGACGGCTTCGGCATTGGCGGTGGCGTGCGTTACACCGGCAACACCTACGGCGACAAGGCCAACACCTGGCTGGGCAAGGCTGACGCCTACACCGTGTTCGACGCTTCGGTGCATTACGACCTCGGTCGTCTGGACAACAGCCTCAAAGGCGCGTCGCTGGCCGTCAACGCGACCAACCTGTTCGACAAGGAATACATTTCCACCTGCGACAGTTTCTACTGCTACTACGGCGACACGCGCAGTGTCGTCGCCAGCGCCACTTACAAGTGGTAAGCGATTGAGCTGAAACAGGCCCTGTGACCAGGCCGTCCCTCGTGGACGGTTTTGGTGTTTTTGAAGGTCATGAAATGAAAAGTAAAACAATCCGCCGCTGGTCGTTCGTGCACACCTGGACCAGCCTGATTTGCACCGTGTTTTTGTTGCTGCTGGCACTGACCGGTCTGCCACTGATTTTCCATCACGAGATCGAGCACCTGCTCGGCGATGCGCCTGAAGTGCGCGAGATGCCGGCGGACACGCCACGGCTGAATCTGGCGCAACTGGTCGAGGCCGCAGAAAAACATCGTCCCGACGAAGTCGTGCAGTACTTCGGTTTCGATGACGATGAGCCGAATGCCGTGCTGACGATCATGGCGAAAACTGCCGGCACCGAGCCGAATTCGTCGCACACCTTCATGCTCGATGCGCGTACCGGTGAAGCGCTGGAAACGCCGTCGGCCAACGGCGGCTTGATGCTGTTCATCCTGCGCCTGCACGTCGACATGTTTGCCGGATTGCCGGGTAAATTGCTGCTGGCGTTCATGGGGCTGCTGTTTGTCGTGGCCATCGTATCCGGGACGGTGCTGTATTTGCCGTTCATGCGCCGTTTGAAGTTCGGCACGGTGCGTCAGGACAAATCCACAAGGTTGCGCTGGCTCGACCTGCATAACCTGATCGGCGTGGTCACGTTGACCTGGGCGTTGGTGGTCGGCGTGACCGGTGTGATCAGCGCTTGCGCAGACCTGTTGATCGCCGCTTGGCGCAACGATGCACTGACTGCGCTGATCGAACCCTACCGCGATGCGCCACCGCTGACCCACCTGGCACCGGCCACGCGTTTGCTCGATATCGCCGCCGAAGTGGCACCGGACATGAAAGCGGATTTCATTGCCTTCCCCGGCACACGGTTTTCCAGCGAACACCACTACTCGGTGTTCATGAAGGGCGGTACGCACCTGACCTCGCATCTGCTGACGCCGGTGCTGATCGATGCCACCACGCTGCAGGTCACCGCCGTGGCCGAACGGCCGTGGTACATGGACGCCATGGGCATGTCGCAACCGCTGCACTTCGGTGACTACGGCGGCATGCCAATGAAAATCCTCTGGGCCACGCTTGATGTGCTGACCATCATCGTGCTCGGCAGTGGCGTGTATCTGTGGGTGGTGCGGCGCAAAGCGGCCAAGCCTGTGCTGGAAACGGCGGAGGCGTCTGCATGAAGCCACGTCAGTCGAATTTCTGGAAGGTATTCAGCACGCCGATCGTGATTGCGTTGCTCAGTGCAGCGGGGTTGTTTGCGGCGTTGCTTGGGGATGGGATTTGGGATGCGCTGAGCTGGGTCGGGCTCGGTGTGCCGGCATTTCTGGCCATAAGAGGATTGCTGCAGCGAAGCTGAAAAACCTTTGTAGGAGTGAGCCTGCTCGCGATAGCGGTGGATCAGTCAACATAGTTGTTGAATGTTATTACGCTATCGCGAGCAGGCGAAGGCCTACATTTGGATCGGCGCAAGGCTTGAGCTCGTGCACTGACAGGCTATGCTGCTCCCTCATCGTTCTGATCGAGACCCTGCCAATGTCCGCCCCCAGCATGACCCTGTACCACAACACGCTCTCCCCGTTCGTGCGCAAAGTGATGGTGTTGCTGCACGAAACCGGCCAGCAGGATCGCGTCACCCTGCAAGACTGCGTACTCAGCCCGGTCAGCCCGAGCGCCGAGCTCAATGTCGACAACCCGCTGGGCAAGATCCCTGCCCTGCGCCTGGCCGATGGCAATGTCATCCATGACAGCCGCGTCATCCTCGATTACCTCGACCAGCAGCACGTCGGCAACCCGCTGATCCCGCGCGAAGGTTCGGCGCGCTGGCGGCGTCTGACCCTGGCCTCGATGGCCGACGGGATCATGGATGCGTCGGTGATGGTGCGTTATGAAATGGTCCTGCGTGCTCCGGAAAAGCATTGGGACGAATGGCTCGAGGCCCAGCGCGACAAGATCCGCCGCGCCCTCGCTGTACTGGAAAAGGATGCGATTGCCGAGCTGACCAGCCATTTCGATGTGGCAGCGATCAGCGTGGCATGTGCGCTGGGTTACCTCGACCTGCGTTTCCCTGATCTGGGTTGGCGTGAGGCCAACCCGCAATTGGCCAACTGGTTCTTTGAAGTGAGTCAGCGACCGTCCATGATCGCCACGATGCCCAAGCCTTAAATCGGCGGCGCCTGTTCCGGCCTCTTCGCGAGCAGGCTCGCTCCCACATTGGTTTTGGGTGTGGCAGAGAACTCTGTTTCAGCACAAATCCTGTGGGAGCGAGCCTGCTCGCGAATGCACCACCTCGGTTCCGGCGGCAGCGCTGCAAAAATCAGTGTCACCAAAACCTCCACCTCTCGCTGATCTTCACGCAACCCGCTCATTGCATCGCCCCCACATCAAACTCCAACGGCTTGGCCGGCTTCTGCCCGATCCCGTACCAATCCAGTTTGCGCGTCAGCACCATAAACACGCCGAGCAGACCGAATAGCAGCAACGAGCCCATCAACAACGCGTAATCCTCGGCGCTCAGCAAGCCATAGAGCAGGCCGTACAGGGCCGCCAGCCCCGCCGAAAAGCTCAAGCCATGACGCACACTGCGCAACACATGGCAGACATAGAATCCGATCAACAGCACACAACCGCTGGCCGACAACAGATACGCCGGGGCAAAACCAATGTGCTCCGACAGCGACAGCAACAACAAATAAAAGAACGCCAGCGCCACACCGACCAACGCGTATTGCACCGGGTGCACGGCCAGGCTCTTGAGTACTTCGAACAGGAAGAAACCGGCGAACGTCAGGACGATGAACAGCAGCGCATATTTGATCGCCCGGTCGCTCTTCAGGTACTGATCCACCGGATCGATGAAGCTCACACCGAAGCTGCGACCGTTGAACGCCTCGCAATCATTGCCGCTCACGCAACGACTCATGGCGTCTTGCAGGTTGGTGGAGAAGAACGTGGTCTGCCAATCGGCGCTGAAACCCTGATCGTTGATCTCGCGTTTGCCCGGCAGGAAGTTGCCGACAAAACTCGGGTGTGGCCAGTTGGCCGTGAGGCTGACACTGCTGGTCTTGCCCACCGGCAGCACTTGCAACGAGCCGGTGCCCTGCAGGCGCAAATCGAAGCCAAAGCCAAGTTCCGTGGCTTTGCTGGTGTCGAGCAACGGCAGCGTCACCCGCACACCTTCACCGAGCCAGCCCACTTGAGTCCCCGGTACAAAGTCCAGACGCTGATCATCGAGCTCCAGTTTCAGCGCATTTTCGATGCCGCGAATGTCGCTGATGCCGACCGCGAGAAACGGCGCATCAAACTGGTAATCGCTGAAGTCTTCCTTGATGCCCAATTGCGCCGGCAATGAGAAATGGCCGTTGATGCGGTTATCGGCGTGGAACAGCCGCGCCTCATAAATACCCCGCGCACGCAGTTCGGTCTGCACCTGGCCGTCGAGTTCAAAACGTTCCGGCAGGAAGTACAAACGCCCGCGCTCTTCGCCCGGTTCGTCGTAACGCTGGTTGGTTTTGTCGTTGTTTTTCCAGTTGTGAATCACTTTGCGATACGGCACCACCATCACCGGCCCACTCAGTTGCTGGCTGGAGCTGGAACTGCGGGCGATGTCTTCGAGCACGCCATCACGCAACTGTTGGCGCTCGTCGATGACGCCGTCGATCATCAGCAGCGGGATCAGCAACAGCAGGATCAGCACGGCGATGGCGCCGAGCTTTATCGTCAGATTCTTGTTCATGGGACTCTCCCTGTTTGGATGGGGAAAGTCTGGTGGTGCTGTATGAGGGGAATGTGGGGGGAATATGGAGATTGTGTGGGGAATTCACTGGCCCTATCGCGAGCAGGCTCACTCCTACATTTGGAATGCGTTCCCCTGTGGGAGCGAGCCTGCTCGCGAAGGCCGCGCCTCGGTATCAAGGCAAGCGCAATATCACTTCAACACCGTTCTCGACATTGCGAATCTGCATAGATCCACCATGCAACTTGACCACTTCTTCAACGAAGTTAAGCCCCAAACCCGTGCTTTTTCGCCCACTGTCCGGGCGCGGCAACGAGTAGAAGCGCTCGGTCAGACGCGGCAAAGCGTAGTCCGGAATCGGCGCCGTTTCATTGAACATTCGAAATTCGATCTGCTCGCCAACCCGCTCGGCACTGAACCGCAGCAGCCCCTCAACCGGGGTGAAATCCAGTGCGTTTTCCAGCAGATTGCCCAACGCCTGACGCAACAGAAACGGCTCGCCAATCAGCAGCAGATCCGCCGCAATCGTCTGCTCGATGCGCAATTGCTTGCCCTCGATCCGCGCCGCCTGACCTTGCAATAACTCATCGACCAAGACCGTTAACGGCACCGCGACCCGTTCCTCCAGGCCCTGACGTTGCTCCACCTGCGCCAGATTCAACAACCGTTCGATCAACTGCTGCATCCGTGCACTTTCGCTGTCGATGTTGCCGACAAAGCGCAGCCGCTGAACCGGTGACATGTCCCCTTGCAGCAACTCCGCGGCGCCACGAATTGCCGCCAGCGGACTTTTCAGTTCATGGGTCAGCGTGTGCACGTAGCGCTCGACGTAAGCCTTGCCTTCCAGCTGCGTGCGCATCTGCTCCACAGCGTTAGCCAGTTGTTCCAGCTCGCCACCGCGATAGTGCGGCACTTCCGCCCGCCGGCCTTCGCTCACCGCTTGGGCATAACCGGTCAAACGGTGCAGCGCGCGGCTCAACCACCACGACAGCAACGCGCCAAACAACAGACCTAAACCAATCAAACCCGCGCCGTAAAACAGCAGACGCCGTTCGGTACGATCCACATAGGGCTGCAATGAACTGTTGGGTTTGGCCACAGTGACCACGCCGATAATCTGCCCGTTATCGCGAATTGGCGCGCCGACGTGCATCACTGACGAACTCGCGTCATCCGCATCGCTGCGGCTCGAACGGGCGCCGTACTCACCGCGCAGGGTCAGGTAGACGTCGTTCCAGCGCGAGTAATCCTGACCGACCGCAACGCCACTGGAGTCGAGCACGACTATTCCTTTGGCATCGGTGACGTAGATGCGATGGTTGACCTGATTTTTCGGCAAGCCCCAGATCGTCGCTTGCGGCTGACGATCACCATACGCGCGCAGCAACTCCGGCCAGCGGTTCTCGCTAAGGGTGCCAGCCTTGAAATCGTCACGGAGGATTTCCGCCATCAGGTTGGCGGTGTCGACCAGGGTTTCTTCGGTGGACTGACGCACGCCGGGACGGATTTCTTCCATCACCGTGTTGAGCACGAAATACCCGGTGAGGCCGACAAACAGCACATACACCAGAAAGATCCGCAGCCCCAGCGACATCAGCTGTGCCCCGGGCTGTAGCTGTAACCGAGGCCGCGATGGGTCTGGATCGGCTCGGCGTCGGCACGCACCAGACGCAGTTTGGCGCGCACGCTTTTGATGTGGCTGTCGATGCTGCGCTCGTAACCGGCGTCGGCCGCCACGCCCAACGCATCAAGCAGTTGTTCGCGACTGAACACCCGCTCGGGTTGTTCGAGCAGGCACTGCAACAGGCGGAATTCGTGGCGGGTCAGGCTTAACGTCTGGCCTCGATAGCTGATTTGTACGCGCTCGGGATCGATGCGAAACAGCGCCGAAGTGGCTTCAATCACTGGACGCGGCGCCATGCGCTTGAGGATGGCCTTGACCCGCGCCGCGACCTCTCGAGGGCTGAACGGCTTGACCACGTAGTCGTCGGCGCCAATCTCCAGCCCGACCACACGATCGATCTCGGCATCGCGGGCGCTGAGGAACAGCACCGGCACTTCGCTGAAGCGCCGCAGTTGCTTGCAGGTCTCGAAACCGCTGATGTCCGGCAGGCCGATGTCGAGGATGATCAGATCGGCCGGGGTCTGCCGCTGATGCTCCAGCGCTGCCGCGCCGAGGCTCAGCCACGTGGTGGTGAAGCCTTCGCCCTGCAAGGCAAAAATCAGCGTGTCGGCAATTGCCGCTTCGTCTTCGACAATCAGGATATGAGGCATGGCGTCCGAGCCCGTGGGTTAAGTGCGCGAACGGTGCCCCAAGCCTGACGTTACGTCAATGAGACCACTTGGCTCAGCAGTCCGGCTTGTCGGCCGTGAAGCGCCGCGCCGGGTTCACTGCCGCGCCGAATTCGCGCAAGGCTTTGGCACCGATCAGCAACGGGTAATTGAAGTTGCTGCGGTCGGTCAGGTTGACCTCAACGGTACGCTTGACGTTACCCAAGCACAGCTCCAGATCGACCACCGGGCGTTTGGCGACTTCGGTGCTTTCGCCCTCGTCCTCTTCATCCGAACGGCTCTTGATCTTGCTGATGCGCGCGACCTTGTGTTCGTAGACCTTGTTACTGGCGTCCTTGGTGCCGAGGCGGAACCGTACCCATTCATCGCCATCGCGGGTGAAGGTTTCGATGTCCTTGGCCGACAGCGAGGCGGTCAGCGCGCCAGTGTCCATCTTGGCCTTGAGCACTTCACCGCCGATTTCCGGCAGTGCGATGTATTCATAGCGCCCGTACAGGGTCGGCTCGGCGGCCATGACCGGCAGCGCGACGAGGGCAAACAGTGCAAGGAGGGATTTCACGTAAGGGGCTTCCTTGGAAATTGAGGGCGGCAGACTGGGATTTTAGACACCCATTGAGGCATTCGTTCGCCTTGAAATCGCTTTCGCGAGCAGGCTCGCTCCCACAGGGTTTTGTGCTGAGCAGACATTTTTAATACACCTGAATCCAGTGTGGGAGCGAGCCTGCTCGCGAAGAGGCCAGCACATTCAACACAACGCTTGAGCAAAGCATACCGGCCCAAAAGTGAAACATTCGTCACCACCGATTTGGCCTGCCGCGCGAAGCTGCTTATCATGGCGCGCCCATCCGTTTGCAAAGAGTTGCTTATGCGCCGCCTGCTCACCGGCTGTTTCGTCACCCTGCTGCTGTTGCTCAACACCCTGATCCTGATCGGGCCGTTGCTGGTGTTTGCCCTGCTCAAACTGGTCGCACCAGGCCGCTGGCGCGATTACGCGTCGGGGGCGGTGATGTGGATCGCCGAAACCTGGGCGGAAATCGACAAGCTGATTTTCCGCCTGTGCATCCCCACCCAGTGGGACATTCGCGGCGGTGAAGACTTGCGCGGCGACACTTCCTATCTGGTGGTCAGCAACCACCAGTCGTGGGTCGATATTCCGGCGCTGATTCAGACGCTGAACCGGCGCACGCCATTCTTCAAATTCTTCCTCAAGAAAGAACTGATCTGGGTGCCGTTTCTGGGGCTGGCGTGGTGGGCGCTGGATTACCCGTTCATGAAGCGCTACACCAAGGCCTTTCTGGCGAAGCACCCGGAGCTGGCCGGCAAGGATCTGGAAATCACCAAGCAGGCCTGCGAGCTGTTCAAGCGTCAGCCGGTGACCGTGGTCAATTATCTGGAAGGCACGCGCTATACCGCGGCGAAAAGCGCGCAGCAGCAATCACCGTTCAACCACCTGCTCAAGCCCAAGGCTGGCGGCGTGGCGTTTGTATTGGCGGCGATGGGGGAACAGCTGGATGCGATTCTCGATGTAACGGTGGTTTATCCACAGGCGAAAATCCCCGGGTTCTGGGATTTGATCAGCGGCAACGTGCCGCGCGTGATCATCGACATCAAGACCCGCGAACTCGACCCGGCGCTGTGGCAGGGCGATTACGAGAATGATCCGGCGTTTCGCGAGAAGGTCCAGAGCTGGGTCAACCAGCTCTGGAACGAGAAAGATCAGCGCATCGCCGAACTGCGCAGCGAGCGCGGCTGAATCAGCTACCGGTGCCGGCGCCCCAGATGCTGCCCAGGCTTTGCAGCAGCGGGCCGCCGACGCCTTGATCACCCAGATACTTGAGCAGCACCGGAGCAAACTGGCCAACCATGCCGCTGTCCATGCCCAGCGCACCGAAGGCGTTGTTCAGGTCATTGGTGTCCTTGACGTTGCCCAGTGCGTTCTCCAGACCGGCGGATTTGCCGGACTGACCGAGCAACCCGCTCAACGCCGCCAGGTTGCCGCTACCGCCCGACAGTTTGTCGATGCCCGGCACTTCTTTGGCCAACTGCGAATAATCGGTGCTGCTCAACTGGTTCTTGGCCAGGCCCAGCATGGCGCTGGTGCCGCCGACGGCTTGCTGCGGCGTCACACCCAGACCGGTGACGGCTTGCAGCAGACCGGCGGTTTCCGAGGTCGGAGCCGCAGCGGTGGCCGCGTTGCCGCCCTGCATGCTGGCAGCAGCCTTGGTCACGTCGTCGAGGCTGAAACCAGCAAATACCGGGCTGGCCGCAAGGGTCATCAGTGAAGCCAAGGCAATACCGCGTGAAATCTTCATTCAGACATCCTCTTGCGCTGTGAAAACCACCCGTTGAACGGGCAGTGAAACTGCCGGTTTGACCGGGTATCCGCCGGCATGTTCCGGCGCGGCGCATCCATTTTCGTCCGGCCTGCGTATATAAAACGTGAAATCCCGGACACCTTCGCGATGAATGGCACAACCGCTGTCGCTGAACTAGCCTGTGAACAGTCCGAGTCTCGCCCTCGTCGCCCGACCTTTGCCTGGAGAGTCGTCATTCCCATCGCCGACACCGATCAGCTGCGACAGCTGTTGGCCCAGTGCTCACTGGGTGATCGTCGCGCCTTCGAAACGCTCTATCGCAGCGTCGGCCCGCGCCTGCATGGCGTCGCCCTGCGTTTTATGGGCCGCACCGATCTGGCGGAGGAAGTGCTGCAGGAAAGTTTCGTGCGCATCTGGAACAACGCCTCGCGCTACGAAGCGCACCTGTCGGCGCCGTTGACCTGGATGATCAACATCACCCGCAATCAGGCCATCGATCAGTTGCGCAAACATCGTGACCGGCCATTGACCGATCTGGAACAGGACGCGCTGCCGGACGAAAGCCCCTCGGCTCACGAGCAACTAAACAGCGCACGCGAGGCTCAGACGTTGAACCGCTGTCTGGACACCCTTGAAAGCATGCAGCGCCAGTCGATCACCGTGGCTTACTTTCAGGGATTGTCGTGCACGGAACTCGCCGAACACCTGGCCACGCCACTGGGAACGGTGAAATCGTGGATCCGCCGTGGCCTGGAGCGTCTGCGTCGGTGCCTTGAATCATGAACTACCAGACCCCTGCCCTGCGCCGCGCCCTCGCTGCCGATTACGCCATCGGCCTGATGTCTGCGCCTGCGCGGCGGCGGTTTGAGCAATTGCTGCTGGACGACGCTGCGTTGAGAGCTGAAGTGGCGCAATGGCAGGAAAGCCTCGCCTCTCTCACCGAAGCGATACCGGAACATCCCGTGCCCGACCGAGTGTGGCAAGGCATTACCGCGCGAATCGAACCGCAAGTGCTGCATGTGCCTGAGAAACGGCCGTTCTGGAACTGGCTGCGCGTCACCGCTGCACTGTGTTCGATCGTGGTGTTGGTCTTCCTCGGCTCGCTGTACAACCGCGACGACGCCCGCTACCACGCCACCCTGCTGACCGCCGATGCGCAACCGGCGCTGAAGGTCGAGGCGCATGCGGATTATCTGCAGGTCGAGCCGTTGACACTGGCGGCGGTTGGTGCGGATCGTAGCCTGGAACTGTGGGCGATTCCGGCTGACGGCAAACCGATTTCCCTCGGCGTTATTCCGGCGGGGGGCAAAGGCAAGGTTGAGCTGAACGAGGCGCAGAAGATGTTGATCGGCAAACCGATTGCTTTGGCGGTCAGTCTGGAACCTAAAGGTGGCTCGCCGACTGGACAACCGACCGGACCGGTTCTGTATCAAGGGGCGCTGGCGGCACTGTAAAGCAAAGCCCCTCACCCTAGCCCTCTCCCAGAGGGAGAGGGGACTGACCGTGGGATATTGACGTAATACGCCGACGTGAAAGACTTGCGTTGAATCCATAGTCGACTCGATCTTTCAAGTCGATGTACGACGCAAGACACCTCGGTCGGCCCCCTCTCCCTCCGGGAGAGGGCTGGGGTGAGGGTAGCTTTTGACCTGGGCTTGCAACAAAAACGGCGACCCTGAAGTCGCCGTTTTGTATCGAGCTTAAGCCTTACGCCGCACTGAACAACTTATGCGGATCAATCACAAACTTCTTCGGCACGCCCGCATCGAACTCGCCATACCCTTCCGGCGCCTGATCCAGACTGATCACCTGCACCCCCACCACTTCAGCAATGTTGATGCGATCCCACATGATCGCCTGCATCAGTTGGCGGTTGTACTTCATCACCGGGGTTTGCCCGGTGTGGAAGCTGTGCGACTTGGCCCAGCCCAGACCGAAGCGAATGCTCAGGCTGCCCATTTTCGCGGCGGCATCCACGGCGCCCGGATCTTCAGTGACGTACAGGCCCGGGATACCGATCTTGCCGGCCACACGCACTACGCCCATCAGCGAGTTGAGTACGGTGGCCGGCGCTTCGGCTTTGACGCCGTCGTGGCCATGGCCGCGCGCTTCGAAGCCGACGCAGTCCACTGCGCAATCCACTTCCGGCTCGCCCAGCAGTGCGGCGATCTGTTCGTGCAGCGGCGTGTCCTTGGAGAGGTCGACGATTTCAAAACCCTGGGACTTGGCGTGGGCCAGGCGGATGGTGTTGACGTCACCGATGATCACCACTGCTGCACCGAGCAACCGCGCAGAGGCAGCGGCGGCCAGACCGACCGGACCGGCGCCGGCAATGTACACGGTGCTGCCCGGACCAACGCCGGCAGTGACGGCGCCGTGGTAGCCGGTCGGGAGGATGTCGGAGAGGCAGGTCAGGTCACGGATTTTCTCCATGGCCTTGTCGCGATCCGGCAGTTTCAGCAGGTTGAAGTCAGCGTACGGCACCAGCACGTATTCCGCCTGGCCGCCGGTCCAGTCGCCCATGTCGACGTAGCCGTAAGCGCCACCGGCACGGGCCGGGTTGACGGTCAGGCAGACGCCGGTGTGTTGCTCTTTGCAGGAACGGCAGCGCCCGCAAGCCACGTTGAACGGTACGGAAACCAGGTCACCGATTTTCAGGTTTTCGACGTCGGAGCCTTTTTCGATCACCTCACCGGTGATCTCGTGGCCCAGCACCAGACCGGTTTGCGCCGTGGTACGGCCGCGCACCATGTGTTGGTCGGAGCCGCAGATGTTGGTGGAAACCACTTTGAGAATGACCCCGTGCTCGATCTTGCGACCGCGCGGGTCCTGCATTTTCGGATAGTCGATTTTCTGTACTTCGACCTTGCCAGCGCCGAGATACACCACACCACGATTGCCAGACATGCTTTCACCTCGCTGTTGTTTTTATGGAACCGCGTTGCCCAGGCAGGCAGCGCGTTAAGTGCTCGGGTTATTGCTTGTTGGTTTTGCGTTGTTTGTTATGGCCCTATCGCGAGCAGGCTCACTCCTACATTGGAATGCGTACCCCTTGTAGGAGTGAGCCTGCTCGCGATAGCTATCTAAAGAACGACCGTGCGATTGGCGTTGAGGAAAACCCTTCGCTCAATGTGATACCCAACCGCCCGCGCCAGCGTCAGGCCTTCAATATCGCGCCCCTTGGCAATCAAATCCTCAGGGTAATGACTGTGATCCACCGCCTCGACGCCCTGGGCAATAATCGGCCCTTCATCGAGGTCGTTATTGATGTAATGCGCCGTCGCGCCAACCAGTTTCACGCCTTTGTTATAAGCCTGGTGATACGGCTTGGCGCCCTTGAAACCCGGCAGCAACGAGTGATGGATGTTGATCGCCTTGCCATCGAGCTTGCGGCACAGCTCCGGCGACAGCACCTGCATGTAGCGGGCGAGAATCACCAGTTCGGCACCGGACTCTTCGATCACCTGCCACACCTGACGCTCCTGCGACGGTTTGTCGTTGGGGTCGAGGGGGAAATGGTAGTAGGGAATCTGGTGCCAGTCGGCCAGCGGTTTCAAATCCGGATGGTTGGAGACCACCGCCGCCACGTCCATCGACAACTGGCCGATGCGCTGGCGGTAGAGCAAGTCGTTAAGGCAGTGATCGGCTTTGGAAACCATGATCACCACTTTCGGTCGGTAGTTCGGCGCGGTCAGCTCGAAGATCATGCCGAAGGCCTGGCCACGTTCGGCGAGGCCTGCGCGGAAGGATTGTTCGTCGAAGCCGTCGGGCTGGCGGAATTCCACGCGAATGAAGAAGCGCCCGGAGAGGCGGTCATCAAACGAATGGTGTTCGGTGACGTAGCAGCCCTGCTCGAACAGAAAACGCGTGACCGCGTCCACCGTGCCGAGGACGCTGGGGCAGTCGGCGGTCAGAATCCATGTGTCTGGGGCGCGGCTCATGGTGCGGTGACTCCTGTTCTTTGTGCGGGGTGTCAGGTTTTTCCCTCACCCTAGCCCTCTCCCAGAGGGAGAGGGGACTGACCGAGGTGTTCTTTCGTGTTACGTCGACCTGAAATACCGAGCCGAATTCAAGCTCTGGAAAATCTATCGCCAGCCAGACTCGGCTGTTGAAATCGCCCGAGATCAGCTCCCTTTCCCCCTCTCCCCCCTGGGGGAGAGGGCTGGGGTGAGGGGGTAGCTCTTGATCTTTCAGGCCTGAACGCTCAACCCGTACTCAGCCGAAGCATCCTGCAACCACAACCACCAGTAATCCGAGAAGCTTCGACGAATCAGCAGTTCCCAGGTGTCTTCAGCGGTGTGGCGAATCATCAGCTGCGACTTGGCGAACACCGTGCCGACCGCTTTACCCACCGGGAAATTGTTCGGGTGCACGTCGTAGCTGGTCGACTTCATCAGCACCTGACGCACGTTCGGCCCGCTCAGTTCGAGCACTTGCTGGCCGCCGCTGACGTTGACGATCGCGATGTGCAGATCGCCCAGCGCTTCACGCAGTTTCTGTTCGGCGGCGAACTCTTCACCGCTTGGCACGATCAGCAGCCACTCATCCGGGCCCATCCATTGCAGGCTGGTTTCACCTTTGACGATGACGCTGAGGGCGCCGGGCAGTTCGATGCCCAGCGCTTTATGTACGCCGGCGGCAAACGCGGCATCGTGGCCATCACCACGAATTGTCAGGTGACCGAGGAGTTTTTTCTCACGCACGATCACGCCGGCGTTCTTGCGGCCCTTGCCGACCAGGCTGGCGAGGTCGGCATGGTGCAGCGACGACTCGGCCTTGGCCCCAGTGGTCGGGCGTTGTTGGTAAACATTGGCTGTGGTCATAAAGCACCTTTGCTGAATTCTGACTTGAGCCCTGTGTAGGCAGATCTACCGCTGTCGCGAGCAGGCTCACTCCTACAAGGGGTACGCGATCACCTGTAGGAGTGAGCCTGCTCGCGATGAAGTCAACGCGGTGCAACTGCACTCCCCAGGCGCCGAACCATCAAATATTCTGGCGATCCCCCTTCGGATCGAAGAACACCGAAGAAACAATCTCCGCCTCGATCACGCTGCCATCGGCCAGCGGTGCAAACACCCGCTCACCGAGGCGCTTCAGACCGCCCTTGACCACACCCATGGCAAACGAATAACCGAGGGAGTTGTGCGCGTAGCTGGAGGTCACGTGGCCGACCATGGTCATCGGAATCGCCTGCTTGGTGTTGAACACCAACTGCGCACCTTCCGGCAGCCACACGTTCGGATCGATCGGCTTCAGGCCGACCAGTTGCTTGCGCTGATCCTTCACGCAGTCTTCACGGTTCATGCCACGCTGGCCGATCCACGAGAACGGTTTGGTGCGACCGACGCACCAGCCCATATTCAGATCGTCCGGAGTCATCGAGCCGTCAGTGTCTTGGCCAACGATGATGAAACCCTTCTCGGCACGCAGTACGTGCATGGTTTCCGTGCCGTACGGGGTCAGGTTGTACTGCTTGCCGGCCTCGACGATTTTCTCCAGCACGCCCATCGCATAGTCGGCCTGCACGTTGACTTCGTACGACAACTCACCGGTGAACGAGATGCGGAACACCCGTGCCGGCACACCGCCGACCTGACCTTCTTTCCAGGTCATGAACGGGAACGCCTCGTTGCTCAGATCAATGTCGGTCACGGCACTGAGCAGCTTGCGGCTGTTTGGCCCGGACAGGGTCATGGTCGCCCAGTGGTCGGTCACGGAAGTGAAGTAAACCTTCATGTCCGGCCATTCGGTCTGGTGGTACAGCTCCAGCCACTGCAGCACGCGAGCCGCGCCGCCGGTGGTGGTGGTCATGACAAAATGGTTGTCGGCCAGACACGCCGTGACACCGTCGTCGAAGACCATGCCGTCTTCTTTGCACATCAGACCGTAGCGCGCCTTGCCCACGTCGAGTTTGGTCCAGGCGTTGGTGTACACGCGGTTGAGGAAGTCGCGGGCATCCGGGCCTTGGATGTCGATCTTGCCGAGGGTCGAGGCATCGAGCAGGCCGACGCTGTCGCGCACGGCTTTGCATTCGCGCTTAACAGCGGCATGCAGGTCTTCGCCGTTTTTCGGGAAGTACCATGGACGCTTCCACTGACCGACGTCTTCAAACTCGGCGCCGTTCTTCACATGCCATGCATGCAGCGCGGTGTGACGAACAGGCTCGAAGATGTGCCCACAGTGACGACCGGCCACGGCGCCGAAGGTTACCGGCGTGTAGTTCGGGCGGAACATCGTGGTGCCCATCTGCGGGATGGTCACGTTCAGCGAGCGAGCGGCGATGGCCAGACCGTTGACGTTGCCGAGCTTGCCCTGATCGGTGCCGAAACCCAGCGCGGTGTAGCGTTTGACGTGCTCGACCGACTCGAAACCTTCGCGGGTCGCCAGTTCGATGGCGGCGGCGGTCACATCGTTTTGCAGGTCGACGAATTGCTTCGGCGCCCGTGCGGTGTTCTTTTCATGCGGCACCTGGAACAGCGCCAGCGTCGGTTCTTCGTGACGGCTCAGGGCTTTTGGCAGCACGCCTTCGACGGTCTGGAAACCGGCTTCTGCGGCAGCGCGCACGCCTCCTTCAAAACCGTCAGCGAGCGAATCGCCGAGACCGTAGACGCCGTTGATGCCACCGACGCACACGCGCTTCTGCGGTGCTTCGCCCGGCACGAAACCGAGGATGTCTTCACGCCAGGTCGGCTTGCCACCGAGGTGCGAAGCCAAGTGAACGACCGGGCTGTAACCACCGGAACTGGCAATCACGTCGCAGTCGAGCCATTCGCCCGGGCTGGTCACGGCATGAGCCTTCACATCAATCGCGGCAACGCGGGCAGCGGTCACGCGCTTGCTGCCACGGGCTTCGATCACAGCGCTGCCAGTGAGAATGCGGATGCCTTTGGCGCGGGCTTCTTCGACCAGCGCACCACGCGGATTGCTGCGGGCATCGGCGATGGCGACCACTTGCAGACTGGCGTCGAGCCAATCCAGAGCGACGCGATAGGCGTGATCATTGTTGGTGCTGAGGACAAGCTTCTTGCCCGGCGCTACGCCGTAGCGACGCACGTAAGTCGACACCGCACCGGCAAGCATGTTGCCCGGCACGTCGTTGTTGCCGTAAACCAGCGGACGCTCGCAAGCACCGGTCGCCAGCACGACACGCTTGGCGCGGACACGGTGAATGCGCTGACGCACCTGACCGATCGGCGCACGGTCACCGAGGTGATCGGTGAGGCGTTCGTGAATGGTCAGGAAGTTGTGGTCGTGGTAACCGTTAACCGTGGCGCGCGGCAACAGCAGCACGTCCGGGGTGTTCTTCAGTTCCGTGATGACACTGGCGACCCAGTCCATCGCCGGTTTGCCGTCGAGGCTTTCGCGGGAATCGAGCAGGCTGCCGCCGAACTCTTCCTGCTCATCGGCAAGGATCACTCGGGCACCGCTGCGCGCAGCGGCCAAGGCAGCAGCGAGACCGGCCGGGCCAGCGCCGACGATCAGCACGTCGCAATGCTGGTTCATGTAGTCGTAGGTGTCCGGATCGACTTCGGTCGGCGAACGGCCAAGACCGGCAGCCTTGCGAATGTACTTCTCGTAAGTCATCCAGAACGATTGCGGGTACATGAAGGTTTTGTAATAGAAACCCGGCGGCATCAGCTTGCCGCCGACCTTGCCAAGAATGCCCATCATGTCGTTGTTGACGCTCGGCCAGCCGTTGGTGCTGGTCGCGACCAGCCCTTGATACAACGCCTGTTGCGTGGCGCGCACGTTGGGGATCTGCGTAGCTTCGGTGGCACCGATCTGCAGCACCGCGTTCGGCTCTTCGGCACCGGCGGCGAAGATCCCGCGAGGACGCGAATACTTGAAGCTGCGGCCGATGATGTCGACGCCGTTGGCGATCAGCGCGGCGGCCAGCGAGTCACCCTCGAAGCCTTTGTAGTTCTGACCGTTGAAGGTGAAGCTCAGCACTTTGTTGCGGTCGATCCGTCCACCGTTGGACAGGCGATTGGTCTGGCTCATACCTTCTCTCCCAGCGCCGTCGTGGCTGTTTTCGCCGTATCAGCCTTGTCGGTGAATTGCGGCTTGGTGCCGATCTTGTAGGTTTCGAGAATCTCGTAGGTCACGGTGTCGCGGGTGACGTTGAAGTACTGGCGGCAACCGGCAACGTGATCCCACAGTTCGTGGTGCAGACCGCGCGGGTTGTCGCGGAAGAACATGTAGTCGCCCCACTCCTCGTCGGTGCAGGCGCCAGGATCGAGCGGACGCGGAATGTGCGCCTGGCCGGATGCGTGGAATTCCTCTTCGGAGCGCAGTTCGCCGCAGTGAGGACAGAAGATATGCAACATGGGGATTTCTCCTGTTAGTGGGCGACGGCAGCAGCGCCGTGTTCGTCGATGAGTGCGCCGTTGTGGAAACGGTCGATGGAAAACGGTGCGGCCAACGGGTGCATTTCACCCTTGGCCAGACTCGCGGCAAACACGTTGCCCGAGCCAGGCGTTGCCTTGAAACCACCGGTGCCCCAACCGCAGTTGAAGAACATGTTCGGGACCGGGGTTTTCGAAATGATCGGGCAAGCGTCCGGGGTGGTGTCGACGATGCCGCCCCACTGACGGTTCATGCGTACGCGCGACAGCACCGGGAACATCTCGACGATCGCTTGAATGGTGTGCTCGATCACCGGGTACGAACCGCGCTGGCCGTAGCCGTTGTAGCCGTCGATACCGGCGCCAATCACCAGGTCGCCCTTGTCGGACTGGCTGATGTAACCGTGCACGGCGTTGGACATGATCACGCTGTCGATAATCGGTTTGATCGGCTCGGACACCAGCGCCTGCAGCGGGTGGGATTCGATCGGCAGACGGAAACCGGCGAGTTTGGCCATGTGCCCGGAGTTACCGGCCGTGACCACGCCGACGCGCTTGGCGCCGATGAAACCCTTGTTGGTTTCGACACCGATGCATACGCCGTTTTCCTTGCGGAAGCCGATCACTTCGGTCTGCTGGATCAAGTCCACACCGAGGGCGTCGGCGGCACGGGCAAAGCCCCAGGCCACGGCATCGTGACGGGCGACGCCGCCGCGACGCTGCACGGTGGCGCCCAACACTGGGTAGCGGGTGTTTTTCGAGCAGTCGAGGTACGGAATCTCGTCAGCGACTTGCTTGGCGTTGAGCAGTTCGCCATCGACGCCGTTGAGGCGGTTGGCGCTGACCCGACGCTCGGAATCACGGATGTCCTGCAGGGTGTGGCACAGGTTGTAGACGCCACGCTGGGAGAACATCACGTTGTAGTTGAGATCCTGCGACAGGCCTTCCCACAGTTTCATCGCGTGTTCGTAGAGGTGCGCCGACTCGTCCCACAGGTAGTTGGAGCGCACGATGGTGGTGTTGCGCGCGGTGTTACCGCCGCCCAGCCAGCCTTTCTCGACCACGGCGACGTTGGTGATGCCGTGCTCTTTGGCCAGATAGTAGGCAGTCGCCAGACCGTGCCCGCCGCCGCCGACGATGACCACGTCGTAGACCTTCTTCGGCGTCGGCGTGCGCCACATGCGCTGCCAGTTTTCGTGGTGGCTGAGGGAGTGTTTGAAGAGGCCGAAGCCCGAATAGCGTTGCATAGTCAGTTACTCCAGAACACTCAGCGATAAACCGGGAAGTCTGCGCACAGGGCCGACACTTGCTGGGCAACATTGGCCTCGACATCGGCATCACCGAGGTTGTCGAGGATGTCGCAGATCCAGCCGGCCAACACTTCGCACTGGGTCACCTTGAAACCGCGAGTAGTCACCGCCGGGGTGCCGATGCGCAGGCCCGAGGTGACGAACGGCGATTGCGGGTCGTTCGGCACGGCGTTCTTGTTGACGGTAATGTGCGCGCGGCCAAGGGCGGCGTCGGCGTCTTTGCCGGTCAGGCCCTGACGGATCAGGCTGACCAGGAACAGATGGTTGTCGGTGCCGCCGGACACTACATCGTAGCCACGTTTGATAAACACGCTGGCCATCGCCTGAGCGTTGTCGATCACTTGTTGCTGATAAGCCTTGAAGCCTGGCTCCAGCGCTTCCTTGAAGCACACGGCTTTACCGGCGATGACGTGCATCAGCGGGCCACCCTGAGCGCCGGGGAACACGGCAGCGTTGAGCTTCTTCTCGATCTCTTCGTTGGACTTGGCCAGGATCAAGCCGCCACGTGGACCGCGCAGGGTTTTGTGCGTGGTGGTGGTGACCACGTCGGCGTAAGGCAGCGGGTTCGGGTACAGACCGGCAGCAACCAGACCGGCAACGTGGGCCATGTCGACGAACAGCAGCGCACCGACTTTGTCAGCGATCTGACGGAAGCGCGGGAAATCCAGCGTCTTCGAGTAAGCGGAGAAACCGGCGACGATCATTTTCGGCTTGGATTCAACGGCGAGACGCTCGACTTCGTCGTAATCGATCAGCCCGGTGTCAGTGTTGATGCCGTACTGCACGGCGTTGTAGAGCTTGCCCGAGGACGACACTTTGGCGCCGTGGGTCAGGTGACCGCCGTGGGCCAGGCTCATGCCGAGGATGGTGTCGCCCGGCTGGATCAGCGCCAGGTACACGGCGCTGTTGGCGGAGGAACCGGAGTGCGGCTGGACGTTGGCGTAATCGGCGCCGAACAGCTGCTTGGCGCGTTCGATGGCCAGTGCTTCGACTTTATCGACGTGCTCGCAGCCACCGTAGTAGCGCTTGCCCGGATAGCCTTCGGCGTATTTGTTGGTCAGGCCGCTGCCTTGCGCTTGCATCACGCGTTTGCTGGTGTAGTTCTCCGACGCGATCAGCTCGATGTGATCTTCCTGACGTTGCTCCTCGGCATTCATCGCCGCCAGCAGTGCATCGTCGTAACCCTGGATCTGGTCTTGCTTGCTGAACATCGCGTCTCTCCCAGCGGCATCTGTGCGCCATTCGTCTCGGTAAGGCACTGGCAATGAAGGCAGTGCCCTTTGATGCCGATGGTATGACCGGCGCAGACAGCTCAAATGCCTGCGCGCGCCACGCAAAGGTGCGTTTACGACATGGCCTGAAATGGCTTGTTGAATCTGCACAGATCCCCTGTAGGAGTGAGCCTGCTCGCGATGGCGGTGGGTCAGCTGAGCAAATGTTGGCTGATACGCCGCCATCGCGAGCAGGCTCACTCCTACAGGGGGTTATGCGATCAACTGGCGAACCGCGAGTAGCAGGAGAAAATGCGCGGGATAGAAGGCGTAAGCCCAGCGCCGCATCGGTGGCGGCTGAAGATGTCGCGCATGTCGCAACAGGAACATTCCGAGCATGGGCGCAAACAGACAGGTGGCAATGCCAAGAATGGCGACGCTGCTACCGAACCTTGCCGAGTCGTAAAGCACTTGCCACTGATTCGCTGCGAGGCATATCAAACCCGGCAGCAAGCTGAAGTACCAAGGGCGGCGAAACACCAACAGCATCGCCAGCGGCAGCAACACCCCGAAGAAACCAAACATAAGCCGCTCCGGGAAAACTATCGCCAGCACCAGCGCAGCAACGCCCAGCAATCGCGACATGATCGAGGGATCCTGCCACCCCCGCGCCACTAGCAAACCCAACGCCAACGTCGGCATCACGTTCAACGTGTCCGGCTCTGGAATGTACAACCGGTAAGGAATTTCGCTCAGCGCACTGAACAGCAACAACCAGCCCAGATAGCGCCACTCCATCCTCCGCGAACCATCACGCGCCAGATTCGCCGCCATCGCCAGACAAAACCACGGAAACGCCAACCGCCCCGACACATACAGCCAATCGGCGGAGAACCCGACATATCGCAGGTGATCGAACAACATGCTCAGCAGCGCCAGCCACTTGAGCAGATCCAGCGCGCCGTCGCGTTTAGTCAGGTGCATAATCGGCCTGCGTCCATGTAATGTTCTGCCAGCGACATCCCGTGTGCTCCCCGGAAGATCTTCGGTAAAGTGCGCACCATCATTGACCACGAGCCTTCACAAGAGTCTCGACCACGGAAGCCGGCCATGACCGACAAGAGCCAACAATTCGCCAGCGACAACTACTCCGGTATCTGCCCTGAAGCCTGGGCTGCGATGGAGCAGGCCAACCACGGCCACCAACGCGCGTATGGCGACGATGAATGGACCGCACGCGCGTCCGACCATTTCCGCAAACTGTTCGAAACCGACTGCGAAGTGTTCTTCGCCTTCAACGGCACCGCCGCCAACTCGCTGGCCCTGTCGTCGCTGTGTCAGAGTTACCACAGCGTGATCTGCTCGGAAACCGCCCACGTCGAAACCGACGAATGCGGCGCCCCGGAATTCTTCTCCAACGGCTCGAAACTGCTGATCGCCGGCACTGAAAACGGCAAGATCACCCCGCAGTCGATCCGCGAAGTCGCACTCAAGCGCCAGGACATCCACTACCCGAAACCGCGCGTGGTTACGCTGACTCAAGCCACTGAAGTCGGCAGCGTCTACACTCCGGAAGAAGTCCGCGCCATCAGCGCCACCTGCAAAGAGCTGGGCCTGCACCTGCACATGGACGGCGCGCGTTTTTCCAACGCCTGCGCATTCCTCGGCTGCTCGCCAGCCGATCTGACCTGGAAGGCCGGTGTCGACGTACTGTGCTTCGGCGGTACCAAGAATGGCATGGCCGTGGGTGAAGCGATCCTGTTCTTCAACCACAAGCTGGCGGAAGACTTCGACTATCGCTGCAAACAGGCCGGGCAACTGGCGTCGAAAATGCGCTTCCTCTCGGCACCGTGGGTCGGCATCCTCGAAACCGACGCCTGGCTGAAATATGCGCGCCACGCCAACCACTGCGCGCAATTGCTGGCAGAACTGGTCAGCGACATTCCCGGCGTCGAACTGATGTTCCCGGTACAGGCCAATGGCGTGTTCCTGCAACTGTCGGAACCGGCGATTGCCGCGCTGACCGCAAAAAACTGGCGCTTCTACACCTTCATCGGCAAGGGCGGCGCGCGCTTCATGTGCTCATGGGACACCGAAGAAGAACGCGTCCGCGAACTGGCCCGCGACATCCGCGAAGTCATGTCCGCCTGACCTCCCGCCACCGCACTGATCGTTCCCACGCTCCGCGTGGGAACGCCTCCCGGGACGCTCCGCGCTCCAGCCTCACCACTACCGCCATGCTGAGCACCGCTATGACGCAGAGCGTCAGTGGCTGCATTCCCACGCAGAGCGTGGGAACGATCTTCGATCGGGAATGATTTTTCCCACCGTGAGACCAGACTTCTCCTCTGGCGCGTTCTCTTCGCCCGCCTCACCCTGATGGTTCCCACGCTCCGCGTGGTAACGCATCCCGGGACGCTCCGCGTTCCATTCCCGTCGCACCGCAAGATTCAAGGAAGAATCCCATGGGCCGCAGCCGCTACACCATTACCGAAACCGACAAACCGCATTTTCTGACCTGCACGATCATGGAATGGTTACCGCTGTTCATCCGCCCATACATAGTCGACCACCTGCTCAACTGCTGGCGATATCAACAGACTCATCACGATCTGAAACTGTACGGCTACGTGATTCTGGAAAACCATCTTCACTTCGTCGCCCAGGCACCTGACCTGAGCAAATGCCTCAGTCAGTTCAAATCTTTCACCGCTCGACAGATCATTAATGACCTGCAAAGCAAAGGCGCTGACAAAGCACTGCAACGCCTGCGCTTTAGCAAACGTGCACACAAGCAGGATCGCGTTTACCAGTTATGGCAGGAAGGTTCTCACTCAGAGATGGTTTATAGCGAATCGGTGATGCGACAGAAACTTGAATACATTCACAACAACCCGGTAAAACGCGGGTATGTGGATTTGCCAGAGCATTGGCGTTATTCGAGTGCCAGGAACTACGCGGGAACGCCGGGGCTGATCGAGGTTCAGTGCTGGTATTGAATGGGATGCAGAGCGTAGGAGCGATCAGATCCCCTCCCTCCGCACTGATCGTTCCCACGCTCCGCGTGGGAATGCCTCCCGGGACGCTCCGCGTTCCAGCCTCACCACTACCGCCATGCTGAGCACCGCTATGACGCAGAGCGTCAGTGGCTGCATTCCCACGCGGAGCTTGGGAACGATCAATGGCAGGGATGGCGATGACTCTTGGTCTACATTGTCTGTCGAGCCATCCGCTCAGATAACAATAAGCAGGAGCATCGGCATGTCGTTACAAGGCAAAACCCTGTTCATCACCGGCGCCAGCCGTGGCATTGGTCGTGAAATTGCGCTGCGTGCCGCGAGGGACGGGGCCAATATCGTGATTGCGGCGAAGAGCGCCGAACCCCACGCCAAATTGCCCGGGACCATTCACAGCGTCGCCGCCGAAGTCGAAGCGGCGGGCGGCAAGGCACTGGCATTGCAGGTGGATGTGCGTGATGAGGACGGCGTGCGCCGGGCACTGGCCGAGGCCAACGAACATTTCGGCGCGATCGATGCGCTGGTGAACAACGCCGGGGCGATCAAGCTCACGGGTGTGCAACACATCGAACTCAAGCGTTTCGACCTGATGCACCAGATCAACACCCGCGCGGTGTTGCTGTGCAGCCAGGCTGCCCTGCCCTATCTGAAGAAATCCGCCGGGCACATTCTCAATCTGTCGCCGCCGCTGAATCTGGCGAACAAGTGGTTTGCGCAGTTCAGTCCGTACACCGTGACCAAGTACGGCATGAGCATGCTGACGCTGGGGATGAGCGAGGAATTTGCCAGTTACGGGATCAGCGTCAACTCGCTGTGGCCGCAGACGATGATTGCCACGGCGGCGATTGAGTTTCAGTTGGGCAGCCGGGAGTCGTTCAAGCAGGCACGGACCCCGGCGATCATGGCGGATGCGGCGCATGTGATTTTGGGTAGCCGTGAGCGGCAGATCACTGGGCGGTTGTTGATTGATGAGGAGATTTTGCGGGAGAGCGGTGTGGCGGAGTTTGATCATTATCGGTTTGATCGGGAAAGCGAGGCGGCGTTGATGACGGATTTGTTTGTTGACTGAAAAAGCCCCTCACCCTAGCCCTCTCCCGGAGGGAGAGGGGACTGATTGGGGGATATTTGAGAATTACGCCGACGTGAAACTGCTTTACCGAATCCATAGTCGACTCGATATCTCAAGTCGGTGTACCTCGAGAGAACAACTCAGTCAGTCCCCTCTCCAACAGGGAGAAGGGACTGATTGGGGGATGCTCGAGAAATACGCCGACGTGAAACTGCTTTGCCGAATCCATAATCGATAAGGTCTTTCAGGTCGATGCAGAACGCCAGACACCTCCGTCGGCCCCCTCTCCCTCTGGGAGAGGGCTGGGGTGAGGGTTTACCAATCAGAAATCGATACGCACATCCCCCTTCGGCACACTGCAGCACGACAAGATAAACCCTTCAGCCTCATCGTCCTCGGTAATCCCGCCGTTGTGCTCCATCTCCACCTCGCCACCCAGCTTGAGCACCTTGCACGTCCCGCAAATCCCCATGCCGCACGCCTTCGGAATCATCAACCCCAGCTTGGCCGCCGCCGCGTGCACGGTCTCACCCGGTGCCACACGAATGCTCTTGCCGGACGAAGTGAATTCGACCTGATGCAGATCCGCCGCATCGATTTCCGGCGCATCCGCAGCCTGCTCGGCCTGTTCCACCGCATCGGCACGGGCCTCGGGCGGCGTGGCACCGAACGATTCCTCGTGATAACGCGACATGTCGTAACCAGCCACTTCCAGCAGGCGCTTGACCGCATTCATATACGGCGTCGGCCCGCAGCAGAACACCTCGCGCTCGAGGAAGTCCGGCACCATCAGTTCCAGCATCTTGTGGTTCAGATAACCGCGATAACCGGCCCACGGTTCACCCAAGCCGTGCTTCTCGCAAATCAGATGCAGGCTGAAGTTGTCGATCCGCGACGCCATGTGCTCCAGCTCGCGGTGGTAAATGATGTCTTTCGGTGAGCGCGCGCTGTGGATAAAGGTCATGTCGACGTTGGCGTTGGTGTCGTAAAACCAGCGCGCCATGGACATGCACGGCGTGATACCAACGCCGCCGCTCAGGTAGAGCACTTTCGGGCTCGGGAAGTCGATGGCATTGAACAGCCCGACCGGCCCGTGCACCGCCAGTTCTTGGCCTTCATGCAGCGTATCGTGCAGCCAGTTGGACACCTTGCCACCCGGCACCCGTTTGATCGTCACCGAAAAACTGTACGGCACCGACGGCGAACTGGAAATCGTGTACGAGCGCATGATCGGCTGGCCTTCGATTTCCAGCTCCAGGGTGACGAACTGCCCAGGCTTGAAGAAGAACAGGATCGGCTGGTCAGCCATAAAGCAGAAGGTGCGCACGTCCCAGGTTTCCTGGATGACTTTGACGCAACGGACGATGTGTCGGCCATTGGCCCAGGTCTGGGTGGTGACCGGATTCAGGAAGCTGTTGGACATGCTGTTCTCCACGGCCGACTGTCGGCCTCATGTCGGCGATTCTGCGTATAGCGCGAACCGCCCGTTTACCTATCCGCGACATCGGCATACTTATCGCGACCAGCCCCCAACCACCGGGGGTTGCGCGTCGGGAACAGATTGCACCATGTCGCCCATGGATAAGGTTGCGCCCTGCGCCGGGCCCACACTCGCCCCAACACCAAGACAGCTTCTTTACACCTTGCGTAGCAACCGTTAGCAGCACACCTGATCAGCCACTTTTCGCCGGCCACGCAGATGGCCATGAGGATCACATCGATGGACGTCACCGCAAAAATCAGCCTGGGCGATCCGCTGGAACCCGCACGCAAGGCCACCGCACAAATGCTCCAGGAGCGCGAGCGGACGTTTTCGCTGCCGCAACCGTTCTACAGCGATGAGCGGTTGTTCGATATCGACATGCAGGAGATCTTCCAGAAAGAGTGGTTGATCGCCGGCATGACCTGCGAGATCCCGGCCAAGGGCAACTACCTGACGCTGCAGATCGGCAAGAACCCGATCATCGTCATTCGTGGCGCCGAGGGCGTGGTGCATGCGTTCCACAACGTCTGCCGCCACCGTGGCTCGCGTCTGTGCACCAGTGAAAAAGGCAAGGTCGCCAAACTGGTCTGCCATTACCACCAGTGGACGTACGAGCTGGACGGTCGTCTGCTGTTCGCCGGCACCGAAATGGGCGCCGACTTCGACATGAAGCAGTACGGCCTGAAACCGGTGAACGTGAAGACCGCCGGCGGCTACATCTTTATCAGTCTGGCGGAGAACCCGCCGGCCATCGATGACTTCCTGTCGACACTGAACCATTACATGGAACCGTACGACATGGAGAACACCAAGGTGGCGATCACCACCACCTTGATGGAAAAAGCCAACTGGAAACTGGTGCTGGAAAACAACCGCGAGTGCTACCACTGCAACGCGTCGCACCCGGAACTGTTGAAAACCCTGCTGGAATGGGACGACGTCACCGACCCGCGCGCCGATCAGGCGTTCAAGGATCACGTTGCTGCGTCCGCTGCTGCCTGGGAAGCCGAGAAGATTCCTTACGCCCACGCAAGCTTCGGCCTGCGCAACCGCATCGTGCGCATGCCGCTGCTCAAGGGCACCGTGTCGATGACCCTCGACGGCAAACAGGGCTGCGCGAAACTGATGGGGCGGATCAAGAATCCGGATCTGGGCTCGATGCGCATCCTGCACCTGCCGCACTCGTGGAACCACTGCATGGGCGACCACATCATCGTCTTCACGGTGTGGCCGATCAGCGCGCAGGAAACCATGGTCACTACCAAATGGATCGTGCACAAGGATGCGGTTGAGGGCGTGGATTACGACGTCGAGCGCATGCGTCAGGTGTGGGACGCGACCAATGATCAGGACCGGCGTCTGGCGGAAGAGAACCAGCGCGGGATCAACTCGACGGCGTATCAGCCTGGGCCTTATTCGAAGACCTATGAATTCGGCGTGGTCAACTTTGTCGATTGGTACAGCGAGCGTCTGCTGAACAACCTTGGCGCCGAGCCTGCGCCGTACCTCAAAGGCGTTCCTGTTCAAGGATAAAAAGCATCGCGAGCAGGCTCACTCCTACATTGGGAATGCTTTCCCCCTGTAGGAGTGAGCCTGCTCGCGATAGCTACTTCACATTCATCACATCCCTACACCTTGATTGCACAATTTCTGATCAATCACCCCGCACCCCATACCCACCAAGCCCCCCAGCCTTCCGCAAACAAGTTATCCACACACCCACCCACAGCAAATGGGGGTAACTGTGGATGAACGAAAAAATAACTGACTGATTTGTGAAGAAAAATCGTGACTTATCCAGAAGCACGGTTTGCAAGGCGCACTGGTTGATTTTTGATCACATTCTTGTAAGCCACGGTCTGTATGGCCTGTAGAGGATGGCAAACACGTTATCCACAGAAGCGCCAACAGAGATCGGGGGTAACTTTGCATCTTCTGTGGAAAAGCGCTGAAGGCTGTGAAAAATCAGGCGCTACGGGTGATTTAATCGGTCAAAAGCGTAGATTGATCAGTTATTGATCAACTCTCTAAAAGCCACGTTTTATATAGCTCTCAGCGGATAGCGAACATCTTATCCACAGAAGCGCCAACAGAGATTGGGGGCAACTTATAAAGTTATCCCGCGGAAAAATCCCGTAAAAACCGTTAGTTAGGTTGATCGTTTTTTAATCGGGTGGCTGCAGGGCTTGATTAGCGTGGGGTTTGGAGAGGGGCGAACACGTTATCCACAGATCAGCTAACAGGGATTGTGGGTAAGCAGTTGCCCTCATCGGAACGCCGCCCGCCCAGCCCTCTCCCGGAGGGAGAGGGGGCCGACGGAGCCGCTTATGCGAGGTACGCCGACCTGAACGTTCAGTGTGATCTCAGGCTTGGCCAAACCAAGGTCACCGCGCAATCGCAGGTCGATGTAATTAGCCAATACCACTCGGTCGGTCCCCTCTCCCTCTGGGAGAGGGCTAGGGTGAGGGCCTTTTCAGCGAACAACACCCTCTTCAATCAGCAACTTGAGAATCGCTTCAGCACCGGCCTGTGCGGTGACGCCCTTGAGCACCTGCCCACCACCCCCACTGGCCTTGGCCGTCGCGGCCTTCATCCGGTCCGCCCCGCTCTTGGCCTTGATCACCTTCAAGCGTTTCGGCCGTGGCTTGGCCGCTTGCAAAGTGGCAACCGCGAGCAGCTCATCGTCCACCACTTCGACGTCTTCAGCCTGCAAAACACCCCGTCGCGCCGGCCCGTAGGCACTCTGCCGAGGCTTCGGCGCGGCGTTATCCACAGTCGCGAGAAACGGCAGCTTGACCTTCAACCGTCGCCGCTGTCCACGCGGCAAGGCTTGCAGCACCAGCGCCGAGCCGTCATTGATCGACTCGACCTGCGCCAGCCCAACCACCAGCGGCCAACCCAAACCTTCCGCCAACAAGAACGGCAGCATCCCCGAACCCTCGCCGGTTTCTGCCTGGCTGCCGGTCAGGACAACTTGCGCACCGGCATCGCGCAGATACGCGGTCAGCGCCGGCAGCGCATCGGCGCCAGCCGGTTGCTCCAGCACATGCATCTGTTCCAGACCCATGCCCAAGTAGGCGCGCAACGCCGGTTCCGCAACGTCGCCGGCATGCAGCACTTGCAGGTTATCCCCAGCCAATTGCAAACCGAGTTCCACCGCGCGGGCATCCTGGTCGGCGCGGCGTGGCCTGCCGGAAGTCGGGTGGGCGCCGATTGAAACCAGACTGATAACTTTCGTGTTCATAGCGTTTCCTTAAGCCGCATCGCGCTTGGCTTCGTTGCGGTAAGCCGCGACCGCCGCAATCAAGGCCTGCAGAATCTCTGCGCTCTCGCCGATCACCGACAAATCGGCGCGCTTGATCATGTCGCAACCCGGATCGAGGTTGATCGCCACCACCTTGTCGCAAGCGCCGATGCCTTGCAGGTGCTGGATCGCGCCGGAGATACCCACAGCCACATAGACCCGCGCGGTGACCCAGGTGCCGGATGCGCCGACCTGGCGATCGCGCGCCATGAAGCCATCGTCCACCGCAACCCGCGACGCACCTTCGGTAGCACCGAGCGCCGCCGCCGTTTCGTGGAACAGCTGCCAGTCCTTGACGCCGTTGCCGCCGGAGAAAATGAACTCCGCTTCGGCCATCGGAATCGCTGCCGGGTCGACCGCCACCGCGCCGAGGTCTTCGATCCGCGACAGGCTGCGCGCGACACTTGTGGATAACTCCACCGGCAACGCTTCGTGACGGGTTTCACTGACCGGCTCGGCGCATTCGGCAGCGGCCAGAATCAACCGTGCAACCGGGCGGGCAAGGTCTTGCAGCCCAGCACCAGCGCGGCCGATGCACTCCTGATCCTTGACCTGCCAGACCCGCGTGGCCGGGCGCTCGCCCAGTGCCGCCGCAAAGCGTCGACCGAGTTCGCCGCCACCGCTGCGGCTGTCCGGTAGCAGCCAGTGACGCGGGTTGAACTGGTTATCCACAGCGCGCAAACCTTGCACCCGTTGCTCCGGTGCATAACCGCTGAATTCCTCGCCTTCCAGCACCAGCAAGCGATCGACGCCTGCGCTGGCGAAAGCGTTTTCCTTGTGCTCGCCAAAGACCACCGCCAACACCGCACCGTCCTGGCCGGCGAGTTGATGGGCGAGGCCAAGCAAATCACGGTCGTGACTGCTCAAGCGGCCGCCGACCATGTCCGGCACCACGCTGATGTAGAACGCCGGGGCTGGCACTTGATGCAGCGGCAGTTGCACTTCCACAGCAGCCGAACGCTTGACCGCCCCGCCCTGTTGCGCGCCGCTGCGGTCGATACGCTTGATGCCGTTCGGGCCGATAAAACCGATGCCGTGCAGGTTTTTGCGGATGATACCGTTGGGGCCCATCCAGCTGTGTTGCGCCGGTTGCATCGCCGCGTGCAACGGGTGCAGGCGGTTACGCGCAATCCATTCGGCGCGCGGGTCGCGGCGGATAATGTCGCTCATCAGTGGGCCTCCGCAGGTTCACGTTTGGCCGGAGTAGCAGGCTTGCTCGGCGCGGCGTCTTCGAGCAACGCGTCGGCGACCAGTTCGGCGATGTCCTTGATCAGCGGACGCGGTTCGACCACACCTTCGAGCATCGCCGTGCACTGTGGACAACCCACCGCCACCAGTTCGGCACCGGTCTCGCGGATGTCTTCCATGCGCATGTCGGGAATCCGCTGTTTGCCCGGAATGTCAGTGATCGGCGCCCCGCCGCCGCCGCCGCAGCAGCGCGAGCGGAAGCCGGAACGTTGCATCTCTTTGACTTCGATACCGAGCGCACGCAGCACTTCGCGCGGCGCTTCGTATTCGCCGTTGTAGCGGCCGAGGTAGCACGGGTCGTGATAAGTCACGCTGTTGCCTTTGTGCTGACCGAGGTTCAGCGCGCCGGCCTGAATGATTTCTGCCATGTAGGTGCTGTGGTGCTGCACCAGGTAGTTGCCGTCGAACGCGCCGTACTCGTTTTTCAGCACATGGAAACTGTGCGGATCACAGGTGACGATGCGGTTGAAACTGTATTTGGCCAAGGTCTGGATATTGCGTTTGGCGAGCAACTGGAAGGTCGCCTCATCGCCCAAACGACGGGCGACGTCGCCGCTGTCACGCTCTTCGAGGCCGAGCACGGCGAAGTCGATTTTCGCCGCTTTCAGCACTTTGACGAAGGCGCGCAGGGTGCGCTGGTTGCGCATGTCGAAGGCGCCGTCGCCGACCCAGAACAGCACGTCGGTGGATTTCTTTTCGCTGAGCAGGTTGAGGTTCAAATCCGCCGCCCAGTTCATCCGCCCGCCCGGGGCAAAACCGCCAGGATTGTCGGTGGCGATCAGGTTTTCGAGGACTTCGGCGCCCTTGTTCGGCGTCGCGCCTTTTTCCAGGGTCAGGTGACGGCGCATGTCGACGATGGCATCGACGTGCTCGATCATCATCGGGCATTCCTCGACGCAGGCGCGGCAGGTGGTGCACGACCAGAGGGTTTCGGCATCGACCAAGCCGTTGACGATCGGTTGATGTGGATTACCGCTATGTTCGCCTACAGGTTTACCCGGATACGGGCTGCCGGCGAACTTGGCATCGGTACCGCCAGCGAGGCCGACGACCATGTCCTGAATCAGTTTTTTCGGGTTCAGCGGCTGGCCGGCGGCGAACGCCGGGCACGCCGCTTCGCACTTACCGCACTGTACGCAGGCGTCGAAACCGAGCAACTGGTTCCAAGTGAAATCCTTGGGTTTTTCCACACCTAACGGCGCTGAGGGATCATTGAGATCCAGCGGTTTAAGGCCGGTGGAACGACCGCCGCCAAAACGTTCGGCGCGACGGTGCCAGGCCAGGTGTAACGCGCCGGCAAAGGCGTGTTTCATCGGCCCGCCCCAGGTCATGCCGAAAAACAGTTCCGACACGCCCCACAGCACACCGATCCCGAGGATCGCCGCGAGCACCCAGCCACCGAAGTTCTCGGGCAGAATCCCGGCCACCGGCAAGGTCAGCAGAAAGAACGACACCGAGAACGCCAACAGGCTTTTCGGCAGGCGCATCCACGGGCCTTTCGACAGCCGCGCCGGCGGGTTGCGCCGACGCAGGTAAACGAAAATCGCACCAACAAACATCACTGCCGTCATCAGCAGCAAGGCGTAACCGAGTATGCGGTTATGCAGGCCGAAACCGTGCACCAGCAGCGCCAGCACAATCGACGCCACCGCGCCGCCCGCTGTAGCGACGTGGGTGTTGGCGATGTATTTGTCCCGCGCCACCACGTGGTGCAAGTCGACCATGTAGCGCTTGGGCATGGCCAACAGGCCGCCGATCAGATCGACCTTCGAGGCCCGGCCCCGGCGCCACATCGCTACCCGCCGCAACGCGCCGAGGACACCAAGGCTCAGAGCTGCGAACAACAGGATTGGAAGAAGGGTGTTCAACATGGTGAAGCTCCCACCAGTACAACCTGGAGAAACACGATCCGCTTTACTGTGGGAGCGAGCCTGCTCGCGAAAGCGGTGAATCAGTCAGCTCATCGCTCACTGACAGATTGCATTCGCGAGCAGGCTCGCTCCCACAGGGTTTGGTGCAAGTCCTTAGAAATCCTTGCAGAGCCGCAGGGCGTCATAGATCGCGGCGTGGGTGTTGCGCTGCGCCACGCAGTCGCCGATGCGGAACAGCAAGTAGCCGTCGCCCGTCTCGCTCAGCGATGGCTGCGGCTGGATCGCGAACAACGCTTCGACGTCGATCTGCCCCTTGTTGCGCGAACCCTCTTTGAGCGCGTAGTAGATTTCCTCATCCGGCCGCACGCCGTTTTCAACCACCACTTGATCGACCACCCGCTCCTCTTTGGCGCCGGTGTATTCGTTCTCCAGCACCGCGACCAGTTTGTCGCCCTCGCGGTAGACCTTCTCCAGCATCATGTCGCCGGTCATGATCACTTCTTTCGGGTACATGCTGCGGTAGTAGGTCGGGAACGACGTACCGCCGATGGCCACGCCCGGTTTGATGTCGTCGGTGACGATCTCGACCTGGCTGCCCTTGTCGGCGAGGAAGTCGGCCACCGACATCCCGGTGAACTCGCAAATCGTGTCGTAGACCAGCACGTTCTTGCCCGGTGCGACCTTGCCGTCGAGCACGTCCCAGCTGCTGACCACCAGCCCTTCGGCGGCGCCCCAGTGTTCGTTCTGTTCCAGATACGGATGCCCGCCGACCGCCAGCACCACCACGTCCGGACGCAAGTCCATGATGGTCTCGGCATCGGCCGCGGTGCCCAGGCGCAGATCGACTTTCAGCCGCGCCAGTTCCAGCTGGAACCAGCGGGTGATGCCGGCGATCTGATCGCGCTGCGGCGCTTTCGACGCGGTGGTGATCTGCCCGCCGATGAATTCTTTCTTCTCGAAAAGGGTCACGTCGTGGCCACGCTCGGCAGCAACACGTGCCGCTTCCATCCCGGCCGGGCCGGCACCGACCACAACGACTTTGCGTTTCGGTCCGGTGGATTTCTCGATGATGTGCGGCACGCCCATGTATTCACGGGACGTCGCGGCGTTCTGGATGCATAGCACGTCGAGGCCTTGATACTGGCGGTCGATGCAATAGTTGGCGCCGACGCACTGTTTGATCTGGTCGATCTGGCCCATCTTGATCTTGGCGATCAGGTGCGGGTCGGCGATGTGCGCGCGGGTCATGCCGACCATGTCGACGTAACCGCCTTCAAGAATACGCGTGGCCTGGTTCGGGTCCTTGATGTTCTGTGCGTGCAGCACCGGCACCTTGACCACTTCCTTGATCCCGGCGGCCAGATGCAGGAACGGCTCCGGTGGATAACTCATGTTCGGAATCACGTTGGCCAGGGTGTTGTGGGTGTCACAACCCGAGCCGACGACGCCGATGAAATCGAGCATGCCGGTGTCGTCGTAATACTTGGCGATCTGCTTCATGTCCTCGTGGGACAAACCGTCCGGGTGGAACTCGTCACCGCACAGACGCATGCCCACGCAGAAGTCATCACCGACCTCGGCGCGCACGGCTTTCAGTACTTCCAGGCCGAACTTCATCCGGCCTTCGAAGGTGCCGCCCCATTCGTCGGTACGCTTGTTGACTCGCGGGCTCCAGAACTGGTCGATCATGTGCTGGTGCACCGCCGACAGTTCTACGCCGTCGAGGCCACCGGCCTTGGCCCGGCGCGCGGCCTGGGCGTAGTTGCCGATCACCCGCCAGATTTCTTCCGGCTCGATGGTTTTGCAAGTGGCGCGGTGTACCGGTTCACGGATGCCCGAGGGCGACATCAGCGTCGGCCAGTTGAAGCCGTCCCAGCGCGAGCGCCGGCCCATGTGGGTAATCTGAATCATGATCTTGGCGCCATGCTTGTGCATGGCGTCGGCCAGATTCTGGAAGTGCGGAATGATCCGGTCAGTGGACAGGTTGACCGAACTCCACCATTCCTGCGGGCTGTCGACGGCGACCACGGAAGAACCACCACAGATCGCCAGGCCGATGCCGCCCTTGGCTTTCTCTTCGTAATACTTGACGTAGCGGTCGGTGGTCATGCCACCGTCCGTCGCGTAGACCTCGGCGTGCGCGGTGCTGAGCACGCGGTTGCGGATGGTCAGTTTGCCGATCTGGATCGGCTGGAACATTGCTTCGAAAGCCATGGCGGGTTCCTCGACTTACAACGGCTTGACGGTGAACAGGCCGTCGTCGTGGCCTTCTTCGGAGCCACCGTAAACTTGCTCGGCAACCGTGCGAATCTTGCTGCCGCGCGCCTCAAGAATCTGATCCATGGCCCCGGCAAACCAACCGGTGAACATGTAATCGACCTTGCGCCCGACCTTGCCGTAGACGTAGACGAACGCCGAGTGCTCGAGCTTGACGCTGGCGGTGCCTTTGTCGAGGTCGATGTCCTGGATCTTGAACAGGCCCCAGCCGCGTTGCGACAGGCGTTTCATGTAGTGCTCGAACACCGCGACGCCTTCCAGGCCGTGGCATTCGGCTTCTTTCTCGCACCAGTGCCAGGCGGATTTGTAGCCGGCCTTGTAGAGGATCTCGGCATAGGCGTCAGCACCCAAAACTTCCTCGATGCCCATGTGGTTATTCACGAAGAAGTGACGCGGCACGTAGAGCATTGGCAGGGCGTCGGAGGTCCAGACACCGGTCTCGCTGTCGACTTCGATTGGCAATTGCGGGGCGATCTTGGCCATGGAAACTTAACTCCAGAAAAAATAGTGGATTCAGTGCTGACCGCTGCCCTCACCCCAGCCCTCTCCCACAGGAGAGGGGGCAGTTCGGCGGCGGTCTTGAGTCAGCGTTATTCGCCCCAGACGTCTTTCAAGACGTTGACCCAGTTTTCGCCCATGATCTTGCGCACCACGCGCTCGGAATGGCCGCGCTTGAGCAGGGTTTCGGTCAGGTTCGGGAACTCGCCGACGGTGCGGATGCCCAGCGGATTGATGATCTTGCCGAAGCTGGTCAGACGGCGGGCGTAGCCCTTGTCGTGGGTCAGGTATTCGAAGAAGTCCTGACCGTGACCCTGGGTGAAGTCGGTGCCGATGCCGATGGCGTCTTCGCCGACGATGTTCATGGTGTATTCGATCGCCTCGGCGTAGTCGTCGATGGTCGAATCGATGCCTTTGGCGAGGAACGGCGCGAACATGGTCACACCGACAAAACCGCCGTGGTCGGCAATGAACTTCAGTTCTGCATCGGATTTGTTGCGCGGGTGCTCTTTGAGACCCGACGGCAGGCAGTGGGAATAGCAGACCGGTTTTTTCGATTCGAGGATGACTTCTTCAGAAGTCTTGGAACCGACGTGGGACAGATCGCACATGACGCCGACGCGGTTCATCTCGGCAACGATTTCGCGACCGAAACCCGACAGGCCGCCGTCACGCTCGTAGCAACCGGTGCCGACCAGATTCTGGGTGTTGTAGCACATCTGCACGATGCCGACGCCGAGCTGCTTGAACACCTCGACATAGCCGATCTGGTCTTCAAACGCGTGGGCATTCTGGAAGCCGAAGAGGATGCCGGTCTTGCCCTGCTCCTTGGCGCGACGGATGTCAGCGGTGGTGCGCACCGGCATCACCAGGTCGCTGTTTTCGCGGATCAGCTTCTGGCTGGCAGCAATATTGTTCACGGTCGCCTGAAAGCCTTCCCACACCGACACAGTGCAGTTGGCTGCCGTCAGACCGCCCTTGCGCATGTCTTCGAACAGCTCGCGGTTCCATTTGGCAATGATCAGACCGTCGATAACGATGCTGTCGGCGTGTAATTCGGCTGGGCTCATCAGGCGTCCCCTTATTGGCGATTCATGCGCCGAATCGTCTGCCGGCGCTTTGGGGCCAGCATATGCCTCGGTGCCGGGGCGACCGGGTGCAAAAACGACAGGGGAATTGCCGAAAGCGTCAATCCGCGACAAAGGGTCGCCAGACGCTCCGATCAGCTACCTGTTCAAGCCCGCAAGCTTGAGCCAGAATCTCCGGCATCTTGGAAACACCACTGGATTAGAGCGGCGACAACAATGAAATCGATCTTCCTGGCTTTGGCTTTGCTTGCGACCGGCGTACACGCCGCCGAAGAATCCGACAACAACCCCTGCGACGCCGTCGAAAACGACGTCCAGACCCTGGAATGCTCGACCTACAGCCGCAGCACCGCCGAAGACCTGCTCAAGGACAACTACGCCAGCCTGACCGAACGCATGCAGACCGCGTACGGCAAAAACGCCACGCAACTGGCGGACATTACCGCCAAGATCAAGACGGCTCAGCAGCAATGGCTGAAGACGCGGGATGCCGATTGCGCGGTGGAAGCGTTCCCGGCGACGGCGGGCAGCAAGGCCTTCACAATTGCGCAGAATGACTGCGTGGCGCGGATGAGTGATGAACGGTCGGAGTTTTTGGAGTCGATTGGGCAGGAGTGATCCTGACCACTCGTAACATGCCGTCAATTCTTGTTGATTGGCCTTGGGAGAAATATAAGCAAAGATTCTGAAATCTTATAAAAGACTTATATTTCTCCGAATATGAAGTTATCCACAGATATCCAGATCATCAACGACGCCGAGGGCAACCCCGCCTTCGTGGTCATTCCCTATGCGCAATACGTCGCGCAGAAAATGCAGCCCGATCTGATTCCCCATGAAGTGGTCAGTCGGATGGTCGACGGAGCGACACCGATCCGTGCCTGGCGCGAATACCTAAACCTGACTCAGGAAGAAGTCGCCAAACGCATGGGCATTTCGCAACCGGCGTTTGCCCAGCAAGAAACAGTCGCCAAACCTCGCAAAGCTACGCGTGACAAAATTGCATCGGCGTTCGGCATCACCGCCAATCAGCTAGAGCTGTAAGCTTGCCCTCTTCACTTCAAGGAATTCCCCATGAACATCTGCGGCATCGAAATCAAAGGCAGCGAAGCGATCATCGCCGTGGCCGCTCTCGACGGTTCGGCGTTGAGCCACATTCCCCTTGCCACCAAGAAGATCGCCCTCGAAGACGATGACGAAGCGGCAAACGTTAAGCTCTTTGCGGCGCAGGTGGCGTCGTTTGTGCGGGAGAATTCGGTTGACCGGATTGCGATCAAGAAGCGCAGCAAGAAAGGTGAGTTTGCCGGTGGGCCGACGACGTTCAAGATTGAAGGAATTTTGCAGTTGCTGGATGGTTGTGAGGTGACGTTGTTGTCGCCGCAGACGATCAATGCGCAGGCGAAGAAGCACAATTTCGAGCTGCCGGGGACGCTGAACAAGTATCAGCATGAGGCTTATAAAGCGGCGTGTTCGGCGTTGCTGAAGAAGTAACCCGATCAAACTGTAGGAGTGAGCCTGCTCGCGATGACGAAGTGTCAGTCGACATCAGTGTTGTCTGACTTACCGCTATCGCGAGCAGGCTCACTCCTACAGGGGTTTTGGGTGCATCCATTCAGGCTTGGGCGGTACGCCGGTCTTCGCGGGGGCAGCGAGCGAAGCGTGCACGGTAGCTGCGGGTGAAATACGACGGTGATTCGAAGCCGCAGGCGATGCTCACTTCGAGCACGCTCATGTCGGTCTGGCGCAGTAGCTGCCGGGCCTTTTCCAGTCGCAAGCGCAGGTAGAAGTTGCTCGGCGTGTCGTTCAGATGCAGCCGAAACAAGCGCTCCAGTTGCCGTCGCGTCACTTTGATCGATTCCGCCAGTTGCAGCGTGGTCAGCGGCGGTTCGCTGTGCTGCTCCATCTCGCCGATCACTTGCACCAATTTCTTGTTGTTGATGCCGTAACGCGTGGCGACTTCCATGCGCTGGTGGTCTTTGCGTGGACGAATGCGCCCCAGCACAAACTGCTCGCTGACCTGAATCGCCAGTTGCGGGCCGTGGGCCTGGGCGATCAGATCGAGCATTAAATCGATGGAAGCCGTGCCGCCGGCCGAGGTGATGCGCCGCCGGTCGATCTCGAACAATTCCTGGGTGACGCTGAGTTGTGGATAAGATTCCCTGAACGCATCGATGGCTTCCCAGTGCAGGGTCAGGCGATGACCGTCAAGCAGGCCCGCTTCAGCAAGGACAAAGCTGCCGGTGTCGATGGCACCGAGGGTTACGCCTTCGTTATCCAGCCGCCGCAACCAGTGTTCAAGGGTTGGCGTGGCGAACTTCAGCGGTTCAAACCCGGCCACCACCAACAACGTCGCGCCTTTCTTCAACGGCTCCAGCGCCGCGTCGGCGTTGACCGACATGCCGTTGCTCGCCAGCACCGCGCCGCCGTCGGCACTCAACACATGCCAGCGATACAACTCGCCACGGAAGCGGTTGGCCACGCGCAGCGGTTCGATCGCGGAAATAAAGCCAATGGCGGAGAACCCCGGCATCAGCAAAAAGTAGAAATCCTGGGACATGTGCGCACTCGATTCGCGGGTAACGAGAGGGAGGGGAGCGTGGCTCGTTGATACGCCGATTGTCGTCAGCGTTCAAGCGCACAGGTCGCTACAGTGCAAATGCCAGTCGCCGCAGTGCGCTTTCATGGGCGTATAGCTGCGTAACTTTGCATCACCGGCACGACAGATGCCGGAACTCACAATAAACGACCTGCCGAGGAACCCGACATGAAACGACTGATCAGCAGCTGTGTTCTCGCACTCAGCGGTACCGCTTTCTTCAGCGCCAGCGTCATGGCGGCCGAACCCGCCTCGTGCCAGAACGTGCGCATGGGCGTGGTCAACTGGACCGACGTGATCGCCACCAGTGCCATGACCCAGGTCCTGCTCGACGGCCTCGGCTACAACACCAAACAAACCAGCGCCTCCCAGCAAATCATCTTCGCCGGGATCCGCGATCAGCGCCTGGACCTGTTCCTCGGTTACTGGAACCCGTTGATGACGCAGACCATCACGCCGTTTGTCGACGCCAATCAGGTCAAAGTCCTCGAAGCGCCAATCCTGAAAGATGCCCGTGCAACCCTCGCCGTGCCGACTTATCTGGCCGACAAGGGCCTGAAGACCTTCGCCGACATCGCCAGGTTTGAAAAAGAACTGGGCGGCAAGATCTACGGCATCGAGCCGGGCTCGGGCGCCAACACGCAGATCAAGGCAATGATCGCCAAGAACCAGTTCGGCCTCGGCAAATTCCAGCTGGTCGAGTCCAGCGAAGCCGGGATGCTCGCCGCCGTCGACCGCGCTGTGCGCCGCAAAGAGGCCGTGGTGTTCTTTGGCTGGGCGCCGCACCCGATGAACGTCAACGTGCAGATGACGTATCTGACCGGCAGCGACGACGCCCTCGGCCCGAACGAAGGCATGGCCACGGTGTGGACGGTCACCGCGCCGAAATACGCCGAGCAGTGCCCGAACATCGGTCGCCTGCTGACCAACCTGACGTTCACCGCCGAAGACGAGAGCCGGATGATGCAGCCGCTGCTCGACCACAAGGACGCCTTTGAATCCGCCAGGCAATGGCTCAAGGATCACCCTGAAGACAAGCAGCGCTGGCTGGAAGGTGTGACCACGTTCGATGGCAAACCGGCTGCTGAAAACCTGCAGCTGACCAGCAAATAACCCTCTCATTTAAAAGCCCCTCACCCTAGCCCTCTCCCAAGGGGAGAGGGAACCGGACGAAGCTTCGCAGCCCCGAAAAAGGCTGCGGACAGACCCATCACGCCTGAAGGAAACCGCACCATGAACCACGACGTCATCATCACCTGCGCACTCACCGGTGCTGGCGACACGACCGCCAAGAGCCCGCATGTGCCGGTCACCCCGAAACAGATCGCAGCAGCCGCCGTTGAAGCGGCCAAGGCTGGCGCCACCGTCGTGCACTGCCACGTGCGTGATCCGCAGACCGGCAAGTTCAGCCGTGACGTGGCGCTGTACCGCGAAGTGATGGAGCGCATCCGCGAGGCGGACGTCGACATCATCGTCAACCTGACGGCCGGCATGGGCGGCGACCTGGAAATCGGCGCCGGCGAGAACCCGATGGAGTTCGGCCCGAACACCGATCTGGTCGGCCCGCTGACTCGTCTCGCCCACGTTGAAGCGCTATTGCCGGAAATCTGCACTCTCGATTGCGGCACGCTGAACTTCGGCGACGGCGACACCATTTACGTCTCCACCCCGGCGCAATTGCGGGCCGGCGCCAAGCGCATCACCGAGCTGGGCGTGAAGGCCGAGCTGGAGATTTTCGACACCGGGCACCTGTGGTTCGCCAAGCAGATGATCAAGGAAGGCTTGCTGGATAACCCGTTGTTCCAGTTGTGCCTGGGTATTCCGTGGGGCGCGCCGGCGGATACCACCACGATGAAAGCCATGGTCGATAACTTGCCGGCCGATGCGGTGTGGGCCGGGTTTGGCATTGGCCGCATGCAGATGCCGATGGCCGCGCAAGCGGTATTGCTCGGCGGCAACGTACGGGTCGGGCTGGAAGACAACCTGTGGCTGGACAAAGGCGTGCTGGCGACCAATGGCCAATTAGTGGAGCGCGCCAGCGAAATCCTCAGCCGCCTCGGCGCCCGGGTGCTCACGCCTGCCGAAGGCCGCAAAAAAATGGGCCTGACCCAGCGTGGTTAAACCATCACTCATTTCCCCTGTGGGAGCGAGCCTGCTCGCGAAGAGGCCCGTACATCCGAAGCATCTTCATCAGCAGAGCCACCGCTTTCGCGAGCAGGCTCGCTCCCACAGTTGATCGCCGAACTATTCAGGAAATCACCATGAGCTTTATCACCGAAATCAAAACCTTCGCCGCGCTGGGCAGCGGTGTCATCGGCAGTGGCTGGGTCGCCCGCGCCCTCGCCCATGGCCTGGATGTGATCGCCTGGGACCCGGCACCCGGCGCCGAAGCGGCACTGCGCAAACGCGTGGCCAACGCCTGGGGTGCGCTGGAGAAAAACGGTCTGGCGCCGGGTGCTTCGCAGGATCGTCTGCGCTTTGTCGCGACCATCGAGGAGTGCGTACGCGATGCCGACTTCATTCAGGAAAGCGCCCCGGAACGTCTCGAATTGAAGCTCGATCTGCACAGCAAAATCAGCGCCGCGGCCAAGCCGAATGCGTTGATCGGCTCGAGCACTTCGGGCCTGTTGCCGAGTGAGTTCTACGAGAGCTCGACGCACCCGGAGCGCTGCGTGGTAGGCCACCCGTTCAACCCGGTCTATCTGCTGCCGTTGGTCGAAGTCGTGGGCGGCAAGAACACTGCGCCGGAAGCCGTGCAAGCGGCGATGAAAGTCTACGAATCCCTCGGCATGCGCCCGTTGCATGTGCGCAAGGAAGTGCCCGGATTTATCGCCGACCGCTTGCTTGAAGCGTTGTGGCGAGAGGCGCTGCACCTGGTCAATGACGGTGTCGCGACCACTGGCGAGATCGATGATGCGATCCGTTTTGGCGCCGGGTTGCGCTGGTCGTTCATGGGTACGTTCCTGACTTACACCCTGGCCGGTGGTGATGCGGGCATGCGCCACTTCATGTCGCAATTCGGCCCGGCGTTGCAGTTGCCGTGGACCTATCTGCCGGCACCGGAGCTGACGGAGAAGTTGATTGATGATGTGGTTGATGGCACCAGTGATCAGCTTGGTCGTCACAGTATTTCGGCGCTGGAGCGCTATCGTGATGATTGCTTGCTGGCAGTGCTGGAGGCGGTGAAGACCACCAAGGAAAAGCATGGGATGAGTTTCAGCGAGTGATGTGTCTGGCATGACATCGCTGCCCTCACCCTAACCCTCTCCCGGAGGGAGAGGGGACTGACCGTGTTGATTGTTCGAGTTACGCCGACTTGCACCACCGAGCCGAACTCAAGTTTTGAAAGGCCTCCGATCTGCTCCCTTTCCCCCTCTGCCCCCTGAGGGAGAGGGGACTGACCGTGTTGATTGTTCGAGTTACGCCGACTTGCACCACCGAGCCGAACTCAAGTTTTGAAAGGCCTCCGATCTGCTCCCTTTCCCCCTCTGCCCTCTGAGGGAGAGGGGACTGACCGTGTTGATTGTTCGAGCTACGCCGACTTGCACCACCGAGCCGAACTCGAGTTTTGAAAGGCACCCGATCTGCTCCCTTTCCCCCTCTGCCCCCTGAGGGAGAGGGGACTGACCGTGTTGATTGTTCGAGTTACGCCGACTTGCACCACCGAGCCGAACTCGAGTTTTGAAAGGCCCCCGATCTGCTCCCTTTCCCCCTCTCCCCTTGGGGAGAGGGCTGGGGTGAGGGGGTAGCTTTTGATCTTGAAAACCACCTAACTGCCGGAACCCAAACCATGCCCCAGCTCACCACCTACCAAACCCGAATCATCCCCGACTGGGTCGACTACAACGGCCACCTGCGGGACGCCTTCTACCTGCTGATTTTCAGCTACGCCACCGACGCCCTGATGGACCGCCTCGGTATGGACAGCAGCAACCGCGAAGCCAGCGGCCACTCCCTGTTCACCCTCGAACTGCACCTCAACTACCTGCACGAAGTGAAGCTCGACACCGAGGTCGAAGTGCACACGCAAATCATCGCCCACGACAGCAAACGCCTGCACCTCTATCACAGCCTGCACAAGGTCGGTGACGAACAGGAACTGGCCGGCAACGAACAGATGCTGTTGCACGTCGACCTCGCAGGCCCACGTTCGGCGCCGTTCAGCCCGGACACGTTGAGCCGCCTGCAAAGCATCGTCGCCGAGCAAAACGACCTGCCCGCTCCCGCTTACATCGGCCGCGTTATCGCGCTGCCGCCTGCAAGGTAAATCCATCGATCGCAAGGAGCCGCCATGAACACCGCTGCCGCTGTTGCCGATTTCCGTACTTATCCGTTGATCAGCGCGCTCGCTGGCGTGCAGAACCTGGCGGATCGCGTTGCCATTGAGTGGGCTGATGGTCGCATCAGCCCGTTCCACCATGTCTGGTTGCGCGACAACTGCCCGTGTGAACGTTGCGTTTACAACGTTACCCGTGAGCAGGTTTTCGAGACTGTCGATGCTGCTGATGATCTGAAACCGATAGCCGCGCATATCGATACCGACGGCTGTCTGCGCATCGACTGGCAGGACGGCCACCTCAGCCGTTTCGATCCGGGCTGGTTGCGCGCTCATGCCTATGACGATGAATCACGCGCCGAACGCCTGGCCAGCAAACCCAAGCCTTATCTGTGGCGCAGCGATTTGCAGTTGCCAGTGTTCGACTATTCGGAGCTGATGAACGACAACGCCGCGCTGCTGCAATGGCTGCTCGCCGTGCGCGACATCGGCCTGACGCAAGTGCGCGGCGTACCCACCGAACCCGGTTCGCTGAAGCTCATCGCGCAACGTATTTCCTTTATCCGCGAGAGCAACTTCGGTGTGCTGTTCAACGTGCAATCCAGGGCCGACGCCGACAGTAACGCCTACACTGCTTTCAACCTGCCGTTGCACACCGACCTGCCCACCCGCGAGCTGCAACCGGGGCTGCAACTTCTGCATTGCCTGGTGAATGACGCCGAGGGTGGCGAGAGTATTTTTGTCGATGGTTTTGCGATTGCCGATGCGTTGCGCAGTGAGGATCCGGCAGCGTTTCAGGCGCTGTGTGAAATCCCCGTGGAGTTTCGCAACAAGGATCGCCACAGCGACTATCGCTGCCTGGCGCCGATCATTGCTGTGGATCCGTTGGGGCGCGTGGCGGAAATTCGCATGGCGAACTTTCTGCGTGGGGCGTTTGATACCTCTGTGGAGCAGATGCCGCAGTTGTATCGGGCGTATCGGCGGTTTATTGCGATGACTCGCGAGCCACGGTTTAGGCTGATGCAACGGCTCAATCCCGGTGAGCTGTGGTGCTTCGATAATCGCCGCACGCTGCATGCGCGCAATGCCTTTGATCCAGCCACGGGGGCGCGGCATTTCCAGGGCTGCTATATCGACAGAGATGAATTGTTGTCGCGGATTCTGGTGTTGCAACGCTAGACCGCGTCAGCGTTCTTCGTCGGAACGCCGCCCGGAGACAGACTCGCTCCCACATTTAATCGCATTCCCATGAATGAACGCGGTCACCTGTGGGAGCGAGCCTGCTCGCGAAGGCGTCAGCGGAAACAACAAATCTCTGACTGATTCACAGCAAAAAAAAGCCCCGATACAAGCCGTGACAGGATCGGGGCAGAGGGTACTGTTGAGGAGCTGCCGTGCGAGGGTGACCAAACCTTCGTGTTGCGAGCTGAGCTCAGTGTGCCCACTCCCTTGAGCGGCGAGTTAGCCGAAAACGACCTGTTCATAGTCGTCGCAGCCACTGCGACAAATCGCCCTTGCCGTGCCCCGGCATGGCTACCAGAATCGAGCCACGACCTCCGTTACCGAAGAAGGATGCGCGTCATGATGTATGCCGATTTGATCGATCAGGAAGATTTGTTGGGCCAGCTCAAGGCGTTGGGTATTCAAGTACCCAGCGGCACTACCGCCGATCAGGCTTGCGAGTGCGCGGTGCGCGGTCTGGATAATGTTCGCGCGTTTGAACTGCGCAAGATGGTCAAGGACATATACACCAGCGGCGCCAGCATTCAGCCGGCGGTGCGTCAGGCGATCGACAAACAGTTGTTGCCGGCATTGGCGGACTATCAGCAAAGCCATAGCGCCTGATAAATCCATTCGCGAGCAGGCTCGCTCCCACATTGGAATGCATTCCTACTGTGGGAGCGAGCCTGCTCGCGAAGAACGATGACTCGGTCTACAGCCTTACGCTGGCAAACGTCGACTCATTGCGCGCCTGACTCAACGCCGACATCGGCCCCGACAGCGGCGACATCACGATTGCCTGCGGCAGCGGCAGCATCGCCACTTGCTGGGTGGTGTTGGAGCCTACGCGCTCGTCACGCGGCGGAATGCCGAAGTATTCGCGGTAGCACTTGGAGAAGTGCGGCGTCGAAACGAAACCACACACCGACGCCACTTCGATGATCGACATCGGCGTCTGCTTGAGCAGTTGCCGGGCGCGGATCAGGCGCAGCTTCAAGTAGTAACGCGACGGCGAGCAGTGCAGGTATTTCTGGAACAGGCGCTCCAGCTGTCGACGCGACACAGCGACGTACACCGCCAGTTCATCCAGGTCGATTGGCTCTTCCAGATTGGCTTCCATCAGCGCAACGATTTCCTGCAGTTTCGGCTGGTTGGTGCCGAGCATGTGCTTGAGCGGCACACGCTGGTGATCCTGTTCGTTGCGGATGCGTTCGTAGACGAACATTTCCGAGATCGCGGCGGACAGTTCACGGCCGTGATCGCGGCTGATCAGGTGCAGCATCATGTCCAGCGGTGCGGTGCCGCCGGAGCTGGTGAAACGGTTACGGTCGAGGGTGAACAGACGGGTGCTCATCGCCACGCGCGGGAAAGCTTCCTGCATCGCCGCCAGACATTCCCAATGCACGCTGCAATCGAAACCGTCGAGCAACCCGGCGCAAGCGAGCGCCCAACTGCCGGTGCACACGGCGCCGAGACGCTTGGACTGACGCGCCTGGCTTTGCAGCCACGAGACGTGTTCACGGGTGACAGTGCGCTGGATGCCGATACCGCCGCAGACAATCACAGTGTCCAGCGGCGGCGCTTTGTGCATGGAAGCGTCGGGAGTGATTTGCAGACCGTCACTGGCCCACACCTGACCGCCATCGACGGTGAGGGTGCTCCAGCGATACAGCTCGCGACCAGACAATTGGTTGGCCATGCGCAGGGGTTCTACTGCGGAGGCCAGAGAAATCAGCGTGAAATTGTCCAGCAGCAGAAAGCCGATGGATTGAGGCGCACGGTTCTGGGGTTGGGCCCCGGAGTTGAACGACGTCATCGCGGTATCTCCTCACACAAAGCGGGTGATGGCCTCAGGCGGAGGCTCTTGTTATTGCCAGCGTTCTCGCGTGGGAGACGGGCTTTGTTATGACAGAGCAATTGCCATGCCTAAAATTGGATGGCCGTTCAATAACTCCTGAAAACGACGTCGCGACGTGTCTATACGAGACGTCCGACGAAAGGTATTTCGAAGTGCCATCAGCGTGGGTGAAAGCCCTGCCCCGTTGCGTGTGAGCAAATCGGTAGCACTTGTGGGAACGGGCCTGCGCGCAGTTTGTGGGGAGTGTCACCGCAGGCACGGGTGACGGACGGTAGAAGGGCTGAGCGCGTGTAACAGGTGGGAAAGACTCTTATCTGTTTGCGACGCGCTAAAAGGTAGCGTGATTTATTGTCTGTGTTCACTTGATGAGCAATTTTGACTGGTCTAGCGCTATCGCGAGCAGGCTCACTCCTACATTTGGAATGCGTTCCCCTGTAGGAGTGAGCCTGCTCGCGATGGAGGCGACTCGGTCTCAGCACTCAACCGCACTGACCGCCAACCCACCCCGCGATGTCTCTTTATATTTGTCATGCATATCCGCTCCGGTATCACGCATGGTGCGGATCACCCGGTCCAGCGAGATAAAGTGCTGACCATCGCCACGCAACGCCATCTGCGCCGCATTGATTGCCTTAACCGCGGCAATCGCATTGCGCTCGATGCACGGCACTTGCACCAGGCCGCCGACCGGATCGCAGGTCAGCCCAAGGTTATGTTCCAGGCCAATTTCCGCCGCGTTGCACAACTGCTCCGGCGTAGCGCCAAGAATCTCCGCCAGCCCCGCCGCCGCCATTGCGCAGGCCGAACCGACCTCACCCTGACAGCCAACCTCAGCGCCCGAGATCGAAGCATTCTTCTTGCACAGAATCCCCACCGCCGCCGCACCGAGGAAGTAGTCGACCACGTTGGCGTCCGTCACCGCTTCGCTGAACTTCATAAAGTAGTGCAGCACTGCCGGAATGATCCCCGCCGCGCCATTGGTCGGCGCCGTGACCATGCGCCCGCCCGCCGCATTCTCTTCATTAACTGCCAGGGCGAACAGGTTGACCCACTCCATCGCGCTGAGCGTCGAGCCGATCACATTGGGCTTGCCCAATTCCTGAAGACTGCGATGCAACTTCGCCGCACGCCGCCGCACATTCAAACCGCCCGGCAGGATGCCTTCGTGCTTGAGCCCCTGCTCGACGCAGTCCTGCATCGCCCGCCACAGCTTCATCAGCCCGGCGCGGATTTCTTCTTCACTGCGCCAGACCTTTTCGTTGGCCATCATCAATTCGGCAACGCGCAAGTTGTTCTTCTTGCACAGATCCAGCAGTTCAACCGCGCTGGAAAAGTCATACGGCAATTCAGTGCGATCCAGATCGACGACACCGCTTGAGGCTTGCTTTTGATCGACGACAAAACCGCCACCCACCGAATAGTAGGTGTCGCGATGCAGTTCGCCGTGATCGCCCTCGGCCACAATCGTCATGGCATTGGGGTGGAATGGCAGGTTCTCGTCGATCAGGCGCATGTCCCGTGCCCAGACAAACGGCACCGACAAGCGACCATCCAATAGCAGGGTGTGCGTTTCGCGTAGCGCCTGGATACGTGGGCCGATCTGCGACGGGTCGATTGCGTCCGGCCACTCGCCCATCAAACCCATGATCACCGCGTTGTCGCTGCCGTGGCCAATGCCCGTGGCCGACAGCGATCCGAACAATTGCACTTCTATACGACGCACCTGTTCCAACTGGTGCTTGTCCCGTAGCGACTCGACGAACAACGCCGCCGCGCGCATCGGCCCGACGGTGTGGGAACTGGAAGGGCCGATGCCGATTTTGAACAGGTCGAAAACGCTGATAGCCATTGCTGCAGAGCTCCTGAGGATACCGGTCCGGGACGCAAAAGCGCCCGCTGGCGGAGCTGCTACGCTCAAGCTGCGATCCGCCGGAATGCCCGCATCATCAGGCTTTTGTCGGAGCGCACGGCGTCTGACACCGACGCACTCATGCCCACCAGCGCCGCGCCGTTTTCGCCCCGGTTTTTCGCCGTTTTTATGCGGTTCAGATGGCCATCGGGGGCTGAAAAAAGCTGTAAACGACGTCACCGACACTGGATGCGACCATCCCTGTACTGGATACGACCCCCCCTGTAGGCGTCAGATTTTCACTGGTACATGATCGTTGTGACTCGATTGCAAGGCGCCGTGGTAGAGCTGTCTCCAGAACGCCATCCAACCGCAACCTATAAGTGCGGTGGTCCACAGTCGGAACACTGCCAAAAAAAACACCTAGGAGTCCATCCATGAAAGGTTCCCCGTCGTTGTTGTTGGCCGCCATGCTGAGTCTGCCGTTACTGGCGCAAGCTGCAGAACCGGCGCAGTGCAGTACCGTTAACTTCTCCGATGTCGGCTGGACCGACATCACCGCCACCACCGCTACCACTTCTGTTGTGCTCAACGCCCTCGGCTACAAGACCAAGACCACCATGATCTCCGTACCCGTGACCTACAAGTCGCTGGCCGACGGCAAGAACATGGACGTGTTCCTCGGCAACTGGATGCCGACCATGGAAAACGACATCAAGGCCTACCGCGATGCCGGCACCGTGGAAACCGTGCGCACCAACCTCAAAGGCGCCAAGTACACCCTCGCCGTGCCGCAAGCCCTGTATGACAAAGGTCTGCATGACTTCGCCGACATCGCCAAATTCAAGAAAGAACTCGACGGCAAGATCTACGGCATCGAGCCTGGCAATGACGGCAACCGTCTGATCCAGAGCATGATCGACAAGGACGCCTTCGGCCTGAAGACCGCCGGTTTCAAAGTCGTCGAATCCTCGGAAGCGGGCATGCTCTCGCAAGTGGATCGCGCGCAAAAACGCGACACAGCGGTGGTCTTCCTCGGCTGGGCGCCGCACCCGATGAACAAGCGCTTCAAGATTCAATACCTGACCGGTGGCGATGATTTCTTCGGCCCCGATTTCGGTGCGGCGACCGTGGCGACCAACACCCGCAAGGGTTACGCCGCGGAATGCAGCAACGTCGGTCAGTTGCTGAAGAACCTGGAGTTCACCGTCGACATGGAAAGCGAACTGATGGGCAACATCCTCGACGACAAGATGAAGCCTGACGCGGCCGCCAAGGCCTGGCTGAAAAAGAATCCACAAGTGCTCGATACCTGGCTCACTGGCGTGACCACCATTGACGGTAAACCTGGCCTGGAGGCCGTGAAAGCCAAGCTTCAGTAATCGCTTATGCCGGACGGCTGCGGCCGTCCGGGCTGTTTATTTCCTTGCATGCGGACGTTCACTACCATGCTGATTGATCAGAAAATACCTTTAGGCCAGTACATCGCGGGCTTCGTTGAATGGCTGACGCAACACGGCGCCAGCACCTTCGACGCAATCGCCGTGACCCTGGAAACGATGATCCACGGCGTGACGTTTGCGCTGACCTGGTTCAACCCACTGGTCTTGATTGGCCTGATCGCCCTGCTCGCGCATCTGATCCAGCGCAAATGGGGATTGACCGCTTTCGTGATCGCCTCCTTCCTGCTGATCCTCAATCTGGGGTACTGGCAGGAAACCATGGAAACCCTCGCCCAGGTCATGTTCGCGACCCTGGTCTGCGTGGTCATCGGCGTGCCGTTGGGCATCGTCGCCGCGCACAAACCGATGTTCTACACTGTCATGCGTCCGGTACTCGATCTGATGCAGACCGTACCGACCTTCGTTTACCTCATTCCTACCCTGACCCTCTTCGGGCTGGGTGTGGTCCCGGGCCTGATCTCCACGGTGGTGTTCGCCATCGCTGCGCCGATCCGCCTGACCTACCTGGGCATCCGCGATGTCCCGCAAGAACTGATGGACGCCGGCAAGGCCTTCGGCTGCTCGCGTCGCCAACTGCTCTCACGGATCGAACTGCCTCACGCCATGCCGAGCATCGCGGCCGGCATCACCCAGTGCATCATGCTGTCGTTGTCGATGGTGGTGATCGCGGCACTGGTGGGCGCCGACGGACTCGGCAAACCGGTGGTCAACGCACTGAACACTGCTGATATCGCCCTGGGCTTCGAAGCGGGCCTGGCGATCGTACTGCTGGCGATCATGCTCGACCGTATCTGCAAACAACCCGACGCTAAAGTAGGGGGTGACGCATGAGCATAATTCGCTTCGAAGACGTCGACGTAATCTTCTCCAAGGATCCGCGCGAGGCGCTCAAGCTGCTGGATCAGGGCATGACCCGCAACGAGATCCTGAAAAAGACCGGACAGATCGTCGGCGTGGAGAAAGCCACGCTGGACATCAACAAAGGCGAAATCTGCGTGCTGATGGGCCTGTCCGGTTCCGGCAAGTCGAGCCTGCTGCGCTGCATCAACGGCCTCAACACCGTGAGCCGCGGCAAACTGTTCGTCGAGCATGAAAACCGCCAGATCGACATCGCCTCCTGCACCCCCGCCGAGCTGAAAATGATGCGCACCAAACGCATCGCCATGGTGTTCCAGAAGTTCGCCCTGATGCCGTGGCTGACGGTGCGCGAGAACATCAGTTTCGGTCTGGAAATGCAGGGCCGTCCGGAGAAAGAACGCAAGAAGCTCGTCGATGAAAAACTCGAACTGGTCGGCCTGACCCAATGGCGCAACAAGAAGCCTGACGAACTTTCCGGCGGCATGCAGCAGCGTGTCGGTCTGGCGCGGGCACTGGCGATGGACGCTGACATTCTATTGATGGACGAACCGTTTTCGGCGCTCGACCCGCTGATCCGTCAGGGCCTGCAGGATGAGCTGCTGGAACTGCAACGCAAACTGAGCAAGACCATCGTGTTCGTGAGCCATGACCTCGACGAGGCGCTCAAATTGGGTAGCCGCATCGCGATCATGAAGGACGGCCGAATCATCCAGTACAGCGTGCCGGAAGAGATCGTACTGAACCCGGCGGACGATTATGTGCGTACGTTCGTGGCGCACACCAATCCGCTCAACGTGCTTTGCGGTCGCAGCCTGATGCGCACACTGGACAAGTGCAAACGTATCAACGGTTCGGTGTGTCTCGATCCGGGCGGCGATTCGTGGCTGGACCTGGCTGAAGGCAACACCATCAAGGGTGCGCGGCAGAATGGTTCGGTGCTGAACCTGCAGAACTGGGCACCGGGGCAAGCGGTCGAGGGCCTGGAGCGCAAGCCGACGCTGGTGGATTCGAACATCGGCATGCGTGATGCGCTGCAGATTCGTTATCAGACCGGCAACAAGCTGGTGCTGCACGATGACAATCATGTGGTGGGGATCTTGGGCGACAGCGAGTTGTATCACGCGCTGCTGGGCAAGAACCTCGGTTAAGGCGGGATAAAAAAAGGGATCGCGGTGAGCGATCCCTTTTTTATTGGGTCAGGGAAAAGCCCCTCACCCTAGCCCTCTCCCAAAGGGAGAGGGGACTGACCGAGTTGTACTTTCAAGCTACACCGACCTGAGAAATTGAGTCGAACTCAGGCTTTGAAAAGCCCCCGATCTGCTCCCTTCCCCCTCTCCCTTGGGGAGAGGGTTGGGGTGAGGGGGCTTTTGACTTTAGCTGTACACCCGGCCAAGGAGCTGCCGATGGCTTTCAAACTGATCGAGCACATCCCGCGTGATCTGATCCTGCGTGAAGCCCATCAGGTCGTAATCCTGGCTGCCGTTGTGCAAATACACTTCAGCGCGGTAGTAACGCTGGCGCGCTTCATCGGACTGCGCCGATTCGGTCGGGGTCGCCAGATAGCCGTCCAGGCTCACTTCGTAAACGAAAGGGTTGCCCTCTTCCATCTCGACGCGCACGCCCATGCAACGCTTGGATTTACCCAACAGCGTCTGCACTTCCAGCCCCTGCGCACGCATCTGCGCGGTGGCATCTTCCAGCGCCGGGCTGACCTGCTTGTCCATGAAGCGCTGCACCACCGATTGGCTCGGTTGCAGATCCAGTTGCGTCAGACGCTCGCTGAAACCACGACGACCGCGCTCTGCCAGTTGCGCTTGCTCCTGTTCGATCTGCACGTCCTGGCGCATCGCCTTGTGCAGGCCGAACATAAAGAACACCAGCACCACCGAGAACGGCAGACCGGCCAGCACCACCATGGTTTGCATGGCTTCGAAGTTACCGGCAAACAGCAGACCGATGGTCACCAGAGTGATCACCACCGACCAGAAGATCCGCAGCCAGTGCGGCGCATCTTCGTCGACGTTGCCGCCCTTGCAGGACAGATTCGCCATCATCACCGCGCCGGAGTCGGCCGGGGTCAGGAACAGCACGAAGCCGACAAAGATCGACACACCGATGACGACTTTCGACGCCGGGTAGTGTTCAAGCAATTGATAGATCGCCATCGACGGCTGTTCCAGCGCCGTCTTGCCGAGCTCCACCGCGCCATGGTTCATCACCAGATCCAGCGCCGAGTTACCGAAGATCGACAGCCAGGCCAGGGTGAAGCCCAGCGGAATCAGCAGCACGCCAGCTACCAGTTCACGTACGGTACGACCACGGGAAATACGCGCAATGAACATGCCTACGAACGGCGCCCAGGAAATCCACCACGCCCAGTAGAACAGCGTCCACAGGCCCATCCAGCGTTCGGACTTGGCGTTGTCGCCTTCGTACACATAAAGGTCGAAGGTTTTCAGCACGATGCCATTGAGGTAATCACCGATGTTCTGCACGAAGCCGTTGAGCAGGTGCAGGGTCGGACCGAACAGCAGGACGAAAATCAGCAGACCGCTGAACAGCACGATGTTCAGATTCGACAGACGACGGATGCCGTTTTCCACGCCGGACACGGCAGCGATGGTCGCCACGGTGCTCATCACGATGATCACGATCAGCAGGTTGGTGTTGCTGTGCTCCATGCCGAACAGGTTTTCCAGGCCCGACGACACTTGCAGCGAACCAATCCCCAGATTGGTCACCAGACCCAGCAGGGTCACGAACATGCCGAAGCCGTCCACCGCGTGTCCGGCCGCGCCTTTGACCCAACGCTCGCCGACCAGCGGATACAGCGCCGAACGCAGTGCCAGCGGCTGGTTATGACGATAAGCAAAGTACGCCACGGCCAGACCGACCAGAGCGTAGATCGCCCAGCCGTGCAGGCCCCAGTGCAGGAATGTCAGCTGCACCGCCTGACGCGCGGCCAGGTTGCTGGCCGAAGCGCCTTCCGGCGGGTTGAAGTAGTGATCCAGTGGCTCGGATGCGCCGAAGTACAGCAGCGAAATACCGATACCCGACGAGAACAGCATCCCCGCCCAGGCGCCGTAACTGAAATCCGGGGTGTCATCCTTGCTGCCCAGTTTGAGTTTGCCGTACGAGGAAAACGCCAGGCCCACCACAAACACCAGGTAGGCGGCGATCACCACCATGTAGTACCAGCCGAAGCTGCGCGACAACCAGGCCTGAGCAATACCCAACAGTCTGCCGGCCTCTTGCGGGGCGATAATCAGAATGGCGGTCAACAACAGAATCAGCGCGGTAGAGGTGTAAAACACCCAACCGTTGACCGTCACCTTCTCGGGCGGGGTCTTTATAAGCGAGGCAGAACTCATGGCACAAATGCTCCAGGCAGTGCGAGAGAAGAACACAAGGCAACACGGAACCCGACCAATCGGTTAGTTGGCAGCCGACCGGCGGGTGATATAAAGACACCCCGAAAAATGCCCGAACCTGCCGAAATGGCGCTGCGAATCGCTTTCGTGGCCGAAGGTGGACGGACGTTCATCCGAAACCTGGCCCTGAGCGTCTTGCCCTTTCAACACGTCCATCGAATCGCGAACCGCGCCATGCCCCACGCAGGTTTCGAGCTTTTTCGGATGTCGGTTTTATCGCCACTTACACGTAGGAAAAATCTGTAGGCAGCGACGATTTGTCGCAGATCTTATTCTTTGTTGATTGAACGTTCAATCAAAACAAAATAGACTGGCCGTCAATCCGATAGGCGTGATTCGCCGCTCGGAAGGCCTAAGGAGATGTGCAAGATGCCCAAGGTCGGTATGCAACCCATCCGCCGCCAACAACTGATCGAAGCCACATTGCAGGCGGTCGATCAGGTCGGAATGGGGGACGCCAGCATTGCGCTGATCGCCCGTTTGGCCGGTGTCTCGAATGGCATCATCAGTCATTACTTTCAGGACAAGAACGGCCTGATTGCCGCCACGATGCGGTATCTGATGAACGTCCTCAGCGAGAACGTCACCGCGCGCCGGCAGGCGCTGGCAGACAGCAGCCCACGGGCGCATCTGCAGGTGATCATCGAAGGCAACTTCGACGCCAGCCAGGTCAATGGCCCGGCAATGAAAACCTGGCTGGCCTTTTGGGCCACCAGCATGCACCAGCCGTCTTTGCACAGGTTGCAGCGGATCAACGATCACCGTCTGTATTCCAACCTGTGCTGCGAGTTCCGCCGTGTGTTGCCGCTCGAAGATGCGCGCAGCGCAGCGCGGGGGCTGGCAGCGTTGATCGACGGCTTGTGGTTGCGCGGCGCTTTGTCGGGAGACGCTTTCGACACGGCGCAGGCGCAACAGATCGCTTACGAATACATGGATTTCCAATTGGCCAAGAAGGTGAGCTAGAGCACACAGAAAACGCTCGGCCCCTGAACGCCACCGCAGCCTCACCGCGGTGGTCAACGCCAACCACCAATGCACTTGCGAGGACACTATGGCCCGTTTCGAACTGCAAAAACTTTACATCGATGGCGCGTACTCCGACGCCGGCAGCGATGCCACCTTCGAAGCCATCAACCCGGCTAACGGTGAAGTCCTCGCACTGGTGCAACGTGCGACCAAGGAAGACGTCGAGCGCGCCGTGGTCAGCGCTGAAAAGGGCCAGAAAATCTGGGCCGCGATGACCGCCATGGAGCGTTCGCGCATCCTGCGTCGTGCCGTCGACATCCTGCGCGAGCGCAACGATGAACTGGCCGCGCTGGAAACCCTGGACACCGGTAAATCCTTCTCCGAAACCAAATACGTCGACATCGTTACCGGTGCTGACGTGCTGGAATACTACGCAGGCCTGGTGCCAGCGATCGAAGGCGAGCAGATTCCTCTGCGCGACACTTCTTTCGTCTACACCCGTCGCGAGCCACTGGGCGTGGTTGCCGGTATCGGCGCGTGGAACTACCCGATCCAGATCGCCCTGTGGAAATCCGCACCAGCCCTGGCGGCCGGTAACGCGATGATCTTCAAACCAAGCGAAGTCACCTCGCTGACCACCCTGAAACTGGCCGAGATCTACACCGAAGCCGGCGTTCCAAATGGCGTGTTCAACGTACTGACCGGCAGCGGCCGTGAAGTCGGTACTTGGCTGACCGAGCACCCGCGCATCGAAAAAATCTCCTTCACCGGCGGCACCGACACCGGCAAGAAAGTCATGGCCAGCGCTTCGGCTTCGTCGCTGAAAGACGTGACCATGGAACTGGGCGGCAAGTCCCCGCTGATCATCTGCGACGACGCCGATCTCGATCGCGCTGCCGACACCGCGATGATGGCCAACTTCTACAGCTCCGGTCAGGTCTGCACCAACGGCACTCGCGTGTTCGTTCCGGCGCACCTGAAAGCCGCTTTCGAAGCCAAGATCGTTGAGCGCGTTGCACGCATCCGCGTCGGTAACCCGGAAGACGAAAACACCAACTTCGGCCCACTGGTCAGCTTCGCGCACATGGAAAGCGTGCTGAGCTACATCGCCAAAGGTAAAGAACAAGGCGCCCGCGTGCTGTGCGGCGGCGACCGTCTGACCGATGGCGAATTCGCCAAAGGCGCATTCGTGGCGCCGACCGTGTTCACCGATTGCACCGACGACATGACCATCGTTCGTGAAGAAATCTTTGGCCCGGTCATGGCGATCCTCTCCTACGAAACCGAAGAAGAAGTGATCCGCCGCGCCAACGACACCGACTTCGGCCTGGCCGCCGGTATCGTCACCAAAGACCTGAACCGCGCCCACCGCGTGATTCATCAACTGGAAGCCGGTATCTGCTGGATCAACGCCTGGGGCGAGTCCGACGCAAAAATGCCGGTTGGCGGTTACAAGCAGTCGGGTGTTGGTCGTGAGAACGGCATCAGCTCGCTGAACAACTTCACCCGCATCAAATCGGTACAGGTCGAGTTGGGCGATTACGTCTCGGTGTTCTAAGAGCCGAGTCTTGTATTGCTCGTGAGGCCGTCTTCGCGAGCAGGCTCGCTCCCATAGGAGATCCCATTCCAACGTGGGAGCGAGCCTACTTGCGATTCGAGTGCAAAGCACTCGTCAGGCCCGACCTGACCACATCTAAAGAGGGTGCATTCAATGTCCCAAGAATTCGATTACATCATCATCGGTGCCGGCTCGGCCGGTAACACCCTGGCGACCCGTCTGACTGAAGACGCTGGCGTCACCGTTCTGCTGCTCGAAGCCGGCGGCCCTGACTACCGTTTCGACTTCCGCACGCAAATGCCGGCTGCTCTGGCGTTCCCGCTGCAAGGTCGTCGCTACAACTGGGCCTACGAAACCGATCCAGAGCCACACATGGACGGTCGCCGCATGGAATGCGGTCGCGGCAAAGGCCTCGGCGGTTCCTCGCTGATCAACGGCATGTGCTACATCCGTGGTAACGCGATGGACTACGACGGCTGGGCAAAACTGCCAGGCCTGGAAAACTGGTCGTACCTCGACTGCCTGCCGTACTTCCGCAAAGCCGAAACCCGCGACATCGGCCCGAACGACTACCACGGTGGCGAAGGCCCGGTCAGCGTGACCACGCCGAAGGCTGGGAACAACCCTCTGTTCCACGCCATGGTTGAAGCTGGCGTACAGGCCGGTTATCCGCGCACCGAAGACTTGAACGGCTACCAGCAGGAAGGCTTCGGCCCGATGGACCGTACCGTCACGCCGAACGGCCGTCGTGCTTCCACCGCCCGTGGTTATCTCGACGTCGCCAAGAAGCGCTCGACCCTGACCATCGTCACCCACGCCCTGACCGACAAGATTCTGTTTGAAGGCAAGCGTGCGGTTGGCGTGCGTTACCTGGTCGGCGACGCTGAAGAGCGCGTTGAAGCCAAAGCCCGTAAAGAAGTCCTGCTGTGCTCCGGCGCCATCGCTTCGCCGCAGATTCTGCAGCGTTCCGGTGTCGGCCCTGCCGAGCTTCTGAAGTCGCTCGACATACCAGTGGTTCACGACCTGCCGGGCGTCGGTGAAAACCTGCAGGATCACCTTGAGCTGTACCTGCAATACGCTTGCACTCAACCGGTTTCGCTGTACCCGTCGCTGCTCTGGTACAACCAGCCAGCCATCGGTGCCGAGTGGCTGTTCAACGGCACCGGTATCGGCGCCAGCAACCAGTTCGAAGCCGGCGGTTTCATCCGTTCGCGTCCGGAATTCGAATGGCCGAACATCCAGTACCACTTCCTGCCGGTAGCGATTAACTACAACGGCAGCAACGGTGTGAAAGAGCACGGTTTCCAGGCGCACATGGGTTCCATGCGCTCGCCAAGCCGTGGTCGCATCCAGGCCAAGTCGAAAGACCCGCGCCAGCACCCGAGCATCCTGTTCAACTACATGGCCACCGAGCAGGACTGGCAGGAATTCCGCGACGGCATCCGCCTGACCCGTGAAATCATGCAACAGCCTGCGCTGGACGCTTTCCGTGGCCGCGAAATCAGCCCGGGCATCGAAGTGCAAACCGATGAGCAGTTGGACAAGTTCATCCGCGAGCACGCCGAAACTGCGTTCCACCCGTCCTGCTCGTGCAAGATGGGCACCGACGAGATGGCTGTGGTTGATGGCGAAGGTCGCGTGCACGGCATGCAGAGCCTGCGTGTGGTCGATGCCTCGATCATGCCGATCATCACCACCGGCAACCTCAACGCGCCAACGATCATGATCGCCGAGAAAATCGCCGACAAGATCCGTGGCCGCCAGCCGCTGCCGCGTAGCACCGCTGCTTACTATGTGGCGGGCGATGCGCCGGTGAAGGGCAAGCCGATGCGTGATATTACGCCTGCTGCTCAGTAATTCAGTTACACCGTATCAAGGCTGATCGCGAGCAGGCTCACTCCTACAAGGATCTCCAGTGAACACACATCCATGTGAACACTGGAGATTAACTGTAGGAGTGAGCCTGCTCGCGATGAGGCCCCACAATTCAGCACAAATCCCTCTGTTTCAAGTAAATCCCCCTACACCCCCTCTTCACTTGATCCTACCCCCACGCAGGCCTACTCTAGACCTCGCGCAACCGTTTCACCCCCTCCCCGCCGCTGCTCTACCGCTTCCCCCTGACAAGGAGGTTCCCGAATGTTCGATTTCCACCCCCAGCTCAAGCAGCGCTTCGCTGCCTTGCGCACGGGCGCTGAGTTCTTTTCCTTGCGGTATGTACGCGAATCCGGGCAGTACCTGTCGGTGCGTAAAAACGTCGCCGAACCGCCGAGCCTGAGCCGCGACGAAGGGGCGATGCTCACCGTTCGCGTCAACGGCGTTGAGGCTTACGCGGCGACCAATGACTTGTCGCAACAAGGCCTGCAAGCCGCCCTCGAACGCGCCGAGCAGCAAGCCCGTCGGCTCAAGCCGCACGCCTTGCTCGACCTGCGCGATCAGCCAGTGTCCAGCGATCGCGCTGATTACTTTTCGCCCAATCTCGAACAACCCTTCCCATCCCTGAGCGAATGCTTTGAGTTGCTCGGTGCGGAATCCGCCTCGGTGCCAAAGGATGAGCGCCTGGTGAACTGGCAGGTGAGCATTGGCATTACCCACGTCGAACAGATTTACCTGAGCAGCGCCGGGGCTGAATTGCGCCAGGCCCAGCGCTTCGTCTATCCAGGCCTCGACGTCACCGCCTACGACGGTAACGACAGCCAGACCCGTAGCCTCGGCCGCGAGAACTTCGGCCAACAGGGCGGCGCTGACGTGATCAGCCGCTGCGGCCTGATCGGCGCCGGCCCGCAAGTCGCCGATCAGGCCTTGCAACTGCTGCTCGCACCGAACACCCCGCAAGGCCCGCGCGACCTGCTGTTGATGCCGGACCAGATGATGCTGCAGATCCACGAATCCATCGGCCACCCGCTGGAACTCGACCGCATCCTCGGCGACGAGCGCAATTACGCTGGCACCAGTTTCGTCAAAGCCAGCGACTTCGGCAGCCTGCAATACGGCTCCAAGCTGCTCAACGTGACGTTCGATCCGGGTATTCCCGAAGAACTGGCCAGCTATGGTCATGACGACGACGGCAGCAAGGCCAGCAAACAATTCCTGATTCGTGATGGTTTGCTGCTGCGCCCACTGGGCGGGGCGCTGTCGCAGTTCCGCGCCGGTCTCGACGGCGTCGCCAACAGCCGCGCCTGTGGCTGGAACCGGCCGCCGATCGACCGCATGGCCAACCTCAATATCGAGCCGGGCGATCAGCCGCTGAACAAGCTGATCGAAGGCATCGAGCACGGCATCCTGATGAGCACCAACCGTTCGTGGTCGATCGACGATGCGCGCAACAAATTCCAGTTCGGCTGTGAATGGGGCCAGTTGATCGAAAACGGTGAACTCAAAGGCGTGGTAAAAAACCCGAACTACCGGGCGATTTCCGCGCACTTCTGGAAAAGCCTGCGCGCCGTCGGCGACGCCAACACCGTGAAGGTGCTGGGCACGCCGAACTGCGGCAAGGGTGAACCAAACCAGGTGATCCGCGTCGGCCACGCTTCGCCGGCCTGCGTATTCAGCAACGTTGATGTGTTTGGGGGAGACGCCTGATGAGCATTTCGAAGAGTCAGTCCGACGCCTTCAAGGTCATGGTCGAGTGGCTGCGCGACAGCGTGCGCGAGCCAGAACAGTTCACCCTCAGCTATGCCGCCGAGTCCTCGGCGTTTGTGCGTTTCAATCACGCCAAAGTGCGTCAGGCCGGCCAAGTGCAGCAGGCCAATATCGTCCTGAAGCTGATCAACGATGGCCGTCACGCTGACCTGCAAGTCACCCTGTCCGGTGATCAGGAAGGCGATCTGCGACGCCTCGCCGAAGGCCTGCAACAACTGCGCGAAACCCTGCCGTTGCTGCCGCAGGATCCGTACCTGCTGCTCAATCACAACGGCTGGCAGAGCCAGAACGTGCAGGAGCACCCGCTGCCGGATACTGAACAGGTGGTCGATGAAATCTGTTCTGCCGCTGAAGGTCTGGACTTGGTTGGCTTTTATGCTGCTGGCCCGATCAGCCGTGGTTTCGCCAGTTCTTCAGGGGCGTTCGGTTGGCATCAGGCCAACAGCTTCAACTTCGATTTCAGCCTGTTCCACGACAACGGTGAAGCGGTTAAGGCCAGCTACGCCGGGCATGACTGGAGCAGCGAAGGTTTCGCCAAGCGCTTCGGCCAGGCACGCGAGCAACTGGAGTTTCTCGGCCGCCCGCTGCGCACCTTGGCGCCGGGGCAGTACCGCGCGTACCTGGCACCGGCGGCGCTGGAAGAAATCATGGGCATGTTGAGCTGGGGCGGTTTTTCGGCGCAGTCGATTGCCAGCAAGAGCAGCCCGTTGCAGAAGCTGTATGTCGGCGATCAGGCGTTCAGCCCACTGCTGTCGCTGGACGAGAAAGTCAGCGAATCGTTGAGCCCGGCGTTTTCCGGCGAAGGTTATCCGCGCAGTGATTTGCGTTTGATCGTCGAAGGCAAGGCTGGCGATCAACTGGTCGGCTCACGCAGTGCGGCCGAATATGGGCTGACCGCCAACGGCGCCGGCGGCGGTGAAATGCCCAGTGCATTGAACATGGCGGCGGGCGATCTGTCGCAAGCAGAGATCCTCAAGCAGTTGGGTACCGGGCTGTACATCAGCAACCTGTGGTACCTGAACTACTCGGATCAACCGGCCGCGCGCATGACTGGCATGACCCGTTTCGCGACCTTCTGGGTCGAGAACGGCGAGATCCAGGCGCCGGTCAGCACCATGCGTTTTGACGACAGCGCTTACAGCCTGCTCGGTTCGCAGCTGGAAGCGTTGACCACCGAGCGCGAGTTGCTGCTGTCGGCGAGTACGTATAGCCAGCGCAATACCTCCTCGGCATTGCTGCCGGGGGCGCTGGTCAGCCGTTTGACGCTAACCCTGTAAACGTAAAACCTGTGGGAGCGAGCCTGCTCGCGAAGAGGCCATGTCATCCAACATTGATGGCGACTGACCTACCGCTTTCGCGAGCAGGCTCGCTCCCACACTGACCGTGCTCGACCTTGGATTTGTATTAACTCCAACAACAGAGGTTCCATGCCCAACCGCCCGCCTCTCGACGCCATCACCGCCCGCTGGTTGCCGTGGGTCGTCGCTATCGCTTTCTTCATGCAGTCCCTCGACGGGACCATTCTCAATACCGCCCTGCCCGCCATGGCTCGCGATCTCGCCGAAGATCCGTTGCGCATGCAAGGCGTGGTCATCTCTTACATGCTCACCGTGGCGCTGCTGATCCCCGCCTCAGGCTGGATCGCCGACCGCTTCGGCACCAAGAAAATCTTCTTCGGCGCGATTCTGCTGTTCAGTTTCGGCTCACTGCTTTGTGCACTGTCGAGCAGTCTGAGCATGCTGGTCGGCGCCCGGGTGATTCAGGGCCTGGGCGGTGCACTGATGCTGCCGGTCGGGCGACTGGTGGTGTTGCGTGCTTATCCACGATCCGAACTGGTGCGGATCATGGGCTTCATCACCATTCCCGGTCTGCTCGGCCCGTTGATCGGCCCGACCATGGGCGGCTGGATGGTCGAGTACCTGACGTGGCACTGGATCTTCCTGATCAACCTGCCGGTCGGCGTGATCGGCTGCTACGCGGTGTGGAAGTTCATTCCCGACCTGCGCGGCACTGAACGCACACGCTTCGATAGCCTCGGCTTCCTGCTGTTTGGTGCGGCGATGATTTTGATCACCATCGCCATGGAAGGCCTCGGCGAACTGCACCTGCCGCACTTGCGCGTGATGTTGCTGCTGTTCGGCGGTATGGCCTGTCTGGCGGCGTACTGGTTGCGCGCCGGGCACATCGAAAACCCGCTGTTCGCACCGTCGCTGTTCAAGACCCGCACCTTTGCCGTCGGCATTCTCGGCAACCTCTTCGCGCGTTTGGGCAGCGGTGCTCTGCCGTTTCTGGTGCCGCTGCTGCTGCAAGTAGCGCTGGGCTATTCGCCGTCGCAAGCGGGGATGAGCATGCTGCCGCTGGCCGCGGCGGCGATGATCGCCAAGTGGGTCGCGCGGCCGCTGATCGAACGGCTTGGCTATCGCATCGTCCTCACCGGCAACACATTGGCGCTGGGGATCATGCTGGCGAGCATGGGCCTGGTCAGCGAGCAGACGCCGTACTGGCTGCTGCTATGCCTGCTGGCAGTGCTGGGCGCGATCAACTCGCTGCAATTCACCGCGATGAACACCGTGACCCTGATTGATCTGGACGACGCCAGCGCCAGCAGTGGCAACAGTTTGCTCTCGGTGGTCGCGCAGTTGTCGCTGAGTCTTGGCGTTGCCTGCGCTGGTGCATTGCTCGGTGGGTTTACAGCGGAGGTCGGCAACGATGGCGTGGAAACCGTGCTCGGCGCGTTCCAGCTGACCTTCGTCACCGTCGGCATCATGGCGATGCTCGCCGCGACGATCTTCTCGCAACTGTCGAAAGAAGACGGCCGGCGCGCTAAACGTCCACAAGAACACATCGAACATTAACCACTGTTCGTCCAGAACTTTCGAAGAAAGTGGCACGGGGCTGCTACACTGCGCGACATTTTGTTTTGCAGGCCAGTCCCGTGACCACCATCGCCACCGCTTTTAATACTCTGCCGCTGTCCGCCGCCATGCTGGCTAACCTCGAATCCCTCGGTTATGCCCAGATGACGCCGATCCAGGCGCAGAGCTTGCCGGTGATCCTCAAAGGGATGGACCTGATCGCCCAGGCCAAGACCGGCAGCGGCAAGACTGCCGCATTCGGCATCGGCCTGCTCAACCCGATCAACCCGCGCTACTTCGGTTGCCAGGCACTGGTGATCTGCCCGACGCGCGAGCTGGCCGACCAGGTCGCCAAGGAAATCCGTCGTCTGGCCCGTGCCGAAGACAACATCAAAGTCCTGACCCTGTGCGGCGGCGTGTCCTTCGGCCCGCAGATCGCTTCGCTGGAGCACGGCGCGCACATCATCGTCGGCACCCCGGGCCGCATCCAGCAGCACCTGCGCAAGGGTTCGCTGGTCCTCGATGGCCTGAACACGCTGATCCTCGACGAAGCCGATCGCATGCTCGACATGGGTTTCTACGACGCCATCGAAGACATCATCATCAAGACCCCGGAGCGTCGTCAGACCCTGCTGTTCTCCGCGACTTACCCGGTGGGCATCAAGCAACTGGCGTCGAAATTCATGCGTGATCCGCAAACGGTGAAAGCCGAAGCGTTCCACGATGACACGCAGATCGAGCAGCGTTTCTACGAGATCTCCCCGGAAGATCGTATGAGCGTGGTGACCAAAGTCCTGCACCACTTCCGCCCAGCGTCGTGCGTGGCGTTCTGCTTCACCAAGCAGCAAGTGCAGGAAACCGTTGATCACCTGACCGCCAAAGGCATTTCCGCCGTCGGCCTGCACGGCGACCTGGAACAGCGTGACCGCGATCAGGTGCTGGCGATGTTCGCCAACCGCAGTACTTCGGTACTGGTTGCCACCGACGTCGCCGCACGCGGTCTGGACATTGATGCACTGGACATGGTGATCAACGTCGAACTGGCGCGCGATTCGGAAATCCACATTCACCGCGTTGGCCGTACCGGTCGCGCTGGCGAAAAAGGTATCGCCATCAGCCTGGTTGCTCCGGGTGAAGCGCATCGCGCGCAAGCCATCGAACAACTGCAGAAATCGCCGCTGAACTGGGATCAGGTCGATAACCTCAAGTCCCAGGGCCTCGCCCCGCTGCAACCGCCGATGACTACGCTTTGCATCGGCGCTGGCCGTAAAGACAAGGTTCGCCCGGGCGACATTCTCGGTGCATTGACTGGCGATGCCGGCATTCCCGGTGCACAGGTTGGCAAGATCGCCATCTTCGACTTCCAGGCTTATGTAGCGGTGGACCGCACCGTGGCCATGCAGGCCTTGCAGCGTTTGAACGACGGCAAGATCAAGGGCCGTTCGCTGCGCGTCCGTATTTTGTAAGAACAACGTAACTCCCCTGTAGGAGTGAGCCTGCTCGCGATAGCAATCTGTCAGCCAACCTCTATGTTGAATGACACACCGCCATCGCGAGCGGGCTCACTCCTACAGTTCGTTTTGTGGTGACATTTCAGAGGACACCGTTTTGCGCTCTACCGAAGTCGTGATCATTGGCGCTGGCGCCGCGGGGTTGATGTGTGCACTGACCGCCGCCGGGCGCGGGCGCCAGGTATTGCTGCTCGACCACGCGAACAAGGCCGGCAAGAAAATCCTGATGTCGGGCGGTGGCCGCTGCAATTTCACCAACATGTACACCGAGCCGAGCAATTTTCTCTCGCAGAACCCGCATTTCTGCAAATCCGCGCTGGCGCGTTACACCCAGTGGGATTTCATCGGCATGGTCGGCAAACACGCCGTGCCGTACCACGAGAAGAAACTCGGCCAGTTGTTCTGTGATAACAAATCCAGCGACATTCTTGAAATGCTCCTGACCGAGTGCGATCAGGCCGGCGTCGAGCTGCATCTGGACACGTCGATTCAAACGATCGAGAAGCTCGAAAGCGGTTACCTGCTCGACACCACCCTCGGTCAGGTTCAGTGTCAGTCGCTGGTGATCGCCACTGGTGGTCTGTCGATCCCGACGCTGGGCGCCACCGGTTTCGGTTATCAAGTGGCCAAGCAGTTCGGCCATGAACTGCTGCCGACCCGCGCAGGCCTAGTTCCGTTCACCATCACCGATCAGCTCAAGGAACTCTGCACCGAGTTGTCCGGGACGTCGGTGGATTGTCTGGTCAGCTGCAACGATCAGAGCTTTCGCGAGAACATCCTGTTCACTCACCGTGGCCTCAGTGGCCCGGCGATTTTGCAGATTTCCTCGTTCTGGGAATCCGGCGACACGGTGGAGATCAACCTGCTGCCGGATCACGACGCGGCGAGCTGGTTGCAACAGCAAGTGGCCGAGCGCCCGAACAGCGAGTTGAAAACCCTGCTCGGTGAAATCTTCACCAAGAAGATGGCCAATTTGCTGGCGGACAACTGGTTTGTGTCCAAGCCGATGAAGCAGTACACCCACGCGGAACTGGCGGAAATTGCCGAGAGGCTGGGCAGCTGGAAAGTCGTGCCGGCGGGCACGGAAGGTTATCGCACGGCCGAGGTCACACTGGGTGGCGTCGACACTCGCGAAGTTTCCTCCAAGACCATGGAATCGCTGAAAAGCCCCGGTCTGTACTTTATCGGCGAAGTACTCGACGTGACCGGGCATCTGGGCGGTTTCAACTTCCAGTGGGCCTGGGCCTCCGGCTACGCCGCTGCGCAGTACGCCTAACTCAGAGCCAAATACAAAACCCTGTAGGAGTGGGCCTGCTCGCGATAGCGGTGTGTCTGTCACCGAATTTATTGGCTGACAGGCCGCTATCGCGAGCAGGCTCACTCCTACAGTTGTTATGTGTGATGCAGTAAGGAACACTTTTTGCTGTCAGATGTGATCGGCGCCATTGCGTCGGCGTCATTACTGGCTCAATTTAGCGGCATCGCCTCGGAAGGCCTTCGCACTTCATGTCCTCGACCTCGTTTCGTCAGTCTTTGCGGCGCCTGTGGGCGCTGGATAAATTCAGCTACAGCGTGCGGGTGTTCATCGCCCTGACCGGCAGCATGGCGCTGTGCTGGTATCAGGATGAAATGGGCCTGTTGATCCCGTTGTTCCTCGGCATCATCGCCAGCGCCCTGGCCGAAACCGACGACAGTTGGCAGGGCCGCCTCAATGCCCTCGCGGTGACGCTGGTGTGTTTCAGCATCGCCGCGCTGTCGGTGGAATTGCTCTTCCCCTACCCCATTGTGTTTGCCATTGCTTTGGCGCTGGCCAGTTTCGGCCTGACCATGCTCGGTGCGCTCGGCGAGCGTTATGGGGCGATTGCTTCGGCGACGTTGATTCTGTCGGTGTACACGATGATCGGCGTTGATCAGCGCGGCGGCGCGGTCACCGATTTCTGGCACGAACCGATGCTGCTGGTGGCCGGTGCGGCGTGGTACGGCTTGCTCTCGGTGCTGTGGCAGGCGATGTTTTCCAACCAGCCGGTGCAGCAGAGTCTGGCGCGGTTGTTCCGCGAACTGGGTTTTTACCTGAAGCTGAAATCGTCGCTGTTCGAACCGATCCGGCAGATGGACGTCGAAGCGCGACGTCTGGAACTGGCCCAGCAAAACGGTCGCGTGGTGGCGGCGCTGAACAGTGCCAAGGAAATCATCCTGCACCGCGTCGGCAACGGCCGCCCCGGCTCGAAAGTCAGCCGTTACCTGAAGCTGTACTTCCTTGCTCAGGACATCCACGAACGCGCGAGTTCTTCGCACTATCCGTACAACGCACTGGCCGAAGCGTTCTTCCACAGCGACGTGCTGTTCCGCTGCCAACGCCTGTTGCGCCAGCAAGGCAAGGCCTGCCGCGCTCTGGCCGAATCGATCCAGATGCGCCAGCCATTTATTTATGACGCGAGTTTCGCCGAAGCCCTGAGCGACCTCGACGCCTCCCTCGAACACCTGCGCATCCAGAGCAATCCGGCGTGGCGCGGATTGTTGCGCTCGCTGCGCGCCCTGGCGGCCAACCTCGGCACCCTCGACCGCTTACTTAGCGACGCGAGCAACCCCGACGCCTTGGCCGATGCGACCGACAGCAGCCTGCTCGACCGCTCGCCGCGCAACCTCAAGGACGTCTGGATTCGTCTGCGTACGCAACTGACGCCGACGTCTTTGCTGTTCCGTCATGCCCTGCGCCTGCCATTGGCGCTGAGTATCGGCTACGGCATGGTGCATCTGATTCACCCGTCGCAGGGCTATTGGATCATCCTCACCACCCTGTTTGTCTGCCAGCCGAACTACGGCGCGACGCGGCGCAAACTCGGTCAGCGAATTTTCGGCACCGCCATCGGCCTGACCGTGGCGTGGGCGCTGTTCGATCTGTTCCCAAGCCCACTGGTGCAGTCGTGTTTCGCCATCGCCGCCGGCGTGGTGTTCTTTACCAACCGCACCACCCGCTACACCCTGGCGACAGCGGCGATCACCATCATGGTGCTGTTCTGCTTCAATCAGGTCGGCGACGGTTACGGACTGTTCCTGCCACGGTTGTTCGATACCTTGCTCGGCAGCCTGATTGCCGGCCTGACGGTATTCCTGTTCCTGCCGGACTGGCAGGGCCGACGCCTGAACAAAGTGCTGGCCAACACCCTGACCTGCAACAGCATCTACCTGCGCCAGATCATGCAGCAATACGCCGCCGGCAAGAGCGACGACCTCGCCTATCGTCTGGCCCGACGCAACGCGCACAACGCCGATGCGGCGCTGTCGACCACGCTGGCGAACATGCTCATGGAGCCGGGCCATTTCCGCAAGGAAGCGGATGTCGGTTTCCGCTTTCTGGTGTTGTCGCACACCTTGTTGAGTTATCTGTCAGGGCTCGGCGCGCATCGCGAGACGCAGTTGCCGGCGGATGTGCGTGAGCATTTGATTGATGGCGCCGGGGTGAAACTGGCAACGAGCATCGATGAAATCGCCCGAGGGCTGGCGAACAAGCAGCCGGTGGCGATTCAGAGTGATGAAGAAGAAGCGCTGGCCAATGAGCTGGAGCAGATGCCGGATGAGATTGATGAGGGGCAGCGGTTGGTGCAGACGCAACTGGCGTTGATTTGCCGGCAGTTGGGGCCGTTGCGGACGTTGGCGGCGCACCTGATCAAGGACACCAATGAGATCAGCGCTGGCTGACAGGATGCCTTCGCGAGCAAGCTCGCTCCCACATAGGATTTGTGAACAACACAGAACAAATGTGAGAGCGAGCTTGCTCGCGAAGAGGCCATCAGCCACACAGTAAATTGCGGATCAACGCTCACATCCCATGCTGCCTCAACAACTTGTCATAACTCCCATCCGCCTTCATCGCCGCAATCGCCTTATCAAACCCTGCAACAATCTGCTCATGCTGCGGATTCTTCAGGCTCACCAATATATGCAGGCTGTTCTCACTCAACGGCTTGGGCAAAAACTCCACCGAATTGCGCACCTTGGCGGATTCCCGCGCCAGGTAATACTTGGCCACATACTCATCTTCCAGCGTCAGCTTGACCCGATCCGCTGCGAGCATGCGCACGGCCATGGCGAAATTATGCACAGGGACTTTCTGCAACGCCGTGTCGGCATCGAACGGCGCCGAATAGGCGTAACCGCGCACCACAGCGATCGGATAGGTGTGCAGTTGCTGCAGATTTGAATACTCGAGTGGCGTGTCTTTGCGCTTGAGAAAGCGGATGCGGTTAAGCAGGTATTCACCGGAAAACTGGCCGAGCCTGGTCCGTTCGTCGTTGTACCAAGCGTTGACCAATACATCGTAGCGGCCCTCGCCAACGCCAAGCAGCGCCCGCGCCCAAGGCACCTGTTCGTAACCGCTGGCATAACCGGCCCGGGCCAGCGCAGTTGTGACGATGTCGGTGGCCAGTCCGCCGTTGACCAGCGTGTCGTCGGTAAAGGGTGGCCAGATATCAAACACCAGCCGCAGCTTGTCCGCTGCGGCGGTCGGGGCCAGCAAGAGCAATCCGGTCAAAGCAAAGGCTCGATGCAAACGCGGCATGCTTGAAAATCCTTAGCGGGCGAGTTGCCCAGCATGTTTTCAGTCAAAACCCCAAGGCCCCTTACCGGCAAAACCCAGGCCCTAACATTAGCTCATTGCAGCCAGTGCACAGGGCTCTCCTGCAGATTACACAAAGTCGCCGGGGCTGCGAGAAAGGAATGATGGCATTTTGACCTTTGTCACAGACTCTTACGCCATAAAGACATCTTTGCCGCAGGCGCTTAGTATCGGGCGACACGTTCAAGGAATCGGCACATGACAATCGAGTGGGTCTGCAAACATCACAGTGATCTGGGCAAGGAGCAGCTGTACGCGCTGTTGAAACTGCGCTCGGACGTGTTCGTGGTCGAACAGAAATGCGCCTATCCGGACCTCGACGGTCAGGATCTGGAAGGCGATACCTATCACCTGATGGGTTGGGAAGATGACCAGTTGATGGCGTACCTGCGCCTGCTGGATCCGGAATCCCAGGGCGGCGACGTGGTGATCGGCCGCGTGATTACCGCACCGCAAGGGCGCGGCAAAGGGCTGGGGCACGAAATGATGGAGCAGGCGTTGAAACAGGCGGAGAAGCATTGGCCACAAGTGCCGATCTATCTGTCAGCGCAGGCGCATTTGCAGGGGTATTACGGTCGGTACGGGTTTGTTGTGGCGGGTGAAGAATATCTGGAGGATGACATTCCGCACATTGGGATGCGTCGTGCCTGAACAGCCCTCACCCTAACCCTCTCCCACTGGGAGAGGGGACTGACCGAGTTGTCTTGCGTCAGACATCGACCTGAAAAACCGAGTCGATTATGGATTCAGAGGAATTCGCTCAAGTCGGCGAACTTCTCCAATATCCTCCAATCGGCTCCCTCTCCCTCGGGGAGAGGGGACTGACCGAGGTGTTCCGCACTATCCGCCGACCTGAAAAACCGAGTCGATTATGGATTCAGAGGAATTCGCTCAAGTCGGCGTACCTCTCCAATATCCCCCAATCGGCTCCCTCTCCCTCTGGGAGAGGGCTGGGGTGAGGGGCTTTCAGGGATACTCAAGCACAGCCTTGATCTGCCGCAAATTACGCTCGATCCACCCGCGATCAATCGCTCCCCACTCGCGAATCCGATAGCGTCCGGCATGGTTGCGCGCGCCCTCTTCCTGCTCGAATTCACAAACGATATCCAGATCCGCCAACGCCGCAATCGTGTCCTGCGCCGTGCGTCGGGGCATGCCGGTCACTTCGGTCAGCGTCGGCACACTCGGCGCCAGACCGCTGTCGATCAGGTACGCCACATACAAGCGGCGGTAGAAACTGCTTTTGGTCTTGCTGACGTCCATCCCCACCTTCCTGGTTGCGTACTGTTAAGCCTGCATATCCCGCCACGTCAGGTACACGCGCAGATCAAACTCGACCTGGTGATACCCCGGCAGCATGTGCTCGCACAATTTATAGAACGCCTTGTTGTGATCCGATTCCTTGAAGTGCGCCAGTTCATGCACGACGATCATTTTCAGAAAGTCCGGCGCGGCGTCCTTGAACAACGAGGCGATACGAATCTCTTTCTTGGCCTTGAGCTTGCCGCCCTGCACCCGTGACACCGTGGTGTGCAGACCGAGGGCGCGGTGGGTCAGATCGAGGCGGTTGTCGAACAGCACCTTGTCGATGGCCGGCGCGTTGCGCAGGTATTCCTGTTTCAGGTCCAGCGCGTAGCTGTACAAGGCCTTGTCGCTCTGCACGTCGTGGCGCCCCGAATAGCGTTGATTCAGGTATTCACCCAGACGCCCTTCGGCGATCAGTTGGCGCACCTGATCCTGTAATTGCGCGGGATAGGCCTGGAGGTACTTCAACACAGTCATGGACGAGCGACACGGTTCGAAAAAGGTGCGCCAGTGTAGCGAATTCAACCGGGCAGCGCGCTCCAGTCAAACGGTTCGGCAAAGCTTGCGGCGTCCTCAGCGATCAATGGACGGGCCACGAGGAAACCTTGCACGTATTCACAGCCGTGGGCTTGCAGCCATTGGTATTGCTCGATGGTTTCGACACCTTCGGCGATCACCAGCAAACCGTATTGTTTGCACAGACTGATGACCGTGCTGACCAGTGAGGCGTCCCGTTTGGAGTCCGGCAATCGGGCGATTAGATGGCGATCAATTTTCAGGGTATCAAGTTCCAGATCGCGCAGATGCGCCAGCGAACACGGCCCGGAACCGAAGTCATCCAGCGCCACGCGCACCCCAAGATTGCGCAGCAAACGCAACTGTTTGCGAGTCTCGTCGGGGTTTTGCATCAACGCTTCTTCAGTGACTTCGACCTCCAGTTGCCGAGGCTGCAAGGAATGTCGCTCCATGACTTGCCGCAACTCGGTGACCAGATTCGGCAGGCTGAACTGGGTGTTGCTCAAACTCACGCCGAGCACCAGATCTTCGGCAAACAAGGTTTCCCAGGCTTTGCGCTGACCGGCGCCGCGATGATAAATCCAGCTGCCGAGGCGGCTGATCAGCCGCGCCTCTTCCAGCAGCGGCAGGAACAATCCCGGCGGAACATCACCGACACTTGGATGTTGCCAGCGCAGCAAAGCCTCAAAACCACGAATCTGGCCAGTGTCGATGGCCACTTGCGGCTGATACACCAAGTTGAAATCGCGATTCTCGATGGCGGCACGCACACTCTCTTCGAGCATCAACCGCGAGCGCGCCCGGCCATTCATTTCATGATCATAAAAGCGATATTGCTGACGTCCGGCGCGTTTGGCCTCGTACATCGCGATATCGGAGGCACGCAGCAATCCGTCAAGGTTAGAGCCGCAGTCCGGGTAAGTGGCGATGCCGATGCTGGCACCCAGCGCGATGTCCAACCCTTCGATCTGCTGACAGATCGACACCCGCTCAATGAGCTTTTCGGCAATCTTCGCCGCTTGCTCGGGGAATTCCAGATCCAGCAATGCTGTGAACTCGTCCCCGCCCATCCGCGCGAGGATGTCGAACGGTCGCAGGCAGGCTTTTAACTGCTCGGAGACCCAGCGCAGTACACGATCGCCGGCATCGTGACCGAGTGAATCGTTGACCCGTTTGAAGCCATCAAGATCCAGATACAGCAACACCCAACTGCTATCGCTGCGCTCACCACGCAGCAGCAGATTTTCAACAGTCTGGTAAAACCCGCGACGGTTGAGCAAACCGGTCAGTGGATCAGTCACCGCTTGAAATTCGAGCTGCTGGTGCAAGTGGCGCACCACCGACATGTCCAGAACGGTCACCACCATCGCGTGTTGCTCGGCAGGCAACGCCGCACAGGACAGCGCCACCGGCACCTGCTGGCCGGGCGCAGTACGCAGCAAGGCGTCGTGCAGCCTTAGCGTCTCGCCACGTTTGTAGCCGGCATAAAACTCGGAATCGGCCCACAGCGGAATGTGCGGCTTCTGTAGAAAATCGAGAAACTCCTTACCTTCGAGCTCCTTCACCGGCGCATTCAGCAACCGCGAAATCGCCGGATTGGCAAAGCGGATCAAACCGTCCTCACCCACCACCAGAATGCCTTCGGCGGCGTTGTCCAGCACCGAGGCATTGAAGGCGCGCGCCACTTCCAGGTCATGACTCAGGCGCTGCAAGGCGCGGCGATTGCGCTGGTGTTCCAGCAACGCCTGCACCTTGGGCTTGAGGATCTGCGGGTCGAACGGTTTGAACAGGTAATCCACCGCGCCACTGGCATAGCCCTTGATCACGGCGTCCTGGGATTGCTCGTTGGCGGTCAGAAAGATGATCGGCGTCAGGCGCGTGCGTTGGCTGCCACGCATCAACCGCGCCACTTCAAAGCCGTCCATGCCCGGCATCTGCACGTCCAGCAGCACCAGATCGACGTCGTGGGAGAGCAGAATATTGAGCGCTTCGAATCCGGAGGCTGCGGTGAGGACGTGCCAATCCTGACGCTGCAGCAACGCGCGCATGCTGATCAGATTTTCAGGGTAATCATCAACGATCAAAAGGACAGAGCTGCCTTCACCTGGCGGGGGTTGCGCGCATTCCATGCTGCTTCTCTTGTCGGGACTTTCGGTCGGTTTCCGGTAAAAACCGCACACATACTGAGGCTTCACTCTAGTACTGGATCCAAGAAAGCAGAAGCTGTCATCAGGCCATCATTTAACCAAAGCGTGAATTTGCCGACTAACGGTCACCGCTGAAGCCCCCGGAAACCGGCAGAGATGGCATTTCGACAGGATGTTGACGTCAATCATCTGCCAAACGGGCATTAACAAAAAATCCCTCTACGCTTATAAAGGCCGCCCCAAAACGTGCGGGCTAGAGCTTCTGGCACGTGCGTGCAGTGAAACTTGAGTGGAAGAACCGACATGATCGATCTCGCAACCTGGAACCTCAGCGTTCCCGTTGGCAGCCCGCCATACACCGTCGAAACCTCCAAACTGGTGAACGGCTTCAAAGATCAGTACTTCCATTCCGACACCGGCACCTTGTTCTTCTGGTCACCGGTTACCGGGTCGAAAACCGAAAACGCCATTTATCCGCGCACTGAACTGCGCGAGACCTACAGCAACGGCACGCTGCGCAATTGGTATTACCCGGACGCCGACAATTCGTTGCGCGCGACCGTCACGGTGAACAAAGTCCCTAGCTCCGGCAAGATCGTCATTGGCCAGATTCACGCCTACGAAAGCCAGAAGCCGATGGTCAAACTTGAATATCAGTACAAGACCAAAACTGAAACCGGCAACCTGGTGATCAAGGTGCGCATGCACCCGGACGAGGATGAGAGCCGGGTTATCACCCTGGCGACCGGGATCAAACTAGATCGAGAATTCAACTACCTTATCCACCTCAGCCCCGGCGGTGCATTGGGCGTGAGCGCGGCGGGTTATCAGTGGGATTCACAGATCAGCGCGACGTGGCGCAACAAGCCGCTGTATTTCAAGGCTGGGGTTTATGTGCAGGACAACACCGGGTACACGAGTGAGGGAGGCCAGGTGACGTTCAGTAAGCTGGATATTGATCATGACAAATAACAGAACACCGACCTGAGCATCAGTTATCGATGATCTAAAACCAAAATCGGCAGACTTTTTAAAGTCTGCCGAATGATACTGATAGCGCATCAAAGATGAAGATCAGCGACTTTTAAAATCAAACATCGCAATCAAAGAAAATGCTTTTTCTTCAGCACAATAGATCACACCCTTAGGATAATCTCCGCCTCGCTCCAAACAAACAAAGCCCTTGGCACTCCTTGAATTATCAATCCCGTCCAACTCCAGATGTACGTGGGCAGCTGCGCCGGGGTCACCCAAATTGTGCGGTTCGTTAAGCGGAAGGTTTTTGCGGAAGGAGGAACCAATATAGAACTCATTCCTGCCTACATACTGAAAAAATTTGAAATTAAAATATTCTCCACTGTGTTCCAAAAACTCTCTACCACGAATTGAGACGGTAAAGCTTTCGCCCTCGGGAATCGCCAGAAACATTTGAACGTCGCCAACACCAACACTGGTAACTCTTTTGTCCTTTTGCATTTTTTCCATCCTGAAAGATAACTGAGCGCCCACGGTAGATCGCCAATGAACTTTCCACACCTGTAAGATCTGACAGGTTTTTATACCTAAAAAATATATCCAGTGTCTTTTTAGGAGCTTAATAAACAAACCTGATCATTTATCCAGCCAAAAACTGGATACTTGGTTGAACGCTCTCGAATTCGGATTACACCCAGGCAGACGCTTTATTTAAACGACCCGTTTAATTTCCTCGGCCGTTACTTCCGGACGCCTACAACAGCTTGCGTCGTTGCCTACCACTACGCCAGAATCCGCCGGCTTGTGCACCTGGCGGGCCATCGGTAACTTGATTCGCGTCACTGATTTCCAGTGATCGGGTTTAGTAGCCCGTGGTGTTTTTCAGTTATGTGCAAAGCGCATCCGTCGGTCATTGCTGTCCGACTTGATGGTGGCTGTGTGCAGGGCGCTTCGGCGCGCCGGTCAATGCTGAATACTCCCCGGTCTACTAACCTGCGCACAGCTGCCACCCTTCTTTTAGTAGAGAAGACGAAGCGGCTCCATCAGGAGTTTTCAGCTAATGATTAAATCAACGCCACACCCGCCAGAAACAGATCCCGCATCCCCCTACGAATCCCTCGATTCCAAAAAACTCAACGACGCTGCCGAGCGCGCCCTCGACCATTACCTCAAACCGTCCGCCTTCATCATGGCCAGCACGCATAAACCCGAGCCCATGTACCTCGCCAACCCGAAGTACAACACCGAATCCCTGCTGGCCAACGCCAGCGAAACCCTCGGTTCAGCCAGCGAAATGCTCAACAACTTCGCAGCCATGCTCGACACCTCACACCGCAAGACTGCCCTGGGCATTGCGCAAGTGGTCATGCTCGGTGAACTGGCGGTGAATCAGGCACTGGATCACGTGGAACTGAAGGAATAGTCACTGATAAAGGACTTTTTCGTCGAAAAATCTTCCAAACTTCCTTTACAGGTGCCATTCAGCTAGCTGTGCTCTGTGAAGTGCACTCTGGAGAAGGCCGCGCAAGCAGCTTGAAAAAGGGTCTGGGAGATTGAGTAGACGCATACGCGTGCGAGCGGACTCATAACGATCAAATGTAGGGTTTACGCCACATTTAACTTTGAAAGTTACAGAGACAGTACATGGATCACGTTCTATTAATGAGCCGCCTCGCCGCGCAATTACACATAAAACGTAGGGAGCGCGGACTAACGTAAGCGCAAATCGCCGACCTCGCGAGAGTGACGCGATACAAAGTCATCGCGATAGAGAAAGGCGCCCTTTCCGTGGGCATGAACGCCTATGCACGTGTTATTGCCGCTCTGGATTGCGAACTCACCGTCGTTCCGTTAGCGATGTCCACGCTTGAAGAGCTAGCGGAAATATTTGTCTGATAACGCCACAAGAAATCCGCCTCACGGCGGATTTCTTTTAAAGCATTTCAACACTCAGGCTTAGTTAACCATGGTGTTCAACTCACCATTGATGATTTATTTAATAAATCTGTCCCCTTTATGCCCAAGCAATAGTCTTAAACGCCGACGGGTGTTGTCGCTGTGGCGACTGGGCTTGGAATACTGGCGCAGTGGACGCGGCTCAAACTCTCGAAAAAACCTCGGAGAGACTTGAGCGCGCCTTGCGAGCCGAGGTACATCAACAGGCGCAGTTGTTGGAGTAGATTGTGGGTATCCCTCAGGAACGGTCCCCTTCAAACGATTGTAGAGAAAACTGATTTCTGATTGTTTGATGATCTAAACGCTGTGATTTATAGATTTATTTCGTATTAAAAACTGTAATTTCTAACAGGTGCGCTATCTTTTTTCGAAGTGTAGGTTATGGAAGTGCACATGGTTATGTGTTTTGATAGGAGAATAGCTAATGCCGACTTATACTGAAATACTTCCTGCAACATCCTTCCCTCCTCCCCCTTCTACTAATTCGCCAACACTGGCGATGCCAACTATTTATTCACCAGCGGTCACATCTGGCGCACGATTGATAAAAATTCCGCCAATCTTACAGGCAATTGGTACAGCGATACCGAACCCCAATTATTACGCACTTGGATGTTATCTGTTCAATTCTACAAGGATTAATGACACATTGGATTTTTTACTCGTAAATAAAACTACGTTATCGACAAGCGTCGTTCACACTCGGAAGCTGGATAAGCCACTGTTGCAAGCGTGTATTGATAGTTACGGTGGTATATATTGGTTTGAGCTTTGGATTTCGAATCTGGCGGCGACGCCCGGCAAATATGAATTGAACTTTATTCACTCTAATGCGGCAGGGAAAGTAGTGGGAGTTTCAAGTCCCAGAGCTTATCAGGTTACATGATACTGGCACGATGTAAAAATGGGATAGATATTTAGCTATCCCTTTTGTGCTATTTAAAAGTAGCAAAATGAAAAAATGAACAAACGAGACAGATTTATTAAATTATCCCCTTTGCTTTTAGTAGGTACCTTTATTATTTCTCGGGACGTCCTCTAGGTCGTTGTGAAACCCGAATCCCAGTGATGTTTTCAATTTCGTTCGTGAAACGTGGACTCCCAGTCAATTGCCCGCGTTGAAGTGCTTGTCTTATCAGTTGCAGTTACGAAGCTGGAGTCGCTTGCCCCATGAATTCGCTGTAGCGAGCCAGGCGGTCGGAATGGGTCAAGCCCAGTCCTTCGAATCCTGGGCTTTTATCTATCCAAATATGCTCTGCATTCTCATTTTGTCTTAAGGGGTAGCTGGACCAGGGGTAATCTTGCGCGCGATCAACCATCTGCGCACGTACCGGGTTCAGTTCGATGTATCGGCTACAGGCCAGCAAGTAGGTGTCTGTTTCGACGACGCGGGATTTGTATCGACTTTCCCACAGGGTAACCGAGCGTTCTTCGAGCTTTTTGCGATAACGCGTCATACGGCCAGCCAGACCTTTCATCAACTTCTCTAGTCCGGATGTGTCTTTTCCTGGGGCGAGGAGCAGGTGGACGTGATCAGTCATTAAGCAGAAGGCTTAGACCTTTACACCAAACACATGCTTGAGTTATTTCAAGTCGCTGACGTAACACCGGAAGTCTTCTGGGGCGGCGAATACCACCTGCTTGTTGTGGCCACGCTGGACGATAGGGTACGGGTAGTTTGGTAATAAAATGCGTGCCATTCTTGGCATATAGTTCCCTACGTCCTTGTAACGGAGCAAGTGTAGCAGCGAGAGAAAGGAACGGATTTAAATAAATCTGTCCCCTTGCAAATATTATCCCACTGGTCCTCCCCACTGTTCTATCTCTATCAAATGAATGTACCCGTTTTCAGATATGCCGTCTCTACTCAGACCTTCGCAACAATCGAGCCCAACGTCACACTCGCTTATCGCCGCTCAAGAGTAACTCAAAACTGTTCTACTGCCACCTGATAGAAATGACAGGTAATCTAGAAGATTTTGCAATATAAGACATCGGCGCATGTGTATTTTAATCATAACGCTTGATTAACCTTTCTTAACTTAAAAGGAACAGTTTTTACCGCAATGCATCCTGATCGATATAACAGCGCCTTTTAGGGGTTCAATTTTGTTCTTAAATAAAACCAATCGAAATCAGAAAAAAATTATTAATAAGAAAATAGACTAAAAACCTGTCATTTATGACAGTAGACCAATTATCGCGCGGGCTTAAGAATGAGGTCTCCATACAGCCGCAATTGGTGAATCAAATGGGATTTCTCTCTAAAGGCGTTAATTTCGCAAATCGTATCGAGCAGGTATTAAAAGTACCTGAGCCCGCTCCCTTTGAACTGGAACTTGAACTTGAACTTGGAATGCCGCTTGCTGCCTATCCGGCGAGTGGGGGGGAGAGAGTTGTAGGGGAACTTGCTGAGTTCGACCATCTCAACGAACAGCTTATATTAAGGGATCGGTATAACTCTCAGCTAATCCGGGTGGCACCAGCGGACCATACTTTTTTCATAGTCTTGGACCCCCTTCATAATAACGACACTAACATCCCATCCACAAACTTCTCTGAGCCCGAACTTCGCGACGCCATAGAGTTAAAAGACTTTGTATACGCCAATATTCCACCAGCCATGCGACCATACGTAACCATTTAACAGACGTCAAAGAGGCAAGTAAAATGATAATCGGAACCACTGAAATACAAGTCACTCTGCTTAAAGAAGGGGAATACGCCACCGTCCTTGACAAGGACAAAGCGATCAAGAAATTAGTTCTAGGAATTGATAAAGAGGAGAAAGCTTATATCCTGGCCGAGGAAAAAAAACCAAACCAACCGAAGGCGTATCCATTTGGTGAGGTGGTTTTTGGTGTAGCAATTAAATTCCGTGACAACCCTTTCGGTGCACCTCCACAGACATTACCACTCTTGATTCCTTGACCTATAGGAGAAACAACAAGGGCAGCACAAATCAAATCCACCAATGTGGCTGCCCTCTTTCCCATCAACCCCATTAAAACCATCAATCCATAATATCAATAAGGAACCCAAAATTGGCCTTACTTATGAATATCCAGTTCCGACATGTAAGCCCCGCCAAAGAAGAGCAGCCGGCTTTACCGCCTGAACGAAGCAGGCTGTGGTTCAGAATCTGATAAACCACAAAGTCTCCTGTGGCGCGTAAAAGACTTCCACAATCATCCATTGAATACTTTCTTGAAATATTTGAGGTGCCCTATGCCCAGCCCAATCTATAAAGCTCACCGTGCCCCCAGAATCACGCTCCTCGACGGGAACAACACCGATGTAACTGCACGAGGTGTGGTTGGTATAGACTATGACAACCAAAATTCCATTGAATACACAACCTTTGGACTCACAAAATTTTTTGATGGTTATACCGTTGAAGAAACAAATCCAAAATTCATCACGGGCACCATTGTTGATATAACAGTCGAGAACACTACCCCCCAGGCTCTACTGTAAATCAATCTCTTACTATTTTACCTAACAAGAATGGGCAATTCAGATTTCAGTTATGGGCGCCTATGCGCTTCGGGCTCGGCCCGGGCCTTCTAGAATTCAGCTTTGTCGCCACAACTCCAGGCGGCCCAACTTATGTGTCCTTTATCACATACATGAAAGCTATCGCGCCGTAAACGTCACACAGTGAGCGACTGTTCACAGCATAACCCTGACAACAAAGGAGTTTGATCATGAGCAATCTTTCCCAATCATTTTAACCGCAGCGTGACCAGCATTCTCTAGCATCACTTCTACGTCGCTTAAAGGGAAACCCGTAAAAAATATGCTCGTCGCGCCCGCACCTCGTATCAAATCGGAGATCGACTTTCCTGATCAACTCTTCCGATTCAAGTTCGATTTTTATTTGCATGCAAACACTCGAATACTGGACACTCTGGAATGTATATCGTCAGTTGATAGGAGGACCAGCCAGTACAGCGCCTATACACACTTTGACGCTTGATTGGACTTTCTTTTCCAATCCATCGATTATCCGCACTGGCCACGCCCAGATAATTGTTAGTTTTATTGCCGCAGCCAAAGGCAAATACGAACTTGGTTTTTTCTGAATTACTTAATTGCAGAGCCACGTAAAGATGCGTTTACCTAAAAATCGATTAAAAAAAACCGCCTCTCGGCGGTTTTTTTATCATCGCAATTTAACGCTCAGGCTCAGTTAACCTTGGCGTTCAACTCACCCTTCAGATAACGCTGGTACATCGCTTCCAGCGAGATCGGTTTGATCTTCGAAGCATTACCGGCAGTGCCGAACGCTTCATAACGAGCGATACACACATCACGCATCGCGGTCACGGTGGCGCCGAAGAATTTACGCGGGTCGAATTCGCTCGGGTTGGTGGCCATCAGGCGACGCATGGCGCCGGTGGAGGCCAGGCGCAGGTCGGTGTCGATGTTGACTTTGCGTACGCCGTATTTGATGCCTTCGACGATTTCTTCAACCGGTACGCCGTAGGTTTCTTTGATGTCGCCACCGTACTGGTTGATGATCGCCAGCCACTCTTGTGGCACCGACGAGGAACCGTGCATCACCAGGTGGGTGTTCGGGATGCGCTTGTGGATTTCCTTGATGCGGTCGATCGCCAGTACGTCACCGGTTGGTGGCTTGGTGAACTTGTAGGCGCCGTGGCTGGTGCCGATGGCGATGGCCAGGGCATCGACCTGGGTGCGTTTGACGAAGTCAGCGGCTTCTTCCGGGTCGGTCAGCATTTGGCTGTGATCCAGAACGCCTTCGGCGCCGATGCCGTCTTCTTCACCGGCCATGCCGGTTTCCAGCGAACCCAGGCAGCCCAGCTCGCCTTCTACCGAAACGCCGCAGGCGTGCGCCATGGCTACAGTTTGTTGGGTAACACGGACGTTGTAGTCGTAGTCGGTCGGGGTCTTGCCGTCTTCGCCCAGCGAGCCGTCCATCATCACCGAGCTGAAGCCCAGTTGAATCGAGCGCTGGCAGACGTCAGGGCTGGTGCCGTGGTCCTGGTGCATGCACACCGGGATGTGCGGGAATTCTTCGATCGCGGCGAGGATCAAGTGACGCAGGAAAGGCGCGCCGGCGTATTTACGGGCGCCGGCCGAAGCCTGAACGATCACCGGGGAGTCAGTCTTGTCAGCGGCTTCCATGATGGCGCGCATCTGCTCAAGGTTGTTGACGTTGAAGGCTGGAACGCCGTAGCCGAATTCGGCTGCGTGGTCCAACATCTGGCGCATGCTGATAAGTGCCATTGTGTGTGTCTCTCCCGGTTGAGGGTCGTTAATCGTGCCAGCCTGCCGGAGCGGCGGCGGCTATTCAAGTGATTGCAGATCGGGGGTTGAGGCCCGGTCTGGTGATTCGATAAAGCAAAATCCTGAGAACTGCACAGAACCCCTGTAGGAGTGAGCCTGCTCGCGATAGCCATCTTGCAGTCAATATTGCAGTGACTGTCATACCGCTATCGCGAGCAGGCTCACTCCTACATTGGGCCTGTGGTGTTTCAATTACTGCGCCTTGCAGCCGCGGCCGATCAGGTCATTGGTGGCGACCCAGTAAACCAGGCCTTCCTCTCCCTTGACGTGAAACGCCAGCATGCCGTCGCTGTACAGCGTGCCCGAGGCGCCCGGCTCTTCTTTCAGGCGATAGACCTGATCACCGCCACCCAGTCGAACGTCGACTTCTTTCTGGCCGGCATCGGCGTAACGCCACAGCACTTTGGCCTGGCTGTCGCAGGTCCAGGTCGTCCAGTTATCCGCCGGAGCAGACGACTGAAACAGGTTCAACTGCGCGCAACCGCCCAACAATGCCAACGCCGCAATGGCGATCAAGCCTTTCATCCGTGTTCCTCGACTGACGGCGCACGCCGCCAGCCCTGAGTTAAAGAGTCAGACCCGTCAAGGACAACCATGTTCCTTGGCCGGGGTTTGCGTCTCGTATTTGTCCAGGCCGTCCGGCCCCGAGCGCTTGTTCAGCACCGGGTTTGTTTCGGCCTGCCAGTCGGCCTGATAGCAGCCCTTCTGCGACTCGCTCGGTGCCGGCGTGGCTTCGGCCTTCGGGTTACTCCCGCAGGCCGCCAGCGTACCGGTCAGCAACAACAGCGCTAACGACTTGACCATGAAAACACTCCTTGCCTGGCCAAACGGGCGGCCTCAGGCCTTGGCCCGGCTTTCCAGGACTTCAACAGCTGGCAGCACTTTGCCTTCGACGAATTCGAGGAACGCGCCACCACCGGTGGAAATGTAGGAGATTTGCTCAGCCACGCCATATTTATCGATCGCAGCCAGAGTGTCGCCACCGCCAGCGATGGAGAATGCCGAGCTTTCAGCAATGGCCTGAGCCAGCACTTTGGTGCCGTTGCCGAACTGGTCGAATTCGAACACGCCGACCGGGCCGTTCCACAGAATGGTTTGCGACGATTTCAGCAGTTCGGCGAAGTTGGCCGCGGTTTGCGGGCCGATGTCCAGAATCATGTCGTCCGCCGCGACGTCAGCGATCAGCTTGACGGTGGCTTCTGCGGTTTCAGCGAATTCCTTGGCAACCACTACGTCAACCGGCAGTGGCACGCTGACTTTGGCAGCGATGGCACGCGCGGTGTCGAGCAGATCCGGTTCGTACAGCGACTTGCCAACCGGGTGACCGGCCGCCGCGAGGAAGGTGTTGGCGATGCCGCCGCCGACGATCAGTTGATCGCAGATCTGGCTCAGGCTGTTCAGCACGTCGAGTTTGGTCGAGACCTTGGAGCCGGCAACGATAGCCGCCATTGGTTGTGCCGGAGCACCGAGGGCTTTGCCCAGTGCGTCCAGTTCAGCGGCCAACAGTGGGCCAGCAGCGGCGACTTTGGCGAACTTGGCCACGCCATGGGTCGAACCTTCGGCGCGGTGAGCGGTGCCGAAAGCGTCCATCACGAACACGTCGCACAGGGCGGCGTATTGCTGGGCCAGGTCGTCGGCGTTCTTTTTCTCGCCCTTGTTGAAGCGCACGTTTTCGAACAGCACGATGTCGCCAGCCTTGACGTCAACGCCACCGAGGTAATCAGCCACCAGCGGCACTTCGCGGCCCAGCGCTTTGCTCAGGTAGTCAGCGACCGGCTTGAGGCTGTTCTCGGCGGAGAACTCGCCTTCGGTCGGACGGCCAAGGTGCGAGCAGACCATCACGGCCGCGCCTTTTTCCAGGGCCAGCTTGATGGTCGGCAGCGAAGCCAGGATACGCGCGTCGCTGGTGACAACACCGTCCTTGACTGGGACGTTGAGGTCTTCGCGGATCAATACGCGCTTACCTTGCAGATCGAGGTCGGACATCTTCAACACGGTCATGGGTCGCACTTCCTACGGTTTTTTTGAAGTTGCTGTTTGCAGATAGTGTTCTGCAACGTCCAGCATTCGGTTGGCAAAACCCCATTCGTTGTCGAACCAGGCCAGGATGTTCACCAGCTTAGGGCCGGAAACACGGGTCTGACTGGCATCGACGATGGCCGAATGTGGGTCATGGTTGAAATCACAGCTGGCGTGCGGCAACTCGGTATAGGCCAGCAGGCCTTTGAGCGGGCCATTGGTGGCGGCTTCGCGCAGGATCCGGTTGACCTCATTGGCGTCGGTCGCCGTGGCGGTCTGCATCGTGATGTCGAGGCAGGACACGTTGACCGTCGGCACGCGTACGGCTTTGGCCTGAATTCGCCCGGCAAGTTCCGGCAGCAGGCGCTCGATGCCACGCGCCAGACCAGTGGACACCGGGATCACCGACTGGAACGCCGATCGGGTGCGGCGCAGGTCTTCGTGGTGATAGGCGTCGATCACTGGCTGGTCGTTCATCGCCGAGTGAATCGTGGTGATCGACACGTAATCGAGGCCGATCGCCTTGTCGAGCAGACGCAACAGCGGCACGCCGCAGTTGGTGGTGCAGGAGGCGTTGGACACCAGCAGTTCGTCGCCGGTCAGGCAATCCTGATTGACGCCATAGACGATGGTGGCGTCGACATCTGCCTCGCTGGCCATCGGCTGCGAGAACAACACGCGTGGCGCGCCAGCGTCGAGAAAGCGCTGGCCGTCGGCACGGGTGTTATAGGCACCTGAGCATTCCAGCACCAGATCGACGCCGAGTGACGCCCAATCGATGTCTTCGGGGGTGGCACTGCGCAGGACCTTCACGCAGTCGCCATTAATATGCAGACAATCGCCGTCTACTCGCACTTCGCCCGGAAAACGGCCGTGGGTGGAGTCGAAGCGTGTCAGGTATTCGATGCTGGCCATGTCCGCCAGATCGTTGATCGCGACAATTTCAAACCCGGCTTCTTCGCCTCGCTCAAACAACGCACGCAAGACGCAACGACCAATCCGGCCGTAGCCGTTGAGTGCAACTTTGTAGGGACGCGGTTGAGGCATGGGGTTCTCGATTACCGTGGTGAATCAGAAAGCTCTTTATTGTCTGAACCGACGCTATCGCGAGCAGGCTCACTCCTACACGGGCAACGTAAAACCCTGTAGGAGTGAGCCTGCTCGCGAAGGCGTCAGCCCGGACAACACAACTGTCGGACTTAGTCTTCCAGCAGTTCTTCCGCCTGACCCAGGATGTTTTCCAGGGTGAAGCCGAACTCTTCGAACAGTGCCGAAGCCGGAGCCGATTCGCCGTAAGTGGTCATGCCGATCACACGACCTTCCAGACCCACGTACTTGAACCAGAAGTCAGCGTGAGCCGCTTCGATGGCGATACGCGCGCTGACCTGCAACGGCAGCACGGCTTGCTTGTAGCCGGCGTCCTGAGCGTCGAACACGCTGGTGCACGGCATGGAAACCACACGCACCTTGCGGCCTTGCTCGGTCAGTTTGTCGTAAGCCTGAACCGCCAGACCCACTTCCGAACCGGTCGAAATCAGGATCAGCTCAGGCTCGCCTGCGCAGTCCTTCAACACGTAACCGCCACGGCTGATGTCGGCAATCTGGCCGGCATCGCGTTCCTGATGCTGCAGGTTCTGACGCGAGAAGATCAGCGCCGATGGGCCGTCCTTGCGCTCCAGAGCGTTTTTCCAGGCCACGGCAGATTCAACGGCATCGGCTGGACGCCAGGTGTCGAGGTTCGGTGTGGTACGCAGGCTGGTCAATTGCTCGATCGGCTGGTGCGTCGGGCCGTCTTCGCCCAGACCGATGGAGTCGTGGGTGTAGACGTGGATGACTTGCTTCTTCATCAGCGCCGACATGCGTACGGCGTTGCGCGCATATTCCATGAACATCAGGAAGGTCGCGCCGTAAGGCACCAGGCCGCCGTGCAGGGTCACGCCGTTCATGATCGCGGTCATGCCGAATTCGCGCACGCCGTAATACATGTAGTTGCCGCTGGCATCTTCAGCGCTGACGCCTTTGCAACCTTTCCACAGGGTCAGGTTGGAACCGGCCAGGTCAGCGGAGCCGCCAAGCAGTTCCGGCAGCAGCGGGCCGAATGCGTTCAGGGTGTTCTGGCTGGCTTTACGGCTGGCAATGGTTTCGCCTTTGGCCGCAACTTCAGCGATGTAAGCAGAAGCTTTTTCCGAGAAGTCAGCTGGCAGCTCACCGCTCAGACGACGCACCAGTTCGTTGGCTTCGGTCGGGAACGCAGCGGAGTAGGCAGCGAAACGCTGATCCCACTCGGCTTCGGCCGCGCGACCTTTTTCCTTGGCATCCCACTCGGCATAGATGTCAGCCGGGATTTCGAACGGGCCGTGGTTCCAGTTCAGCGCCTGACGGGTCAGCGCGATTTCCGCGTCGCCCAGTGGAGCGCCGTGGCAGTCTTCTTTGCCCTGCTTGTTCGGCGAGCCGAAACCGATGGTGGTCTTGCAGCAGATCAGGGTCGGCAGCGGGCTCTTGCGCGCAGTCTCGATGGCAGTCTTGATCTCTTCCGGATCATGACCGTCAACGTTGCGGATCACTTGCCAGTTGTAGGCTTCGAAACGCTTCGGCGTGTCATCGGTGAACCAGCCTTCGACTTCGCCGTCGATGGAGATGCCGTTGTCATCGTAGAAAGCGATCAGCTTGCCCAGACCCAGCGTACCGGCCAAGGAAGCAACTTCGTGGGAAATGCCTTCCATCATGCAGCCATCGCCCAGGAACACGTAGGTGTGGTGGTCGACGATATTGTGGCTCGGACGGTTGAACTGCGCCGCCAGGACTTTTTCAGCCAAGGCGAAACCGACGGCGTTGGCCAGACCCTGACCCAGTGGGCCGGTGGTGGTTTCAACGCCCGGGGTGTAACCGAATTCCGGGTGACCTGGAGTGCGGCTGTGCAGTTGACGGAACTGCTTGAGGTCTTCGATCGACAGGTCGTAACCGGTCAGGTGCAGCAGCGAGTAGATCAACATCGAGCCATGGCCGTTGGACAGCACGAAGCGGTCACGGTCGGCGAACGATGGATTGCTCGGGTTGTGCTTGAGGTAGTCGCGCCAAAGCACTTCGGCAATATCTGCCATACCCATTGGGGCACCGGGATGGCCGCTGTTGGCTTTTTGCACGGCATCCATGCTGAGGGCACGAATGGCGTTGGCACGCTCACGACGGCTAGGCATCGCTGATCTCCTGGGTTCTGGTAAGTCGAAACGGAAAAAAGGAGGGCATTTTCCCTCACCGGAGCGCCTCGGGGCAATGACAGATAGTCATCGAGGGGCGTTTTTCCAATGGATAGCGGCGCTTTCTGTTGGTGAAACCTTTCCGCTACTCGTTTGTAGAGTTAACCGGTGAGTGAGAAGTGCAATAAAAAGCGCCATTGATCGAGCAATATCAAAACTTTTTGATATTGGCCTTGCGATGAATTCCCCCCATCACTAGACTGCGGCCCTATGAATTTACGCGTGCCTTCCATTCGCCATGACGATTGCGACGAGCTGGCGGCCCTGTGCAAGGCCGGCGGCGATCCGTTGCGGCTGAATGTCTTGCGCGCGCTGGCCAACGATTCGTTCGGTGTTCTCGAGCTGGCGCAGATTTTCGGCATCGGTCAGTCCGGCATGAGTCATCACCTCAAGGTACTGGCACAAGCCGACCTGGTGGCGACGCGCCGCGAAGGCAACGCGATTTTCTATCGCCGCGCCCTGCCCCACACCGAACTGCTCGGCGGCAAGTTGCACGCGGCATTGTTAGAAGAAGTCGACAATCTGGATCTGCCTGACGACGTGCAAGCGCGCATCGAGCAGGTTCACGGCCAACGTGCCGCGGCCAGTCAGGACTTTTTCGCCCGGGTCGCGGAGAAATTTCGCGCCCAGCAAGACTTGATCGCAGGCCTGCCGCAGTACCGTGACAGCGTGCTGGCCCTGCTCGACAAACTGAACTTCGATGGTGCTGCCACGGCCATTGAAGTCGGCCCCGGCGATGGTGCTTTTCTGCCGGAACTGGCCCGTCGCTTCGGCACCGTAACCGCGCTGGACAACAGCCCGGCGATGCTCGAACTGGCGCGTCAGGTATGCGAACGTGAACAGCTGGCTAACGTCAGCCTGCAATTGGCCGATGCATTGAATGGCACCAGCCTCAAGGCCGATTGCGTGGTGTTGAACATGGTGTTGCACCATTTCGCCGCGCCGGCCGATGCGCTCAAGCACATGGCCGACCTGCTGCAACCGGGCGGTAGCCTGCTCGTGACAGAGTTATGTAGCCACAACCAGAGTTGGGCCAGGGAGGCCTGCGGTGATCTGTGGTTGGGGTTTGAACAGGACGATTTGGCCCGTTGGGCCACCGCTGCGGGACTCGTTCCCGGGGAAAGCCTCTATGTAGGCTTACGTAATGGTTTCCAGATCCAGGTTCGCCATTTTCAGCGACCGACTGGCGACACTCACCATCGGTAAATTCAGGAAAACATCGAGATGAGCGAATACTCCCTCTTCACCTCCGAGTCCGTGTCCGAAGGGCATCCGGACAAAATCGCCGACCAGATTTCCGATGCGGTGCTGGACGCCATCATTACCCAGGACAAACACGCACGCGTTGCCGTGGAAACTCTGGTCAAGACTGGCGTGGCCATCGTTGCCGGTGAAGTGACCACCAGCGCCTGGGTCGATCTGGAAGAGATCGTGCGTAACGTGATTCTCGACATCGGCTATAACAGCTCCGACGTCGGCTTCGACGGCGCGACCTGCGGCGTGATGAACATCATTGGCAAGCAATCCCCGGACATCAACCAGGGTGTTGACCGTGCCAAGCCTGAAGATCAGGGCGCCGGCGACCAGGGCCTGATGTTCGGCTACGCCAGCAACGAAACCGACGTTTTGATGCCAGCACCGATTACCTTCTCGCACCAGCTGGTACAGCGCCAGGCCGAAGCCCGTAAATCGGGTCTGCTGCCTTGGCTGCGTCCGGACGCCAAGTCGCAAGTGACTTGCCGTTACGAAGGCGGCAAGGTTGTCGGTATCGACGCTGTAGTTCTGTCGACCCAGCACAACCCTGAAGTGTCGTACAAAGACCTGCGCGAAGGCGTGATGGAGCTGATCGTCAAGCACGTGCTGCCTGCCGAACTGCTGAGCAAAGACACCCAGTTCCACATCAACCCGACCGGCCAGTTCATCATTGGCGGCCCGGTAGGTGACTGCGGTCTGACCGGTCGCAAGATCATCGTCGACAGCTACGGCGGCATGGCCCGTCACGGCGGCGGCGCGTTCTCCGGTAAAGATCCATCGAAGGTTGACCGTTCGGCTGCCTACGCTGGCCGTTACGTTGCCAAGAACATCGTCGCGGCCGGCCTGGCCGAGCGTTGCGAGATCCAGGTTTCCTACGCGATCGGTGTAGCTCAGCCTACGTCGATCTCGTTGAACACCTTCGGCACCGGCAAGATCAGTGATGACAAGATCGTCAAACTGGTGCGTGAAGTGTTCGACCTGCGTCCATACGCAATCACCACCATGCTCGATCTGCTGCACCCGATGTACCAGGAAACTGCAGCGTACGGCCACTTCGGTCGCACGCCAGAGACCAAGACCGTTGGCGAAGACACCTTCACCACGTTCACCTGGGAAAAAACCGACCGCGCCGACGCCCTGCGTTCCGCTGCGGGTCTGTAAGAACTTCCCGGCTGCACAAAAAGCCCCGCACGGTTCGCACCGTGCGGGGCTTTTTCATGCCTTAAATACATCCCTGTGGGAGCGAGCCTGCTCGCGAAGAGGCCGGCGTGCCCGACAAGTGATTCTGAGCAGAAACACCCCGCAAAACACCCCACCGACCGGGCCACATATTGTCTTCTAACCTTCAAGCATTCCCCCTGAGCAAGGACGCTCACGATGCTTGTCACGCTTCGCCTGCTGTCGGTTTTCTTCCTGGCCTGTACGGCCCTCAACGCCCACGCTGACTGCCCGAACTGGCCAGCCACTCATGCAAAAAGCGAAATCACCGCCCTGCAAAAGCAGATCGACCAATGGGACGACGCTTACCACCGCGAAGGCCGCTCACTGATTGCCGACGAACTCTACGACCAATCCCTTGCGCAACTGAACGAGTGGCGAGCGTGTTTCAAAGTGCCCTCGCCACCCGATCCTTTGCGCACAGTTTCAGGCTCAAACGCGCACCCCATCGCCCATACCGGCCTGGATAAACTGCATAAAACCGAGGCCGTGGAAACGTGGCTACGCGATCGCAAGGATGTCTGGGTACAACCCAAAGTCGACGGCGTTGCGGTGACGCTGATTTATCGCGCCGGCGTTTTGCAACAGGTCATCAGTCGCGGTGACGGGGTTCACGGGCAAGACTGGACGCCATCAGCGCAGAAGATCGGCGCCATTCCTCAACGCCTGACACAACCGCTGGATATGCTGGTGCAGGGCGAACTCTATTGGCGCTTGAACGAGCACGTGCAAGCTCGATCCGGCAGCGTTAACGCTCGCTCCACCGTCGCGGGACTGATGGGACGCAAAACCCTGGATGCCGCGCAAGCCGCCGGTATCGGACTGTTCGTCTGGGACTGGCCACAAGGCCCAGCGCAATTGCCCGAGCGAGTCGCCACGTTGGCGACGCTGGGTTTCGCCACGATTGAACCGTACAGTCATCCTGTCGCCGACTTTGCTGCCGCGCAGCAATGGCGCGATCACTGGTATCGCTCACCCCTGCCCTTTGCCACTGACGGCGTGGTACTGCGCCAGAGCCAACGACCACCCGCCGAGCGCTGGCAGGCTCGCGCTCCGTATTGGGCAGTTGCGTGGAAGTATCCTTTTGCTCAAGCGCTGGCCGAAGTGCGCAAGGTCAACTTCAAGATCGGGCGCACCGGGCGTATCACGCCAGTACTCGAACTCAAACCCGTCATGCTCGATGACCGGGAAATCAAACGGGTCAGCGCCAGTTCCTTCAAACGCTGGCAAGATCTGGATATCCGTCCCGGCGACCAAGTGGCAATCAGCCTCGCCGGCCTGACCATTCCACGGCTCGACAGCGTGGTGCTGCGCGCCGCCGAACGCACAGACCTCAACATCCCCAACGCCGACGACTTCCACGCCCTGAGCTGCTGGCAACCGACCCACGGTTGTGAAAGCCAGTTTCTCGCCCGCTTGACCTGGCTCAGCGGTAAAAACGGGCTGGCGATGCAACATGTCGGTCGTGGCACCTGGGAGAAACTTCTCGATACACGCCGCGTGAATAACCTGCTGGATTGGTTGACCCTCGACGCGCCAGAGCTTGCTAACATTGCCGGCTTCGGCGAACGCAGCAGCGAACGCCTGATGAACAGTTTTCACAGCGCGCGCCAACGGCCCTTCGTCCAATGGCTCAAAGCCCTGGGCTTACCACCGACAGGTCAGGCACAACTGCCTGACTCATGGCAGGCGCTGGCACAACGTGACACCGAACAATGGCAGGCCGAAGCCGGTATCGGCCCGGGACGTGCGGCGCAACTGAGCGCATTCTTTCGCGATCCGCAGGTACTGGCTTTGAGCGAAACCTTACATGCCGCCGGAATCGACGGTTTCTGACTACGCAATCCCGGCGCGCCGGGAACCCATCGGTAGCCCAAGCGCTCCAACAGCGCAGTGCCTGACCGACCCGATTGCCTTTGCACATGGAGCTTTTATGAAATTTCTTGCACCGCTCGCCATGCTCACCCTCTGCGGCATGATGGCCGCGCCCGTAATGGCCGACGAAGACGCCCCGGGCCTGACCGGCTGCGCAGCCAAGAAGCAAGGCATCATGAACCAGATCGAACAGGCCAAGTCGCGCGGCAATGCCGATCAGCAGGCCGGCCTGGAAACGGCCTTGCGTGAAGTGACCGAGCATTGCACCGACGCGGGCCTGAAGAAAGAACGCGAAAACAAGGTGCTCGAAGCCAAGCACGAAGTGAGCAAGCGTCAGGCGGATCTCGACAAAGCCATGAAGAAAGGCGACCCGGAAAAGATCAACAAGCGCAAAGACAAACTGGCCGAGTCGCGCAAAGAACTGCAGGATGCGCTGGACGAAATCGATAAGTAAAAATCAAAAGATCGCAGCCTGCGGCAGCTCCTGCATTGATCAGGGTAGGAGCTGCCGCAGGCTGCGATCTTTTAAATATCAATGATCGCGAAACTGTTTATGGCAAGCGCTGCAGGCATCCTCAACTTTCTGCACCGCCGGCCCAAGGTTGCTGGCCTTGTATGGCTGAACCTGACTGGCGATCACCAATTCACCGGTGGCCGCTTCAAGGGTGCGGGCCATTTCCTGAAACTGCGCCTGCTTCTGCCAGACATCGTCCTTGGCGCTGGTGTGATCTTCTTCGCGAACCTGCGGAAAATGCTTCCACGGTTCATGGGACAACGCATCGAGCTTGACCGCGCCTTCGGCGAACTTCGGCCCGTCGAACGGAATGCGTCCACGCAACATGCCGCCCAGGTCTTCGCCGGTCTTGAGCATCTGTTTGAAAATGGCCTTGCGCTGGCCCAGCGGAGAATTCGGATCGACACCGCCACAGGCGGACAAGGTCAGACAGGCCAGCAATACAACAGCAATGCGTTTAAGAGTCATGGTGGCTTCAGGTCACGGAATTCGGCGGCCAGTATCCTCGCGTCACCGCCAAACACCAATAGCCCTATTAAAAATACGGGTTGTTCGAGCGCATGGAGCACTCAGACAACCGGCACAGGAATCACTCCATGAACAGCCGTCTCAAGGCCTGGTTTCACCCGCTCATAGCCACCCTTCCAGTGTTGGCAATTCTCGCCGGCTGCACCGGTGGCGAAACCGCCAAGCCAAAAACCCACGCGCTGGCCACTTATTCCAGCGCCACCTGGGAAGCCTTGCCGGCGGTATCCGATAGCGACCTGGTCGCCGGTTTCGGTTCGTGGCGCAGCGCGTGCACCCGACTCAAGGCAGATGCGGTCTGGAGCACTACCTGCGCAGCAGCGGCCAATGTTCCGCAGAGCGCCTCCGAGATTCGTGCGTTTCTCAAACAGAATCTCGATGTCTACGGCCTACGCGCTGAAAACGACAACCCCAACGGTTTGATCACCGGCTACTACGAGCCGGTCTACCCCGGCAGCCTGACGCCCACCGACGCGGCCAATGTGCCGGTGTATGGCGTACCGGAAGACATGATCATCGTCTCGCTGGACAGTATTTACCCTGAACTGAAAGGCAAGCGTCTGCGCGGTCGCCTCGAAGGTCGCGTGCTCAAGCCTTACGACGATGCAGCCACCATCGAATCCAAAGGCGTGAAAGCCCCCGTGGTTGCCTACCTGACCGATCCGATGAATCTGCAGTTTTTGCAGATCCAGGGTTCCGGGCGAATTCAAACCCAGGACGGCAAACAGTTGCGCATCGCTTACGCCGATCAGAACGGCCATCCGTATCGCCCTATCGGGCGCTGGCTGGTCGAGCAAGGTGAGCTGAAGAAAGAAGACGTGACCATGAACGCGATCAGCAACTGGGCAAAAGCCAACCCTGCGCGCATCCCGGAGCTGCTCGGCAGCAATCCGAGCTATGTGTTCTTCACCCGCAACCCGGACAGCAATGAAGGCCCGCGCGGTTCGCTGAACGTGCCGCTGACTGCCGGCTACAGCGCGGCGGTGGATCGCAATGTGATTCCGTTGGGCAGTCTGTTGTGGCTATCAACCACTAAACCGGATGGCACTGCACTGGTCCGCCCGGTCGCGGCACAGGATACCGGCGGCGCGATTGCCGGCGAAGTTCGCGCGGATCTGTTCTGGGGCACCGGTGATGCGGCCGGGCAACTGGCCGGGGATATGAAACAACAAGGGCAGATCTGGATGCTCTGGCCAAAAGGCGCGGCGTTGCCGCAAGTGCCGCAGGTGGCGGATACAGAGAAGAAGTAAGCCTTGGAATCTGCTGAGGTAATCAGATAGCTATCGCGAGCAGACTCACTCCTACAGGGGAACGCATTCCAAAATGTAGGAGTGAGCCTGCTCGCGATGAGGCCATCAGCAACACCAGTAAAATAATCAGACCGACACAAAGAAGAACGAAGCAATCAGCCCCATCCCCACAAACCAGACCAGTGAACGCAGGATCGCCCAGTCCGCCAGGTAGCAGATGATGTACAGCAGGCGACTGGTAATAAACATCACCGCCAGCACATTGACCGTCACCAACTGCGCGGTTCCCACCAGGTGCGCAACGATCACCGCCGCTGCAAACGCCGGCATCACTTCAAAGCTGTTCAGTTGCGCCGCGTGCGCCCGACGGGCCACACCGTTGAGGCTTTCAAGAAAGTCACGCGGATCGTGGTTGTCACTCAACCGGTAACCGCCCACGGCTTTCGCCACGCCAGTGCAGACATACGGCAGAAAAATCGCAATCAACACACACCACAGAGCCACCGTCATAACGCCGTCCTTTTTTCGAGTTGTAGAATTCGCGGGCCGTTAGAACTTCATCACCAGCATGCCGATCAGTACCAACCCACAGGCTAAGAGCCGCGGACGGCCGAAAGGTTCTTTCAAGTAGCGCATGCCGAACAGCACCACCAGAATCACGCTGATCTCACGCAATGCCGCCGCCTCGGCAATCGAGCCCAATTGCATCGCCCATAGCACCAGAGCGTAGCTGGCCAATACGCAGACGCCCACCGCCAACCCCAGCTTCCATTGCTCACGCCAGAACAACATGAACGCCGGACGCTTGGCGACCCACGCCAGCAACGGAAACGGCCAGGCGCTGAGCAGCGTGACCCAGACCAGGTAATCGAGCGGATGCGACCAGCGCCGCAGTGCCTGGCCATCGATGTAGGTGTAGCAACCGATACACAGGCCGATCAGCGCCACCACCGGCAGCATCGACCACGGCAAATGCTTGCCACCGCCGCCCTGCCACAGCAGACAAATCATACCGAACGGGATCAGCATGATGCCGAAGATTTGCTGCGTGGTGAGCACTTCACCGGCGAAGATCAGGGTCAGCGCCAGCACTACCAGCGGCGACAAACCACGCATCAGTGGATAGACCAACCCGAGATCGCCGACCCGATACGCCTGAATCAGCAGGTAGCGATACAGCAATTCAAACGCTGCCGACGCCAGAATCCACGGCCAGATTTCCATGGGCGGCAAGCTCACGAATGGCAACGCGATAGCGACGACCAGCAGCGCCACGGTGTCCATGCACGCCACCACCAGCAACCGCTCGGCGCTGAACTTGATTAACGTATTCCACGTCGCATGCAACAGCGCCGCCATCAATACCAACCCCGTCGCCAGCACGTCTTACCCCTTATTTTTATGAGTCCCCATGTAGAAGCTGCCGCAGGCTGCGATCTTTTGATTTTTAACAGCAAGATCAAAAGATCGTCCGAACGCGGCCCGAGCCTGCGGCAGCTCCTACAGTGAATCGTCGAATAGTCAGATTATTGATTCGCGATGTGTCAGCAGCTGTTTATACTGCAAGTGACCACGCCGCACTCAGTTGCGCACAGAAAAACACCAATAATTCCTGCCTGCACCGCCCTCCATAGAGAGCGGTCGTCGGCCTGCGTATGCCTGATCAAAGCGTCAAGACTACCGACAGAGACCTTGCGCATGCCACTCGCCTTGCTTGCCCTCGCTGTTGCCGCGTTCGGCATCGGCACCACTGAATTCGTCATCATGGGCCTGCTGCCCGATGTTGCCCGCGATCTTTCTGTGAGCATTCCCCACGCGGGTTTGTTGATTACCGGTTACGCGCTGGGCGTGGTGTTCGGCGCACCGATCCTGGCGATCGGCACCGCGAACATGCCGCGCAAAGCGACCTTGTTGGGGATGACGCTGATGTTCATCCTCGGCAACGTGCTATGTGCACTGGCGCCGAACTACGCGACGCTGATGGCCGCCCGCGTGGTCACGGCGCTGTGTCACGGAGCATTTTTCGGAATCGGTTCGGTAGTTGCCGCCGGACTGGTCGCGCCGAACAAACGCGCGCAGGCGATTGCGATGATGTTCACCGGCCTGACCTTGGCCAATGTTCTCGGCGTGCCGCTGGGAACAGCGTTGGGTCAGTACGCCGGTTGGCGCTCGACCTTCTGGGCGGTCTCGGTGATTGGTGTGATCGCCGCTCTCGCGCAGTGGTTGTGGTTGCCGAAACACATCCCCATGGACAAGGCCAACCTCGCCAGCGAGTTCAAAGTGCTGGGTAAGGTCAACGTGCTGCTGGCGCTGGGCATGAGTGTTTTGGCGTCGACCAGCCTGTTCAGCGTTTTCACTTATATCGCGCCGATCCTGCAAGACATCACCGGCGTCAGCCCACACGGGGTAACGGTGATGCTGCTGTTGTTCGGCGTCGGCCTGACCGGCGGCAGCATGCTCGGCGGACGTCTGGCCGATAGCCGTTTGTTGCCGTCGCTGGTCGGTGTGGCCTTGGCCGTGGTGGTGATTCTGGCAGCGTTCAGCCAGACCAGTCACTCGGTGGTGCCGGCGGCGATCACGCTGGTGCTGTGGGGGATTTTTGCCTTTGCGCTGTGCCCGATTCTGCAACTGCTGATCATCGATCAGGCCCATGAAGCGCCGAACCTCGGCTCGACCTTGAATCAAAGCGCTTTCAACCTCGGTAATGCGGCGGGTGCGTGGATCGGCGGGCTGGTAGTTGCCAGTGGCGCGGATCTGGCGGACTTGCCGTGGACCGGTGCGCTGGTCGGTGTGTTGACGGTGCTGACGGCGCTTTTGTTTATTTATCTGCAACGTCGTGAGGCGGCTGCGGTCAATGTGTCCGGCTAGCCCTCACCCTAACCCTCTCCCAGAGGGAGAGGGGACTGACCGTGTTGAATGTTCGAGTTACATCGACCTGAAATTTCGAGCCGAACTCAGCCCCTGAAAGACTTGAAGATCTGCCCCCTTTCCCCCTCTCCCTAAGGGAGAGGGCTGGGGTGAGGGGGCTCTTGATCTCATCACACCATCAACTGTGTCCCGATCCTGACTCAACCCATCAAACCCCTGCGCCAAAGATTCGGTGCGCTATCTTCCACACCTCATCCAAAGGACCCCGGATGCTTGAACTTGTCGCCGCTTTCATCTGCCTCACCACCCTCCTGACCTTCGTCAACTTCCGTTTCATCGGTCTGCCGCCGACCATCGGCGTGATGGTTACCGCACTGTTGTTCTCGCTGATCCTGCAAGGCCTGAGCGTGCTCGGCTACCCCGGTCTCGAAGAACGCGTGCAGCAACTGATCGGTCAGATCGACTTCGGCGATCTGCTGATGAACTGGATGCTGTCGTTCCTGCTGTTCGCCGGCGCCTTGCACGTCAACCTGAATGACTTGCGCAGCTACCGCTGGCCCATCGGCCTGTTGGCGACTTTCGGCGTGTTGATTGCCACGGCGGTGATCGGCAGCCTCGCCTATTACATTTTTGCCCTGTTCGGCTGGCACGTGAGCTTCTTGTATTGCCTGCTGTTCGGCGCGCTGATTTCGCCAACCGACCCGATCGCGGTGCTCGGCGTGCTGCGTACCGCCAACGCCTCGAAGCCGCTGAAAACCACCATCGTTGGCGAATCGCTGTTCAACGACGGCACAGCTGTTGTGGTGTTCACAGTATTGTTGGGCATCGCCCAACTCGGCGAAACCCCGACCGTCAGCGCCACCGCCATGTTGTTCGTTCATGAAGCCATCGGCGGTGTGCTGTTCGGCGGGCTGATCGGTTATCTGGTCTATCGAATGATCAAGAGCGTCGAGCAGCATCAGATCACCGTGATGCTGACGCTGGCGCTGGTCATTGGCGGTTCGGCGATGGCCACGGAGATTCACGTTTCCGCGCCGATCGCGATGGTGGTGGCCGGTCTGATCATCGGCAACCTCGGGCGCAATCTGGCGATGAACGACATGACCCGCCGCTATCTCGACGGTTTCTGGGAATTGCTCGATGACATGCTCAACGCGTTGCTGTTCGCGCTGATCGGCATGGAGCTGTTGCTGCTGCCGTTCAACTGGCTGCACGTGGCGGCGGCGAGTGTATTGGCGGTAGCCATTCTGCTCTCGCGCCTGCTCACGGTGGCCCCGGCGATTCTGCTGCTGCGCCGCTGGCGGACAGTGCCCGCCGGCACGATCCGGATTCTGACCTGGGGCGGTTTGCGCGGCGGTGTCTCGGTGGCACTGGCGCTGGCCCTGCCGCTGGGCCCGGAGCGTGATCTGTTGCTGAGCATCACTTACATTGTGGTGCTGTCGTCGATCCTGTTGCAGGGGCTGACCATCGGCAAACTGGTCAAGCACGCGACGCGCAACGAGCCCGCGACCACCAGCGAACCTGCTCACCACTGATCATTTTTTGATCTCCTGCGGATCCGGTTTCTCGGCCTGATCCGCAGACTCCTTCGGCGCCCCGCTCTCGCTTCGAATCTGCGCATGGCTGATCAGCGCAAAGATAAAGCTGCCACCAATGATGTTGCCCGCCAGCGTCGGCCCCGCGAAGACCATCCAGAAATCACTCCACGGCAACTCACCGGCAAACACCAGATACGACACCTCCGCCGAACCCACCACGATGTGGGTGAAATCGCCGAGCGCCATCAAATAGGTGATGAGGATGATGATCCACATCTTCGCGCTCTCCATGGACGGGATCATCCAGACCATGGTGGCAATCATCCAGCCGGAAACGATGCCTTTGGCGAACATCTGGCTGGCATGGTTCTCCATGACCTTGCGGCCTATTTCGAGGAAGGCATGATCCGTCTTGCTGTCGAAGATCGGCAGTTCGAGCATCACGTACGCGACCAGAATCGTGCCACACAGGTTGCCAACGAGCACCACCGTCCACAGGCGGATCAGCCGTCCGAAGTTTTGCAGGGTCGGCTTGGTCATGACCGGCAGCACTGCCGTCAGGGTGTTTTCGGTGAACAGTTGCTGGCGGGCGAGGATCACCGCGAGGAACCCGGCGCAGTAACCGAAACTGGCGATCACTTTGAATTCATCACCGTCGGGCAGGCGCGAATTGAGCAGGCCCATGCCCATCAGCGACAGGCCCATGGTCAGCCCGGCCGCGAGCGCCGACCACCAGAGTGCGGCGATACTGCGCTCCAGCTCCTGATCGCCCTGAGAGCGGATGATTTCGTGCAGAACGGCCGCACGGGGCGGCTGGTTTTTCTCGACTTCGTGCTGCTCTTTGGCCGAGAGGTCGGGGGTTTTGCCGTCAGTGGGGGTGGTCATGGCGTGGGAACCGTGGGGGTGGTGTTTACCTACGACCCCGGCGGTTCATGGCTGTTCAGTGGGCAGATGATTCTTCGCTGACTTTGAAACCGTCATCGCGAGCAGGCTCACTCCTACATGGACTGCGCTGTACCTGTAGGAGTGAGCCTGCTCGCGATGAAGCCGACGCTGATGTCACTTGGTAACTAACTCATCTTCCTGAAACTGGTCTTTCACATATTTGATTTCAGTGCGCCCATGCGGTGCCGGCAAACCGTCTTCACCGAGGTTTACAAACACCATCTTCTCAACAGTGAGAATGCTCTTGCGGGTGATCTTGTTGCGCACTTCGCAGGTCAGGGTGATCGAGGTGCGGCCGAACTCGGTGGCGGTGATGCCCAGTTCGATGATGTCGCCCTGGCGCGAGGCGCTGACGAAGTTGATTTCGGAAATGTACTTGGTCACCACGCGCTGATTGCCCAACTGGACGATCGCGTAAATCGCCGCTTCTTCGTCGATCCAGCGCAACAGGCTGCCACCGAACAGAGTGCCGTTGGGGTTGAGGTCTTCGGGTTTTACCCATTTGCGGGTGTGGAAATTCATCTTCACTCCTGAGTGTCTTGCCGAACGATGGACGGTATCTTGGCAGACTGAGCGGTCAGGCTCCATGCGGCTTCGACTATGGTCGTCATTAACGATCTTCATCTGGCCGACAGAAACCCTTTGGAAGATCAGTCTAGACGGCTATAATCGCCCCCGTTTCAAAACGGTAACGTTCACTTGCTACCGTTTTCCCGCCACCTGTCCGAGGGGCGCTGCAGCAGGTTCAACCTGTCAGGCTCGGATGGGGCGTTGACTGGCTCAGGCCAGACACTAAACGCACAACGGCGCCCATTCGCATACATTACGAATGGAGGCTCTTCATGAGCGCTGTTATCACGCCTGCAGATTTTAACGATTACAAAGTTGCCGACATGTCCCTGGCGGCCTGGGGCCGTCGCGAAACCATCATCGCCGAATCGGAAATGCCGGCTCTGATGGGTCTGCGTCGCAAGTACTCCGGCGAACAGCCGTTGAAAGGCGCCAAGATCCTCGGCTGCATCCACATGACCATTCAGACTGCCGTGCTGATCGAAACCCTGGTTGCCCTGGGTGCCGAAGTACGCTGGTCGTCCTGCAACATTTTCTCGACTCAGGATCAGGCTGCTGCCGCTATCGCTGCTGCCGGTATCCCGGTTTTCGCCTGGAAAGGCGAAACTGAAGAAGAGTACGAGTGGTGCCTGGAGCAGACCATCCTGAAGGATGGCCAGCCATGGGACGCCAACATGATCCTCGACGACGGCGGCGACCTGACTCAGCTGCTGCACGACAAGTACCCACAAGTACTGGATCGCGTTCACGGCGTGACCGAAGAAACCACCACCGGCGTACACCGTCTGCTGGACATGCTGGCCAAGGGCGAGCTGAAAATCCCGGCCATCAACGTCAACGACTCGGTGACCAAGTCCAAGAACGACAACAAGTACGGCTGCCGTCACAGCCTGAACGACGCGATCAAGCGCGGCACCGACCACCTGCTGTCCGGCAAGCAAGCGCTGGTCATCGGTTACGGTGACGTGGGCAAGGGCTCCGCTCAGTCGCTGCGTCAGGAAGGCATGATCGTTAAGGTTTCCGAAGTTGACCCGATCTGCGCCATGCAAGCGTGCATGGACGGTTTCGAACTGGTTTCGCCGTTCATCGACGGCATCAACAACGGCACCGAAGCAAGCATCGACAAAGCGTTGCTGGGCAAGATCGACCTGATCGTGACCACCACTGGTAACGTCAATGTTTGCGACGCGAACATGCTCAAAGCCCTGAAGAAGCGCGCTGTTGTCTGCAACATCGGTCACTTCGACAACGAAATCGACACCGCTTTCATGCGCAAGAACTGGGCATGGGAAGAAGTGAAGCCACAGGTACACAAGATCCACCGTACCGGCCCGGGCGCTTTCGACGCGCAGAACGACGACTACCTGATCCTGCTGGCCGAAGGCCGTCTGGTAAACCTGGGCAACGCCACTGGCCACCCAAGCCGCATCATGGACGGTTCGTTCGCCAACCAGGTACTGGCGCAGATCTTCCTGTTCGGCCAGAAGTACGCCGACCTGTCGCCAGCGCAGAAAGCCGAGCGCCTGACTGTTGAAGTACTGCCGAAGAAACTCGACGAAGAAGTGGCCCTGGAAATGGTTCGCGGCTTCGGCGGCGTGGTCACTCAACTGACCAAGCAACAGGCTGACTACATCGGCGTGACCGTCGAAGGCCCGTTCAAGCCGCACGCTTACCGCTACTAACAGGCGCTTGCTCGCTCTCCCTGTGGGAGCGAGGCTGCTCGCGAAGGCGTCTCAACATTCAACATCCGTGTTGTCTGACCCAGCGCTTTCGCGAGCAGGCTCGCTCCCACACGGGATTGCAGCGCCTCGAAGGTTCTTGTTTCCAAGGGTATGACCATGTCCCAAGACCGTCGCTACAGCTTCGAGTTCTTCCCGACCAAGACCGATGCTGGGCATGAAAAACTGCTCGCCACTGCCCGTCAGCTGGCCACTTACAATCCCGACTTCTTTTCCTGCACCTATGGCGCTGGTGGTTCGACCCGTGATCGCACCCTCAACACCGTTCTGCAACTGGAAAGCGAAGTCAAAATCCCGGCCGCTCCGCACCTGTCGTGCGTCGGCGACAGCAAGGACGACCTGCGCGGCCTGCTGAACGAGTACAGGGCCGCCGGCATCAAGCGCATCGTCGCCCTGCGCGGTGACCTGCCGTCCGGCATGGGCATGACCAGCGGTGAGCTGCGTCACGCCAATGAACTGGTGGAATTCATTCGTGAAGAAACCGGTGATCATTTCCACATCGAAGTTGCCGCTTACCCGGAGATGCATCCGCAAGCACGCAACTACGAAGACGATCTGGCCAATTTCATCCGCAAGGCCCGTGCCGGCGCCGACAGCGCGATCACCCAGTACTTCTTCAACGCCGACAGCTACTTCTACTTCGTCGACCGTTTGCAGGCGCAGGGTGTCGATCTGCCGATCGTGCCGGGGATCATGCCGATCACCAACTACAGCAAACTCGCGCGCTTCTCCGATGCCTGCGGTGCGGAAATCCCGCGCTGGATTCGCAAGCAACTGGAAGCCTACGGCGATGACACGCAAAGCATTCAGCGCTTTGGTGAGCAAGTCGTCAGCGAGATGTGCGAGCGCCTGTTGCAGGGCGGCGCACCGGGGCTGCACTTCTATTCCATGAACCAGGCTGAGCCTAGTCTGGCGATCTGGAATAACCTGAAGTTGCCGCGTTGAAGCAGCTACAAGCTTCAAGCTGAAAGCGACAAGCAAGATCAAAAGATCGCAGCCTTCGGCAGCTCCTACAAGGGTTGTTGAGGCTGCGATTTTTTGCGTTTAAAGGCCCGAAACAGAGCTTGTGCAGGCACTTTCTGGCTCTTTCGCGTTTCTCGTCGTAATCTCAAGCCATGCCTTTGATCACGCAGTTATTCGCCGTGCTGGTTTTTGCTTGCCTGAGCTTCGCCGCTCGAGGCGAAAAGCTGCGTATTGTCACCGAGCCATGGGCGCCTTATGTGTATGAGGAAGGCGGCAAGAACCTCGGGCTGGACTATGAAACCACGGCCATCGTCTTCAAGCGTCTGGGCATTGAAGTCGAATGGCAATTCCTGCCGTGGAAGCGCTGCCTGTCGATGCTTGAGACCGGTCAGGCCGACGGCGCGCTGGATATCTTTCACAGCGACGAGCGCGACGCCACCCTGCTCTACCCGAGCGAACCGCTGTCGGACGTCGAGTTCGTGATGTTCTACGCCAATGACCGGCCGCACCCGTTCAGCAAACTGGAAGAGCTCAAAGGCCTGACCATCGGCACTTCGCCGGGTTATCTGTACAGCCCCGATTTCCGCGAATCAACGTTGTTTAGCCGTGAACCGGCACCGACCCACGAAGCCAACTTCGGCAAACTGGTGCGCGGTCGCATAGACTTGCTGATTACTGATCGCCGCGTTGGCCAGCACTTGCTCGATGAGCTGAATATTCGCGATCAAATCACTGAAAACCCTACCGTCATTAGCCGTCAAAGCCAGTTTCTCGCGGTTCGGCGCAATGCCGGCATGGATTTGCTGGTGCAGCGGTTTGGCGCCGAACTCAAGCGCTTCAAGCGCGAACCGGCCTACGCCGAGCTGAGCGCACGCTACGGCGCTGCGCCCGCCGGCAGCCCTTCACTGAACTCAGTCACGGCCAACCGCAAAACCGTTGAGCAGCAGGAAAGCAGCGCGCAGTGATTGCTCTGTTATACTCCGGCGTTCCCGCCAGGCTCACGCCCGGACGCCCGGAACCGTAACAGGCCTCTCGACCCGCTACAGCGCAGCTTTGCAGCCCGCGCGAGCGCTCCAGACGTGCCTTCGGAACCGCAGCAGGACCGGACGGGATTGCGTCCTCTTAAACGCCATTCGCGCCAGGCAAGACTCCCATTGGGCCAAGCCCTAACTAAAACAGGATTACTCATGTCCTTTGCTTCCCTCGGTCTCTCCGAGGCTTTAGTCCGCGCCATCGAAGATGCGGGCTATACCGAGCCTACTCCGGTGCAACAGCGGGCCATTCCCGCCGTGTTGCAAGGTCGCGACCTGATGGTTGCGGCACAGACAGGTACCGGTAAAACCGGCGGTTTCGCCCTTCCGATCCTGGAGCGGTTGTTCCCCAATGGTCACCCGGACAAATCCCAGCGTCATGGCCCGCGCCAACCGCGCGTACTGGTCCTGACCCCGACCCGCGAACTCGCGGCCCAGGTTCACGAGAGCTTCAAGATCTACGCCCGTGACCTGAAATTCGTCAGCGCCTGCATCTTCGGCGGCGTCGGCATGAACCCACAGGTTCAGGCCATGTCCCGTGGCGTCGACGTGCTCGTCGCCTGCCCGGGTCGTTTGCTCGACCTCTGCGGCCAGGGCAGCGTTGACCTGTCCCACGTGGAAATCCTCGTCCTCGACGAAGCCGACCGCATGCTCGACATGGGTTTTGTGCACGACGTGAAGAAAGTCCTCGCGCGCCTGCCGTCCAAGCGTCAGAACCTGCTGTTCTCGGCAACCTTCTCCAAAGACATCACCGACCTCGCCGGCAAGCTGCTGCACAACCCGGAACGCATCGAAGTGACGCCGCCGAACACCACGGTCGAGCGCATCGAACAACGCGTCTTCCGTCTGCCGGCCAGCCACAAGCGTGCACTGCTGGCGCACCTGATCACCGCCGGCGCGTGGGAACAGGTGCTGGTGTTCACCCGTACCAAGCACGGCGCCAACCGTCTGGCCGAGTACCTGGACAAACACGGCCTGCCGGCGGTGGCGATCCACGGTAACAAGAGCCAGAACGCGCGCACCAAAGCGCTGGCCGACTTCAAGGCCAACCAGGTACGCATCCTGGTCGCGACCGACATCGCCGCACGCGGTCTGGACATCGATCAGTTGCCACACGTGGTCAACTTCGAACTGCCGAACGTCGATGAAGATTACGTTCACCGTATCGGCCGTACCGGCCGTGCCGGTCGTTCGGGCGAGGCGATTTCGCTGGTTGCCCCGGACGAAGAAAAACTGCTGAAAAGTATCGAACGCATGACCAAGCAGAAAATCGCCGACGGCGACCTGATGGGCTTCGATTCGAGCACCATTGAAGCCGAGAAGCCGGAAGTGCGTGAGCGTCCGGACGTGCGTAACCCGCGCAATCCACGTGGCCCACGCGGCGACGGGCCGAATGGCGGCGGCGGTGGCGGCGGTCGTAAAGACAAAGGCAAGGACAAGGGCAAAGAGAAGCCGGCCGGTGAACGTGGCGAGCGCCCTGCCCGTCAGCAGAAGCCGCGCGAAGGCACTCCAGCCCGCGAACAGCGCCCGAGCCAACCGCCACGTGCGGCGGCTGATCGTGCACCGGACGAGTTCCTCGACGACGATGTGGATAACTTCGGTAACCGCGTTGACTACGTGCCCAAGCCTGCCCCGGCTGGCGGTCGCGGCCGTCGTCCAGGCGCACCGGCTCAAGGTGCTGGCGCAGGTTCGGGCGCACCACGCGGCGGTCAGTCGCAGGGTCGTCAGAACGGTCCGCGCAACAGCAACGGCTCGAGCACCGGCACTCCGCCAGCCAAACGCAGCGGCGGCCCGCGCAACGGCGCACCGCGTGATGGTCAGTCGAGTCGTCGCGACGACTCCGCCTCGTCCTCGCGCAACCGCCGTCCGGCCCGTGACGATCAGCCTCGTAGCGAGCCAGCCGTGCAGAACCCGCGCAGCAACGGCCCGAAGATCATGCACAAAGAGTCGAAGGCAGACCGCTTCCCGACGCCTGAGCAGCTCGATCAACTGCCAAGCCGCCCGCGTGGCGAAAAACCAGCGCTGCTGACCCGCAATCGCTGATTTGACGCTGCAATGAAAAATGCCCCGACTCGCAAGAGCCGGGGCATTTTTTATCGCGCCAAAAATACCCCTGAATCACCGCATATCCCCTGTGGGAGCGAGCCTGCTCGCGAAAGCGGTCATTCAGCCAACATCATTGCTGACTGACCCGCCGCCTTCGCGAGCAGGCTCGCTCCCACAAGGGATGTGTGTGTGTCGCAGGCAATAAAAAACGCCCCCGGCCTTTCGACCGGGGGCGTTTTTGTGTGTCGGGTGCGAAAGTTATTTAACTTTCACGCCTTCCAGCGAGATGTCCAGATCCGCGGTTTGCGAGGTAGGACCTGGGCCCTTGATCCCGAAATCGTTCAGGTTCAGGGTGGTCTTGGCGTTGAAGCCAGCACGCTCGCCGCCCCATGGATCCTTGCCTTCGCCGTTGAATGTGGCTTTGAAGGTTACAGGCTTGGTCACGCCGTGCAGGGTCAGGTCGCCAGTCACGTCAGCAGTTTTTTCACCGGTCGATTTAACGGCGGTGGAGACGAACTTGGCATCAGCAAACTTGCCCACGTCGAGGAAGTCTTTGCTGGCGATGTGCTTGTCACGTTCAGCGTGGTTCGACCACAGGCTGGCGGTTTTCACATCAACCGAGATCTTGCTGGCTTCAGGCTTGGCCGAATCCCACGAGAACGTACCGTCGAAGTCTTTGAAAGTACCGTGGATGAAGCTGTAACCCAAGTGGCTGATTTTCCAGTCAACGAAGGCGTGCTGACCTTCCTTGTCGATTTTGTAGTCCGCTGCCATGGCCTGGGCCGAGAGCAGTGCAGAACCGATTGCCAGAGCGGCCAGAGTCTTTTTCAACATGCTTTCTTTTCCTTTGAGTCGAGGTTGAATTTCAGGCTTTGCGACCGAGCATTCGCGTCAGGGTCGCATCACGATCGATAAAGTGGTGCTTCAATGCTGCCAACGCATGGAGACCGGAAAAAATTACCAGTGCCCACGCCAGCCAGAGATGAATCACCCCAGCGGTATCTGCCTGATCCGGTAGCCCGGAAACCAGTGCAGGAACTTCAAACAGGCCAAACACCGGGATCCCGACACCGTCTGCGGTGGAAATCAGGTAACCGGCAAGCATCACAGCGAACAGCGCCAGATACAGAAACCCGTGGCCGAACTTGGCGCCGATACGGGTCATGCGACTGTAGCTTTGCAGCGTCGGCGGCGGCGGGCTGATAAAGCGCCACAGCACCCGCAACACCATCACACCCAGCAGCACCAGTCCGATGCTCTTGTGCAGATCCGGCGCCTCTTTGCGCCAGCTGCTGTAGTAATCCAGCCCGACCATCCACAGACCCAACGCGAACAGCCCGAAGACCACCAGCGCCACGCCCCAGTGCATGAAGATGCTGACCCAACCATAGCGCGAAGAAGAGTTACGTAGCTGCATTGCCCAAATCCTGTGAGAACTGCGAACCAAGACTAGCGAGTTATCTATCGAATTAAAGCGGAAAATTTCGCTTTGAAATATCGAGAAATACGATCAAGAGTCTGGAAGTGGCGTGTTAAGGAAAGATTAAAGGCGATTTGTCCGCACAGCGCTCGGGCCATGCTGCTCGATTCTCGCGGGCTGATCCGACGCTCCCTGGAACGGGTGGCGATCACGGGAAGGTCGTCGCCAGAGAAATTCCCAATCGATAACTATGTATCGCTGGTTGTACGTCTGCACCTGATCAAATGATGACTCAATCATTCTTTGAAAAGGTCAACAACATGGCTCTTCGTTACAGCCCCTTTCAAGCAAGTGGTACCTCCGAGTTACCGCCAAACCAGACCCTGAGCCCAGGCCAATATCTGCAATCCGAAAACGGTAGATTTCGCCTTATATTGCAGGGCGATGGAAATCTTGTGATCAATGACGGTGAAACGGTATTGTGGATTGCCGATAGCAATCAGCCTTACAGTTTAACTTTGCATCCAAAAAAGATGCGTGAGCCACTGCAGTTTGTCATCAGCAATAACGGTTTTCTCTACGACCCTTCCCGACGGCGCCTATGGATTGCTGAAAGCACTCACAGCCTCGACAAATCGCTCTGGTACAACACGTACATGACGCTCCAGGACGATGGCAACCTGGTCATCTACGATCAGCGCAACGGGAATCTGCGCTGGGCCCGCTTCGGATTTGTACCCGGACGAATTCGAAAACCCAAGCAAAGATGGCTCAGGAAGTTGCCGAACGGCACGGAGTTCTTCAAATGGGACTTTTAACAGGCCCGAATGTTTGTGATTGATTAGTTTTTGAAAACTGCTGGCGGCTGTAAACAATCAGCACTATAGGGATCTATCTTGCATTGATGAGCAAGTTCAGCGCCGTAACCCCCAGGAAAGAAACGCCCATTGGCACAACCAGAAAGTGTCATCAACAGAAGTATTGCCATTAGCCTTTTCATCAAGCGCCTCCAATTTTTTCAAGCATAAAGTTGGAGATCAGGCACCCGCTATCGTTTTGTTCTGATTGTTTTGTGGGAAGTGTCCTGCGCAAAGGTAAGCCTTGAGACTGCACCGGCAAGGATTGAAGTGCGCGCTTTTGGCAAAAAAAAACGCGGCCCGTGGTATGGCCGCGTTTTTTATTGAAGCAAAGGCTTACTGCGCCTTGGTCTCAGTGGTGGCTGCCGGCTTGGCCGCAGGCTTCTTCGCCGGTTCGGCCTTCTTCGCTGCCGGTTTTGCCGCAGGCTTTTTAGCCTCAGTCTTAGCTGCAGGCTTCTTCGCCGCTGGCTTGGCTGCTGCTTTCTTCGCCGGTTCGGCTTTCACCGGGGCCGCTGGCTTCGGCGCTTCCACCGGGGCCGGCGCAGGGGCCGGCGCAGGCGCTGGTGCTACCGGGGCTGGAGCCGGCTCTGGCGCCTTCACAGGCTCAGGCTTCTTCTCGTCATCCGAACCGCCGAACAGATTAGTGAAGAAGTTGCCCTTCTTCGCCGCCACGGCACCCGCCGCGCCTGCCGCTGCAGCGGCCGGAACCACTTTGGCGGGCTCGAACGATTTGCCCGCCGCCAGATCTTCAACCTGACTGGCCGCACGTTGACCGGTGCGCAATGCACCTTCCAGGGTGCCCGGGTACAGGGTGTCGGTGTGTTCGCCAGCGAACGTCACGCGTTGCAGCGGACGTTCCCACAGGCGCCAGAACTTGCTGATCTGGCCTGGACCGAACGCCAGATACGCGCCGCCCATCGACGGGTCGGTGCTGTAGCGACGGATTTCATAACCGGTGAACGAGCCACGGGCCTGTGGATAAAACGCGTGCAGACGAATCAGCACCTGATCGACCATCTGCTTGTCGCCGAAGGCCTGCATCACGCGGGCATTGTCGCCGGACAGGTTGATCACCACATTGGCGCCGCCCTTCAGCGCAGGCTCGATCCACAACATGCCGAGGCCAGTGTTGCTATAGATCTCGCCGGACATGCGCGCCTTGCTTTCCCACACCGGCGTCTTGAACTTCAGCATGATCTGGTCGCGCCAGCCGTAGTTGGTGCCCTTGATCGCAGCCATGTGCTGGGCATCCAGCGCCGGCGTCAGGGCAATCTTGTTCAGTGCACGCAGCGGCACGGCCAGCACAACGTAGTCAGCCTGGTAGCCAACACTGCCGACCTTGACGGTCACGCCGTCCTTGTCCTGAACGATCGCCGACACCGGCGAGTTGGTCTTGATCGTTTTGATCTGTTTGACGAACGCCTGCGCCAGCACCTGGCTGCCGCCGACCAGACGCGAAGCGCGCAGGTCACGGTCGGAGATGCCGCGATACACGCGGTTCTGCTGAGCGAAGTACAGCAGCGACAGACGCGAAGGCTCGTCGTAGTGCGTGCGGATGTCCTGGTTGATCAGCTGACGCGCGGTGGCCGGCAGGTTCTGCTTGTCGAGCCAGCTCGATACGGTGATCTGGTCCAGCGCGTGCAGGGTGCTGGTCGCCGCCGGGTTTTGCGGATCGTCGATCGAACGTGCCAGATCGTCGAGGGTTTTCTGATAGCGCTTCAGAGCATCGGCGGTGGCCGGCTGCTTGGTCGCCAGATCGGCAGCAGAGAAATACTCGCCGTCGATCAGGTAGCCCGGGGTCCGCACGAATTCCGGCGCAGGCGTGGTACCGAGTTTGAAGGTCGAGACGTACTTGTTCAGCACTGGCTGCGTCTTGTCGTTGCCGATCCACTCGCTGGTGGCCATACCGGAGCGACCGCCCAGGCTCGGCTTGGCTTCCAGCAGGGTGACCTGCCAGCCTTTGTTTTGCAGTTCGTAAGCGGCGGTCAGGCCCGACAGGCCGCCGCCGATCACGATTGCAGTTTTATCCTTGGCCAGCGCTGTAACGCTGAACAGCCCCAACATCACCAGCGCACAGGCGCGCAGCCAACCGACAGACATTCAGCGAACTCCGGAAATACACGTAGGAAAAAGCACTTTTGCGGGTCAGACGACCCAAAGAACCGCGAAGAATACGTTAGCCATCAAAACGCCGCCAGCGACGTCTATCGGCTCATACAAAGTAGCTCAATCGACACAATGGGTTGTCCCCGCGCGACGCATTGCATAGGCTTGCGCGATTGTTTGCCCGCGCCTGACGCGAGCCGCCTCGAGGAGACTGTAAATGGGCCTGAATAATCAGTGGATGCAACGCGACCTCGCGGTGTTGTGGCATCCCTGCACCCAGATGAAAGACCACGAACAGCTGCCGCTGATCCCGATCAAGCGCGGCGAAGGTGTCTGGCTCGAAGACTTCGAAGGCAAGCGCTACCTCGACGCGGTCAGCTCGTGGTGGGTCAACGTTTTCGGGCACGCCAACCCGCGGATCAACCAGCGCATCAAGGATCAGGTCGATCAACTCGAGCACGTGATTCTGGCCGGCTTCAGCCATCAACCGGTGATCGAGTTGTCCGAGCGTCTGGTGAAGATGACGCCGGAAGGCCTGAATCGGGTGTTCTACGCCGATAACGGTTCGTCCTGCATCGAAGTCGCGCTGAAAATGAGCTTTCACTACTGGCTCAACCGCGGCCAACCGAACAAGAAGCGCTTCGTCACCCTGACCAACAGCTACCACGGCGAAACCATGGCGGCGATGGCGGTCGGCGACGTGCCGCTGTTCACCGAAACCTACAAAGCCCTGCTGATGGACACCATCAAGGTGCCGAGCCCGGATTGCTACGGGCGCCCGGAAGGCATGAGCTGGGAAGAGCATTCGCGCAACATGTTCGCCGCCATGGAACAGACCTTGGCTGATAATCATGACAGCGTCGCGGCAGTGATCGTCGAACCGCTGATTCAGGGCGCCGGCGGCATGCGCATGTATCACCCGGTGTATCTGACCTTGCTGCGCGAGGCCTGCGACCGTTACGGCGTGCACCTGATCCTCGACGAAATCGCCGTTGGCTTCGGTCGCACCGGGACGATGTTTGCCTGTGAACAGGCCGGCATCCGTCCTGACTTCCTCTGCCTGTCGAAAGCCCTGACCGGCGGCTATCTGCCGCTGGCGGCGTGCCTGACCACCGACGAGGTTTACAGCGCTTTCTACGACGACTATCCGACCCTGCGCGCGTTCCTGCATTCACACAGCTACACCGGCAATCCGCTGGCGTGCGCGGCGGCACTGGCGACGCTGGATATCTTCGAGCAGGACAACGTCATCGAGAACAACAAAGCGCTGGCCCAGCGTATGGCCTCGGCGACGGCGCATCTGGTCGATCATCCGAATGTGTCGGAAGTGCGCCAGACCGGCATGGTCCTGGCCATCGAGATGGTCAAGGATAAAGCCACCAAACAGGCCTACCCTTGGCAGGAGCGTCGTGGTTTGAAGGTGTTCCAGCATGCGCTGGAGCGTGGCGCGCTGCTGCGCCCGCTCGGTAGCGTCGTGTATTTCCTGCCACCGTACGTGATCACCCCGGAGCAGATCGACTTCCTCGCCGAAGTGGCTAGCGAAGGCATCGACATTGCCACCCGTGACAGCGTAAGCGTGGCCGTGCCGAAAGACTTCCATCCTGGTTTCCGCGATCCGGGCTGATTCGGCTTGCTTGAGATTTGCGGTGTTTTAATGACCGCGTTCGCGAGCAAGCTCGCTCCCACAGGGGAATGCATTCCAAATGTGGGAGCGAGCTTGCTCGCGAATGAAGTCGACACCGATCCACCTGATTCACATCTTTCCAGAGACCCGAAATGAGACTGTCCCGCTTCTTTATCGACGCCCCGCTGAGCACCGGCGAACACGAATTGCCGGAGGCCCAGGCGCATTACATCAGCCGCGTGCTGCGCATGGCCGAGGGCGATGCGGTGCAGCTGTTCGACGGTTCCGGCAATGAGTTTCGCGGTTCCCTGCTGGAAGTCGGCAAGAAGCGCGTGACCGTGCAGATCGACGAGCAATTCGCCGGTCAGGCCGAATCGCCGCTGCACATTCACCTCGGCCAGGGCCTGTCCCGAGGCGAGCGCATGGATTGGGCGATTCAGAAAGCCACCGAGCTGGGCGTGAATGAAATTACGCCGATCTTCAGCGACCGCTGCGAAGTCCGTCTCAAGGACGAACGCGCCGACAAACGCCTGCTGCACTGGCGTCAGGTGGCGATCAGCGCGTGCGAGCAATGTGGGCGCTCGCGGGTGCCGGTGATTCATCCGCCAGTGTTGTTGGCGGACTGGATCAAACAGACCGAAGCCGAGTTGAAGCTGGTGCTGCACCCGGTGGCCGAGCCGTTGGTGAGTCATGCCAAACCCGCGACTTTGGCCTTCCTGATCGGGCCGGAAGGTGGGCTGACTGACGCCGAAGTCGAGCAAGCCAAAGGCAACGGCTTCCACGCCGCCCGCCTCGGCCCGCGCGTGTTGCGCACCGAAACGGCGCCGGTGGTTGCACTGGCTGTGGCTCAACAGCTTTGGGGTGACTTCTAAATCCACAATTGGAATACGTTCCCCTGTAGGAGTGAGCCTGCTCGCGATAGCGGTCTATCAGTCAAAAACACTGTTGACTGACCGGACGCAATCGCGAGCAGGCTCACTCCTACAGGGGGATGGTGGCGTCTCTAGAGGACATAAAACAGAATCGCGACAAAGTGCAGCAAACTCCCGGCAATCACGAACAAATGCCAGATCCCGTGCGCATGCCGCAACCGGTGATCAAGGGCAAAAAAGATAATCCCCACCGTGTACAAAACCCCGCCCGACGCCAGCCAGGCAAACCCTGTCGTACCCAGCGCCGCAATCAAAGGCTTCACCGCCACCAACACAATCCAGCCCATCACCGCGTAAATCACGATCGACAGAATCCGCGCCTCCGAACGCGGTTTGATCTCTTGCAGAATGCCGATCAACGCCAGCCCCCAGACGATCCCGAACAACGTCCAGCCCCACGGCCCGCGCAGGGTCACCAGACAGAACGGTGTATAGCTGCCGGCAATCAGCAAGTAGATCGAAAAGTGATCAACCTTCTTCATGATCGCTTTCTTGCGCCCGCGCACGCTGTGGTACACGGTGGATGCGCTGTAGAGCACCAGTAAGGTAAACGCGTAAATCGCCACACTGACGATCTTCCACGGGCTGCCGTCGAGGCTGGCGATCACCAGCATCCAGACGCCGCCGATAAACGCTGCCACTGCCCCGACCAGATGGGTCCAGGCGTTGAGTTTTTCTCCGTGATACATGTATTGCTCACCTCACATTCGTTACCGCAGCGCGCAAGGCTCGGGCCTTGAGCGTAAAAGCGCAATCAAAAGATCGCAGCCTTCGGCAGCTCCTACCTTCGAACGCATTCCAATGCAGGAGCTGCCGAAGGCTGCGATCTTTTGATCTTCAAGGCACAATCGACGCATTCCAAAAAGAGTCCGCGCCATGCTGATCGACGAAGAATTGACCCTGAAAAAACTCGAGGTGTTCCTCGCTTTCATGCGCACCGGCAACCTCGCCCGTGCTGCTGCCGAGCTGCAGACCAGCAATGTCAGCGTGCACCGCGCGATTCACTCGCTGGAAAGCGCCCTGCGCTGCCCACTGTTCAAGCACGAAGGCCGCAACCTGACGCCGCTGGAAAGTGCCTATGTATTGGAGGAGCGCGCGCAGAAGCTGATCAACGACGTCGTCGAAAGCGTGCGCCTGACTCGCGAAGCCGCCGGGTTCTCGGCTGAACGTTTCAAGCTTGGCTCGCTGTATTCGCTGACGGTGAAAACCGTACCGCAACTGATCATGGGCCTGAAGATCCGCCGCAGCGAACTCAACATCGACCTGATCCTCGGCTCGAATATCGACCTGCTGTACAAGCTGAAGAACATGGAAGTCGACGCGATTCTGGTGTCGCTGGACGACAGCATCAACGACCCGGATTGCGAGCAGATTGCGTTGTTCTCCGACGACATCTTCCTCGCCACACCGGCGGATTCAAAGTTCGCCCAGCGCAGCGAGGTGGATCTGGCCGAAGTGCGCGATGAAACGTTTATCACGCTGACCCAGGGCTTTGCTACGCATCAGGACGGTAACCGGGTGTTCAAGCAGGCGGGGTTCGAGCCGAAAGTGGCGATGCAGGTGAATGACATTTTCACGCTGCTGAGCATGGTCAGTTCGGGGGTGGGTTATGCGTTGCTGCCAGGGCGGATTGCGGCGGTGTATGAGAATCGGGTGAAGCTGATCCCGTTGCAGGAGAAGTATCGGTTGCAGCAGCACATTGGGGTGGTGTTTTTGAAGGCCAAGGAGAGGGATCCGAATTTGCTGGCGTTGTTGGCGGAGTGTCGGATGTATGCGAATCGGCAGTTGGCGGATTAACAGCAGATCAAGAGCCTACCCCCTCACCCCAGCCCTCTCCCCCAAGGGGGCGAGGGGGAAAGGGAGCAGATCTCCATGGGTTTCAAAGCCTGAGTTCGACTCAGGACTTTCAGGTCGATGTATAACGCCAAAACACCTCGGTCAGTCCCCTCTCCCTCCGGGAGAGGGCTAGGGTGAGGGGCTCTTGATCTTCAGCCCACAATCCCGCGAACAATGAAGAACAGCAGCGATGGCCCAAGCAAGCACCCAAGCCCGGTATGGAACGTCGCCGTCAACGCCCCATAAGGCACCAACCGCCGATCCGTCGCCGCCAACCCAGCTGTAACGCCGCTGACAGTCCCGGCCAGCCCACCAAACACCATCGCCGAACGCGGGTTATCCAGGCCCATCCAGCGCGCCGCGACCGGCGTGCCGACCATCACCAGAATCGCCTTGATCAACCCGGTGGCAATCGACAGCGCCATCACATCCGACGTCGCGCCAATCGCCGCACCGGTCACCGGCCCGACGATATAGGTCACCGCGCCCGCGCCAATGGTGGTCATGCTCACCGCATCGCGATAACCGAACGCCCAGGCCATGCACGCGCCGACAATAAACGGCAGAATCGTGCCCAGCAGCAGCGCAACCACACCAATCATCCCGGCCTTCTTCGCCTCGGTCGCCTGCACTTCAAACGCGGTGGCCACAATCGCAAAGTCACGCAGCATCGCCCCACCCATCAGGCCGATACCGGAGAACAACGTCAGATCCGCCAGGCCCTTCTGCCCGCCGGTCATGGTGCCGCCGACCCAGGCCAGTACCAGACCAATAACAATGGCAATCGCCGAACCGTGAATGCGTCCGAACGTCAGGCGTTTGGACAGAACCACCGACACCCACATGATCACGCCGACGAAGGCGAATGCGGTAACCAGCCCGTTGTGTTCCAGACCTTTCTCGATGAGATCCCACATATCAGCGGCCTCCTACTGGGGTGCCGACCGGGGAGATTTCCGCCGGTTCATCAGGCAATGGCTCGCCTTTATGCGTGCGGCTGATCAAGGCAATCGTGCAGCCACAAACCACCACCGAACCAATCGCCGCCAACACCGCGACCGGGCCGCCGTGCAGCGCAGTGACAACGTTCTGTTGCGCGGCCATCGCCACCACCACCGGAATGTACATCGCGCCCCAGAAGCCGACGCCCATCTCGCACTCCTTGGTCATGCCGCCACGCTTCTGCATCCACAACCGCGCGCAGATCAGCAGGATCATGGCGATGCCGACCCCGCCGACATTGGATTTGACGCCCAACAACACGCCGAGCATGTCACCCATGATCACCCCTGCCAGCGTACAGATCGCGAGCAGCGCCACACCGTAAATAATCATTGTTGTAGTCCTCAAAGTGCATCGTCGAATGTTGTTTTTGTTGTTCGAAGCTTGAGTCGCGGCGGTTTAGAGTTGGCGGCTACCCTCCTCACGCAACAGCGCTTGCAGGGTGTCGAGGCGCGCACTGTCGAAGGCAGTCACGGTGCCTTGCTCGAACACCCGGCGCGCCAGCCCGGTCAGCACCGCACCGGGCGGCAGTTCGATCTGTAAACGCACGCCGCGCTCGTAGGCGCTTTGTACGGTGCCGCGCCAATCCACCACGCGGCACATGTTGAAGGCGAGGTCGTCGCGCAGGGCTTCAGGTTTGATCACCGGACGCGCGCGACTGCCACTCAAGTAAGTGACTTTCGGGGTTTTCAGCTCGACCTTGGCGAAGGCTTCGGCGAGGGTTTCCGCCGGTTCGTCCAGCAGCGGGCAGTGCGACGGCACGCTTACCGCCAGACGTTTTGCCAGACCGGCGCCACGACTGCGCGCCAGTTCAGCCACCGCTTGCATGGCCTCGTCGCTACCGGCAATCACCACTTGGTTGTCGGCGTTGATATTGGCCAGATACACCGGCGAATCTGCGCTGTGTACCTGCGCCAGCAGCGTTTCGACTGTGGATAACTGCAGGCCGATAATCGCGGTCATGCCGTAGCCTTGTGGATAAGCCTGCTGCATCAACTCACCGCGCAGGCTGACCAGATGCAACGCATCGCTGAAGCTCAAAGCGCCGGCAACCACTGCTGCCGGGTAAGCGCCGATGGACAGGCCGGCGACGTAATCCGCCGTGAGTCCGTCCTGCAATAATTGCCGAGAAGCAGCGACTCCGGCGATCAGCAAACAGAGTTGAACCGCCCTTGTCGTGCGCAATGCTTGAGCAGAATCCAGCAACAAAACATCTTCGCCAAGCACATCACTGGCCTCGACCAAGGTCTCGCGGGGCAAACGCTGAAGCATGCCCGCTTGCTGCGCACCCTGGCCGGGGAACACCAGCAGACTGCTCACGCTGCCTGCTCCTGCGGGTTCCATGGATCGATCACCAGGCAAGCCTGATGGGCATTTTTCAGCAGCACGCGCGCAGATCCGCTGGCCCATTCACGCAAAGCCACAGCACCGAACGGCGTCTGCAATTGCAAGTCGACCCGGCACGGGGCTTGATCGAAAAGCTCCACGAGTTTGCGTGCCTGATTACGCGTGATCAGCTGCGGCGTACGCAGAATCAGATCGAGATCGCTGGCCGCGTGCATCGCGGTAAAACCACTGGCCAATTCAAACCCGACACTGCCGCTGACACCCCAGATCCAACCGCAATCGTCGAGCATTGGCCGCAGTTGTTTGAGCGCGTGCATGACCGGCAAATCACGCTCGCAATCGACATGACAAAGCGCCTCGGGGCTGACTCGACAGGCAATCGAATCGACCGCCATAAACGCTGCCAGCCGCTGTTCGCGCAACACTCCTCGTACGCCGACCGCGACCAAACCTTCCTCGCTCAGCGCCCGCCGCACCACCACCGGTTGCCCGACGGCCAATGACTCGACTGCCCACTGCGGCGCATCCGCCGGCAACTGCGCCGGGGTCATGCCCCAGAGCAGATCGTGGGCCAGAGGCGTATTCACCACTGCGCCCTCAGCAGTTCACGAACCTTGCTGGAGGCAGCGCGATTTTTCGCGCCGAGGCGATTGCTCAAGTCAGTGCTGGAAACATCGCTAATGGCCTGTTTCAGGCACTCGTTCACCCGCGCCAGATCCTCCGCCGTCGGCTGTTCAATCTGCTCCACCGACAGGGTTTCCCAGAGCAATCCGAGACTCGCATAACTGTCGATGTCATACGCCATCGGCGGCACACTGGCGGCCAGCGCTTCCAATTCTTCAACACTACGCAACGTCACCCGCGCCGCCGACGCCTTGCCCATCGCATGCACCATCACGCCGGGATCACGCAACGCGATCAAACGATTGGCCTGATAACCATGCGCCAGAAACGCCCCGGACATCGCCTTACCGACCAACAACGCAATCACCGGATGCCCGGCCAAACGCGCACGGGCATAACTGTCCGCCGCCCCGGCCAGCGCCTGATGAATGCCGAGGGCTTCTTCGCGACGACCGTAAGCCTGGCTTGGCACATCGACGATGGCGATGATCGGGCGCTTTTGCGCTTTATCGCGATCAACGCTGATCGCATCATCCACAGCCTTGGCCAGACCCCAACCTTCGAGCAAGCCGACTTCGCCATTACGAGCGCGAGGAAAACGATTGTCCGGATCAGCGACTACAGCGATAAAACGCCCTAAGTCACCGTCAGCAACCTTCAACGATGGCGGCAACCCTTCAACGCTCTTAGCGCCCGCGCTCAAGGCGTTGAACCAGTTCAAACCACGCAGCGAATAACCGCTCATGAGCGCTCTCCTTGATACAGATCGCGAACCACCGACGGTTCGATTTGCGGGTCAGTGTTCAGACTGCTCAGGCGTTGCAGGAACCAGTCGGCGCGCTGGCTACGCGGTTGCGCCGGCAAACCTTGCTGCAGCAATTCGCCGACCTGCTGACGAATCTTCGCCACGTCGTCTGCGACATAACGATCCACCAGACCACTGGCGAACCGCTGCTCGCCGCCAGTCAGGCTCCAGATGAATGGCCGGTCGCGAGAATCGTATTCTTCGATCCCCGCTTCCTGTTCAATCACCTGCGGGCCGTTCAAACCAAGGCGTGCTTCCTGAGTCACCAGCAAATAGCTGCACAGCGCCGCCGCAATCGACATGCCGCCAAAGCAACCAACGCTACCCGCCACCACGCCAACGACCGGTTGGTACTGCTGCAAATCGACAATCGCCGCATGAATATCAGCAATCGCCGCCAGCCCGAGATTGGCTTCCTGCAAGCGCACGCCGCCGGTTTCCAGCAACAGCACCGCGCGGGTCGGGATGCCTTTGCGGTTGTCTTCAGCCGCCAATTCCAGCGCGCCGGCAATCTTCGCCCCGCCGACTTCGCCAAGGCTGCCACCCTGAAACGCGCCTTCAATCGCGGCAATCACCACCGGCAAACCGTCGAGGCTGCCCTTGGCGATCACCACGCCGTCATCGGCCTGCGGCACCACGCCCTGACGTTCAAGCCACGGCGACATCACCCGTTGAAACGGGTCGAGCAATTCGCGAAAACTGCCGGCATCGAGCAAGGCTTTCGCCCGTTGTCGCGCGCCGAGTTCGACGAAGCTGTGTTTGTTCAAAAGCGCTGCGCTGTCAGTCATGGCCGATCTCCTCGAAACCTTGTTCCAGACGCAAACGCACCACCCCCGGCGTCGCGCCGAAATCGTGGATATCGATGGCCATCGCCGGCGGCGTGGTGCCGTCGAACATCCGCGCAAACAGGTGCTGCCAGCGCAGCTGCGCGCCGTTGACCGAAGTCTGAACATTGATTGTCAGCTTGCCGGCCAGGCCCGGTTCGATCAGCACTTCCAGATCACCCGAGCCGACACAACCGACCAGCGCGCGCCCGCGTGGCGGCTGCCCGGCGGGGAATTCAAACGATAGGGTTTCCATCAAAACGCTCCCTGAAGGATGCCGTCGCGCTCGATGCGATCGAGCAGCAGCGTGGCGGCGAGCAAGTCGGCGGCGCCACCGGGCGAGGCATTCAATGCGATGAGTTGTTGATCCAGTTCGTGCAAGCGACGACGCCCGCTGAGGCTGGCGCTGCCACCGGCGTCGAGCACCGCTTGCGCGCCGTGTTGCATGGCCTGCAAACCCTCTTCGCCCGCGCGGTAGAGCACGCAGGTGTCGGCCAGATTCGTCATGATCGCGAGCAAGGCGTCGAGGCGAGCGTTCTGTTCGCCGCTGGCGTTGGCGCGGCTGCGTTTGAGTTGTGGCAGGCCGCGTTGCAGCACCGAAGGGAAGCCGAGTTGCGCTTCTTCGCGAGCGCCACGGGCGCCGTAACGCAGGGCGACTTGGGCGCCGTGGCTCAGTGGTTTTGGTGCGTAGCGGTCATCTAGTAAGGCTAGGCGCGCGGCGCGCAGAGATACCGCGTTGGCGCTGGAAGATTGCGGTTCCAGTGCAGCGGCCGTCACCAATAATCCCAGCGCCCAAATGGCGCCGCGATGGGTGTTCACGCCGTTGGTGGTCGAAAGCATGGCTTGCTCGCCTTCACGACCGATGCGGCCAATCGCTTCGCGCAACGTTGAATCGACTTCACCGATTGCAACCGCCGCTTCAGCCATCTCCTTGAACGCCGGCCACAACGACAGCGCCGAAGCGTGCATCAGGCCCAGGTGCAGATCGGTGTGCGCGCCGTTGCCGCGACGGTCGACCAACGCCGGTTTCGGCGACAGATCGGCTTCGTCGATCAAGGCGTCCACCGCCAGATCAGCCAATCGATCAGCCAGGGACAGCGGTTTCGCTTGCAGGTTAAATGCGTGCATTACCAGCTCCTGAATTTCGCGGGCGGGTTGTACAGGCCGCCGGACCACTCGACCAGATCGGCCACGCTCTTCGCTGCGAGCAGTTCGCGGGTGGCGTCGGTGCGGCGGATGCCGAGGTCTTCGGGCAAGGCAATCAGGCCTTCGCGGCGCATGCGTTCGGTGTCTTTCGGGTTGTGGCGCAGGCCGATGGCGGTGACACCGGCGACCGCGGCGATCATCGCCTGGCGCTCTTCCAGCGAGCGCGCCTTGTACAGGTAGGCGATGCCTTCTTCGGTGAGCAGGTGAGTGACGTCGTCGCCATAGATCATGATCGGCGCCAGCGGCATGCCGCTTTTCTTCGCCACTTCGACCGCGTCGAGGGTTTCTACGAAGGTCGGTTTGCCGCCCTCCTGGAAGGTCTCGACCATTTGCACCACGAGTTTCTTGCCGCGTTCGAGCATCGGTTGCTGCGAATCGTCATGACGCATATCCAGCCACGCCGGGGTGCCGTGACGGCGACCGCGCGGGTCGTGGCCCATGTTCGGTGCACCGCCGAAACCGGCGAGGCGGCCACGGGTCACGGTCGAGGAATGACCGTCGCCATCGACCTGCAAGGTCGCGCCGATAAACAGGTCCACCGCGTATTGCCCCGCGAGCTGGCAGAACATCCGGTTGGAACGAAGCGAGCCGTCGCGACCGGTGAAGAACACGTCCGGGCGCGCGGCGATGTAGTTTTCCATGCCCAGTTCGGTGCCGAAGCAATGCACGCTTTCGACCCAGCCGCTCTCGATCGCCGGGATCAAAGTCGGGTGCGGGTTGAGCGTCCAGTTGCGGCAGATCTTGCCTTTGAGGCCGAGGGATTCGCCGTAGGTCGGCAGGATCAGTTCGATGGCGGCGGTGTTGAAACCGATGCCGTGGTTGAGCGATTGCACGTTGTGTTTTTCGTAGATGCCACGGATCGCCATCATCGCCATCAACACGTGCACCGGTTTGATGTGGCGTGGGTCGCGGGTGAACAGCGGTTCGATGTAGAACGGCTTGTCCGCCACCACGACGAAATCGACCCACGACGCCGGGATGTCGACGCGCGGCAGTTCGCTGACGTCGTCGACCAATTGGTTGACCTGGACGATGACGATGCCGTCGCTGAATGCGGCGGGTTCGATCAATGCCGGGGTGTCTTCGGTACTGGGGCCGGTGTAGATGTTGCCGGCGCGGTCGGCCATGAAACCGGCCGAGAGCACGACGTTGGGGATCAGGTCCACCACCAGCCGGGCGTAGAGTTCGATGTAAGTGTGAATCGCGCCGACTTCCAGCAGGCCGTCTTCCAGCAACTGGCTGATGCGCAGGCTCTGGGTGCCGGCGAAGGAGAAATCCAGTTTGCGGGCGATGCCGCGTTCGAACAGGTCGAGGTGCTCGGAGCGGCCGACGCTGGGCATGATCATGTGCAGGTCGTGGAGCTTTTCCGGGTCGGCCTTGGCCAGCGAGCGCGAGAGGAAGTCCGCCTGCTTCTGGTTGTTGCCCTCCAACACCACACGGTCGCCGGGATGGATCAGCGCTTCGAGCGCGGCGACGATCTTGTCGGTGGGCAACACCACACCGTCGGCCAGCCCGCGCACCTTGTCGAGGCGGCGCTGCTTCTCATCGCGCCGTCGCGTCCAGCGCGAGTCGGGGGAAATTGTTGTTGTCATGCTCACTCCACGGGGTTCGCTGTCGTGGAGCTAAGGTAGGCGTGTGGGGTGGGGGCATCAATCAAGCGCGGTGGTGAATCGTTACGCTCAGGGTAACGATCAAGAGCACCCTCACCCTAGCCCTCTCCCGGAGGGAGAGGGGACCGATTGGGGGATATTCGGGAATTGCGCCGACCTGATCGTGCTTTACCGAATCCATAATCGACTCGCTTTACCAAACCCATAATCGACTCGGTTTTTCAGGTCGATGTACAACGCCAGACACCTCGGTCGGCCCCCTCTCCCTACGGGCGGTCCGACGTTTCGGGAGGGCTGGGGTGAGGGTCAGCTTTTAAATCACTCCGTCGGCACCAACCTATCCAACAAGCGGTTGACCGCCATCTCCGCCACCATCACCACCTGCGCAATACCTTGCACAGTCTTGCGGTGCGTACCTTCCACCATTGCCGCATGGTTGTTGAGCATCACCGTAGCCGAGCCGAGGGTTTCACTGGCGTCCGCCAGCAGGGATTCGGTGTCGGCATTGGGATTGGCCATATACAACGTGTTGGGGGTGTAGGGCGTGGCCATCAGGTCGGCGTTGGTCGGGCCGAGGTAATGGTCGAGGGCGCGCTCGGCGGCTTCGTGGAATTTCTTCGAATCGGGGGATTCGTAGGGGGAGGCCGGGTCTGCGAGCGGGGGGTTAGGCGTTGGTTTAATCATCTTCAGGTTCCGAAATTAAGCTGGAACCGCTTCTCTGCTAAAAGAAGGGGTGGCAGCTGAACGCAGGTTAGCAGACCGGGGAACCTAAGGAAGCCGGCGCGCCGAAGCGCCCTGCGCACAGCCGCCATCGAATGCAGGCTGAGCCTGACGATGATGCATGTGCACCCTTAGATTAACCACGGGCTGCTAAACCCGATCACTGGAAATCAGTGACGGAATCAAGTTACGCAGCATGCCGAGGGCGCACAAGCCGGCGGATTCTGGTGCATGCGTAGGCAGCGGCGCAAGGATTTGTAGGCCAGGGAGCCGTAACACCGGGTGTCTTTAAACAGATGTGCCTGGATGCGTTTATTGCGCTGCGGGGATTGAGGATTTGTCTGTCGGATTTTGGTGGATGCCGCAGGCGCTATCGCGAGCAGGCTCACTCCTACAGGGGAATGCATTCCAACTGTAGGAGTGAGCCTGCTCGCGATGAGGCCAGTCAGGCCAATGAAAATTCTGGATCAGTGGACCAGCCCAGCATCCACCAACAACTTCTCCAGCCCAAGCAAGTCAGGCACCTTCGCCACTTGCTCCCCCACCTGCACCGCCGCCTGCTCCAGCGCACACAACGGCACATCGACGTAACTCAACTGACTGTCGAGCTTGTACGACCGCGGAATCCCCTGCACCAGCAGCGCAATGAACTTCAACTCCGGCAACCCGCCCAGCGCATTCAAAATCACGATCCGCGCCCGCTCGCCAATGACGATTTTCTGCCCGCACGCCGATTCAAAACTCAGCAGCGGAATATGCCGCTCACGCCACTTCACCCGCCCCAGATACCACGGCGGCGTGTCCAGATCGAAGGCGCTGGCCTGGTAATCAATCAACTCAGCGACAGCGACGTTAGGCAGGATCAAATTGCGATCCGCCAACGGCAGCAGCAACCCGGTCAGCTGACTGCTGCGCTGATTATGCCGGCGCTCATGCATGTTTCTTGCTCCACTGGGCAATGCTTTCAAGCAGCACCGACTCTTGATACGGCTTGCCGAGGTAGTCGTTGACGCCGATGGCCATCGCGCGGTCGCGGTGTTTCTGCCCGGTGCGTGAGGTGATCATGATGATCGGCAGGTGTTGCAGGCGTTCGTCGTTGCGTACCTGGGTGGCGACTTCGAAGCCGTCCATGCGCGGCATTTCGATGTCGAGCAGCATCAGGTCGGGCATGTGTTCTTCGAGCAGCAGCATGGCGTCGACACCGTCCTTGGCGGTCAGTACGTTCATGCCGTGGCGTTCGAGCAAACGGCTGGTGACCTTGCGCACGGTGACCGAGTCGTCGACCACCATCACCAGCAGCGGTTTGTGCGGTTCGCTGTCGATTTCCGGCAGTGACGGCGGCTGTGCAACCCGCGCCTGCATCGCGCGGATCGGTGCGAGCAAATCGAGAATCAGCACCACCCGACCATCGCCAAGAATCGTCGCGCCGGACACGCCTTGCACCGCCGCGAATTGTGCGCCAAGGCTCTTGACCACGATTTCGCGGGTGCCGGCCATGGTGTCGACCAGCACCGCGATGCGCCGGTCGTTGTAGTGCACCAGCAGCACCGGCAATGGCAGGTTCTGGCCGAGCAGTTTCGGCCGTGGCGCGGTTTTCAGCAGTTCGCCGAGGTAGCACAGTTCATAGGTCTGGCCGCCGTACTGGTAACGCGGCGGATCAACCCGGAAGTGCCCTTCCAGATCATTCGGCAACACGCGGACGATGCCTTCGATGGTGTTCAGCGGAATCGCATATTGATCCTCACCGCACTGCACCATCAGCGCACGGTTGACCGACACGGTGAACGGCAGGCGAATACGGAAATGCACACCCTGCCCCGGCACCGAATCGATGCTCATGCTGCCGCCGAGCTGCCGCACCTCTTCGTGCACCACGTCCATGCCGACGCCGCGCCCGGAAATCTGCGTAATCTTTTCCGCTGTGGAAAACCCCGGTTGAAGGATGAACTGCAACACGTCGCGGTCGCTGATCTCGGCTTCCGGCGCGAGCATGCCGCGCTTGATTGCCTTCTTGCGCACCGCCTCCAGTGGCACACCGGCGCCGTCATCGCGAATGTCGAAAACAATGTCGCCGCCTTCGCGCGACAGATCGAGGCTGATCTGCCCTTGCGCCGGTTTACCCGCCGCCAGCCGCACCTCGGCAGACTCCAGACCATGATCAACGGCGTTGCGCAACATGTGTTCCAGCGGCGCGGCCATGCGCTCCAGCACGTTGCGATCCATCTCGCCTTCAGCATTACCGACGACAAACGCGACGTCTTTATTCAGCTCTTCAGCGACTTGGCGAACGATGCGTTTCAGGCGCGGCAACATGCGCTCGAACGGCACCATGCGCGTACGCATCAGACCTTCCTGCAATTCGGTATTGATGCGGCCCTGTTGCTGCAACAGGTTCTCGGCGTCGTGATTGCGGCGGTCGAGGGTTTCCTTGAGGTCGAGCAAGTCGGAGGCGGATTCGAACAGCGCCCGCGACAGTTGCTGCAACTGCGAATGGCGATCCATTTCCAACGGATCGAATTCTTCATAGCCGAGACGTTCGGCATCGACTTGCTGACGGCTGAGAATTCGCCCCTGGGTTTCGGTGTCGAGGCGGCGTAACTGATCGCGCATGCGCTCGATGGTGGTTTCCATCTCATTCAGAGCGATCTGTGCGTCGTTGACCTGCTGTTCGATACGGCCACGGAAGATCGAGGTTTCACCGGCCAGATTGACCAGCTCATCGAGCAGTTCGGCGGAGACTTTGACCATGTCCGCGCCAGCCTCGGCAGCCGGCGGTGCAGGTTCGGTCTTGGCGGGCAGCGGCAACGCTGGCGGTGTTTCGACCGTTACCGGATGACTGAAATTCTGGATCGCATTGATCAACCGATCCGCCGGCGGGCACGGTTGCCCGGCGCGCACGCCATCGAGCATTTGCGCCAAGCGATCATGGCCGCGCTGCACCAGCGCAAACAGCTCAGCCGATGGCTGCAAAGCGCCGCTGGAAAGACTTTCGTAAAGGTATTCCAGCTCATGGGCGAGGTCGCCGATCGGGCCGATCTCGACCATCCGCGCGCCGCCCTTGAGGGTGTGCAGATCGCGCAGCAAGGTTTCCACTTCCTGACGATTGCCAGGCTCGGCCTGCCAGCGCAGCAGCGCGGCGCCGGAGTTTTCGATGATGTCGAAACCTTCTTCGAGGAAGATTTCCAGCAGTTCAGGATCGTGGCCAGCGCTGTCATGATCGGCCGCTGGCTGGGGCGTTTCGCTGACGGTCTGGCCTTGACGCACTTGACGCAGGGTTTCGATCAAATCCTGCGCCGGGGTCAGTGGCTGATGTTGTTGCAGTTGTTCAAGCAGCAGCGCCAAACGCTCATGACTCTTGAGCAGCAGACGCCTCAAGGTTTCGCTGTAGTTGAAGCGACGATCGACCAGACCTTCGTAAAGGCTTTCCAGCTCCTGGGCCAGATCGCCAATGGCCTCGACATCGGCCATCCGCGCGCCGCCCTTGAGGGTGTGCAAATCGCGCTGCAACGAGGACAGCGGCGCGGCGTTGTCCGGGTCGCTCAGCCAGCGCTGCAGGGCTTGGCCGGAGCTGTCGAGAATGTCGATCGCCTCTTCGAGGAAGATCTCGACAATCTCGTCATCGGGTTCAAGCGCCGTTGCCTTTTGCTGCAACTCGGCGGTGGCGCTGCCCAGTTCACGGATGCTCAGGGTGCGGCTGCCATCGCTACGAATCAGGCCCATCGACGACGGATCGAGGCTCTCATCAAGCAGATCATGCAGGGCCCGAATCCGCTCTGGCTGTGGCGTGACTTCTTGCCCGGCCGCCAGTTCGTCAAGCATGTTGATCAGCGCTTCGTGAGCGTTTTGCGCTTCCTGGAAAAACCGTTCGCTGACCGCCAGACTGCTTTCTTCCACCGCGCCATACAGATCGAGCAAGGCTTCGCACAGCACGTCGACCGGCAGCAGATCAGCCATGTGTGCGCCCTCGCCGAGGGTGGTCAGTTCATCCAGCAAGGCGCTGAGTTCCTGACGCTCGCCGGGATGTTGCTGCCAGCGCTGCAAGAGGTTTTCGGCGTCGAGGAGGATGTCCATGCCTTGGGCGAGGAAGTTGTTGATCAGTTGCGGATCGCGCTTGATCCGCAGGCCGGTATTCGGCGCACTGAGGATCGATTCCAGACGCTCGGCGAGCAGGGTTTCCGAGCGTTTGATCAGCGACTGCGCACCGACAATCGGCGCCAGCGGATCGTGCTTGAGCTGACGCAGGCCGACGCGGAACAGGCCCTCGGCTTCGAGCAGCAATTCCACTTCGTCGAGGTCCAGCGGCAATTGATGTGCCTTGAACTCGCGGGCCAGTTGATCGAGCGGCGCAGCGAGTTCGGCAATCGGCAATACGCCGGCCATCGAGGCACTGCCCTTGAGCGTATGCAGTGCGCGCTGCAACTCGTCGCTGGCCTGCAACGGCACATGCTCGGCGGCCTGATCGAGGAAACGGTTGAGGCTGGCGAGGTGGGTTTCCGCTTCGTTGCGGAAGATCTCCAGCAACAACGGATCGAGCGCGGCAACGTCGTCGAGGTCTTCGGCGGCCAGCGGCTCGTCACCTTTGGCCAAAGCGTGGGCGCGGGCGGCGAGTTGATCGACATCGCTGCGCTGACGTTGGCTGTTAGTGGCGAATTCATTGATCAGTTCCGGCAGCAACAGCACCGTGTCGGTGAGCAGTTGTGGCACCACCGCGCCCGGTTCGACGCTTTGTTCGAGTACACGGTTAAGCAGGTTTTCCACCGACCACGCCAGTTCACCGAGAATCAGCGCGCGGACCATGCGCCCGCTCCCCTTCAAGGTGTGGAAGGCACGGCGCAGTTCGGTCAGCGCATCGCGGTCCTGCGGATTGGCGGTCCAGCGCGGCAGATATTCGTGGAGGACTTCGAGGACTTCGTCGGTCTCTTCGAGGAACACTTCGCGCAATTCGTCGTCGACCGGTTCTTCATCGGCCGGTGGCGGCATCAGGCTGCCCGGGGTGATCAGGGCCGGTGGATTCAGCGCCGAAACCGGGCTGGCCAGGACCTCAGCCAACGATTGGACAATATCGGGGTCGTCCAGCGCCTGCATGTCCTGCATCACCAGCGCTTCGCTGGGGCTGAGCACGTCTTCGAGCACCGGTACATGCTGGGCGCCGGGCTGTTCATCGGGAAAGAAACCCAGACTGGCGAGGGACTTCTGCGCGACATCCAGCAATTGTTCGCCGGGGGCCTGTGGGTCGTCGCTCAAGCGCTCGAGGTAATACTCGAGGCTGCTGATGACATCGGCCAGATGATCAAGTTGCTCCCAGCCCGGCTCATGCGGATCGAGCAGCAGATGTTCGCGGATAAAACCGTTGCAGGCCTCGACCAGACTCGCCGCCCGGTTCAGCGGAATCATCGCCAGTGCGCCACGCACCTGAGTCAGCAACGCCGGCAACGCTTGCAGGTGCTGGCGATCCCAATCGGCGTCGATGTAGTCGACGATCATGTCCTTGGCCTGTTGCAGGCAGATGCGCGCTTCCTTGATCACGATCTGATGGATCTGCGTCAGGTCGGTGGTCGGCAGGCGCGCATCTTCCGGGCTTTCCGGCTCGACGGTGCCGACCATTCCGGCCAACGTCGCTTCGACGTAAAGCAGCGCACCGGCAACGTCCATCAGGATCGCGTCATTCGGTTCACGCTGGCCCTGGGCGAGGCTGAGCACCACCGCCAATTGATCGATGATGACTTTGCGCGGCTGGCCGAAACCGAGCACCGCGAGGGTGTCGGCGATCTGCCTTAATGGAGCGAGCAAGCTTTCCAGATCCGAGGTGTGCTGGCGGTCGCTGCGCACGAACAGGTCGAGGCGTTCCTTGACCCGCACCAGCTCTTCGCACAATGCCGCCAGCACCGAGCGCATCGCATCGCGGTCGGGGCCGGCCAGGCGCGCGCGTTCTTCGTCGACCATCGCGCTGTCGGGCAACGCGTCGTCCAGGGAGTAGCGATCTTTCATGGTCAGCATCTGCCCGGTGGGATGTTCGGCTTTGGCAATATAGAACAACAGGCTTTTCAGCAGCTCCGCAGGTGGCGGCTGGTTGAGGCCGGCCATGCCCTGATCGAGCAGGCGTTTGAGTTCTTTGTCGGCATCCTTGAACAGGCTGCGCAGCGCCGGACTGTTGGCGATGACGCCTTCGCGCATGCCTTCGACCAGCGCTGAGGCGACTTGCCACAATGGGCTCAAAGGCGAATCACCGCTCAGCGTTTCGAGGCGGGTGAAGACTTTCGCCAGATACTCGAGATGCGTCTGGTCATCCTGCTCGCGCAACAAACCGACCAAGGCCATTTGCAGCATCTGACGCAATTTGCGCAGCACGTTCGCCAGCTCTGCCGGCTCGAGCAGCGCCAGTGCTTCGGCGCTCAGGGGCGGGAAGTCGGGCAACTGCGGGCTGAACAGGCTGGTTTCAGACAACAGGCTTTCGCCACGGGCGCTGCGCAGATCGTTGATCAGCGGCAGCACCACCAGCGGCAAATCACGGCGGGCGCTCTGCACGCGGTCGAGGTAGATCGGCAATTGCCCAAGCGCTTGCAGCAACAGGTGCAGGGCTTCGTCGCGATGGCTGACGCGCTCGTGCTGCAAGGCTTCGACCAGATGCTCCATTTCCTCGGCGAGCAGCGCTGCGCCGTAGAACTCGACCATCTGCAGACTGCCGTGGACCTGATGGATGTAATCCAGGCACTCGTCCAGCCCGGGAAAGGCCTGCGGATCATCGAGCACGGCTTCAATCGCCTGATGCGCCAGCTTCAGCGTTTCGGCAATTTCGCCTTTGACCCATTCGAGGGCCACATAGTCGTGCCGATCACCCATAACCACTCCACTCACGCTTTATCTGTCGCCGCCGGCAAGGTGAAGCCGGACACCGAACGCCGTAACTGACTGGCCATTTTCGTCAGGTTGCCGATGCTTTCGGCGGTGGCCGTGGAGCCGGACGAAGTCTGCGAGGTGATCTGCTGGATCACGTTCATCGTCAGGGAAATCTGCCCGGCCGACGTCGTCTGCTGCTGCGCCGCGTTGGAGATGCTTTGAATCAGCGCCGCGAGGGTTTTCGACACGCCTTCGATTTCTTCCAGGGCCACACCGGCATCCTGCGCCAGTCGCGCGCCGCGCACCACTTCGGTGGTGGTTTGCTCCATGGAAATTACGGCTTCGTTGGTGTCGGTCTGAATCGCCCGCACCAGGGTTTCGATCTGCCGGGTGGCGGCGGACGAGCGTTCGGCCAGCCGCTGCACTTCATCGGCGACCACGGCAAAACCGCGCCCGGCATCACCGGCCATCGACGCCTGAATCGCCGCGTTGAGGGCGAGGATGTTGGTCTGGTCGGCGATGTCGTCGATCAGGCTGACGATGTCGCCGATTTCCTGCGACGACTCGCCCAGACGCTTGATGCGTTTGGCGGTGTCCTGAATCTGCTCGCGAATGTTGTCCATGCCGTGGATGGTGTTGTGCACCACCTCGTTGCCCTTGTTGGCGATTTCCACCGAGCGCTCGGCGACCGCTGAAGACTCGGCGGCGTTGGCCGAGACCTGATCGATGGATTCGGCCATGTCGCTGATCGCTGTCGAGGCTTCGGAAATCTGCTGGGCCTGATGTTCCGAGGCCTGCGCCAGGTGCATGGCGGTGGCCTGGGTTTCCTGCACCGCAGCGGCGACCTGGCCGGCGGTGAGGTTGATCGTCGCGACGAGATCGCGCAGTTGGTCGACGGAATAGTTGATCGAGTCAGCAATGGTGCCGGTGAAGTCTTCGGTCACCGAGGCGGTCACGGTGAGGTCGCCATCAGCGAGGTCTTCGATTTCGTCGAGCAGACGCATGATCGCGTTCTGGTTGCGCTCGTTCTTCTCGGCAGTTTCACGCAGTTGCCGGTTGGTTTCACGAACCATGACCATGCCGATCAGGATGATCGAGGCCAGCGCCAGCAAACCGAGGACGTAACCGCCGATGGTGTCGGTGTTGCGCCCACCGGCAAGGTTCTCAAAGCGAGTGGCCAGGTGCGAGGCTTCGTCGAGCAGGGTTTGCGAGAGGCTGAAGATATTGCTCGCCGATTCACGAACCTTGAACAGCTCCGGCGAGGTCTCGAGGATTTCATCGACGGAGCCGGAGACAAACTGGAACAGCTCGGAAATCTCACTCAAACGGGCACGGGCGTCGCGGTCTTCGACCTGGCTGATTTTCAGGGTCGGGTTGCCTTGCAGCATGCCGTTGAGCACTTGGCCGAAACGGGTGGCGTCGCGGCCGAAGGCATCGGCGGCTTGCTGGGAGTTTTCGTCGCCGGCGAGTACGGTATTGACCGCGCCAAGGATGCGCTCGGCCAGCAACGATTGACGCTGAGCCATCGCCACTTGCGCCGCCGGGGCGCCGCGTTGCAGGAGGATTTCGACAACTTTTTCGTATTCGATCTGCAACTGCGGCACGGTTTCGGCCAGGGTCGCGGCGACCTGATGCAGCGACAGCACGGTCTGTTCGCTGGAGAGAATCGCGTCGGTGTTTTTCAGCAGGCGTTCCCAGTCGAGCTGCACGGCGCGCATTTCCGGGCGCACGGTAGCCGGGGCGGGAGGCAGGCCGGTGGCCGGATCACCCTTCTTCAGGTAACCCCAGCGCTGGGCGAAATCGTTGCGCGCATCACTGAGCAGCTTGAACGCGGCAGCCTTGCCGGCGGCGGCTTCGGTGGCGTTCTTGGCGATGCGTTGCGAGAGCACGCGCAGTTCACCGGCGTGGCCGATGTACTGTTTGTCGTAGTTCGCCTGGGTATTGAGGTACGCGAAGTTGGCGAACAGCAGCATGATGAACACGATCAGTGCGATGAACAGCACGATGATCTGCGAGCGACTGCGCGAGCCTTCCGCCGGCTTGCCTGTTTTTGCTTTTGTCATCGGTCCTCGCCTGTTTGAAGCTCACCGGTAGAACTTGTAGGAGTGAGCCTGCTCGCGATTGAACGATAACGCGGTGTGCTTGATACACCGCGGTGCCTGAATCGCGAGCAGGCTCACTCCTACAAGGGATCTTTGTTGTAACGGCTATATCGCGACGCTCATGAACACCGGGGATTTGGCCAGCGCAAACAAACTGAACACCCGCCAGTTCTGCTCACGGCGGAAGTAGCCTTTGACGAACTCGGCCTTGGAGCCCTGGCGCTTGCTGATCGAGATCGGTTCGAAGCTGTCCTGCTCGAAATGCTGCAGACCAATCACCTCATCGACCATCAACCCGGCAAACACATCGCCATGCTCGACCACCAATACCCGGCGCTGTTTACGCAGCGGCGACAGTTCATGGCCGAAAAATCCGCACAAATCCATGATCGGCAACAGCCGCCCGCGCAGGTTAGCCACGCCTTTGACCCACGGCTTGACCCCGGGCAACTGGGTGAAGCGCGGCTCGTGGAGCACTTCGCTGACTTCGCCCATCGGCGCCACATACCAATGCTCGCCGAGGCGAAAGCCGATGCCGCTCCAGCGATCCTGGCGCGCCGGTTGCGACGGCAGGTCCGCCGCCAGCAAGCGGCAGCGCTGGTCGATCTGCCAGAGCAGTTCGAACGCGGTCAGCGATTCGCTCATGGTCGCGCGATCAGCCTTTGAGCACGTTGTTCAGGGTCTTGATCAGGGTGTCTTCGTCGACCGGTTTGGTCAGGTAGTCCTTGGCGCCCTGACGGGTGCCCCAGACCTTGTCGGTTTCCTGATCCTTGGTGGTGATGATGATCACCGGGATGTGGCTGGTGTCGGCATCCTTGGTCAACTGGCGGGTGGCCTGAAAACCATTGAGACCGGGCATGACGATGTCCATCAGTACCGCATCAGGTTTTTCCTGACGGGCCAGTGCTACGCCGTCGGCGCCGTTTTCGGCCTTCAGCACTTCATGGCCGTGCTTTTCGAGCATGCCGGTCAGTTTGTACATTTCAGTCGGCGAATCATCGACGATCAGGATACGTGCCATGGTTTTCCCCATTTTTCTTGTCGACCCCCGGCCCGCTGGCCGCGTGTCTCTGTACGTGTCTTACTGCGGCAAAACGGCGGCGAAGCCCGGTACGTGGGCCTGGATCGCGTTGAGCAGTTCTTCCTTGCTGAAAGGCTTGGTCAAAAATTGATCAGAACCGACAATCCGCCCCTTGGCCTTGTCGAACAGTCCGTCACGCGATGACAGCATGATCACCGGCGTGGCTTTGAACGCGCTGTTGTTCTTGATTAAAGCGCAGGTCTGATAACCATCCAGACGCGGCATCATGATGTCGACAAAAATGATCCCGGGATGGTTGTCGGCGATCTTTGCCAACGCATCGAAACCGTCGATCGCCGTGATCACTTCGCAGCCGACATTCTTCAATAATGTTTCGGCAGTGCGACGAATCGTTTTCGAGTCGTCGATCACCATGACCTTCAAGGCGCTGGACTGCTGTTCCATAAGAGGGCTCTACCGTCGCCTTTGCGAATCAAATTGTCCGTTTTGCGATGAGTAATGGCTGGAAACCCTTGATGTTCAAGGGCCAGCACCGCTTGGCAGTCTTTTTAGCACAGTCTCCAGATGCAATCTATCGACGGGTTTTTCCTTGACCGAAAACCCGCCCGGCGCCACTCTGGCGGCACTTTTTCAATACCGATCCGGTAGCCAATTTTCGAGGAAAACCCAATGAGCGTTCGCGTCGGGATTGTCATGGACCCTATCGCCAGCATCTCCTATAAAAAGGATAGCTCGCTGGCCATGCTGCTGGCCGCGCAGAAGCGTGGCTGGGAACTGTTCTATATGGAACAGCGCGACCTGTATCAGGCTGAAGGTCAGGCACGGGCGCGCATGAAGCCGCTGAAAGTCTTCGCCAACCCGGAAAAGTGGTTCGAACTGGACGCCGAGCAGGACAACCTGCTGAGCGATCTGGACGTGATCCTGATGCGCAAGGATCCGCCGTTCGACATGGAGTTCGTCTACTCCACCTACCTGCTTGAACAGGCCGAAACCGCTGGCGTGCTGGTGGTGAACAAGCCGCAGAGCCTGCGCGACTGCAATGAAAAGCTGTTCGCCACGCTGTTCCCGCAGTGCACACCGCCAACCGTGGTCAGCCGCCGCGCCGACGTGCTGCGTGAGTTCGCCGCCAAGCATGGCGACGTGATCCTCAAGCCGCTGGACGGCATGGGCGGCACGTCGATCTTCCGTCACCGCGCGGGCGATCCGAACCTGTCGGTGATTCTGGAAACCCTGACCGCCCTCGGTGGCCAGCAGATCATGGGCCAGGCTTACCTGCCGGCAATCAAGGACGGCGACAAACGCATCCTGATGATCGACGGTGAGCCGGTGGATTACTGCCTGGCGCGGATTCCGGCGCAGGGCGAAACCCGTGGCAACCTCGCGGCCGGTGGCCGTGGTGAAGCGCGCCCGCTGACTGAAAAGGATCGCTGGATCGCGGCTCAAGTCGGCCCGACCTTGCGTGAGAAAGGCCTGCTGTTCGTTGGTCTCGATGTGATCGGCGAAAGCCTCACCGAAATCAACGTCACCAGCCCGACCTGCATCCGTGAAATCGACAATGCCTTCGGCACTGACATTGGCGGCATGCTCATGGATGCCATCGCCAAGAAGCTGCAAGCCGCCGGCAAATTGCCACAAGCATGATGCACGTCACATGCAGTCTGTCGCTTGAAGCGTGAAGCCCAAGGCGTGAAACCAACATTGCGTTATCATGCGCAGCCTCTGAAAAACGCGATGTTGGTTTTCTTGTCATGACCCTCCCGTCCGATCTGCCCGCAGAACTCGCCCACCGTGGCGTGCGCCCGGCCGATCGCCTCGGTTTTACCCTGTTTCTCGCGGCGCTGATCCATTTGGCGCTGCTGCTCGGCGTCGGCTTCACGATGGTCGAGCCCAAGCAAATCAGCAAAACCCTGGAAATAACCCTCGCTACCTTCAAGAGCGAAAAGAAGCCGGAGAAGGCTGACTTTCTCGCCCAAGAACATCAGGAAGGCAGCGGCACGCTGGACAAGAAGGCGATCCCCAAAACCACTGAGGTGGCGCCGTTCCAGGACAATCAGGTCAAAAAAGTCACCCCGCCACCGGCCGCCAAACCGGAAGTGCAGGAGGCCGCGCCGAAGGCTGCGGTGACCACCGTCGCGCCAAAGCCGAAAAAAGCACCGACCAAGAAAGAAGAAAGCAAAACCGAGGTCAAACCGACGGTTGATGCGCCGGAATTCGACAGCTCGCAGCTGTCCAGCGACATCGCCAGCCTCGAAGCGGAACTGGCCAAGGAACAACAGCTGTACGCCAAACGCCCGCGTATTCACCGCTTGAGCGCGGCATCGACCATGCGCGACAAGGGTGCCTGGTACAAGGACGACTGGCGCAAGAAGGTCGAGCGGATCGGCAACCTCAATTACCCCGAAGAAGCACGGCGCAAGCAGATCTACGGCAATTTGCGCCTGATGGTTTCGATCAATCGCGACGGTTCGCTGTATGAAGTGCTGGTGCTGGAATCTTCCGGCCAGCCGCTGCTGGATCAGGCGGCGCAGCGCATCGTCCGACTGGCGGCACCGTTTGCCCCGTTTACCGGGGACTTGTCGGATATCGACCGTCTGGAAATCATTCGTACCTGGAAATTTGCCCGGGGCGACAAGCTCTCGAGCAATTGACACACCGCAACCCCTTGTAGGAGTGAGCCTGCTCGCGATAGCGGTGTATCAGTCAACAATTTCGATTCTGGCACACCGCTATCGCGAGCAGGCTCACTCCTACAATGGATCTGTGTTGTTGTCAGCATCTCCAGCTTGTCAGTTCGCCCCCCGAACGCCACACTAGCGCACATGAAAAACGTCAGCCCCAGCTACCTCAAGCATCAATTCCTGATCGCCATGCCACACATGGCCGACCCGAACTTTGCCCACACCTTGACCTACATCGTCGAGCACACGGCCAATGGCGCTATGGGGATTGTGGTCAACCGGCCGCAAGAGCTGAATCTGGCCGACATCCTCGAGCAATTGCGCCCGGACATCGACCCGCCAGCGCTTTGCCAGCACGTACCGATCTTCATCGGCGGGCCGGTGCAGACCGATCGCGGTTTCGTGTTGCACCCGGCGGGCAAGACTTTCCAGGCCACCGCGCAACTGGACGGCGATCTGGCCCTGTCGACCTCGCAGGACGTGCTGTTCGCCATCGCGGACGGCGTCGGCCCGGCGAAAAGCCTGATTGCCCTCGGTTACGCCGGTTGGGAAGCCGGGCAACTGGAAGCGGAACTCGCCGACAACGCCTGGCTGAACTGCCCGTACGACGCCGACATCCTGTTCAACACCAGCAGCGAACTGCGCCTCGAAGCGGCGGCCAGGCATTTGGGGATCAACCTCAGCCTGCTGACCAGCCAGGCAGGTCACGCCTGATGGCCCTGCGCCTGATTCTCGGCTTCGACTACGGCACCAAACAGATCGGCGTCGCGGTCGGCCAGGTGATTACTGGCCAGGCCCGCGAGCTGTGCACCTTGAAAGCGCAAAACGGCATTCCCGACTGGAATCAGGTTGAAGCGCTGTTCAAGGAATGGAAACCCGACGCCGTGGTCGTCGGCCTGCCGCTGAACATGGACGGCACGCCGAGCGAAATGTGCCTGCGCGCGGAAAAATTCGCCCGCCGCCTCAATGGCCGCTTCAATGTGCCCTTCTATACCCACGACGAACGCCTGACCACCTTCGAGGCCAAAGGCGAGCGTCTGGTCCGTGGCGGTCAGAAGGGCAGTTACCGCGACAACCCGGTGGACGCCATCGCCGCCGCTCTGCTGTTGCAGGGCTGGCTCGATGAAAACACTGCATTGTTTGAATCCTGACAAGCGCTTCGGCGCTTTTCTTTTGAGTGAAAAACCGAGTTGCGTCCACGGACCCGACTCGCCCCCAACAAGGAGCAACCATGAGCCTGCCAAATCCCGCCGATCTGATCAGCCAGATGGCGACCCGCCTCAAGGCGCACCTTGCCCAGCGTGACATCACTGAACCGCGTTACATCGGCATTCGCACTGGCGGCATCTGGGTCGCACAGGCCTTGCTCAAGGAATTGGGCAGCGACGCGCCACTGGGCACGCTGGATGTGTCTTTCTACCGCGACGACTTCAGCCAGAACGGCCTGCACCCGCAAGTGCGCCCGTCCGCCCTGCCCTTCGAGATCGAAGGCCAGCATCTGGTGCTGATCGACGACGTACTGATGAGCGGTCGCACCATCCGCGCCGCCATGAACGAATTGTTCGACTACGGCCGTCCGGCCAGCGTGACCCTGGTCTGCCTGCTGGACCTGGACGCCGGCGAGCTGCCGATCCGCCCGAACGTGGTTGGCGCGACGTTGTCGCTGGCCGCTCACGAACGGGTCAAGCTGTCCGGCCCCGAGCCGCTGACGCTCGAACTGCAAGACTTCAACCTTTAATCCGCCCTATTGAGAGTCCCCCTCGCGATGACGCCTCTAGATACCAAGCGCCCGCTGCAGCTCAATGATCAGGGCCAGCTGCGCCACTTCCTATCGCTCGACGGCCTGCGCCGCGAGTTGCTGACGGAAATCCTCGACACTGCCGACTCGTTCCTCGAAGTCGGTGCCCGGGCGGTGAAGAAAGTCCCGTTGCTGCGCGGCAAGACCGTGTGCAACGTGTTCTTCGAAAACTCCACGCGCACCCGCACCACCTTCGAACTGGCCGCCCAGCGACTGTCGGCAGACGTGATCACCCTGAACGTGTCGACCTCGTCGGCCAGCAAGGGCGAAACGCTGCTCGACACCTTGCGCAACCTCGAAGCCATGGCCGCCGACATGTTCGTCGTACGCCACGGTGATTCCGGTGCCGCGCACTTCATCGCCGAGCATGTTTGCCCGCAAGTGGCGATCATCAACGGCGGCGACGGCCGTCACGCGCACCCGACGCAGGGCATGCTCGACATGCTCACCATCCGTCGGCACAAGGGCGGCTTTGAAAACCTCTCGGTGGCCATCGTCGGCGACATCCTGCACTCGCGGGTGGCGCGCTCGAACATGCTTGCGCTGAAAACCCTCGGTTGCCCGGACATCCGCGTGATCGCGCCGAAAACCCTGCTGCCGATCGGCATCGAGCAATACGGCGTGAAGGTTTACACCGACATGACCGAAGGCCTGAAAGACGTCGACGTGGTGATCATGCTGCGCCTGCAGCGTGAACGCATGACCGGCGGCCTGCTGCCGAGCGAAGGCGAGTTCTACCGCCTGTTCGGCCTGACCACCGCGCGCCTGGCCGGGGCCAAACCCGATTGCATCGTCATGCACCCGGGGCCGATCAACCGGGGGGTGGAGATCGAGTCAGCAGTGGCCGACGGCCCGCACTCGGTGATCCTCAATCAGGTGACCTACGGCATTGCCATTCGTATGGCCGTGCTGTCCATGGCCATGAGCGGGCAAACGGCCCAGCGCCAATTCGAGCAGGAGAACGCCCAGTGAAGCTCAGCATTCTCGGCGCACGCGTCATCGATCCAAGCAGCGGCCTGGATCAAATCACCGACATTCACGTTGAAGCCTGCAAGATCGTCGCCCTCGGCGCGGCCCCAGCGGGTTTCACGGCAGTTGAAACCATTGATGCCCAAGGCCTCGTTGCCGCTCCGGGCCTCGTTGATCTGAACGTAGCCCTGCGCGAGCCGGGTTACAGCCGCAAAGGCTCGATCATCAGCGAAACCCGCGCCGCGGCTGCCGGCGGTGTGACCAGCCTGTGCTGCCCGCCGAAAACCAAACCGGTGCTCGACACCTCCGCTGTGGCCGAACTGATCCTCGACCGCGCACGCGAAGCCGGCAACACCAAGGTGTTCCCGATTGGCGCGCTGAGCAAAGGTCTGGACGGCGAGCAACTGGCTGAGTTGGTGGCGCTGCGCGACGCTGGTTGTGTGGCGTTCGGCAACGGTCTCGAAAGCTTCCGCAACACCCGCACCCTGTGCCGGGCGCTGGAATACGCGGCGACCTTCGACCTGACGGTGATTTTCAACTCACAGGATCACGATCTGGCCGAAGGTGGTTTGGCTCATGAAGGCGCGGTGGCCAGTTTCCTCGGTCTGCCGGGGATTCCGGAAACCGCTGAGACCGTGGCCTTGGCCCGGGATCTGTTGCTGGTCGAGCAGACTGGCGTGCGCGCGCATTTCAGTCAGTTGACCAGCGCTCGCGGCGTGGCCCTGATCGCTCAGGCGCAGGCGCGTGGTTTGAAGGTGACGGCGGATGTCGCGCTGTATCAGCTGATTCTGACCGACGAAGCATTGATCGACTTCAGCAGTCTGTATCACGTGCAGCCACCGCTGCGTACGCGTGCTGACCGCGATGGTTTGCGTGCAGCGGTGAAGTCCGGTGTTGTATCGGCGATCTCCAGCCATCACCAGCCGCACGAGCGTGACGCCAAACTGGCACCGTTCGGCGCGACCGAACCGGGCATCAGCAGTGTTGAGCTGTTGCTGCCGTTGGCGATGACGCTGGTGGAGGATGGGTTGCTTGATTTGCCGACCTTGCTGGCGCGCCTGAGCGCTGGCCCGGCTGAAGCGCTGCGTCTGCCGGCGGGCAAACTGGCGGTGGGTGGTGCGGCGGATATCGTGCTGTTCGATCCGCAGGCTTCGACGGTGGCTGGTGAGAACTGGTTGTCGAAGGGTGAGAACTGCCCGTTCATTGGCCACACTTTGCCGGGCGTGGTTCGCTACACGCTGGTGGATGGGCGGATCAGCCACCAGGCTTGATACCGCGTTGAGCCGATCGCGAGCAGGCTCACTCCTACAGGGGATTTGTGTCGTTCACAGATCCAGTGTGGGAGCGAGCCTGCTCGCGAAGACTTACTGGAAGGCGCCTCTGCCTTCGGCGTTACGCACCGACACTTGATCATTCAGCGTCCAGAAGTCATACAGCACCCCCAGAAAGAACAACCCGCCCGTCAGCAGATAGATCAGGCCACTGATCCACTTGCCCTGATACATCCGGTGCACGCCCAATGCTCCGAGGAACGTCAGCAGAATCCACGCCACGTTGTACTCGATCGGCCCGGCGGTAAAACGCAGATCCGCTTCGCGATCCATTGCCGGGATCAGAAACAGGTCGATCAGCCAGCCAATGCCGAGCAAACCGAAGGTGAAGAACCAGATCGTCCCGGTCACCGGTTTACCGTAGTAGAAACGGTGGGCGCCGGTAAAACCGAAAATCCACAGCAGATAGCCGATGATTTTGCTGTGCGTATCTTGCTGCTGAACAACTTGTTGATAGGGGTTCATGAAGACCTCGATTCACGCGATAGATAAATATTCTTGAATTCTTTGTGACTTTTTTACAGGTAGCCGACGTACGGCAAATGTTACCGTTGCTACCGTCAAAGCCTTATAGCACCTGACTTCTGTCCGACAATTGCGTCCATTTGCCGCTTATTTGGTTCCGTTGGCCGCCAACTGAATCGACCAACGGACTCGGAATGAAAAAAAACTCTGTTATAAAGTTGCGCGCTATCACTGAAGAGCCACGCCTAATGCGACCATTTTTCAAGACATGGCTAACCATCTGCCTATTAATGCCACTGGCCGCCCACGCCACCAATCGTGAGCAACGTCTTCCCAACGTTAACGGCTTTACCCCTAAATCCCATGCTTCGGCTCCTTCGAGCAAAAGCAGCAAAAGCAAAACCACCACGCTGAGCAGCAAGAGCCACAGCAAGCTGGTGCCACCGATGGCGAGCAAGGAAAGCAGCAATGTGCTGAGCCGTGCGGTAAACGTCCTCGGTACACCTTATCGTTGGGGCGGCAGCAGCCCAAGTAAAGGCTTCGATTGCAGCGGTCTGGTGAAATACGCGTTCAACGACGCTACGTTCGACCTGCCACGCACCTCGAACGCCATGGCCAGCGGCCACGGCGAGAAAGTCGAGCGCAAGGATCTCAAGCCGGGCGATCTGATTTTCTTCAACATCAAGAGCCGTCGGGTCAACCACGTTGCCATCTACCTGGGTAACGACCGCTTCATCCACGCGCCTCGTCGTGGCAAAGCGGTGAGCATCGATACGCTGAACAAGCCGTACTGGCAGCAGCATTACGTGGTTGCCAAGCGTGTGTTGCCGAAAGAACAAAGCCAGATGCGCGTGGTTCAGCGCTGAGCTGACTGATCCGTAATCTGCTCAAGCAGTACCGCCCTCTTCGCGAGCAAGCTCGCTCCCACAGGTGAAAGCATTCCAATTGAAGGAATGCAATCAAATGTGGGAGCGAGCTTGCTCGCGAAAGGGCCGGTGAGAACATCGAAAATCTCTCTCAGAAATTATCCGGTGTCCGCGCCTTCTCCCGCGCATGTTCGCGGCTGATCAAGCCCTTGGTCACCAGATCCTTCAGGCACATGTCCAGTGTCTGCATGCCCAACGACCCACCGGTCTGAATCGCCGAATACATCTGCGCGACCTTGTCCTCACGGATCAGGTTACGGATCGCCGACGTGCCCAGCATGATCTCGTGCGCCGCCACCCGCCCGCCGCCGATCTTCTTGATCAGCGTCTGCGAGACCACCGCCAGCAACGACTCCGACAGCATCGAGCGCACCATCGACTTCTCGTCACCGGGGAACACGTCGACCACCCGGTCGATGGTTTTCGCCGCTGAGGTGGTGTGCAGCGTGCCGAACACCAGATGCCCGGTTTCGGCTGCGGTCAGCGCCAGGCGAATGGTTTCCAGGTCACGCATCTCGCCGACCAGAATCACGTCCGGGTCTTCACGCAACGCCGAACGCAAAGCCGTGGCGAAACTGCGGGTATCACGATGGACTTCGCGTTGATTGATCAGGCATTTGCGCGATTCGTGAACGAATTCGATCGGGTCTTCAATGGTCAGGATATGGTGATGACGGTGGGTGTTGAGGTAATCGATCATCGCCGCCAGCGTGGTCGACTTGCCGGAACCGGTCGGCCCGGTGACCAGCACCAGCCCGCGCGGCGCATCGGTGATCTTGCGGAAGACGTCGCCCATGGCGAGGTCTTCCATGCTCAGCACTTTCGACGGAATGGTACGGAATACGGCGCCGGCGCCACGGTTCTGGTTAAAGGCGTTAACCCGGAAACGCGCCACACCCGGCACTTCAAAGGAAAAGTCGGTTTCCAGATGTTTCTCGAAGTCGACCCGCTGGGTGTCGTTCATGATGTCGTAGATCAGCTCATGCACTTGCTTGTGATCCAGCGCCGGCAGATTGATCCGCCGCACATCGCCATCGACACGGATCATCGGCGGCAGACCGGCCGACAGGTGCAGGTCGGAAGCGCCTTGTTTGGCGCTGAAGGCCAGCAGTTCAGTGATATCCATAGCGCTCCTCAATTCCAGTAGAATGCCGCGAACCTTCAGACCGCCGGCGCCTCTTGATGTCCACGATAGCAGACAACATTCTCCAGGTTGGTTCGCGCATCCAGACCGCGACCCAAGCCGCACACCGTCCTGAAAACAGCGTCCAGTTGCTCGCCGTGAGCAAGACCAAACCCGCCGCAGCCCTGCGCGAAGCGTATGCCGCCGGCCTGCGTGACTTTGGCGAGAACTACCTGCAGGAAGCCCTGGGCAAACAGCTCGAACTGGCGGATCTGCCCTTGATCTGGCACTTCATCGGCCCCATTCAATCGAACAAGACTCGCGCCATCGCCGAGCATTTCGACTGGGTGCACTCCGTGGATCGCCTGAAAATCGCTCAACGCTTGTCCGAACAGCGCCCGGCTGAACTGCCGCCGCTGAATATCTGCATTCAGGTCAACGTCAGCGGTGAGGCCAGCAAATCTGGCTGCACCCCGGCTGATCTGCCGGCGCTGGCCGAAGCCATCAGCGCCCTGCCCCGGCTGAAGCTGCGTGGGCTGATGGCAATTCCCGAGCCGACTGAAGATCGCGCCGAGCAAGACGCGGCCTTCGCCGCCGTGCAGAAGCTGCAAGCGAGCCTAGATCTGCCGCTCGACACACTTTCCATGGGCATGAGCCACGACCTTGAGTCGGCCATCGCCCAAGGCGCCACTTGGGTTCGTATCGGTACGGCCCTGTTTGGCGCCCGCGACTATTCCCAATCTTGAACGTTTCCAGATAAGGACCACACATGAGCAACACACGTATTGCGTTTATCGGTGCGGGCAACATGGCGGCCAGTTTGATCGGCGGCCTGCGCGCCAAAGGTCTGGAAGCTGCACACATCCGTGCCAGCGATCCGGGCGAAGAAACTCGCGCCAAAGTCAGTGCCGAACACGGCATCGAAACTTTCGCCGACAACGCCCAGGCCATCGACGGCGTCGATGTGATCGTGCTGGCGGTCAAGCCGCAGGCGATGAAAGCCGTGTGCGAGGCCATTCGCCCAAGCCTGAAGCCCAATCAATTGGTGGTGTCGATTGCCGCTGGCATCACTTGCGCGAGCATGACCGCGTGGCTTGGCGAGCAGCCGATCGTGCGCTGCATGCCAAACACCCCGGCGCTGCTGCGGCAAGGTGTCAGCGGTTTGTACGCGACCAGCGAAGTGACCGCCGAGCAACGTCAGCAAGCTGAAGAACTGCTGTCCGCCGTCGGTATCGCCCTGTGGCTGAAAGAAGAACAACAACTCGACGCCGTGACCGCTGTGTCCGGCTCCGGCCCGGCGTACTTCTTCCTGCTGATCGAAGCCATGACCGCCGCCGGCGTCAAACTCGGCCTGCCGAAAGACATCGCAGAACAACTGACCCTGCAGACCGCACTGGGCGCCGCGCATATGGCCGTCTCCAGCGACGTTGACGCTGCCGAACTACGGCGCCGTGTGACCTCGCCAAACGGCACAACCGAAGCCGCGATCAAATCATTCCAGGCCAATGGCTTTGAAGCCCTGGTCGAAACCGCACTCGGCGCCGCCGCGCACCGCTCGGCCGAAATGGCCGAACAACTGGGCAAATAAGGAGCCTTACATGATTGGATTGAACACTGCAGCGGTTTACGTGCTGCAAACCCTCGGCAGCCTGTACCTGCTGATCGTGCTGCTGCGCTTCGTTCTGCAACTGGTACGGGCCAACTTCTACAACCCGCTGTGCCAGTTCATCGTCAAAGCGACCCAGCCGCTGCTCAAACCACTGCGCCGGATCATTCCGAGCCTGTTCGGTCTGGACATGTCTTCGCTGGTGCTGGCGATTCTGGTGCAACTGGCGCTGATGGCGCTGACCCTGCTGCTGACTTACGGCACCACCGGTAATCCGCTGCAACTGTTGATCTGGTCGCTGATCGGCGTGACCGCGCTGTTCCTGAAGATCTTCTTCTTCGCCCTGATCATCAGCGTGATTCTGTCGTGGGTTGCACCGGGCAGCCACAATCCGGGCGCTGAACTGGTCAACCAGATCTGCGAGCCTGCATTGGCGCCGTTCCGCCGCTTTCTGCCGAATCTCGGCGGCCTGGACCTGTCGCCGATCTTCGCCTTCCTCGCGCTGAAGCTGATCGACATGCTGGTGATCAACAATCTGGCGGCGATGACGATGATGCCGGAAATCCTCCGTCTGCTGATGTGAGCTGGTTTCGATGGGACGGTGACGACTTGATCCTCGAGTGTCACCTGCAACCGGCAGCCCGCAGCGATGACTTCGCCGGGCTGCACGGCGATCGTTTGAAGATCCGCCTGACCGCGCCGCCGGTCGAGGGCAAGGCCAATGCTTATCTGATGGGCTTTCTGGCCAAGGCGTTTGGGGTGTCCAAGAGCCAGGTCAGTTTGCTCAGTGGCGAGTTGAACCGGCAGAAGCGGGTGAGGATCTGCTCGCCGAAGAAGTTGCCGGATTTGCCGGGGTTGGTTGGGCGCTTGTCTTGAGTTTTGCGGCGCCTGTACCCCTCACCCCAGCCCTCTCCCCCTGGAGAGGGAGCCGATCTATGGTGTTTTCAAAACTTGAGTTCAACTCGATACCCCACGTCGGCGTATCTCGAACATCCACCCCAGCCAGTCCCCTCTTCCTCCCGGAGAGGGAGCCGATTTGGGTGGTTTTCAAAACTTGAGTTCGACTCGATATCCCACGTCGGCGTATCTCGAACATCCACCCCTGTCAGTCCCCTCTTCCTCCGGGAGAGGGAGCCGATTTGGGTGGTTTTCAAAACCTGAGTTCGACTCGATAGATCAGGTCGGCGTAGCTCAAAAGAACACCTCGGTCAGTCCCCTCTACCTCTGGGAGAGGGCTAGGGTGAGGGCCGCTTGCCGCTAACCCCCCCGGTCTTTAGACTTACGCCTCATTTCAACGAGAGCAGGGTCGATGCCAACTGCCTTTCCCCCCGATTCTGTTGGTCTGGTGACGCCGCAAACCGCGCACTTCAGCGAACCGCTGGCCTTGGCCTGTGGTCGTTCGCTGGCCGCCTATGACCTGATCTACGAAACCTACGGCACGCTGAACGCGCAAGCGAGCAACGCCGTGCTGATTTGCCACGCCTTGTCCGGCCATCATCACGCTGCCGGTTATCACAGCGTCGACGACCGCAAACCCGGTTGGTGGGACAGCTGCATCGGCCCGGGCAAACCGATCGACACCAACAAGTTCTTCGTGGTCAGCCTGAACAACCTCGGCGGCTGCAACGGCTCCACCGGCCCGAGCAGCATCAACCCGGAGACCGGCAAACCGTTCGGCGCCGACTTCCCGGTGCTTACCGTGGAAGACTGGGTGCACAGCCAGGCGCGTCTCGCGGACTTGCTCGGCATCGGCCAGTGGGCGGCGGTGATTGGCGGCAGCCTCGGCGGTATGCAGGCGTTGCAATGGACCATCACCTACCCTGATCGCGTGCGTCATTGCCTGGCCATCGCCTCGGCACCGAAGTTGTCGGCGCAGAACATCGCCTTCAACGAAGTCGCGCGTCAGGCGATCCTGACCGACCCGGAATTCCACGGCGGTTCGTTCCAGGAAGCGGGCGTGATCCCCAAGCGCGGCTTGATGCTGGCGCGCATGGTCGGGCACATCACTTACCTGTCCGACGATTCGATGGGCGAGAAATTCGGCCGTGGCCTCAAGAGCGAGAAGCTCAACTACGACTTCCACAGTGTCGAGTTCCAGGTCGAAAGCTACCTGCGTTATCAGGGCGAAGAGTTCTCCGGACGCTTCGACGCCAACACTTATCTGTTGATGACCAAGGCACTGGACTACTTCGATCCGGCGGCGAACTTCGACGATAACCTGGCAAAAACCTTCGAGAACGCCACGGCCAGGTTCTGCGTGATGTCGTTCACCACCGACTGGCGCTTCTCCCCGGCCCGTTCGCGAGAACTGGTGGACGCGCTGATGGCGGCGCGCAAAGACGTCAGTTATCTGGAAATCGACGCACCGCAGGGCCACGACGCCTTTCTGATTCCGATCCCTCGCTACTTGCAGGCGTTCGGCAATTACATGAACCGCATCACGTTGTGAGAAAGCCATGAGAGCTGATCTGGAAATCATCCAGGAATGGATCCCCGCCGGCAGCCGCGTCCTCGACCTCGGTTGCGGTGACGGCGAGTTGCTGACCTGGCTGCGCGACAACAAGAATGTCACCGGTTATGGCCTTGAAAACGACGCCGACAACATCGCCCAGTGCGTGGCCAAAGGCGTCAACGTCATTGAGCAGGATCTGGACAAGGGACTGGGCAACTTCGCCAGCAACAGTTTCGACATCGTCGTCATGACCCAGGCCCTGCAAGCCGTGCACTACCCGGACAAGATCCTCGACGAAATGCTCCGCGTCGGCCGTCAATGCATCATCACTTTCCCGAACTTCGGTCACTGGCGCTGCCGCTGGTATCTGGCGAGCAAGGGTCGCATGCCGGTCTCCGAGTTTCTGCCGTACACCTGGTACAACACGCCGAACATTCACTTCTGCACCTTCGAAGACTTTGAAGAACTTTGCCGCGAACGTGATGCGAAGGTCATTGATCGGCTTGCCGTGGATCAACAGCACCGTCACGGGTGGGCCAGTAAGCTATGGCCTAATCTGTTAGGTGAGATCGGTATCTACCGCGTCAGCAGCCCGCAGCTTGCAGACCACAAAGTCGCGGTCTGAATCCCGTCATTTCGAGGAGCACGATCATGGGTCGTTTAGCGTTGTTGTTATTGACTGCCTGCCTGAGCACCAGCGCTCTGGCGGCCGACGTCATCAAGGGTGAGCGCAAGGAAACCTTTGGCGACATCACGGTGCACTACAACACCTTCAACTCGACGTTCCTGCAACCGGACATCGCCAAGGCGGCGGAGCTGATCCGCAGCAAGAATCAGGGCGTGATCAATGTCTCGGTGATCAAGGACGGCAAACCGCTGATCGCCAACGTCACCGGCACGGTCAAAGACCTGACCAGCCAGAGCGTGCCGCTGAATTTCCGCCAGATCACCGAACAAGGTGCGATCTACTACATCGCCCAGTACCCGGTGGAACAGCAGGAAACCCGCACCTTTGAAATCAAGGTGCAGAACGGCGACAAGATCAACACCATCAATTTCAACCAAGAACTCTTTCCCGGCGAATGATGAACATCAAGCAGCTCGTACTGGCCAGCCATAACGCCGGCAAACTCAAAGAACTCCAGGCCATGCTCGGCGAATCGGTGCAACTGCGCTCGATTGGCGAGTGGAGCAAGGTCGAGCCGGAAGAAACCGGTCTGTCGTTCGTCGAGAACGCTATTCTCAAGGCACGTAATGCCGCACGGATTTCCGGGTTGCCGGCGCTGGCCGACGATTCCGGTCTGGCAGTGGATTTCCTCGGCGGCGCGCCGGGCATCTATTCGGCGCGCTATGCCGACGGCAAGGGCGATGCGGCGAACAACGCCAAACTGCTCGACGCACTGAAGGATGTACCGGAAGCCGAGCGCGGCGCGCAATTCGTTTGCGTGCTGGCGCTGGTGCGTCACGCCGATGATCCGTTGCCGATCCTCTGCGAAGGCCTGTGGCACGGACGGATTCTGACCGCCGCCAGCGGCGAGCACGGCTTCGGCTATGACCCACTGTTTTGGGTGCCGGAACGTGAGGTGTCCAGCGCCGAACTGAGCCCGGCCGACAAGAACCAGATCAGCCACCGCGCCCGTGCAATGGATCTGCTGCGCCAGCGTCTGGGCTTGAAATGACCCGTGACTCTTCCGCGTCGTCGCTGATTGTCGGCGGCGCCGCTTCTTCGCCTCGGGCGCCGTTGCCAACGCTGCCGCCCTTGGCGCTGTACATCCACATCCCGTGGTGTGTGCGCAAATGCCCGTATTGCGATTTCAACTCGCACACTGCCAGCCCGGTTTTGCCGGAGCAGGAATACGTCGACGCGTTGCTGGCCGATCTCGATCAGGATCTGCACGCTGTTTATGGGCGTGAAATCAGCTCGATCTTCTTTGGTGGCGGCACGCCAAGCCTGTTCAGCGCCGAAGCGCTTGGGCGGTTGCTGGCAGGCGTCGAACAGCGCATTCCGTTTGCTGACGACATCGAAATTACCCTGGAAGCCAACCCGGGCACCTTCGAGCAAGAGAAGTTCGTCGCGTATCGCAAGCTGGGGATCAATCGCCTGTCGATCGGCATCCAGAGCTTCCAGCAGGAAAAGCTCAAGGCGCTGGGGCGGATTCACAACGGTGACGAAGCAGTGCGTGCTGCCGGGATGGCGCGGCAGGCCGGGTTCGATAACTTCAACCTCGACTTGATGCATGGCTTGCCCGATCAATCGCTGGACGATGCCTTGAGCGATCTGCGCCAGGCCATCGCACTGAATCCGACGCATATTTCCTGGTATCAGCTGACGCTGGAGCCGAACACGGTGTTCTGGAACCAGCCACCGGTGCTGCCGGAAGACGACACGCTGTGGGACATTCAGGAAGCCGGGCAGGCATTGTTGGCCGAGCATGGTTACGCGCAATACGAAGTGTCGGCTTATGCACAGGCCGGGCGCCCGGCGCGGCATAACCTCAATTACTGGAGTTTTGGCGACTTCATCGGCATCGGCGCGGGTGCGCATGGCAAGCTCAGCCACCCGGACGGGCGCATCGTGCGTACCTGGAAGACCCGTTTGCCGAAGGACTATCTCAACCCGGCGAAAAGCTTTCAGGCTGGCGAAAAAGCGCTGACCAACGACGAGATGCCGTTCGAGTTTCTGATGAACGCCTTGCGCCTGACCGCAGGCGTCGAGTCGCGCCTGTATCCGGAGCGTACCGGGCTGTCGCTGGAGAGCCTCGCCGAAGGCCGGGCAGCGGCAGAACAAAGCGGTCTGTTGCAGGTCGAACCGTCACGTCTGGCGGCCACCGAGCGCGGACAGCTGTTTCTCAACGACTTGCTGCAACAGTTTCTGAGCTGAGCCCAACTCTCAACTTCAGTCCCAAGGAAAAACCCATGGATTTGATACTCGACCTGCTCGCCACCGTCTCCCGCTGGAGCCGCAGCAACCTCTCGGAAATCGCCCTGGCGCTGGTCGGCTGCCTGCTGGTGCTGTTCGGCGCCGACTTCAAAGGCTGGGTCGAGCAACGCCTGGGCAGCATCGCCGGCGCCCTGCGCATACCGCTGATGTCGCTGCTGTGCGTGATCGGCAGCGGCGCGGCGCTGATCTACGCCACGCCTTGGGTGATCAAGGGTTTGAGCCAGTTCAACAACTACAGCCTGGCGCCGGTATTGTTGGTAGTCCTCGTCCTCATCGGCGTAGTTGCCGATCGTCGCTGATCCCGCAAACACCCCAAAACGACTGTAGGAGTGAGCCTGCTCGCGATAGCGGTCTGACATTCAACCTCTTCGGTGACTGTCAGTGCGCAATCGCGAGCAGGCTCACTCCTACATTTTTTACCGCGTGATACTCAGGACTGTTTTTCGAACTTCAGGTCCCACACGCCATGGCCCAGTCGTTCGCCGCGGCGTTCGAACTTGGTGATCGGGCGTTCGGTCGGGCGTGGTACGCACTTGCCGTCTTCGGCGAGGTTGCGGTAGCCCGGGGCAACGTTCATCACTTCCAGCATGTATTCGGCGTACGGCTCCCAGTCGGTGGCCATGTGCAGAATGCCGCCAACCTTCAACTTGCTGCGCACCAGTTCGGCGAACGAGGCCTGAACGATACGACGCTTGTGGTGACGACTCTTGTGCCACGGATCCGGGAAAAACAGCATCAGGCGATCGAGACTGTTGTCGGCGATGCAGCGGTTGAGCACTTCGATCGCGTCGCAATCGTAGACCCGCAGGTTGGTCAGGCCCTGAGTCAGCACGCCATTGAGCAGCGCGCCGACACCCGGACGGTGCACTTCAACGCCGATGAAATCCTGCTCCGGCGCCGCCGCGGCCATTTCCAGCAGCGAGTGGCCCATGCCGAAACCGATCTCCAGCGAGCGCGGTGCCGAACGGCCGAACACTTGATCGTAATCCACCGGCGCGTCGGCCAGCGGCAGCACGTACAGCGGCGCACCTTGATCCAGACCGCGTTGCTGGCCTTCGGTCATGCGCCCGGCGCGCATCACGAAACTCTTGATGCGGCGGTGTTGGCGCTCGTCGCCTTCTTCCGTCTGGATAGGCGTGTCGTTCGATTCAGTCATCAATGGCTCTTACTTGATCAGACCATCCAGCGGCGAAGAGGCGCTGGCATAGAGTTTTTTCGGCATACGGCCAGCGAGGTAGGCCAAGCGGCCTGCAACGATGGCGTGTTTCATGGCTTCAGCCATCATCACCGGCTGCTGGGCGTGGGCGATCGCCGAGTTCATCAGCACCGCATCGCAACCCAGTTCCATGGCGATGGTCGCGTCGGAGGCAGTACCAACACCGGCATCGACCAACACGGGAATCTTGGCTTCTTCGAGGATGATCTGCAGGTTGTACGGGTTGCAGATCCCCAGACCGGAACCGATCAGACCGGCCAGTGGCATGACCGCGATGCAGCCGATTTCCGCCAGTTGCCGGGCGATGATCGGGTCATCGCTGGTGTACACCATCACGTCGAAGCCTTCCTTGACCAGCGTTTCCGCGGCCTTGAGGGTTTCGATCACGTTGGGGAACAGGGTTTTCTGGTCGGCCAGAACTTCCAGCTTCACCAGATTGTGGCCGTCGAGCAGCTCACGGGCCAGGCGGCAGGTGCGTACGGCTTCGATGGCGTCGTAGCAACCGGCGGTGTTTGGCAGGAAGGTGTAGCGCTCCGGCGACAGCACGTCGAGCAGGTTCGGCTCGCCTTCGATCTGGCCCAGGTTGGTACGGCGCACGGCGAAGGTGACGATCTCGGCACCCGAGGCTTCGATGGCCTGACGGGTTTCGTCCATGTCACGGTACTTGCCGGTACCGACCAGCAAACGCGACTGGTAAGTACGACCGGCCAGAACAAAAGGCTTGTCGCTACGAACGATGCTCATGGGAAATCCTCTTTAGGAGTGAGGGTCTTGCAGAATTCTGTGCCCTTGCGGGCCGGGCGATCAGCCGCCGCCGATGGCGTGCACCACTTCAACGCTGTCGCCGTCGTTGAGGGTGGTGTCGGCATGCTGGCTGCGCGGGACGATATCCAGATTGAGTTCGACTGCCACCCGGCGTCCGGTCAGTTCCAGACGGGTGATCAGGGCCGCAACGGTCTCGCCGTCGGGCAGTTCAAGGGATTCACCGTTCAACTGAATGCGCATGCGCAACGCCGCCATCATTTTTAGGGGCTGGCATTCTAGCCCGATCATGACCTAAAGGTCAGTACCAAGCGTCAAGCGGTTGGTTGCAAGCGCCAGGCGGCGAGCCCCAGGCAAACCCATCCGGCCAGAAATGCCAGACCACCGAACGGGGTGATGATGCCGAGCTTGCTGATGCCGGTCATGGTCAGCACGTACAGGCTGCCGGAGAACAACAGAATGCCGACGGTGAACGACACGCCGGCCCAAGCAACCAGCCGACCCTGAATCTGCGTGGCCAACAGCGCCACACCAAACAGCGCCAAGGTGTGCACCAGTTGATAGGTCACGCCGGTGTGGAAAATCGCCAGGTACTCGGGTGTCAGGCGATTTTTCAGGCCATGGGCGGCAAATGCGCCCAAAGCGACTCCGGTGAAACCGAAAAAAGCAGCCAGCATCAAAAAGCCACGCAGCATTGGGAACTCCAGTCAGACGCGATCGGCAGGGTCTGTATAATGGCCCGCTCCACCGGTTCGGCCAAGCCATCTCTATGCTGCGTACTATTTTCCGTCGTCTCACGAAGGCCCTGCTCTGGTTCGCCGGTGGCAGCGTCTTGCTGGTGCTGGTGTTTCGCTTCGTGCCGCCGCCGGGTACGGCGTTGATGGTCGAGCGTAAGGTCGAATCCTGGGTCGATGGCGAGCCAATTGATCTGCAGCGCACCTGGAAGCCGTGGGACGAAATCTCCGATGACCTCAAAGTCGCGGTCATGGCCGGCGAGGATCAGAAGTTTCCTGAGCATTGGGGTTTTGATTTCAGTGCGATTCAGGCAGCCCTCGCCCATAACGAGCTCGGCGGCTCGATTCGCGGGGCCAGCACCTTGAGCCAGCAAGTGTCGAAAAACCTGTTTCTGTGGGCCGGTCGCAGCTACCTGCGTAAAGGCCTGGAGGCCTGGTTTACCGCGCTGATCGAAGTGTTCTGGCCCAAGCAGCGGATTCTTGAGGTGTACCTGAACAGCGTCGAGTGGGATGACGGGGTGTTTGGCGCCGAAGCCGCAGCCCGCCATCACTTTGGTGTGAGCGCGAAATCGTTGTCACGGCAGCAGGCGAGTTATCTGGCTGCCGTTCTACCCAATCCGCGTGTCTGGAGTGCCAGCCATCCGACCGCTTATGTGTCGCGTCGGGCCGGGTGGATTCGGCAGCAGATGAGTCAGTTGGGTGGGGATAGCTATTTGCTGGGGCTCAATGATTCACGGCGGGCACCGTGGTCGCGATAACACCGAGGATCGAAATGTAGGAGTGAGCCTGCTCGCGATAGCGGTGCATCAGTGACGGCAATGCTGACTGTCACACCGCTATCGCGAGCAGGCTCACTCCTACAATGGTTTTGTGTTGAAGCAGAAATGAAAAACGCCCCGATCATCGCTGATCGGGGCGTTTTTTATTGCCGAGGCGCCGGTTATGCGGCGATCGACAACTTGAGCTTGTTCATCGCACTCTTCTCGAGCTGACGGATTCGCTCGGCCGACACGTTGTACTTCTGCGCCAGGTCGTGCAGCGTGGCTTTCTCTTCTGCCAGCCAGCGCTGGTAGAGGATGTCACGGCTGCGCTCGTCCAGCACTTCCAGCGCTTCGTGCAGGTTGCTGTTGGAGTTGTCGCTCCAGTCGGCATCTTCCAGTTGACGCGCCGGGTCGTACCGGTGGTCTTCCAGATAGTTGGCCGGCGACTGGAAAGCACTGTCGTCGTCCGCTTCCGCGGCCGGGTCGAAGGCCATGTCATGGCCGGTCAGGCGACTTTCCATCTCGCGCACTTCACGCGGTTCAACGCCGAGGCTTTCCGCCACACGGTGGACTTCCTCGTTGTTCAGCCACGCCAGACGCTTCTTCTGGCTGCGCAGGTTGAAGAACAGCTTGCGCTGGGCCTTGGTGGTCGCGACTTTCACAATGCGCCAGTTGCGCAGGATGAACTCGTGAATTTCCGCCTTGATCCAGTGCACGGCGAACGACACCAGACGCACACCCATTTCCGGGTTGAAGCGCTTCACGGCCTTCATCAGGCCGACGTTACCTTCCTGGATCAGGTCAGCCTGAGCCAGACCGTAGCCGGAATAGCTACGGGCAATGTGTACGACAAAACGCAGGTGGGCGAGCACCATCTGCCGAGCCGCCCCCAAATCCTGCTCATAGTAGAGACTCTCGGCCAGTTCACGCTCCTGCTCCGGCGTCAGCAATGGAATGCTGTTGACGGTGTGCACGTAAGCTTCCAGGTTCGCACCCGGAACCAACGCATACGCAGGTTGCAAAGAATTGGTCATACGAAAAAACCTCCCACTTACATACTCGTGCCTCTCGGCACTGCGAAAAATTGACCGGGAATTCAAGTGCAAGTTCCCAAAAAAACCGCAAGGTCAATCACGCGCAAAAAAGATTCTACTTCGGCGCCAACTCCCTGAGATGGCGTGCGACTGCAATCCATGCACCGATATAACCCAACAGCACCGCGCCAAGCAAGAGCGACAGACCGTCGGCAACTGGCACTCCGGCCAGCGCGAAATCACTGCCGTACAAGCCGGCCAGTCCAACCACCGCATCGTTCAGCCAGTTCAGGCCGAACGCCAATACACCCCAGGACAACAGTCCCGCACCGAAGCCATACAACGCGCCCATATAAAGGAAGGGACGACGCACGTAGCTGTCAGTGCCGCCGACGAGTTTAATCACTTCTATCTCGGTGCGGCGGTTTTCAATATGAAGACGAATGGTATTGCCTATCACCAAAAGTAATGCAGAAACCAAAAGCACCGTCAGACCGAAGACAAAACGATCGCCAAGCTTGAGGATGGCGGCCAGACGCTCGACCCAGACTAGATCAAGTTGCGCCTGTTGTACCTTGGGCAACTCGGAAAGTTTTTGTCTTAATGCTTCCAGCGTTGGCTTGTCGACTTCGTTCGGGGTGACCAGCACCACGCCCGGCAACGGGTTCTCCGGCAGCTCACGCAGGGCTTCGCCCAGTCCGGACTGTTGCTGGAACTCCTCCAGCGCCTGATCGCGACCGACATATTCAGCATCAGCTACGCCGGGCATGCCTTTGATCTGTTCACGCAACGACTCGCCTTGCTCAGGGCTGGCGTCGAGTTGCAGGTACAGTGAAATCTGCGCCGCCCGCTGCCACGAACCGCCAAGACGTTCGACGTTGTTAAGCAACAGCGAAAGCCCCATCGGCAGACTCAGCGCGACCGCCATGACCATGCAGGTGAAGAAGCTGCCAATCGGCTGTTTGCCCAAACGACGCAGGCTGTCGAGCAGGCTGGCGCGATGGCTTTCGACCCAGGCACGGAACAGCGTGGCGAAGTCAGGACCATCGTCCTCGTCGTGCTTTTTCTTCTTTGGCGGCTGCGGATCGGCGGCTTTCGGGGCCACGCGTTCGGAAACCTTCGGACTGCGAGTCGCACTCATTCGCCGGCCTCCCCGTCGCCAATCAATCGGCCGCGTTGCAGGGTCAGCATGCGGTGACGCATACGCGCGATCAGGGCCAAGTCGTGACTGGCAATCAGCACGCTGGTGCCCAGACGGTTGATGTCTTCGAACACGCCCATGATTTCCGCCGCCAGACGCGGGTCGAGGTTACCGGTCGGTTCGTCCGCCAGCAGCAAGGCCGGACGGTGCACGATCGCGCGGGCAATACCGACACGCTGTTGCTGACCGGTGGACAGGTCGCCCGGATACAGATCGGTTTTATCCGAAAGTGCCACGCGCTCCAGCGCCGAATCGACACGCTTGGCGATTTCGGCCTTGGACAAGCCAAGAATCTGCAGCGGCAAGGCGACGTTATTGAACACCGTGCGATCGAACAGCAACTGGTGATTCTGGAACACCACGCCGATCTGTCGGCGCAGGAACGGAATCTGCGCGTTGCTGATGGTGCTCAGGTCTTGCCCGGCCAACAGCAGTTTGCCGCTGGTCGGGCGTTCCATCGCCAGCAACAGGCGCAACAGGGTGGATTTACCGGCACCGGAGTGGCCGGTGACAAACAAGAACTCGCCACGACGGACTCGAAAGCTCAGCTCATGCAAGCCGACGTGACCGTTCGGGTAGCGTTTACCGACCTGTTCGAAACGAATCATGAACGCTCCCGCTCGGCAAACAGTGCCTGGACAAAGGGTTCGGCTTCAAAAGTGCGCAAGTCGTCGATGCCTTCACCGACGCCGATGTAGCGGATCGGCAGGCCGAACTGCTTGGCCAGGGCGAAAATCACCCCGCCCTTGGCGGTACCGTCGAGTTTGGTCAGCGCCAGACCGGTCAGTTCGACGGTCTGGTTGAATTGCTTGGCCTGGTTGATGGCGTTCTGGCCAGTACCGGCGTCGAGCACCAGCAGCACTTCGTGCGGGGCGTCGGCGTCGAGCTTGCCGATGACCCGGCGAACCTTTTTCAGTTCTTCCATCAGGTTGTCTTTGGTGTGCAGACGACCGGCGGTGTCAGCGATCAATACGTCGATGCCACGGGCCTTGGCGGCCTGCACGGCGTCGAAGATCACCGAAGCCGAGTCGGCGCCGGTGTGCTGAGCGATCACCGGGATCTTGTTGCGCTCGCCCCAGACCTGCAATTGCTCCACAGCGGCGGCGCGGAAGGTGTCACCGGCGGCGAGCATGACTTTCTTGCCTTCCAGTTGCAGCTTCTTCGCCAGTTTGCCAATGGTGGTGGTTTTGCCGGCGCCGTTGACGCCAACCACCAGAATCACGAATGGCTTGTTCTGCGAAACGATCTTCAGCGGTTGTTCCACCGGTTTGAGCATCGCGGCCAGTTCGGCCTGCAGGGATTTGTACAGCGCGTCGGCATCGGCCAGCTCTTTGCGGGCGACCTTCTGGGTCAGGCGCTGGATGATCTGCGTGGTGGCTTCGACACCGACGTCGGCGGTGAGCAGACGGGTTTCGAGGTCATCAAGCAGATCGTCGTCGATGGTTTTACGGCCGAGGAACAGGCTGGCCATGCCCTCGCCGATGCTGGCGCTGGTTTTCGACAGGCCTTGCTTGAGACGGGCGAAGAAACCGGCTTTGGTTTCTTCGGTGCGCGGGGCTTCGACGGGGGCCTCGGCAATCACTTCAACTGGAGTAACAGGAGCAGCGACAACCGGTGCAGATGCAGGTGCAGGCTCGGGTTGTTGAATGACCGGGGCAACGGGGGCGACAACCACCGGAGCAACAGACTCAGGAACAACAAGTTCAGCAACCACAGGCTCTGCAACAACCGGCGCAGGCTCGACAACCGGTTCAACCACAGGCACCGGCGCCACCTCGGACACAAACGCAGCAGGCGCAGGAATCACTGGCGTAACGTGCGGCGCAGCCTCTTCAACCAACGCCACCGGCTCTTCCGCCACTGGCAAAGTCAGCCACGGCTCGGCCGCCGGGGTCAGCGGCAGTTCAGCCGCCACAGGCGCTTCGGGCTCGGGTTCTGGCTCAACCGGCTGCAGCACCGGCTCGGCAATCGGCAGCACAATCGGTGCCGGCTCTTCTTCTATGACTGGAGCCGGCGCAGGGGCTGGCTCAGGAATCACCGGCGGCTGTTCGACGACGGGTTCCTGCGGTTTCTTACGCAGCCATCCGAACAGGCTTTTCTTCTCGCCAGCCGCAGCTGGGGTCTTCTTGTCGTCGTTGGAACCAAACATGGAGGACGGCTATCTCACGGTAGCGACGCGCCATAAGGGCGCCCCGGCAAATAAATATTCGATGCAGAACAGACTGTGTTTCATCCAGCTTGTTCACGCGCAACATTTTGTCGAGGCGCCAGCGGCACCCCAAAGAATCGTATAAACGAAGGACTAAACCGGCAAATTCGGCGAAAAAGCGAAGTTTAGTCGATAAACCGCAGCTTTCTGCCGCAAACCCATTCAGCCGGATCAGGTCTGAAAACCTGATAGGCGTGGTCGCCAGTAAAACGGATCAGTATCCTAGCACCCTCTCGCCCGCCGACGCTAAGACCAAGCGGGCAGCCCAACAGGTTAAAAAACGAATGAATGCTCTAGCCCGCCGCGCCGCAGGCCTGCTGCTCAGCACAGTCTGCCTGCCCCTTTCGGCCTTGGCGGCCGACCCGCAACCGACCCACGAATTCACCCTCGACAACGGCCTCAAGGTCGTCGTGCGCGAAGACCATCGCGCGCCAGTGGTGGTGTCGCAGGTCTGGTACAAGGTTGGTTCCAGCTACGAAACCCCGGGCCAGACCGGTCTGTCCCACGCGCTTGAGCACATGATGTTCAAGGGCAGCGAGAAAGTCGGCCCCGGCGAAGCGTCGCTGATCCTTCGCGACTTGGGCGCCGAAGAGAACGCCTTCACCAGCGACGACTTCACCGCTTATTACCAGGTGCTGGCTCGCGACCGTCTGGGCGTGGCCTTTGAACTGGAAGCCGACCGCATGGCCAATCTGCGCCTGCCGGCCGACGAGTTCGCCAAGGAAATCGAAGTCATCAAGGAAGAGCGCCGCTTGCGCACCGATGACAAGCCAATGTCCAAAGCCTACGAGCGCTACAAGGCCATGGCTTACCCGGCCAGCGGCTACCACACGCCGACCATTGGCTGGATGGCCGACCTCGACCGCATGAAGGTCGAAGAACTGCGCCACTGGTACCAATCCTGGTATGTGCCGAACAACGCCACGCTGGTCGTAGTCGGTGACGTTACTCCGGACGAAGTGAAAACCCTCGCCCAGCGCTATTTCGGCCCGATCGCCAAGCGCGACGTGCCGCCGGCGAAAAAACCACTGGAATTGGCCGAACCCGGCGAACGCCAGATCACCCTGCATGTGCAAACGCAGCTGCCTAGCTTGATGCTCGGCTTCAACGTACCGAGCATTGCCACGGCTGAAGACAAGCGCTCGGTCAACGCTCTGCGTCTGATCTCGGCGCTGCTCGACGGTGGTTACAGCGGGCGCATCCCGACGCAACTGGAGCGCGGCGAAGAGCTGGTCTCTGGCGGTTCGTCGAGCTACGACGCTTACACCCGTGGCGACAGCCTGTTCACCCTGTCGGCAACCCCGAACACGCAGAAGAAAAAGACCATGGCGCAAGCGGAGGCCGGTCTGTGGAAACTGCTGGAACAGCTGAAAACCACCGCGCCGTCCGCCGCAGAACTGGAGCGCGTGCGTGCGCAAGTGATTGCCGGTCTGGTCTTCGAGCGTGATTCGATCACCAGCCAGGCCACGGCGATTGGCCAACTGGAAACCGTCGGTCTGTCGTGGAAGCTGATGGACACCGAACTCGCCGATCTGGAAAGTGTGACCCCGCAAGACATCCAGAACGCCGCCAAGCTGTATTTCACCCGCGAACGTCTCAGCGTCGCCCACGTCCTGCCACTGGAGACGACTCATGAGTAAGCGCAAATCCCCACGCCTGCTGCTTGGCCTGATCGCCGTAGCGGTGATCGGCTCTGCCGCGCTGTACCTGACGCCAGGCGCTGACAGCAATGCCAGCGAAGCCTTGGACAACGCCAAGTCCGGCCAGAAGCTGCAATCACTCACCGAACTCGACGGCAAGGCCCCGGCCAGCCGCAAGCTCGACGTACAGACCTGGAACACCGCCGAGGGCGCCAAGGTGTTGTTCGTCGAAGCCCACGAGCTGCCGATGTTCGACATGCGCCTGATCTTCGCCGCTGGCAGCAGCCAGGACGGCAGCGCATCGGGTCTGGCGGTGCTGACCAACGCGATGCTCAACGAAGGTGTCGCCGGCAAAGACGTCGGCGCCATCGCTCAGGGCTTTGAAGGCCTGGGTGCGGATTTCGGCAACGGTGCGTTCAAGGACATGGCGCTGGCCTCGCTGCGCAGCCTGAGTGCTGCCGACAAGCGCGAGCCTGCTTTGAAGCTGTTCTCGGAAGTCATCGGCAAACCGACCTTCCCGGCCGACTCGTTCGCGCGCATCAAGAACCAGATGCTCGCCGGTTTCGAATACCAGAAACAGAACCCCGGCAAACTCGCCAGCCTTGAGCTGATGAAGCGTCTGTACGGCGATCACCCGTACGCGCATTCGAGCGACGGCAATCCGCAAAGCGTGCCGAAGATCACCCTCGCGCAATTGCGTGAATTCCACGCCAAGGCCTACGCGGCCGGCAACGTGGTGATCGCGCTGGTCGGCGACCTGTCTCGCACCGAAGCCGAGGCGATTGCCAATCAGGTCTCCTCGGCCCTGCCGAAAGGCCCGGCGCTGGCGAAGATCGCTCAGCCGCAGGAACCGAAGGCCAGCATCAACCACATCGAGTTCCCGTCGAAGCAGACCAATCTGATGATCGCGCAACTGGGTATCGATCGGGACGATCCGGATTACGCGGCGCTGTCGATGGGCAACCAGATCCTCGGTGGCGGCGGTTTCGGCACGCGCCTGATGAGCGAAGTGCGTGAGAAACGTGGCCTGACCTACGGCGTGTACTCGGCCTTCAGCCCGATGCAGGCACGCGGCCCGTTCATGATCAACCTGCAGACCCGCGCGGAAATGAGCGAAGGCACCCTGAAACTGGTGCAGGACGTGCTCGCCGACTACCTGAAAACCGGGCCGACGCAGAAAGAACTCGACGACGCCAAACGCGAGCTGGCCGGCAGCTTCCCGCTGTCCACCGCGAGCAATGCCGATATCGTCGGCCAACTCGGCGCGATGGGCTTCTATAATCTGCCGCTGAGCTATCTGGATGACTTCATGCGTCAGTCGCAAAGCCTGACCGTGGAACAAGTCCGCGACGCCCTGAACAAACACCTGAGCACGGACAAAATGGTCATCGTCACCGCGGGTCCAACCGTGCCGCAAAAGCCGTTACCGGCCCCATCTGATAAACCTGCCGAGCAACCGCTCGGGGTTCCGGAGCATTAATGGCGACTCGTACCCCTAAAAAGCCTGCGCATAACGTCCACAACGGCGTGAACCAGTTGCGCATCATTGGCGGCCAATGGCGCAGCCGCAAGCTGAGCTTCCCCGACGCGCCGGGCCTGCGCCCGACGCCGGATCGCGTGCGTGAAACCCTGTTCAACTGGCTCGCACCGTACGTTGAAGGGGCCAAGGTGCTTGATCCGTTCGCCGGCAGCGGCGCGCTGTTTCTCGAAGCGTTGTCGCGTGGCGCCGCCATGGGTCAAGCGCTGGACGCCAGCAACATTGCGGTGTCCAGCCTGAAAGAACACCTCGGCACCCTGCGCTGCACCAACGGTCAGGTACAAACGGCTGATGCCCTGCGTTATCTGGAAACCCAGACCGCCAGTGCATTCGATCTGGTATTCCTCGACCCGCCGTTCAACCAGAACCTGCTGCCAACCGTTTGCACCTTGCTCGAAGAGCGTCAGTGGCTGGCGCCCGACTCGTGGATCTACACTGAAAGCGAAACGGCGCCATCGACGCTGGGCCTGCCGGGCAACTGGCGCCTGCACCGCGAACAGAAATCCGGCCGGGTTTACTACGCGCTGTGGCAACGTACGGCAGAGATCGCCGGTTAACCGACCGGCCTGAATAGGCGGCGCCCCTTCCAACAGGGTCGCCGCGCTGCATCGAGAACCATCGTGCCCCCTTCGTCAGAACGCTTCACCCCCGCCTTCGGCCTCGGCAATCCGCACCTGCAAACCTTGTGGGGACCGCTGTGGCGCAAAACCGTGCATATCGAGCGTGAACGCGAACGCCTGTGGCTTGAGGATGGCGACTTCCTCGACCTCGACTGGCACGGCCCGCACACCGCCGATGCGCCCCTGGTGCTGGTGCTGCATGGGCTGACCGGCTCTTCCAATTCGCCTTATGTAGCGGGTATCCAAAAGGCCTTGGCCGATCAAGGCTGGGCCAGTGTCGCGCTGAACTGGCGCGGCTGCTCGGGCGAGCCGAATCTGCTCCCGCGCAGCTACCATTCCGGTGCCAGCGAGGACCTCGCCGAAACCATCAAGCACCTGCGCGCGAAACGACCGCTGGCACCGTTGTATGCCGTCGGCTATTCGTTGGGCGGCAACGTGCTGCTCAAACATCTTGGGGAAACCGGTAGCGCCAGTGGCGTACTCGGCGCGGTGGCGGTATCGGTGCCGTTTCGCCTTGATCAATGCGCCGACCGCATCGGCCAGGGATTTTCCAAGGTCTATCAAGCGCACTTCATGCGCGAGATGGTCGCCTACATCAAGAACAAGCAACGGCAGTTTCAGCATGACGGTCGCGAAGACGGACTCGCCGCGCTGGCAGCCCTTGGCTCGCTGGAAAACATGCGCACCTTCTGGGATTTCGATGGCCGGGTAACCGCGCCATTGCACGGTTTCAATGATGCCGAGGATTACTATCGCCGCGCTTCGAGCCGTTACTTCCTCGGCGAAATCCGCACGCCGACCCTGATCATTCAGGCGGCGGACGATCCGTTCGTATTCCCGCACAGCTTGCCGCAGGCCAGTGAGCTGTCGGCCTCGACTGCCTTCGAACTGCAGGCACGTGGCGGACATGTCGGCTTCGTCGACGGCTCGATTCGTCAGCCCGGCTACTATCTGGAACGACGCATTCCGCAGTGGCTGGCTCGCGTGCCCGCATGAGCGATCAGGGCGAGTCGATCCGTTTCTGGCAAACCGCGCCACTGGCCGGGGTCGAGTTGTTGTCGGCACGCTACATCGAGCATCGTTTCGCCCCGCATGTGCATGACGGATTCGTTATCGGCATGATCATGGCCGGCGCCCAGCGTTATCGCTATCGCGGCGCCGAACATTTGGCTGGCAGCGGCACACTGGTGTTGATCAATCCGGACGAGCTGCACACCGGGCACAAGGGCACCGAGGACGGCTGGCTGTATCGGGCGTTTTATCCCGATACCGCGCAAATCGTTTCGCTGCTGGATGAGCTTGAACTGTCTACCAGCAACCTGCCGGCGTTCGGCGCCACACTGTATCGCGATGCGGATCTGGTCAACGGCTTTGCGCAGTTGCACCGTTTGCTGGAAAGCCCGGCCACCGCACTGCAACAGCAAACGGTGTGGCGCGAGATGATGTTGCGGCTGTTGCAGCGCCATGCAGCGGTGCCAGTGCCCGGTCGAGCTGGCAAGGAACACCGCGCAGTGCTGTTGGGCAAAGAACTGCTGCACGCACAACTGGCAGCGCCACCGTCACTGGAAGAGCTGGCGGCGGCGGTCAATCTGTCGCCCTTCCATTTCGCCCGAGTGTTCCGCCGCGCCACCGGCATGCCGCCGCACACCTGGCTGATGCAGCAACGCATCGCCCAGGCGCGGGCACTTCTGCAGCACGGCTGCCTGCCCGTGGAGGTCGCCACACAATTGGGGTTTGCCGACCAGAGCCATTTGAGCCGGCAGTTCAAGCAGGCATATGGCGTCGGACCCGCCGCGTACCGCAGCGCCCGACAATTTCCTTCAGACAACGCCGTTCCCTTGTAGGAGTGAGCCTGCTCGCGATAGCGGTGTGTCAGTAAAGGTAAAGGTGACTGACACACCGCTATCGCGAGCAGGCTCACTCCTACAGGGATGTGTGGTGACTATTCGCCAGTGGCGATGCCGCGAGCCGGTTCGTTGATCCATTCGCTCCACGACCCGGCATACAACGATCCGAGCGGATAACCCGCCAGACACAATGCAAACAGGTTGTGACACGCCGTCACGCCAGAACCGCAATAAGCAACCAGATCCGCTGGCGAACGCTCGCCGAGCTTCGCAGCAAAACGCTGCTTGAGCTGATCCGCCGGCAGGAATCGCCCATCGCTGCCGAGGTTGTCGGTGAATGCCGCGCATTGCGCGCCAGGAATGTGCCCGGCAATCGGATCGATCGGCTCGACCTCGCCCTTGAAACGCGGTAAGCCCCGGGCATCGATCAATGTCAGCGTTGGCTGGCCGAGGCGCTGTTGTAATTGCTCGGCGCTGAGCAGCAGGCTCATATCCGGCTGACCACTGAAATTGCCACGGGTAACCGTCGGCGCATCCAGACTCAGCGGCAGCCCCGCCGCATGCCACGCCTTGAGCCCGCCATCGAGGATGAACACGCCATCGCGCTTGCCCAGCCACGCCAGCAACCACCACGCCCGCGCCGCGTAGGCACCGGGACCGTCATCGTACAAAACCACGTCGCTGTCAGCGTTGATGCCCCACGCTTGCAGCCGCTCGATCAACGCCGCCGGCTCGGGCAACGGGTGACGGCCAGTCACGCCTTTGACCACTTTACCGCTGAGGTCTCGCTCAAGATCGGCGAAGCTCGCCCCGGCAATGTGCCCTTCTGCATAGCTGCGCTGACCGTAGTCCGGGTCTTCGAGGGCAAAACGACAATCGAGAATCACCAGCCCCGGCTGCGCCTTGCGGGCATCCAGTGCTTCGGGGCTGATCAGTTGCGCAATCGGCATAGCGGGCTCCTGAGGGATTTCAACAGAACGGTTTATTTCACGTCTTCGAGGGCCTGGGCCAGCGGCACGTAGAACTCCTCGAACAACGCATTGACCTCGTCTCGCGCCTGCTCAGTGACAAACCCGGCTTCCAGCACCAGCACCTGATACACGCCACGTTTAATGGCTTGTTCGCTGAGGTGGTTGGAGTTTTCACGGGTGGTGCACAGGAAGCGCACCCACGACGTCAGGATGATCCAGGCATTGAGGGTCAGGGATTCGATCTGCACGCGATCCATGTCGAGGATCCCGGCAGCGACGAAACCTTCGTAGATCGCCGCGCCCTGAATCACGCAACGCTGGGAAAAACGCCGATAGCGGGCGGCCAGTTCCGGATCGCTGTCGAGCAGATGCTCCAGATCGCGGTGCAGAAAGCGGTAGCGCCACATCGCCGAGAGCAATTCCTTGAGATAGAAACGCTTGTCCTCGACCGTCGCCGCGCGCCCCTGCGGTGGGCGCAGAAAGCTGTCCACGAGGCTTTCGTACTCACTGAACAAGACGGCGATGATCGCCTGCTTGTTGGGGAAGTGGTAGTACAGATTGCCCGGAGAAATCTCCATGTGGGCGGCAATGTGATTGGTGCTGATGCTGCGCTCGCCCTGCTGATTGAACAGCTCAAGGCTGTTCAGCACGATACGCTCGCTGGTTTTTATTCGTGGGGCCATGGCTTGAGCTTTAATTCAGAGTGCGTTGGGGGGCATCTTACGACCTAACCGGAAATGGATAAAACAATGCTGTGCAAGGAAGTCATTTGACTTTCTAGAGCATAGACTCTAAAAAGTTCATCACTACAATAAATCCGGAGCAGACCATGACTGCCGACATTGCTTACCTGCAAACGCTGCAACAACCGCTGGCCGAGCTGGACCGGTTGTTCGAGGCGCAGCGGGCCGCGTATGCCGCCAATCCGATGCCACCCGCCGCCCAGCGTCAGCAATGGCTCAAGGCACTGAGTGATTTGCTCAGCAACGAGCGTCAGGCATTGATCGCGGCGATCAGCTCCGATTTCAGTCACCGCAGCGCCGATGAAACCCTGCTCGCCGAGCTGATGCCGAGCCTGCACGGCATTCACTACGCCAGCCGCCATCTCAAAGGCTGGATGAAAGCTTCGCGGCGCAAGGTCGGCATGGCGTTCCAGCCTGCTTCGGCAAAAGTGGTCTATCAGCCACTCGGCGTGATTGGCGTCATCGTGCCGTGGAATTACCCGTTGTATCTGGCCGTCGGCCCACTGGTCGGCGCCTTGGCGGCGGGCAATCGAGTGATGCTCAAACTCAGCGAATCGACCCCGGCCACCGGCTTGCTGATGAAAGAGTTGCTGGCGCGAATTTTCCCCGAAGACCTGGTCTGCGTGGTGCTCGGTGAAGCCGACATCGGCGTGGCGTTTTCCCGTTTGCGCTTCGATCACTTGCTGTTCACCGGCGCCACCAGCATCGGCAAACACGTGATGCGCGCCGCCGCCGAAAACCTCACCCCGGTGACACTGGAACTGGGCGGCAAATCGCCGGCCATCGTCTCCCGCGACGTACCGCTCAAGGATGCCGCCGAGCGCATCGCCTTCGGCAAAACCCTCAACGCCGGGCAGACCTGCGTCGCCCCGGATTACGTGCTGGTGCCGGAAGATCGGGTCGGTGGCTTCGTCGAAGCCTATCGCCAGGCGGTGCAGGGTTTTTACCCGACACTGACCGACAATCCGGACTACACGGCGATCATCAACGAACGCCAATTGGCGCGGCTCAACGGCTACGTCAGCGACGCGACCAGCAAGGGCGCGCTGTTGATTCCGCTGTTCGAACAGGGCCAGGGCCGACGCATGCCGCACAGTGTGCTGCTGAATGTCAGCGACGAGATGACCGTGATGCAGGACGAAATCTTCGGCCCGCTGCTGCCGATCGTGCCGTATCAGGATCTCGAGCAGGCATTTGCTTACATCAATCAGCGGCCACGTCCTCTGGCTCTTTACTACTTTGGCTACGACAAACGCGAACAGAACCGGGTGCTGCACCAAACCCATTCCGGCGGCGTGTGCCTGAACGACACGTTGCTGCATGTGGCTCAGGACGATATGCCGTTCGGCGGTATCGGCGCTTCGGGCATGGGCCACTACCACGGTCACGAAGGCTTCCTGACCTTCAGCAAAGCCAAAGGCGTGCTGATCAAACAGCGGTTCAACGCCGCCCGACTGATTTACCCGCCTTACGGCACATCGATTCAGAAACTGATCCAGAAGCTGTTCATTCGCTAAACCTTCGTCACCGCCGGGTAATAAAAATAATGCACCCAAGCCTGACCGAAACACCCGCACTGTCGCGCCGTGGCCTGCTGAAGTTCAGCCTCGGCGCCACGGCGTTTCTCGCCACCGCCGGACTCGGCGCCAGCCTCAGCGGCTGCTCGTCGAGCGTCGCGGCCAACGGTTTTGTCTCGTTGCGTGACGGCGATCTGCTGTTTCTGCGCGCACTGATTCCGGTGATGCTCGACGGCGCCGTGGTGGCCGAAAAGATGCCGGCCGCTGTCGATGGCACGCTCAAGTCGCTGGACTACAGCCTTAATCACCTGTCGCCGGAAATGCTCAAACTCACCCGGCAGCTGTTCGACGTCCTCGGCATGGCGGTGACGCGCGGGCCACTCACCGGGATCTGGGGCAGTTGGGAAAATGCCAGTGCCGAAGCGATGCGGCATTTTCTTGATCGTTGGGAGAACAGTTCATTGAGTTTGTTGCGTATGGGGCATAGCTCGTTGCAGCAGATGGTGATGATGGCCTGGTATACCCGCGCAGAATCTTGGGCGCATTGCGGTTATCCCGGCCCGCCTTCGGTCTGAGACTGAGTCGCACCTATCGCGAGCAGGCTCACTCCTACAGGGGGTCGCATTCCAAATGTAGGAGTGAGCCTGCTCGCGATGAGGCCCGCCAGAACAACAAAAACAAGAGAACCTGACCGATGCCCGTACCCGACCCGTTCCGCGAAGGCCTCGCCCGAGGCTGGAAAACCTACAACGGCGCACAGTTGAGCGACGACCTCACCCTGGAAGCCGACGTAGCAATCATCGGCAGCGGCGCCGGTGGCGGCACCACGGCGGAAATCCTCAGCGCCGCTGGCTATAAAGTCCTGCTGATCGAAGAAGGCCCACTGAAAACCAGCTCCGATTTCAAGATGCTTGAAGACCAGGCCTACAGCAGCCTCTATCAGGAAGGCATCGGCCGCATGAGCAAGGACGGCGCGATCACCATCCTGCAAGGGCGCGCGGTCGGCGGCACGACGCTGATCAACTGGACCTCGAGTTTTCGCACCCCGGAGCCGACCCTCGAACACTGGGCCAAGGAACACAACGTCAAAGGCCACAGCCCCGCCGAGATGGCGCCGTGGTTCGAGAAAATGGAGCAGCGCCTCGGCGTCGCGCCGTGGATGGTCCCGCCCAATGCCAACAACGATGTGATCCGCAAAGGCTGCGAACACCTCGGTTACAGCTGGCACGTGATCCCGCGCAATGTGCGCGGCTGCTGGAACCTCGGCTATTGCGGCATGGGCTGCCCGACCAACGCCAAGCAATCGATGCTGGTCACGACCATTCCGGCGACCCTGGAAAAGGGCGGCGAGCTGCTTTATCTCGCTCGCGCGGAGAAACTGCTGATCAACGGCGACAAAGTCACTGGCCTGCAATGCGTGGCGATGGATGAGCGCTGCGTCGAACCGACCGGGCGCAAGATCAGCGTCAAGGCGCGGCATTACGTATTGGCCGGCGGCGGCATCAACAGCCCGGCGCTATTGCTGCGTTCGGACGCTCCGGACCCGCATAAAACCCTGGGGAAACGTACCTTCCTGCACCCGGTGAACATGTCCGCCGCGCGCTTCGACGAAGTCATCAACCCGTTTTACGGGGCGCCGCAGTCGATCTATTCCGATCATTTCCAATGGAAGGACGGCACCACCGGGCCGATGGCCTTCAAACTTGAAGTACCACCGCTGCACCCGGCACTGGCGGCCACCCTGCTCGGCGGCTTTGGCGAGGAAAGCGCGCAACACATGGCTGACCTGCCACACACCCACGCCATGCTGGCCTTGCTGCGCGACGGTTTTCACCCGGACAGCACCGGTGGTGCAGTCGAATTACGTGGCGATGGTTCGCCGGTGCTCGACTATCAGGTTTCGCCCTACGCCTGGGAAGGCCTGCGCCGGGCCTTTCAGGTCATGGCCGAGATTCAGTTCGCCGGCGGCGCAAAATCGGTGATGCCGATGCACGCCGACGCCCGTTACGTGAAAACCCTGGCCGAAGCGCGCACGCTGATCGATGGTTTGAGCCTTGAGCTGTATCGCACCCGGCTCGGCAGCGCGCATGTCATGGGCGGCTGCGCGATGGGCGAAGACCCGAAAAGCGCGGTCACCGACAGTCTCGGACGGCATCATCAACTGGCTAATCTGTCGATTCACGACGGCTCGCTGTTCCCCACCAGCATTGGCGCCAACCCGCAGCTGTCGGTGTATGGCCTCACTGCGCAACTGGCGACATCCCTCGTCGATCGGCTGAGAAACCCGTGAAAAAACCGATTATTGCCATCGTCTATAGTGCTTTCTTACCCAACAGGCGACTTGGCCGACCGGGACGGCTGCGATACCATCCGACTCCCCAACGGACTCCCGCCAGGACGACGCGATGAACCGAGTGTTGTACCCAGGTACCTTCGACCCTATTACCAAGGGCCATGGCGATCTGGTCGAACGCGCCTCGCGCCTGTTCGACCACGTGATCATTGCGGTCGCTGCCAGCCCGAAAAAGAACCCGCTGTTCCCGCTGGAACAACGGGTCGAACTGGCTCGCGAGGTCACCAAACACCTGCCGAACGTGGAAGTGGTCGGCTTCTCGACGCTGCTCGCGCATTTCGCCAAAGAGCAGAACGCCAACGTGTTCCTGCGTGGTTTGCGTGCGGTGTCGGACTTCGAATACGAATTCCAGCTGGCCAACATGAACCGCCAATTGGCCCCGGATGTGGAGAGTCTGTTTCTCACCCCGTCCGAGCGTTATTCGTTCATTTCCTCGACGCTGGTACGGGAAATTGCTGCGCTGGGCGGCGATATCAGCAAGTTCGTCCACCCGGCCGTGGCTGACGCGCTGACCCTACGCTTTAAAAAGTAGGAGCTGCCGAAGGCTCGGGCTGCGATCCTGGCTGTTGATTACAGCCCTTGATCGCAGCAGCGTGCACTGCGCGCGCCAATGCGGCACAATTGCGCGCATTGATTTATAGCGCCCGGGCCTGCCGCCCCGGCTGGAGTTAGCATGTCCCTGATCATCACCGACGATTGCATCAACTGCGACGTCTGCGAACCCGAGTGCCCGAACGCCGCCATCTCCCAGGGCGAAGAGATCTACGTGATCGACCCCAACCTGTGCACCCAGTGCGTCGGCCACTACGACGAACCACAGTGCCAACAGGTCTGCCCGGTGGATTGCATTCCGCTGGACGAGGCGCATCCGGAGACTGAAGAACAGTTGATGGAGAAGTACCGCAAGATTACCGGCAAGGCCTGATTTTTCAGCGCCTGTACCGACGCCATCGCGAGCAGGCTCACTCCTACATTGGAACGCATTTCAATTGTAGGAGTGAGCCTGCTCGCGATGAGGCCGTCAGCCTCACAGTTAAACCCTGATCAGCTCACTCACGCTGCTCAAACCCCTCCCCGATACACCCCAGGCACCGTACAAAAGCGGCCTTCGCCGGATCGACCACCAACGCCTGCCCGGCATCGCCAATCCCGCCACCCAGCGCGGTAAACGGTAACGACACGACAAACGCCCCCGCACCGATCACCGTCGCCACCACCAATAAAGGTCGGGCAATCAGCAAGTCGCCGATCATCGCGTAGGCCGGTGGATTCTGGATGGTGTAGCGCGGGTCACCGCTGCCGTTTTCCGTGGCCTGAACAGCCAGACTGGAACACAGCAGCAGCGCAACAAAGAGGACTTGCAAGGACTTCATGGCACGATCCTTCGGGCTGAACAGTGAGACAACTCACTATAGACCGTAGGACTTTTTCAGCTTTTTGCCTCAGCTCTGGCAGCGCGGGCAGAACACACTGGCACGCTGGCCCAGCTTCACTTCACGCAAGCCAGTGCCACAGACCTTGCAGTGTTCGCCGCCACGGCCATAGACAAACAGCTCCTGCTGGAAATAGCCAGGCTGACCGTCACCGCCGATGAAATCACGCAACGTCGTCCCGCCACGCTCAATGGCAGCGGCAAGAATGCGTTTGATCTCGATCGCCAGTTTCAGGTATCGCCCCCGGGAAATCCCTCCCGCCTCGCGGCGCGGATCAATCCCGGCAGCAAACAGCGCTTCGGTCGCATAGATATTGCCGACGCCCACGACCACTGCGTTGTCCATGATGAACGGCTTGACCGCCATCGAACGCCCGCGCGACAGCTGGAACAAGCGCTCGCCATCGAACAGATCGGTCAGTGGTTCCGGGCCGAGACGAATCAGCAGTTCGTGATTGAGTGGATCATTGCTCCACAACATCGCGCCGAACCGTCGCGGATCGGTGTAGCGCAGGGCCAGCCCCGATTCCAGCTCGATATCGACATGTTCATGCTTGAGCGCCGGCAAGCCGACCTCGACCAGACGCAAGTTGCCCGACATGCCCAAATGACTGATCAACGTGCCGACTTCGGCGTTGATCAACAGGTACTTGGCACGACGCTCGACCAGCACGATGCGCTGCCCCGACAGGCGCACATCGAGGTCTTCCGGGATCGGCCAGCGCAGGCGCCGATCACGCACGATCACCCGACTGACGCGCTGGCCTTCCAGATGCGGGGCAATCCCGCGACGGGTGGTTTCGACTTCCGGCAGTTCAGGCATGGCGTCCTCGAATCAATGCGCGCCGAGGTCGCGGATCGTTTGTTTGAGCGTTTCGAAGTCGTAATCCGACAGCCCTACATAGTCGAGTACCAGCGGGCCGACGGCGTTCCATTCGAAATCTTCGGTCTGGTTGCCCAGCACGCGATACGAAGCGCAAATGTGTTCGGCCATTTTCAGGATCGCCAGCAGGTTTTTCATCTGGCTGTTGCGCGAAGACTCATCGCTGAAAATTGCCAAGGCGTTGTGGTGATTGGCGATCGCCGCACTGACGTGTTCCGGCAAGCGCCAGGACTTGGCGGTGTAGTAGCCGACCACGGCGTGGTTGGTGTTGAACTCGCTGTTCTCAGTGTCCACTACGCGACATTCGGCGCCGGCATTGGCGTAGGCCTTTTCCAGAACCGTCATGTAATTGGGGAACCGCTGCAGCATCAACGGCACGCCGCAATCGTGGAACAGACCCAAGGCGTAAGCCTCGTCGCCGGCTTGAGTACCGATACGTTTGGCCAGCGTCAGACAGGTCATCGCCACGTCCTGGGCGGTGTCCCAGAAACGGTTGAGGGTGACGATGGTGTCGTCGTTCATCTCGCCCTTGATCGACTGCGCGTTGATCAGGTTGATGATCGATCGGCTGCCCAGCAGGTTCACTGCGCGCTGAATCGAGGTGATCTTGTTGCTCAGACCGTAATACGGCGAGTTGACGATTTTCAGCAGCGAGCCGGACAACCCTGGATCCTGGGCGATCAGTTTGGCGATCACCTCCAGGTCGGGGTCGGGCATGTACTGCTCCATTTGCAGATCCACCATGATCTGCGGTTGCGCAGGCACACTGATGCCTTGCAGCGATTGTTGAATCTGTTCGGTGGTCAGCTCTTGGGACATAAGTACACACTCTGGGACAGGCGGCGATTCTAACCTCTAAAAACCGCGCGACGACACACCAGTGGGCAATTGTCAGGAACTTTCATTCAGGCCACGGCTTCGGAATCTGTAATGCCCAACGGATCACTCCGATCCCTTGCGGCGGCAAACTCCCACAGACTCAGGAGCTTATCGATGGCCACTTCCCTCAACGGCAAGCGCGTCGCTTTTTTGGTAACAGACGGTTTCGAGCAGGTCGAACTGACCGGTCCCAAGCAAGCGTTGGAGCAAGCCGGCGCCCAGGTCGACATCCTTTCCACCGAGGCCGGCAAGGTCAAAGGCTGGAACCACGACAAACCGGCGGATGATTTCAAGGTCGATCAGACCTTCCAGAGCGCCAGCAGCGAACAGTACGACGCGATCGTCCTGCCGGGCGGCGTGCAGAACTCCGACACCATCCGCATCGATCAGGATGCCCAGCACCTGGTCAAGACCGGCGCCTCGGCCGGCAAACCGATTGCGGTGATCTGCCATGGCGGCTGGTTGCTGATCTCGGCGGGGCTGGTCAACGGCAAAACCATGACCAGTTACAAGACGCTCAAGGACGACCTGGTCAATGCCGGAGCCAATTGGGTCGATAAAGAAGTGGTCAAGGATGGTCACCTGATCAGTAGCCGTCAGCCGGATGATATTCCGGCGTTCAACAAAGAGCTGATCGACGCACTGTCGGCGTAGAAGTCAAAACCGCTTCGCGAGCAAGCTCGCTCCCACATTGGTCTTGTGTCCGCCACAAATCCCCTGTGGGAGCGAGCTTGCTCGCGAAAGGGCCATCAGCGTTTCATCGCTCATCAAACCCGGCACAAGTCGCAACACGCTATACTCCCGCTCTTTTTTCCGGAGCGACGTCATGTCCCTGCCTAGCTTGCGCCTCAAAGCCAACGCCGACCGTCGCCTGCGCGCCGGTCACCTGTGGGTCTACAGCAACGAAATCGATGTAGCCGCCACCCCTCTGCACGGCTTCCAGGCCGGCGATCAAGCCATCCTCGAAGCCGCCGGCGGCAAGCCGCTGGGCATTGTAGCGATGAGCCCGAACAACCTGATCTGCGCCCGCCTGCTGTCGCGCGACATCAAGCTGTCGCTGGACAAGTCGCTGCTGGTGCACCGCCTGAACGTCGCTTTGTCGCTGCGCGAGCGTCTGTTCGACAAGCCGTTCTATCGTCTGGTCTACGGCGATTCCGACTTACTGCCAGGCCTGGTCGTTGACCGTTTCGGCGACATCCTTGTGGTCCAGATCGCCTCGGCGACCATGGAAGCACATAAAGATGACGTGATCGCGGCATTGACCCAAGTGCTCAAGCCAAGCGGCATCCTGTTCAAGAACGACTCCGCGGCCCGTGATGCTGAAGGCCTCAACCGCTACGTCGAAACCGTGTTCGGCCTGGTGCCGGAGTGGGTGGCGCTGGAAGAGAACGGCGTGAAGTTCGAAGCCCCGGTCATTCAGGGTCAGAAAACCGGCTGGTTCTACGACCACCGCATGAACCGCGCCCGCCTGGCCCCTTACGCCAAAGGCAAACGCGTCCTCGACCTCTATAGCTACATTGGTGGCTGGGGCGTGCAGGCTGCCGCGTTCGGCGCGAGCGAAGTGTTCTGCGTCGATGCTTCGGCCTTCGCCCTCGACGGCGTAGAGCGCAACGCCGCGCTGAACGGCTTCGCCGACAAGATGACCTGCATCGAAGGCGACGTTTTCGAAGCCCTGAAAGAATTGAAAGCCAGCGAAGAACGCTTCGACGTGATCGTTGCCGATCCGCCGGCATTCATCAAACGCAAGAAAGACATGAAAAACGGCGAAGGCGCCTACCGCCGCCTGAACGAGCAAGCCATGCGCCTGCTCAACAAGGATGGCATCCTGGTCAGCGCATCGTGCTCGATGCACTTGCCGGAAGATGACCTGCAGAACATCCTGCTGACCAGCGCCCGTCATCTGGATCGCAACATCCAGTTGCTCGAGCGTGGCGGTCAGGGCCCGGATCACCCGGTACACCCGGCCATCGCCGAAACGCGCTACATCAAGAGCATCACCTGCCGCCTGCTGCCCAACAGCTGATACACGCGGATATGAGGGGAGCCAGCAGGCTCCCTTTTTTTTGCACGCAGCCCTGCCTCTTCGCTATTCCTCAAGACTTCCTACAATTATTTTCTTGCTGACGTGCAGGATATTTCCTTACATCCTTTAATCACTGAAACTTACCCTACAAGTGCATTTCCAGCTAAAGATTACTCCGACAAAATTACTGGAAATTTCCTACTTAATATCCGCTTGCCAATAATCCATTACAAACTATTATGAAGTTGTCACCACGAGGTGACTTCAACCATCAATGAACAAGGAGTTCACATCATGAAAAGTATTTCTCTGGAAAGTAAAAAAATCGCGAACCTGGCTTTTCTGGTTGCCCCTAAAGCCCGCTAAGTAAGTCAGGACGCTGGGAAGTGCCGGCACCCCGGCGTCCTTTTGACTTTTTCCAGAGTGAACTGACAGATATGTACATCAACCCTTACTTATTTATATTGCCGCGCTCACCCGGGCAAATTGTGTGGAACTATAAAAACCATACACAGCATGAACTCGATCTGGATTATGCCAATCGACTTGCACAACTAATCCACAACCCGAAACTTTTCGACACCCACAACATAATAGACACACAACTATTAAGCGCGGGCATTCTAACCATTTCAAAAATAGACAGTCCGCAATGGGGTTGGGATGAACTGTCGAAGATTTATCACATCGGCACGCAAAACATTCCCTGCGAACATACCCCACAGAATATTCACGAGTGGTCCAGACAATATCTGGCGCACTGCAACGAGGTACTGGCCACCCCTCAGCCCACTACAGCCCGCCCGACGCCCGCACCCGAGCAGCGTATCGCCCTGCCCGCGCCGTGCGCATTGAATGACGACAGCCTTGGAAATGTTCTGCTCCAGCGCAAAACCTGCCGCAGCTACACAGGCGCAGCAATAACGCTGAATGACGTCGGCACCCTGCTCTACCTTTCCCTCGGTTATCTCCACGAACGTGACAATGATCGCGACGACAGTATCGCCGTCGGACTCAGCGCTCGTCGCAGCAGTCCTTCCGCCGGCGGCCTGAACGCTTGCGAAGGCTTCCTGCTGGTGCAGAACGTCGACGGCCTGGATCCCGGCATCTATGTCTACCATCCGGCCGACCATACCTTGAGCCGGGTCAGTCCATTACCTGAACCAGCGCTGGGCCACCTGCTCGGCGGTCAGCATTTCATCAACAACCTGCCGCTGGGGTTGTTCATCACCGCCCGTTTCGACCGGCTCTGGTGGAAGTACGAACACTCGCGCGCCTATCGCATGGCCTTCGTCGAGGCCGGTCACCTGTCGCAAACCTTCCAGTTGGTCGCCACAGCACTGGGCCTCAATACCTGGCTGACCGGCGCGTTTGCCGACCAGCAGGTCGAAGCACTCCTCAATATCGAGGGCAGCGCTGAACAGCCGCTGTTTTTTGTTGGCTGTGGAGAAAGCGACGGGCAAGTGATGTGTCACGAAATGCGCGATCTGTTGCGCGAGGGGCAAGCATGACCCAGTCGATTACCGACGCAGATCAAGCACCGGTGTCCTGGGCGCTCAAATTCACCCTGGGAGACTGGGACAGCCGTGCCTCCGTGCGCAGCAGTACCCATGATTATCAATTGCCCGACGATGTGCCGCTGCAACTGCAAACCCGCCATTGGTTTCCACCGGCGTTTCTGCCTTATCTGGCACATCCGGCCATTCAGGCGGCGGGGCGCGATGTGTTGCACCGGCTGTCAGCCAACCACCTGGTGCACTTTCTCGATTACACCACCCTGCTCGAACACCGCATCGTCAATCGTGCCGTGGAAGTCATCGTGCACCGGGAACTGCCCATTTATGTGCCTCTGCCGATGAAGCACGCGGCGCTGCAGCTCTACACCGACGAGGGTTACCACGCGCTGTTCTCCAATCGGCTCGCTGAGCAGATCGCCAATTTCTATGGAATCACCGGACGGCCGGCGACTCCGCAGCGCATCACCCGCCTGAATGCGCTGATTGCCCGCACGCCAGAAAAGAGCCGGGCACTGGCATGGTTTCTGCTGGGTTTCGTCTCGGAAACCATCATTGCCCGGGAGCTGCTGGACGTCTGCCGAGACAGTCTGGTGTCCAGCGTCAACGACATGCTGCGTGACCATCTGGCCGACGAAGCCCGCCACAGTCGCTACTTCGCCGAAGCGTTCCATTACTTCTGGCTGTCGATGAACAGCCGCCAGCGCACCTTTACGAGCAGAACACTGCTGGAAATCATCGGAATTTTTTTCGAGGCGGACGAACGCTGGCTACAACAGAGCTTGCGTGGAGCCGGCATTGCTGACAGCGACGTGATGGAAATTGTCGGCAGCATGGCAACGGTGCACGCCAATCGTGCACGTGCACGATCAGGTTCCATCGCTACGCTGGATGCACTGCGCAAGGCCGGTTTTTTTGCCCTTCCCCATAACCAGAAACTTTTCGCCAAGGCAGGACTGATCGATGGATAAAGGAAAATCCGTGGCAGCCACCCGACAACGCCGCGCCGCTGTCAGCCTGTTACTGGCCATGGTGCTGTTGGGCGTGTTTCCACTGGATGTGCTGCTTCCTTCCTTTCCGGCACTGGCGACGCACTTTCGCCATTCACCGGCAGACATCGCACTGTCAATCAGTCTGTTCGCCGTGGGGATCGCATTTGCTCAGGTCCTGATCGGCCCACTCTCGGACGTGATCGGGCGCAAGGGCTTGTTACTCGCCGGCATGAGCGTATCGATGCTTGGCGCGCTCGGTTGCGTGATGACCTCCGATTACTCGCTGTTCCTGGTCTTTCGAGTGATGCAGGCCTTGGGCTGTGGATGTTTCGTGCTGTCCCAGGCGCTGGTGCAGGATCTGTTCGAAGGTGAGGAACGCGATCGTTTGCGGATCCTGATGGTCACCGCCACCGGGATATTCATCTCGGTATCACCGCTGGCGGGCACCTTTCTGCAGGCCACACTCGGCTGGCGCGGCAGCTTCTGGGTGTTTACCGCGCTGTCCGCAACGGTGTTGATCAAGGCCTGGCTGTTTTTACCGAACAGCCGACCGGCTAACAGTGGCGTGCGCCTCGGTTTCATTCAGTCCTACCGCCGCGTGCTGGGGGATTTCGAATTTGTCGGTTACTGGCTGATTTCAGCGTTTGCCTTCGCCTGCCACTTCTCCTTCATCGTGATTTCGCCGTTGATCTTCATGGATCAATTGCAGCTCGCGCCTTATGACTTTTCGCTGATCCTGCTGGTTTACGGTGCTGCCTACGTTGTCGGTGGCATCCTTGCCGCCGTGCTGAATCGACGCATCACGCCGGTTCAGCAAATCCTCACCGGACTGAGCCTGATACTGCTGTCGGGACTGGCGATGCTGTACCTGGCGGCCAATCATGCGCTGGCGCCGGCCACTGTGTTGATTCCGATGCTGATCTGCACGGCGGGCACCACCATCGCCCGTCCCGCCGCCACCTCTCGGGCCATGGGCCTGTTTCCTGAAAACGCCGGCACCTCGGCCTCGGCGGGCAGCACGATCATCTTTATTTGTGGCGGGCTTATCAGCGCATTGATCAGCCTCAGTCCGGCCAATCTGCAATCAACGCTGGGCTACAGCTTTGTGCTATTGAGCGCGACAGCGCTGGTGCTCAACAACCGACTCAGCCGCCGCGCAAGAAACGTAGAGGCCAATGTCGTTGCACAGGCCGGCGGTGATTAAACCCGCCGGTCGTCATCCCACACACGCCGTCTGCACTGGAACAATGCTTTGCGCCATTCCCTCCAGACGCCAGCGGTGTAGAATCGGCTGATTCATCGCCATTCATCCCCCGGCGGGTTTATGAGCTCAGGCTGAGACCAGCGGCGATCCCGCAACGTCATCGGCAACTTCACGGACACACGGTCATTTCTGAGTGTTCCAGACGTCAATAGAAGCTCACTCCCTTTTGATACCTGATTAGCCGCCCGGAGTGCTCCATGCCAGATTACCGCTCGAAAACATCCACCCACGGCCGCAACATGGCCGGTGCCCGCGCATTGTGGCGCGCCACGGGGATGAAAGATGACGACTTCAAAAAGCCGATCATCGCCATTGCCAACTCCTTCACCCAGTTCGTACCGGGCCACGTGCACCTGAAGGATCTAGGCCAACTGGTCGCCCGCGAAATCGAACGCGCCGGCGGTGTAGCGAAAGAATTCAACACCATCGCCGTGGACGACGGCATCGCCATGGGTCACGACGGCATGCTGTATTCGCTGCCGAGCCGCGAAATCATCGCCGACTCCGTCGAGTACATGGTCAACGCCCACTGCGCCGACGCCATCGTGTGCATTTCCAACTGCGACAAGATCACCCCGGGCATGTTGATGGCTGCCTTGCGCCTGAACATTCCGGTGATCTTCGTTTCCGGCGGCCCGATGGAAGCCGGCAAGACCAAACTCGCGTCCCACGGTCTCGACCTCGTCGATGCCATGGTAATCGCCGCCGACGAAAGCGCTTCTGACGAGAAAGTCGCTGAGTACGAGCGCAGTGCCTGCCCGACCTGCGGTTCGTGCTCCGGCATGTTCACCGCCAACTCGATGAACTGCCTGACCGAAGCATTGGGCCTGGCATTGCCGGGCAACGGTTCGACCCTCGCCACCCACAGCGACCGCGAACAGCTGTTCCTGCAGGCCGGCCGTACCATCGTCGAACTGTGCAAACGCTACTACGGCGAGAACGACGAATCGGTATTGCCGCGCAACATTGCCAACTTCAAGGCGTTCGAGAACGCGATGATGCTCGACATCGCCATGGGCGGTTCGACCAACACCATCCTGCACTTGCTCGCTGCTGCCCAAGAGGCGGAAATCGATTTCGACCTGCGCGACATCGATCGTCTTTCGCGCACCGTTCCGCAGCTGTGCAAAGTCGCGCCGAACATCCAGAAGTACCACATGGAAGACGTACACCGCGCCGGCGGCATCTTCAGCATCCTCGGTTCGCTGGCCCGTGGCGGCTTGCTGCACACCGACCTGCCGACCGTGCACAGCCGCAGCATGGAAGAAGCCATCGCCAAATGGGACATTACCCAGACCACCGATGAAGCGGTGCATCACTTCTTCAAGGCCGGCCCTGCCGGTATCCCGACGCAGACGGCGTTCAGCCAGTCGACCCGCTGGGAAACTTTGGATGACGACCGTGAAAACGGCTGCATCCGCAGCTTCGAGCACGCCTATTCGCAAGAAGGTGGCCTGGCCGTGCTGTACGGCAACATCGCCCTCGATGGCTGCGTGGTGAAAACCGCCGGTGTTGACGAGTCGATTCACGTTTTCGAAGGCAACGCGAAGATCTTCGAAAGCCAGGACAGCGCCGTACGCGGCATCCTCGCTGACGAAGTGAAGGCTGGCGACATCGTCATCATTCGCTACGAAGGCCCGAAAGGCGGCCCGGGCATGCAGGAAATGCTCTACCCGACTTCGTACCTGAAATCCAAAGGCCTGGGCAAAGCCTGTGCGTTGCTCACCGACGGGCGTTTCTCTGGCGGTACTTCGGGTCTGTCCATCGGCCACGCTTCACCAGAAGCCGCCGCCGGTGGCGCGATCGGTCTGGTGCAGGACGGCGACAAAGTGCTGATCGACATTCCAAACCGCTCGATCAACCTGTTGGTCAGCGACGAAGAACTGGCTGCACGCCGTGCCGAGCAGGACAAGAAAGGCTGGAAACCGGTCGAGATTCGTCCACGTAAGGTGACGACCGCCCTCAAGGCTTACGCCCTGCTGGCGACCAGTGCCGACAAAGGTGCTGTGCGTAACAAAGCGATGCTCGACGGGCTGTAAGCGTCAAATCGCCGAGACAAAATGCCCCGCCAATGTGCGGGGCATTTTTTTGTCGGGCTAAAGTTGTTGGTGAGCATGAGGGCCCCATCGCGAGCAGGCTCACTCCTACAGGTGAACGCATTCCAATTGTAGGAGTGAGCCTGCTCGCGATGGGAGCGACCCGGTCTTACTGAATCTCTTCAGGCTTGACGATCACCCAGTTCTTGTCCGCCGTCACCGGCAACCCTTCTTTCGCCTGCGCCGCCGCATGCTTGGCCATCATGCCGTTCAACTGCGTCATGTACTTGTCCTTGCGGTTGATCCACAAGTGAATCCCGCCCTTGGCCACGTCAACATCGTGGAACAGCATGTAACCGTCACTGGTCGGCGTATCACCACCCACCAGTACCGGTTTTTTCCATTCGTCGATGTAGGTGAGAATCGCCGCGTGCTTGCCGGCCATCCACGTCGCTGGGGTCCACAGGTACGGCGTCAACTCCAGGCCAAGGTTGGCCTTCTCGTCATATTTGCCGGCGGTAATCTGCTTGCGTGCAGTGGTCAGTTCGTTGGTTTCGCGGTTCTTCAGCAGCGTGGTCACGCCAATGACGTTCTGCGGTTTGACGTTGTAGCCATACTTCGGATCCGCCGCGACCATGCGCACCAGCTCTTCCGAGGCGGCGGTCATCACATAGACCTCGATGCCGTTCTCCATCAGCTTGTTGTAGAGCTCTTGCTGGCCGGTGAAGATCTTCGGCGGGTTGACGTCGAGTTTCTTCACCACATCGCCTTCGTAATAGGTCGCGGGCACCGGTTTGCCCGAAGCCATCAGCTCGTCGACGTAGCCTTTGAGTTCCTTGAGGGTGAAGCCGGAGAACACCTGCGCCACCCATGGGTAGCAGACCATGTCGTCGACTTCGCAAAGACGATAGTAGTAACTGAACAGGCTTTCCTTATGGTCGGCGGTGTCCTTGAACGGCATCAGTTTCAGGGAAGGATCGAGTTTGTCGCGGGTGATCAGGCCCTTGTTTTCCATGAACGGTAACAACGACTCTTCGAGGTCGTAGCGGTAACTGGTGTTGTCCATGTCGAACACCGCGTAGTTACCCTTGTTGGCGTTGGCCGCGATCATCGCGTCCAGCGCTTTGGCCTGATCGGCCGGCCAGTGTTTCAGGTCGGTGGCGAAAGCCTGAGTGGCCAGACCCATGCCCACAGCCAGTGCGACAGCCAGAAATTTCGGTGCGAACTTCATAAGCCTCTTCTCCCTGATTCAAAGAGATCGACGCTAACAAATAAGTGTGACAGTCCTCGTCTGTCAGCGACCGCCCACGTCCCTATTGCGCCAGATGCATTGCCGAGAGCGACACAGCCTTATTCCAAAAACGACGGACGACCTGCGATTTTGGTATTAATTCATTGCAAATCAAACTGTTAGGCTTGCCGGTTCGCAGTTGCCCAAGAACGCGACTGGCACAAGTCTTATCGGAGTTTTCATGAATCTGCCGCTGATCCTCAATCTGCTGGTATTCCTCGCCCTGCTATTCGGTCTGGCACAAACCCGCCACACCACGTGGAGCCTGGCGAAAAAAGTCCTGCTCGCGCTGGCGATGGGCGTCGCGTTCGGCGTGGCCCTGCACACCGTTTACGGTGCCGGCAACCCGGTGCTGAAAGCCTCGATCGGCTGGTTCGATCTGGTCGGCAACGGCTACGTGCAGTTGCTGCAAATGATCGTTATCCCGCTGGTGTTCGCCTCGATCCTCAGCGCCGTGGCGCGCCTGCACAATGCTTCGTCGCTGGGCAAGATCAGTTTCCTGACCATCGGCACCCTGCTGTTCACCACCGCGATTGCCGCGCTGATCGGCATCGGCCTGACCAACCTGTTCGGCCTCACCGCTGAAGGTCTGGTCGCCGGTACCCAGGAAATGGCCCGTCTGCAAACCATTCAGACTGACTACGCCGGCAAGGTTGCCGACCTGAATGTGCCGCAACTGCTGCTGTCGTTCATCCCGCAGAACCCGTTCGCCGATCTGGCGCGGGCCAAGCCGACCTCGATCATCAGCGTGGTGATTTTCGCCGCATTCCTCGGGGTTGCCGCGCTGCAACTGCTCAAGGATGACGTCGAAAAAGGTCAAAAAGTGATCAACGCCATCGACACCCTGCAAGCCTGGGTAATGCGTCTGGTGCGTCTGGTGATGAAACTGACCCCGTACGGCGTGCTGGCGCTGATGACCAAAGTGGTCGCCGGTTCCAACCTGCAGGACATCATCAAGCTCGGCAGTTTTGTCGTGGTGTCGTATCTGGGTCTGGGCCTGATGTTTGTCGTACACGGTTTGCTGGTGTCGGCGGCCGGAATCAACCCGCTGCGTTTCTTCCGCAAGATCTGGCCGGTGCTGACGTTCGCGTTCACCAGCCGTTCCAGCGCGGCAAGCATTCCGCTGAGCATTGAAGCGCAGACCCGTCGTCTGGGCATTCCGCAATCGGTGGCGAGTTTTGCCGCGTCGTTCGGTGCGACCATCGGCCAGAACGGCTGTGCGGGTCTGTACCCGGCGATGTTGGCGGTGATGGTTGCGCCAACGGTCGGCATCAACCCGCTGGATCCGCTGTGGATCGCGACGCTGGTGGCGATTGTGACCTTGAGTTCGGCGGGCGTGGCCGGGGTCGGTGGCGGCGCGACGTTCGCGGCGCTGATCGTGCTGCCGGCGATGGGTTTGCCGGTGTCACTGGTGGCGTTGCTGATTTCGGTTGAGCCGCTGATTGATATGGGCCGTACGGCGTTGAACGTGAGTGGTTCGATCACAGCTGGCGCGATTACCAGTCAGGTAATGCAGCAGACGGATAAAGCGTTGCTGGATGCCGATGAGCATGCGGAGTTGGCTCAGGCTTAAGTAGCGCCTGACAGACCGCTATCGCGAGCAGGCTCACTCCTACAATTGGAATGCGTTCCCCCTGTAGGAGTGAGCCTGCTCGCGATGCTTTTAGGCTTTTTCCCAAATCTCAAAGTTGTACGCGGGTTTGTCGCCCTCAGCCGGATTCGGCACATTCGACACCAGCTTCCACTGGTGCAAATCAAACTCAGGAAACCACGCATCCCCTTCCGGGCTCAACGCCACGCGAGTCAGATACAGACGATCCGCCTGCGCCAGCCCTTGCGCGTACAACTGCGCGCCGCCAATCAGCATCAGCTCATCGACGCCTTGGGCTTTCGCCCACTCTTCGGCGCGAACCACGGCAGCTTCCAGCGACGGATACACCTCGGCACCTTCGAGCACCAGACCGGCCTGACGACTGACCACAATGTTCAAGCGCCCCGGCAATGGCCGACCGAGCGAATCCCAGGTCTTGCGACCCATGATGATCGGCTTGCCCAAGGTGGTGGCCTTGAAGTATTTGAAGTCCCCCGGCAGGTGCCAGGGCATGCTGTTGTCGACGCCGATCACGCGGTTTTCACCGAGGGCTGCGATCAGGCTGAGGGGGAGTGATTTAGTCATGCCGGCGAGGATACCAGAGCCGCGCTTACCCCGATAAGCGCCACAGCGGTTATGCTCAGCGCTCATTTAAGCGACGGGACGCCGCGTGACTGAACTGACTCCACTGCAAAACCTCTGGCTGACCGAGACCGTGCGCCTGCGCGAAGAACACGCAGGCCCCCTGGAAGATCTGGAAGCCAACCGACTGGCGCGCACGGCCGGCGGCGATCTGCCGAGCCGCATTCAGCGCCGGGCGTTGTGGCTGGCCGAACGTGACGGGCTGACGGCTGCCCTCAAACACTGGCTGCAAGGCGCGCGCCTGGCACTGCTATTGATGGTGGTGCTGGCCTGCGTCACTGGTGCAGGAATGGCATTTTCTGCGCTCGGCGACGGCACGCGAGCAGTGAACATTTTCTGGGCGCTGGGCACGTTGCTCGGGGTCAATCTGATCCTGTTGCTGAGCTGGGCATTCGGCCTGTTATTCGCTGGCGAACACGCGGCAGCGCTTGGCAGGTTGTGGCTGTGGCTCAGCGAGAAATTTGCCCGGGACGCCAAAGCCGCGCAATTACCCCCCGCATTACTGGTCCTGCTGCAACGCCACAAACTCAATCGCTGGGCGATTGGCTCACTGGTCAATGGCCTGTGGCTGCTGATCATGTTCAGCGCGCTGAGCATGCTGATATTGATGATGGCCACTCGGCAATATGACTTCATCTGGGAAAGCACGCTGCTGGGCGCTGACTTCTTCGCGGCACTGACTGATGCGTTGACGGTCGTTCCCCATGCGCTGGGCTGGAGTGCGCCGAGCGTGGACATGATCCGCGTGACACTGGATACCGATTACAACCGCGTTCTGGTTCGCCAGATGTGGGCGATATGGCTGGTCGGCGCGGTGCTGATCTACGGCGTGCTACCCCGTCTGCTGTTGATGCTGTTCTGCCGTTGGCGCTGGAAACGTGGACGTGATCGCTTGCGTCTGGAGCTGAACCTGCCCGGCTACGCGCAACTGCGCGAACGCTTGATGCCGACCAGCGAACGCCTTGGCGTCAACGATCCTGAGCCTGCGCAACTGCACCGTGTCGAAAGCGGCGTTGGCGAACTGGTTAGCGAAGGCGCGTTGTTGGTCGCGATTGAACTCGATGAGCAGCGCCCATGGCCGCCCGCGCTGCCGAAAAACGTCAGCAACGCCGGCATCCTCGACAGCCGCGAATCGCGGCACAAACTCCTCGAACAACTCAGCCGCTTTCCGCCGGCGCGTCTGGCGATTGCCTGCGACCCACGGCGTTCGCCGGATCGCGGCAGCCTCGCCTTGATCGCTGAACTGGCGCGCAGTGCCGGGGAGACGCGCGTCTGGCTGCTGCAAGCGCCGCCCGGCGAAGCGCTGGATGCCGAGCGTCTCGGCGACTGGCACGTGGCGCTGCAACAGCTTGATCTGAAGTTTGCCGATTGCGCGCCGTTGAACTGGTTGGAGACGGGTCATGACTGATGCCTGGAAAGCGCCGCTGAAACTCGCGGTGGTCGGCCACACCAACGTCGGCAAGACTTCGCTGTTGCGCACGCTGACCCGCGACGTGGGCTTTGGCGAGGTTTCTCATCGCCCGAGTACCACACGGCACGTCGAGGGCGCGCGGTTGTCGGTGGACGGCGAACCGTTGCTCGACCTCTACGACACGCCCGGCCTGGAAGACGCCATCGCCCTGCTGGATTTTCTCGAACGCCTGGAGCGCCCCGGTGAACGCCTCGACGGCCCGGCGCGACTAGCGCGGTTCCTCGACGGCAGCGAGGCGCGTCAGCGCTTTGAGCAGGAAGCCAAAGTGCTGCGACAACTGCTCGCCTCCGACGCCGGTTTGTATGTAATCGACGCCCGAGAACCGGTGTTGGCCAAGTATCGCGATGAACTGGAAGTGCTGGCCAGTTGCGGCAAACCGCTGCTGCCGGTGCTGAATTTCGTCAGCAGTGCCAATCATCGTGAGCCGGATTGGCGCGAGGCTTTGGCACGGCTCGGGCTGCATGCGCTGGTGCGTTTCGACAGCGTCGCGCCGCCCGAGGATGGCGAGCGGCGGCTGTATGAAAGCCTTGCGCTGCTGCTGGAAAATGCTCGTCCGCAACTGGAGCGACTGATTGCCGATCAACAGGCCCAGCGCCTCGCCCGCCAGCAAAGTGCGGCGCGTTTGATTGCTGAATTGTTGATCGACTGCGCCGCGTGCCGGCGCAGTGTGGTCAGCGAAGCGGAGCAGGAACAGCAGGCCATCAGCGAACTGCGCAAGGCTGTGCGCCAGCGCGAGCAGAAGTGTGTTGAAGCGTTGCTCAAGCTGTATGCGTTTCGCCCGCAGGATGCGGCGGCGAGTGATTTACCGTTGCTCGATGGGCGTTGGGGTGATGACCTGTTTAACCCGGAAACCTTGAAGCAGCTCGGCGTACGGGTGGGCGGCGGTATTGCTGCCGGTGCGGCGGCGGGGGCTGGTGTGGATTTGCTGGTTGGCGGGATTACCCTTGGTGCAGCGGCACTGGCAGGGGCGATTGCAGGTGGGGCGCTGCAGACGGCGCGCAGTTATGGCAGTCGCTTGCTGGGCAAGATCAAAGGGCAGCGCGAGTTGACGGTGGATGACGGAGTGCTGCGGCTGTTGGCGTTGCGCCAGCGGCAGTTGGTATTGGCGCTGGATCAGCGCGGGCATGCGGCGATGGATGCGGTTCAGGTGGCCACGCCCCAAGACAAGACCTGGCGTGAGGGCAAGTTGCCGGAAGCGCTGAACAAGGCGCGGGCGCATCCGCAGTGGTCGTCGCTCAATCCGCAGGCGAAGTTGAATCAGGCGGAAAGGCAGGAGCAGATTGAGGCGTTGGTTGATCGGGTGCTTGAGCTTTAGATCGCTACCCCCTCACCCCAGCCCTCTCCCCCAGGGGGTAGAGGGGGAAGGGAGCAGATCTCCAGGCTTTTCAAACCTGAGTTCGGCTGGATATCTCAGGTCGATGTATAGCCCCAAACAACACGGTCGGCTCCCTCTCCCTCCGGGAGAGGGCTGGGCGGGCGGCGATCCGATGAGGGCGACAATCACACAGTAGACAACAATCTCGCAGCCTTACGCTTCAAAACCCCAAGATCCATCACCGGCACCGCCCTCTCCTTGGCCAGCTCATCCCACTGCCGCATCCGCAAACTGACTGCACACAACGGATCCCGCTCAAACACATTCGCCTCAGCCTCGGTCATCACCCCGCCCTGATACTCCAGCGTCCGCCGACTCGCCTCACTCAGCCGATCAAAATATCCCGGCTCCCGCAACGTCAGATACCGCTTGGCCTGCACGTGATATTCCACCAGCCTCGCCATACGTTCGCTGAAACCGGCCTCACGCAAATAGTCCGCACCCAGCCGTTCATGACTGACCACGCCAAAGCCGCCCATGTTCTCAGCGCCCTCGGCACACAAATGGCCGATGTCATGAAAGAACGCCGCCAGCACCACTTCATCATCAAAGCCCTCGGCGATCGCCAGTTCGGCCGCTTGGGACATGTGCTCGATCTGCGACACCGGCTCGCCGATGTAATCGCTGGTGCCGAAGCGCTCATACAACCCGAACACCCGGGCGACGACTTGTTGGTGATCCGCCATCAGATTTCCTCCAGCAACTGCGCGATATTGCGCTCAGCCAACGCCGGGCCGACGCTCATGCCGACGCCGGTGTGCATCAGCGCCACACTCAAACCCACTGCCGGGCGCAGGAATGAAAATGGCCCCGGCCCCCGGGAACCATAGACGCCCTGCCAGCGCTCGACCACCTGCACCTTGCAGCCCAGCGTCTGCTCGGCCAACTCGATCATCCAGTTATCCACTTGCTCAGCGTTGAACGGTGAAGGGTCGCTGCCGTAATGGTGCGAGTCGCCGATGATCAATTCGCCGTACGGCGTCGGGCTGATCAACAGGTGGATGCCGTTGTCGTGCAGGTGCGGTTGCTCACGGATGATTTGCGCCTGCACCGCCGCCGCTTCCGGCAGATCGGCGAAGGCGCCGTAGTGCACGCAGCTCAGGCCGGTGAGCAAGGCGTGCTGCAGATTCAGCTCGGTCGCAGGTTTGGCGCGGAGCATTTGCAGGCGGCAGATTTGCGGGTCGAGCGCAGCGATCGGCTCGGCGAGCAAGGTCTGATAATCGTGGCCGGAGCAGACGATGATCTGCTTGGCGGTAAAGCTGCCGGCGGTGCTGTGCAGGTGACCCGGCTCGACGTCGCGTACCAGTGTGGAGAAGTGGAACTCGACGCCGAGGTCGCGGCGCAGGTAATCGATCAGCGCTGGGATTGCTTCACGCGAGTACAGCTGTTGATCGTCGATACCGTGGAGGGCGGCGCGGTGGTGGCTGAACTGGCCGTTGTAGAGGTCGCGCAGCGCGGCGCCGCGCAGCAATTGAATGTTGTAACCGTGTTCCACGGCGCGACCGTTGCAGAAGGTCTCGAGCAGGTGTTCTTCGGCTTCGGTGCGGGCAAACAAGTAGGAGCCGTTGCGTTTGATTTGCAGCCCGGCGAGTTGCGCCCAGTCGCCCCATATTTCGCGGCTGGCCTTGGCCAGTTCGAGCATCGGGCCGGGTGGCTGGCCAGTGACCAGCGCCTGGCCGAAGTTGCGCACCGAGGCGCCCAGCGGCGTGGCGGTGCGTTCGAAAACGGCGACCTTGAGGCCGCGTTTGGCGGCGGCGTAGGCGTGGGACAGGCCGAGGATGCCGGCGCCGACGATGAGCAGGTCTTTGTGTTGTGTCATCTGGATATTTCCCTGAATCCAGAACCGCTATCGCGAGCAGGCTCACTCCTACAATTGGAATGCGTTCCCCTGTAGGAGTGAGCCTGCTCGCGATGAGGCCCTGTCAGCTTGCGAAGATTTACTTGGCAGCCACTTTCTCGGACTTGCCGTCATAACGCTTGCGCCACTCGGTCAGGATCTCGTCGCGATTCTTCGAGGCCCAGGCAAAGTCGTTCTTGATCAGACGCTGCTCGTAATCCGCCGGCAATTCGGTCTGCGGCTTGGCGATCCCCGGCTGCGCAAGAACAGCGAAGTTCTCCTTGTACAAATCCATCGCCTCGGCACTCGCCGAGAAGTCAGCCAGTTTCTTCGCGGCCTCTTCATGCGGCGTGCCTTTGATCACCGCAGTCGCTTCGATCTCCCAGCCCAGGCCTTCCTTCGGCAAGATGATGTCCAGCGGCGCGCCCTGACGCTTCAGCTGTACCGCTGGGTATTCAAAGGAAATCCCGATCGGGAACTCGCCCGCCGCTGCTAACTTGCAAGGCTTGGAACCGGAGTGAACGTACTGGCCGATGTTCTGGTGCAGACCGTCCATGTAGGCCCAGCCCTGCTTCTCGCCAAAGGTTTGCAGCCAGGCGCTGACGTCGAGGAAACCGGTGCCGGACGACGCCGGATTCGGCATGACGATCTTGCCCTTGTACTCAGGCTTGGTCAGATCCTGCCAGCTCACCGGTTTGCTCAAACCCTGCTTCTCGGCTTCGACGGTGTTGAAGCAAATCGTCGCGGCCCACACATCCATGCCGACCCAGGCTGGCGGGTTGGCGGCGTCGCGGTAGTTCGCGCCGATCTTGCCGAGGTCCTTCGGCGCATAGCTTTGCAGCATGCCTTGCTGATCGAGGATCGCCAGGCTCGAAGCCGCCAGACCCCACACCGCGTCAGCCTGCGGACGGGCCTTTTCGGCGAGCAGTTTGGCGGTGATGATCCCGGTGGAATCACGCACCCATTTGATCTCGACGTCCGGGTTGGCCTTTTCGAAGGCTTCTTTGTAGGACTTCAGTTGCTCGGCTTCGAGGGCGGTGTACACCGTCAACTCGGTTTTTGCCGCAAAGGCATTCAGGCTGAAAGTAGCGAGCACAGCAGCGGCCAGGGCCATAGGCTTGAACATGATCGTTTTCCTGTAATGAGTTGAACGGGGTTGGAATCAGTGACCGGGCGCGGTTTGCCGCCAGGCTTGAGAACGGCGCAGCAAGCCGCGCGAAGCCCACGCCAGCAGCAAGGACACGCCCGCCGAAGTGAACAGAATCAGGGTCGACATCGCCGCCGCGCCGCCGACGTTGCCGGCGTCATCCATGTTCAGCACCGCGACCGCCGCAAGGATGGTGTCGGGGCTGTAGAGGAAGATCGCCGCCGACACCGTGGTCATCGCCGAGACAAACAGGTAGCGCACGATGTCGAGCAGCGCCGGCAGGCAGATCGGCACGGTGACGCGCAGGTAATGCCGGTACAGCGGCGCCTTCAGCGACAGCGCGGCGGCTTCGAACTCGGCGTCGAGCTGGCGCAACGCGGTGGTCGCGGTCATTTGTGCGGTGGTCAGGTAGTGCGCAATAGTGCAGACGATCAACAGCGTCATCGTCCCGTAGAGCACATGCAGCGGGTTACCCGTGAGGTTGAAGAAGAAGACGTAACCCAGACCAAGCACCAGCCCCGGCACCGCCATCGGCACAAAACTGAGCATGCGCAACGCCAGGTTGAGGCCGCGCTGATCGCGGGTTTTCTCCATGAGATAAGCGCCGGTGAAAATCAGCACACTGCCGATCAGCGCTGTGCCCAAGGCCATTTTCAAACTGTTGCTGTAGGCCAGCCAGCCACCGCCGGCGGTTTCGTTGAACTGATAGTGATTGAGCGACAGCGACAGGTTGTACGGCCAGAACTTCACCAGCGACGAGAACACCGCCATGCCGAACACCAGAATCAACGCCGCGGAGATCAACAAAACAATCGCCAGATAGCAGCCATCACGCAACTTCGACGGCGCCGGTTTGAACACCTGAGCGCGACCGCTCATGGAATCACCATGACGACGGCGCAGCCAGGCATCAACGCCGAAGCTGAACAGTGCCGGCAGCAACAGCACCATGCCGATCAAAGCGCCGCGACCGAATTGTTGCTGGCCGACCACGGCTTTGTAGGCTTCCAGCGCCAGCACTTGATAGTCGCCACCGACCACCACCGGCACCCCGAAATCGGTGATGGTCAGGGTGAACACCAGACAGAACGCGGCGAACACGGCCTGCCGCGTCGCCGGCCAGGTGATGCTGCGAAACGCCTTGGCCGGACTGGCGCCCATGCTCGACGCAGCGTCGAACAATCGCGCATCAGCCAGCGACAACGCCGAGAGCAAAATCATCAGCGCATGGGGAAAGGTGTAGATCACCTCGCCCAGCACAATCCCCCAGAACCCGTAGATGTTGTCCGAGAGCAGCCCGCGCAACATGCCCTGATTGCCGAACAGATAGACCAACGCAATCCCCGGCAGCATCGACGGCGCCATCAGCGGCAACAGAGAAATTCCGCGCCAGATACCTTTCGCCGGAATCAGCGTGCGTTGCAGCGCGTAGGCAAACAGGTAGGCCAGCGGTACGACGATGGCCGCGACGCTGAGGGAAACTTTCAGGCTGTTGCCGAGCAGCCAGTGGAAATTCTCGCTGGTCACCAGTTCCTTCGCCGCGACCCAGCCACCGCCCTGCCCGGCTTCACTGCTGAAGCCGCGCCAGAAAATCGCCAGCAGCGGCAGCAACACCGCGACGCCGAGCAACAGCAGCAAAAGGACTTTGCCGCCGACGACAAAAATGCGGTCGCCGATCTCGGCTTTCGAAGTCTGGCGCACCTGCTTGTGCGGTAGCGGCAGCGCGAGGTTGCTGTTCATCAGGCAAACACCTGCAGGCTGCGCGGCGGCAAGGCGACCATGATCTGCTGAGCGCCGAGGCGCGGCATGGCTTCCGGGGCGAGTTCGGCGAGCAGTGCGTGGCCCGGCAGTTGATCGAGTTCGAAGCTCATGCGGCAGCGGTTGCCGAGGAAGGTGATTTCGCGGACTTTGGCCGGAAACAGGTTTTCTTCGTGCACCGGCGGATTGACGTTGATCGCTTCCGGGCGGCAGAACAAACGACCCGAGGCGCGCTGAACGCTGCCGTCGCTGAGGCGCAGGTTCATCCCGCCGACCTGCGCGTGGCTGTCGCTGTTGCGCTGGAACGGCAGCCAGTTGCCCTGGCCGACGAACTCGGCCACGAACGGTGTGGCCGGGCGGTTGTAGATTTCCTGCGGCGTGGCGTACTGCTCGACGCGGCCGTTGTTCATCACCGCGATGCGGTCGGCCATCAGCATGGCTTCGTCCTGATTGTGCGTGACCATCAGGGTGGTGATGCCGAGGTTGCGTTGCAGTTGGCGCAGCTCGGTGCACAGATGCTCGCGGACGCGGGCGTCGAGGGCCGACATCGGTTCGTCGAGCAACAACAGCGATGGTGCCGGCGCCAAAGCGCGGGCCAGCGCGACACGCTGTTGCTGGCCGCCGGACAATTGGCCGGGGTACTTTTTCTCGCTGCCGGTGAGGCCGACCAATTCCAGCATCTGGCCGACGCGACGGCGCACTTCATCACGACCGCTGCCGGCGAGGCCGTAGGCAATGTTCGCTTCGACCGTCAGATTGGGGAACAGCGCGTAGGACTGGAACAGAATCCCGTAGTCGCGGGCTTGCGGGGCGAGGTGCGAGACGTCGCGGTCGCCGAGGTACAGCTCGCCGCTGTCCTGTTTTTCCAGACCGGCGATGCAGCGCAGCAACGTGGTCTTGCCGCAGCCCGACGGGCCAAGCAGGCACACCAGTTCACCGGCGGCGACGTCGAGGGAGACGTTATCCAGTGCGGTGAACGCGCCGAAGCGTTTCTGCACGCCGCGCACTTTCATCGGCGCACCGGGGTTGGTCAGGGCAGTTGCGATGGCAGGATTCATGGACAGACCTCATCAAGCAGATGGGGCCAATCCTAGAGTTGTAATGCGTCCGTCATGTGGCAGTGAGGCAAAAACGGCCGATAGTGGTATTCAGGGATTTTGGTTCACCAGAGATCGTTCCCACGCTCTGCGTGGGAATGCCTCATCGGACGCTCCGCGTTCGGCTGTTGGGACGCAGAGCGTCCCGGGCTGCATTCCCACGCGGAGCGTGGGAACGATCATTACGCGGGGGACATTTCTTGGGCCAAGCCTAGGAACGCCGCCGGCAACCGCGCGCCCTTGCGCTCTTTCAGGCAATAAAGGTACTCCGGAATCTGCGGCGCATTCTCGATCGTCAGCACGCGCAACTGCGGATCATGCGGCACTTCCTGCCGCGCAATGATGCTGATGCCAATATTGCGCAACACCGCCTCACGAATCGACTCACGACTGCCAATCTCCAGCAACGGCCCGAAACTGACCCCGGCGCTGGCCAGCAACTCTTCAGTCAGCCGCCGCGTGGTGGAACCCGACTCGCGCATCAACAAGGTATGCCCGGCCAACGCACTCAACGCCACATGCTCCTGCGCCGCCAACGGATGATTGCGATGCACCGCCAGCACCAGCGGATCAGTGCCGAGCACCCGGCGAATCAACCGCGCGTCATCGAGCAATTGCGACGACGCGGCGATGTCCACGCGGTAATCCTCCAGCGCTTCGAGCACCTGCTGTGAATTACCGATTTCCACCGACACTTCCACTTGCGGCAGACGCTCGCGAAAGGTCTTCACCAGATCGAGGATGTAATACGGCGCCGTCGCCGCGATGCGCAAAGTGCCCTGCACCTGACCGCTGTTGCGCAGGAAAAACTCGATGTCCGCCTCTTGCTGCAACAGCGTCTTGACCATCGGCAGCAGCCGCGCGCCTTCGTCGCTGACACTGAGGCGTCGACCGCCGCGATAAAACAGCTCCACCGAATACTGACTTTCCAGATTGCGGATCTGCGTGGTCACGGTCGGTTGGCTGAGGCCGAGTTTTTTCGCCGCCAGCGTGATGCTGCCCAGGCGGGCGACCATGTAAAACGCTTTCAGCTCGGCACTCAGCACAACCTTTCCTCATTTATTTGCGCAGCAGGCGCAAACCGTTGAACACCACCAACAGGCTCACGCCCATGTCGGCGAACACCGCCATCCACATGGTGGCGAGTCCGGCGAAGGTTACCGCAAGAAAGATAGCCTTGATCACCAGGGCCAGCGCGATGTTCTGTTTCAGGATGCTGGCGGTGTTGCGCGACAGGCTGATGAACGCCGGGATCTTGCGCAGATCATCGTCCATCAGGGCGACATCGGCGGTTTCAATCGCGGTGTCGGTGCCGGCAGCGGCCATGGCGAAACCGATCTCGGCGCGGGCCAGTGCCGGGGCGTCGTTGATACCGTCGCCGACCATACCGACTCGCCGGCCCTGCTTGTACAGGTCTTCGATGGCTTGCAGTTTGTCGGTCGGCAGCAAGTCACCACGGGCCTCGTCGATGCCAACCTGCGCGGCAATCGCCTGGGCGGTGTGGACGTTGTCGCCGGTGAGCATCAGGGTTTTCACCCCGAGTTCATGCAACTGACGGATCGCTTCGCGGCTGGTTTCCTTGACGGTATCGGCCACGGCGAACAGCGCCAGTGGACCGGAGCTGTCGAGCAGCAGCACCACGGATTTGCCCTGTTTCTCCAGCGCGAAGAGTTTTTCTTCCAGTGCCGGCGAGCACAGGCCGAGTTCTTCGACCAGACGATGGTTACCCAAGTGATAGGTCTGGCCGTTGATGTCGCCTTTGACGCCACGCCCGCCCAACGCTTCGAAGTTATCCACAATCAGCGCTTGGAAGTTTTTATCCACAGCAGCCTTGGCGATGGCCAGAGACACCGGATGATCGGAACGGCCGGCCAACGCAGCGGCGATTGCCGGGGCCGTGGCATCGGCGGTTGGGTCGAGGGACAGGTAATCGGTCTGCACCGGTTTGCCATGGGTGATCGTGCCGGTTTTATCCAGTGCCAGATAATCCAGTTTGAAACCGCCCTCCAGGTACACGCCGCCCTTGACCAGAATGCCTTTGCGCGCCGCGGCGGCGAGGCCGCTGACGATGGTCACCGGAGTCGAAATCACCAGTGCACACGGGCACGCGACCACCAACAGCACCAGCGCGCGGTAGATCCAGTCGAACCACACGGCGCCCATGAACAGCGGCGGAATGATCGCCACGGCCAAGGCAAACACGAACACTACGGGCGTGTAGATTTTCGAGAACTGATCGACGAAGCGCTGGGTCGGCGCACGCGCGCCTTGAGCCTGTTCGACGGCGTGGATGATCCGCGCCAGAGTCGAGTTGTTCGCTGCGGCGGTGACCGCGTACTCCAGCGAACCGGCCTGGTTGATGGTGCCGGCGAAGACTTTGTCACCGACGGTTTTTTCCACCGGCAGGCTTTCCCCGGTGATCGGCGCCTGATCGATGGTCGAACTGCCGCTGACCACCTCACCGTCCAGCGCAATGCGCTCGCCGGGCTTCACCCGCACGCGGGCGCCGAGTTCGACGCTTTTCACGTCCTGCTCAATCCAGCTGCCGTCAGCCTGCAACACCGTGGCTTGTTCCGGCGTCATCTGCATCAGGCCGCTGATCGCGTTGCGCGCACGGTCCAGCGAGCGCGCTTCGATCAGCTCGGCAACGGTGAACAGGAACATCACCATCGCCGCTTCCGGCCACTGGCCGATGAGGATCGCACCGGTGACGGCGATGCTCATCAGCGCATTGATGTTGAGGTTGCGGTTCTTCAGGGCGATCCAGCCCTTTTTGTAAGTGGTCAGGCCACCGCTGAGAATCGACACCAGCGCGATGATCGCCACCACCCAAGTGGGTGCCGCATTGGTGAAATGAATGACTTCAGCGGCGAGCGCGCCGACACCGGACAACGCCAGCGGCCACCAGTGTTTTTTCACCGGCGCCGGGGCTGGCGCTTCGACGCCCGTCTCCAACGGCTCGGCGTGCATGCCGAGGGATTTGATCGCTTCGGTGATCGGCTCGGTACCCGGCAGATTGTGGGTCACGCCGAGTACGCGATTGATCAGGTTGAATTCCAGCTGCTGCACGCCGGCGAGTTTGCCGAGCTTGTTCTGGATCAGCGTCTGCTCGGTCGGGCAATCCATCGCCTCGATGCGGAAACTGCTCAACCGCGCATCGGCGCTGGTTTTTTCGCTCAATTGCACCAGCGCAGGCGCGGCGGCTTTCGATGAGCAGCAGGAATCTTCGTGCGCATGAACCGGTGCCGGCGCTGCAACTTTCGACCCGCAGCAAGAATCGCCGCCCTGTGAATGCTTATGCACAGGCTGCAATTTATGACTGTGATCGTGGCCGTCGCCGGGCTTGTGGGTGTGCTGGGAATCGCTCATTGGTCGCGTCCATGAAGGTGCCTGTTGCCAAGTAAAGACCCTGTAGCCACTATAGGGTCAAGCACCCTTTTGGAGATTGCCGTCATGAAGATCGGAGAACTGGCCAAACTCACCGACTGCGCCGTGGAAACCATCCGCTACTACGAGCGCGAAAACCTCCTGCCGGAACCGGCCCGCAGTGACGGCAACTACCGCGTCTACACCCAGGCGCACGCCGAACGCCTGACCTTCATCCGCAACTGCCGCACCCTCGACATGACCCTCGAAGAAATCCGCAGTCTGCTGGCCATGCGTGATAGCCCGCAGGATCAATGTGAGAGCGTGAATACGCTGATCGACGAGCATATCCAGCATGTGAAGGCGCGGATTGATGGGTTGCTGGCGTTGCAGGCACAACTGCTCGACCTGCGCCAACGCTGTGGCGAAGGGCTGGGGGCGGATCAGTGCGGGATTTTGCAGCGGCTGGAAGTGAGTGGCGGGGTTGTCGCGACGGAAGTGGAGCACTCCCATGTAGGCCGCAGCCACGGCCATTAAGACTCACGCAAAACCAAATGTGGGAGCGAGCCTGCTCGCGAAAGCGGTGTATCAGTCGACATCTCTATGACTGACACGCCCTCTTCGCGAGCAGGCTCGCTCCCACAGGGGTTTTATGCAACGGCTTAAACCGCCATCGGCGCGGTCATTGGCGCGTGGTGCTCATAACCTTCCAGCGAGAAATCGCTCGGTTCGACCAGCTCCAGCCATTCCGGCTGATACACACCCGTCTTGGCAAACTCCGGCACGCGGTCGGAGATTTTCAGTTTCGGCATGGCGAACGGCTCGCGTTTGAGCTGTTCGTTGAGCATGTCCAGGTGGTTCTCATAGACGTGCGCATCACCGATGAAATAGGTGAACCAGCGTGGCGTGTAGCCGGTCAGGCGACCAATCAGGCTCAGCAGCGCGGCGCCTTCGGTGAGGTTGAACGGCGTGCCCAGACCCAGATCGTTGGAGCGGATGTAGAGGGTCAGAGAAATCTCTTTGGTCTCGACATTCGGGTGGAACTGATACAGCAGATGGCACGGCGGCAGGGCCATCTCATCGAGCTGCGCGACGTTCCAGCCGTGGAACAGAATACGGCGGCTGCCCGGATCGTTGATGATCGTGTCGACGCACTGACGCACCTGGTCGATGGCTTTGTACAACACCACGTAAGCCTGGCCGTCTTCTTCGCCCTGGGCAATTTGCTTGTAGCCGTTGCTCAAGGTTTGTTCGATGGCGGCGGTGTTGCTCAGCGGGATCTGCTTGTACGCCGGCCATTTGCGCCATTGCACGCCGTAGATTTCGCCGAGGTCGTCGTCGCCCTGACGGAACGGGTTGGCCAGCCACTGTGCGTTTTCGTTGGCGTTCTGGTCCCAGACCTTGCAGCCCAGCGCACGGAATTCAGCGGCGTTGTTCACGCCACGGAGAAAACCGCACATCTCGCCGATGGCCGATTTGAAGGCCATTTTGCGCGTGGTGATCGCCGGAAAACCTTCCTGCAGATCGAAACGCAGCATCGCACCCGGGAAGCTGATGGTGTTGATGCCGGTGCGGTTGGCTTGCTTGGTGCCGTTCTGAATGACGTGCGAGACCAGTTCGAGATATTGCTTCATGAGTTACCTGTGTCCTTTGAGCCCCGGCGTCGCGCGCCGGGGTTCGTAGTTTAAGCCGTCGGTGCGAGCGGTGCTGCCGGCGCGCGACGATAGGCCAGCCAGATCAGGAACAGCCCGCCGACGATCATCGGCACGCAGAGTACCTGGCCCATGGTCAGCCAGTTCCAGGCCAGATAGCCCAGTTGTGCATCCGGCACGCGGACGAATTCGACGATGAACCGGAAGATGCCGTAGAACAGCGCGAACATGCCCGAGACGGCCATGGTCGGACGCGGCTTGCGCGAAAAAATCCACAGGATCAGGAACAGCGCCACGCCTTCGAGCGCGAACTGATACAGCTGCGACGGGTGGCGCGGCAGCTGCGCCGGATCGCTGAACGGCGGGAAAACCATGGCCCACGGCACGTCGGTGGCTTTGCCCCACAATTCGGCGTTGATGAAGTTACCGATGCGCCCGGCGCCCAGACCGATCGGCACCATTGGCGCGACGAAGTCCATCAACTGGAAGAACGACTTGCCGTTGCGCTTGCCGAACCACAATGCGGCCAGCATCACCCCGATAAAGCCGCCGTGGAACGACATGCCGCCCTTCCACACTTCGAAAATCAGCGTCGGGTTGGCCAGATACGCGCTCAGATCGTAGAACAGCACATAACCCAGACGTCCGCCGACGATCACGCCCATCGACATCCAGAAGACCATGTCGGAGAGTTTCTCCTTGGTCCAGGTCGGGTCGAAACGGTTGAGCCGGCGCGACGCCAGCAGCCACGCACCGCCGATGCCGATCAGGTACATCAGACCGTACCAGTGGATTTTCAGCGGACCGATGGCCAGGGCCACCGGGTCGATCTGCGGGTAAGGCAGCATTGCGACTCCTCGTTAGAGTTGAAACCAAAATTCCCGGGCGACGCTGCCACCTCAGGATTAAGCCAGGATTGCGACGCGGTTAAAGCAGAAAGCTCACACCCACGCTGAACAGCAAAGCGGCGAACAGCCGTTTCAGCAAGCGCGGCGACAACCGATGCGCCAAACGCGCGCCGATGCGGGCGAAGACCATGCTGGTCAGGGCGATGCCCAACAACGCCGGCAAATAGACAAAACCGAGACTATGGGCTGGCAACAACGGATCGTGCCAGCCCAGAATCATGAAACTTAATGCACTGACCAGCGCGATCGGCAGCCCGCAGGCCGACGAAGTCGCCACCGCTTGCTGCATCGGCACGCTGCGCCAGGTCAGGAACGGCACGGTCAGCGAGCCGCCGCCAACGCCAAATATCGCCGAGGCCCAGCCGATGATGCTGCCGGCCACGGTCAAACCGAGTTTACCCGGCACCGTTCGGCTGGCCTTGGGTTTGATGTCCAGCGCCAGTTGCACCGAGATGATCAAGGCGAACACGCCGATGATCTTTTGCAGGTGCGGCCCGGAAATCGCTTCCGCAGTCAGTGCGCCGAAGCCTGCACCAAGCAGAATGCCGACGGCCATCCACATGAAGATCGGCCAGCGCACCGCGCCGCGTCGATGATGCTCACGCACGGCGTTGACCGAGGTGAAGATGATCGTCGCCAGCGACGTCCCGACCGCCAGATGGGTAAGGATCGACTGATCAAAGCCCTGCAAGGTGAAACTGAACACCAGCACCGGCACGATGATGATCCCGCCGCCGACGCCAAACAGTCCGGCCAGCACGCCCGCACAGGCGCCCAGCGCCAGATAGAGCAGAAATTCCATGACCGTCTCCCCAGACCGCATCCGCAAAACCGGAGCGGCATGGTAACGGATGCACACCCTTTGGCTCCACTGGCGATGGATGCACGGACGCCGGATGCGTAGAGTGAGCAAAAAACACACAAGGACCACCTTATGTGCCTGATTGTTTTCGCCTGGCGGCCGGGCCATGCTCAGCCGCTGATCGTCGCGGCCAACCGTGACGAGTTCTACGCCCGGCCGAGTCTGCCGCTGGCGCAGTGGCCAGAGGCGCCGCATGTGCATGCCGGGCGCGATCTTGAGGCCGGTGGGACCTGGCTGGGGATTGGCGCCAACGGCCGCTTTGCTGCGCTGACCAATATCCGTGATCCGCAGCAGCCACCAGCGCGCAACTCGCGGGGGGAATTGGTGGCGCGGTTTCTGACCGGCGATGCGTCGATTGATGATTATTTGAGCGATGTGGTCGGGCGTGCGGCGGAATATGCCGGGTTCAATCTGTTGCTCGGCAATAGTCATGAGCTGTGGCATTTCAATGCGCGGATGTCGGAACCGGTGATGCTGGAATCGGGCGTCTATGGGTTGTCGAATGCCGGGCTGGACACGCCGTGGCCGAAGTTGCTCAAGGCCAAGGCAGCGTTGAGTGGGGTGCTGGATGATCCGCAGCCTGAACGGTTGTTGGGTTTGTTAAGTGATGCGCAGACGGCACCATCTGCCGAATTGCCAGATACCGGGGTGGGTCTGGCCACTGAAACATTGCTGTCGAGTGTGTTTATTGCCAGCCAGAGTTACGGGACGCGGGCGAGTACGGCGTTGATCGTTCAGGCGGATGGGTCGCGGCGGATGGTCGAGCGCAGTTTCGGGCCGTATGGCGGGCATTTGGGTGAAGTGGAAATAACAGCTTAAGAGCAGACCCTCACCCCAGCCCTCTCCCAAAGGGAGAGGGAGCCGACCGAGGTGTCTTGAGCCATACATCGACCTGAAAGACCGAGTTGATTATGGATTCAGCACAGCACCTTCAAATCGGTGCGCTTCGATTATGGATTCAGCACAGCACCTTCAGGTCGGCGGAGTTCTGCAGCATCCCCCAATCAGTCCCCTCTCCCTCTGGGAGAGGGCTAGGGTGAGGGGCTTTTGATCTTCAGAGCGCTTTGACCACCGCCGGCGGATGCATCTTCGACAACCCAAGGTTCTTCAGCGCCAATTGCAGCGAGCTGTGGATAACTTGCGGGTTATCAATGGTCATCAACTCGGCCAACAACTCCTTGGCCTTGCTCAGATTGACCTGACGCAACATCCACTTCACCTTCGGCAAGTTGGTGGCGTTCATCGACAGGCTGTCGAAACCCATCGCCATCAACAGCACTGCCGCCGCCGGATCGCCGGCCATCTCGCCGCAGATACTCACCGGTTTGCCTTCCGCATGCGCATCACGCACCACGGTTTGCAACGCTTGCAGCACCGCCGGATGCAGGTAATCGTAAAGATCGGCCACACGCGGGTTGTTACGGTCCACCGCCAGCAAATACTGGGTCAGGTCGTTGGAGCCGACGGACAGGAAGTCGACCATCCGCGCCAGCTCCTTGGTCTGGTACACCGCTGCCGGAATTTCGATCATCACGCCAATCGGCGGCATCGGCACGTCGGTGCCTTCGTCGCGCACTTCGCCCCAGGCCCGGTGGATCAGGTGCAGGGCTTCTTCTAGTTCGTGGGTGCCGGAGATCATCGGCAGCAGAATCCGCAGGTTGTTCAGGCCTTCGCTGGCCTTGAGCATCGCGCGGGTCTGCACCAGGAAGATTTCCGGATGGTCGAGGGTGACACGAATGCCGCGCCAGCCGAGGAACGGGTTGTCTTCCTTGATCGGGAAGTACGACAGCGACTTGTCACCACCGATGTCGAGGCTGCGCATGGTCACCGGTTGCGGGTGGAACGCGGCGAGTTGCTCGCGGTAGATCGCCAGTTGTTCCTTCTCGCTCGGGAAGCGCTGGTTGATCATGAACGGCACTTCGGTGCGGTACAGGCCGACACCTTCGGCGCCGCGCTTCTGCGCCCGCGCCACATCGGCCAGCAGGCCGGTGTTGACCCACAGCGGCATGCGGTGGCCATCAAGGGTCACGCACGGCAGGTCGCGCAGGGTGTCGAGGCCCAGCGCCAGTTGTTTCTCTTCTTCGACGACTTCGGCGAACTGCTTGCGCAGCACTTCGCTCGGGTTGGTGTAGACCTCGCCACGCGTGCCATCGACGATCATTTCGATGCCGTCGACCTTGGCGTACGGCAGGTCGACCAGACCCATGACCGTCGGAATGCCCATCGCCCGGGCCAGGATCGCGACGTGCGAGTTACCCGAACCGAGTACCGAAACCAGACCGACCAGCGTGCCTTCCGGCACCTCGCCGAGCATCGCCGGCGTCAGTTCTTCGCTGACCAGAATGGTTTTTTCCGGGTAGACCAGATTCTGCTGACGCTCTTCCTGCAAATAAGCGAGCAGGCGGCGACCGAGGTCTTTGACGTCCGAGGCACGTTCCCGCAGGTAGGCGTCGTCCATCAGTTCGAAACGGTTGACGTGTTCCGTGACCACCTGACGCAGTGCGCCCTGGGCCCACTGGCCGGTCTTGATCACGGTGGTGATTTCGCTGCCCAGCGAGGCATCGTCGAGCATCATCAGGTAGACGTCGAACAGCGCGCGCTCTTCCGGGCGCAGTTGGGTCGCGAGCTTGGCGGACAACGCGCGCATGTCGGCGCGCACGCCTTCGATGGCGGTCTTGAACAGCGCCAGCTCGGCGTTGATGTCGGTGATGGTCTTGTCTGGCACCACGTCGAGATCGGCCGGCGGCAGCATGACCACCGCGGTACCGACCGCCGCACCCGGCGAACCCGGCACGCCGACGAACTTGGCTTCCTGAATGCCTTTGCCCTGACGGCCCAGACCCCGGATCGACCCGGTGGCCTCGGCGTGAGCGATTACGCCGGCGAGCTGCGCGCTCATGGTCACGAGGAAGGCTTCTTCACCTTCGTCGAACTGGCGGCGTTCTTTTTGCTGGATGACCAACACGCCGACGACGCGGCGGTGGTGAATGATCGGTGCGCCGAGGAACGAGGCATATCGCTCTTCACCGGTTTCGGCGAAGTAGCGGTAGCGCGGGTGATCCGCAGCGTTTTCGAGGTTCAGGGGTTCTTCACGCGTGCCGACCAGACCGACCAGACCTTCGTTGGGTGCCATGCTGACCTTGCCGATCGAGCGCTTGTTCAAGCCCTCGGTGGCCATCAGGACGAAGCGGTTGGTCTCGGGATCAAGCAGGTAGACCGAGCAGACCTGGCTGCCCATGGCCTCTTTGACGCGCAACACAATAATCCCCAACGCCGCCTTGAGATCCTTGGCGGAGTTAACTTCCTGGACGATCTTGCGCAGCGTATTGAGCATGGCTCGGGGTCGAACTCCGTCGTCAGTCGCGCGCTAAAAGGCGCGGGGCAAGCTCTTTGAGGGCGCGGCGATACACCTCGCGCTTGAATGTCACCACCTGGCCCAACGGATACCAATAGCTGACCCAGCGCCAGCCATCGAACTCCGGTTTACCGGTCAAATCCATCCGCACCCGCTGCTCGTTGGAGATCAGGCGCAGGAGAAACCATTTCTGTTTCTGGCCGATGCACAGCGGTTGGCTGTGGGTACGCACCAGACGTTGCGGCAAACGATAGCGCAACCAGCCCCGAGTACAGGCCAGTATTTCAACATCTTCACGTTCCAGGCCAACTTCTTCGTTCAGCTCGCGGTACAAGGCGTCTTCCGGCGTCTCTTCAGGGTTGATTCCCCCTTGCGGAAACTGCCAGGCATCTTGATTGATACGGCGAGCCCATAGCACCTGGCCGGCGTCATTCGTCAGAATGATCCCGACATTGGGGCGGAAACCATCGGGGTCGATCACGGGCACAACCTCGCAAACGCATGTCGCCGCATTGTTCCACAAAGGTTGATAAGGCGGCAACGAAGCTTCCTACCTTATGTGCACTCTTGTGAAAAGACCGTATTCTTGTCGCCTTTTTACAGACTTATCAGCGGGTAACTGCAATGCGCCTGGCACTCTTCGATTTGGACAACACCCTTCTGGGCGGCGACAGCGATCACGCCTGGGGCGACTATCTGTGTGAACGCGGCTTCCTCGACCCGATTGCGTACAAGGCGCGCAACGACGAGTTCTATCAGGATTACCTGGCCGGCAAACTGGATAACGCCGCGTACCTGAACTTCTGCCTGGAGATCCTCGGCCGCACCGACATGGCCGTGCTCGATCAGTGGCACAACGATTACATGCGCGACTGCATCGAGCCAATCGTGCTGCCGCAGGCGCTGGAATTGCTGAAAAAGCACCGCGATGCTGGCGATAAGCTAGTGATCATCACTGCGACCAACCGCTTTGTTACGGCGCCGATTGCTGTGCGTCTTGGCGTTGAGACGCTGATCGCTACCGAGTGCGAAATGGTTGATGGCCGTTACAGCGGGCGCAGCACTGATATTCCATGCTTCCGCGAAGGCAAGGTGACGCGCCTGAACCGTTGGCTGGAAGAGACCGGGTATTCGCTGGACGACAGCTATTTCTATAGCGATTCGATGAATGATTTGCCGTTGCTGGAGCAGGTGGCGAATCCGGTGGCTGTCGATCCGGATCCGAATCTGCGGGCTGAGGCGGAAAAGCGTGGCTGGCCGGTCATTACTCTGCGCGACTGAAATCGCTATCGCGAGCAGGCTCACTCCCACATTGGATCTGTGTAGGTTACAAATCCCCTGTGGGAGCGAGCCTGCCCGCGAATCGGGCCGACACGGTCCCAAGCCTTAAACAGGCTTGGCCCCCATCAACCCGGCAATGGCGAGAAATCCGATGCCGCTGACAATCGCCAGCGCCAGCGTGAATTTCCCGTTACCTACCCCGCCAGTCCACAGCCGATTAAGCCGCACCAACAGCCACACTGCACTCAACGTGGCCACGGCATAAATCACGCTGGAACCCAGAATCCACAACTGCCCCAATGGCCAGCCAGTCAGATGCACTAGCCACCAGCCAGTGAAGGGCATGCTGAACATGCCGATCAGCATCAAACACCAGACAAACAACCAGGGGCGCTGCATCGTGCTCGCCGGCCCTTCGCTGCGATTACGCCAGGTCAGAGCGGCGAGCCCCAGCCCGCTCGCGAGTATGACCACGGTCGCCGCGACGTGAAGGACTTTCAGGGTGGTCAGGGTTTCCATGAATTTCTCTTCCTTGGGCCATGCCCCTTAGCGTAGCCGCTCAGCCAAGAAACAGCTGATAGGCCGGGTTCTCGCTTTCATCCCAATACGGGTAGCCGATTTCCTCAAGGGCCGCCGGCACCAGATGACGCTCGTCGTGCGGCACTTGCAGGCCCGCGACCACGCGACCATCAGCGGCGCCATGGTTACGGTAGTGGAACATCGAGATGTTCCAGCGCCCACCCAGCTTATTAAGGAAGTTGAACAGCGCGCCCGGACGCTCCGGGAACTCGAAGCGGAACACCACTTCATCAATGACGTGCGCCGCATGCCCGCCGACCATGTGGCGAATGTGCAGCTTGGCCAGTTCGTTGTCGGTCAGGTCAATGACCGGGAAACCCTGTTCGGTCAGGCTCGCCAGCAGTGCGCTGCGCGGGTCGTTGTCCGGGTGGGTCTGCACGCCAACGAAGATGTGCGCTTCGCTGCCGGTGTTATAGCGGTAGTTGAATTCGGTGATCTGACGCTTGCCGACGGCCTCGCAGAACGCTTTGAAGCTGCCGGCTTTCTCGGGGATGGTCACGGCGATGATCGCTTCGCGGCCTTCACCCAGTTCGGCGCGTTCGGCAACATGGCGCAGGCGGTCAAAATTGACGTTGGCACCGGAGTCGATGGCCACGAAAGTCTGGCCACTGACGCCGCGCAACTCGACGTATTTCTTGATCCCGGCCACGCCTAAAGCACCAGCAGGCTCGGTGATCGATCGGGTATCGTCGTAGATATCCTTGATTGCTGCACAGATCTCGTCGGTGCTGACAGTGATCACTTCATCGACATAGTCCTTGCAGATGTCGAAGGTGTGCTGGCCAATCTGCGCCACCGCCACGCCGTCGGCGAAGATGCCCACGGTCGGCAATACGACGCGCTCACCCGCAGCCATCGCCGCTTGCAGACAGTTGGAATCGTCCGGCTCGACGCCGATGACTTTGATGTCCGGACGCAGGTATTTGACGTACGCGGCAATACCGGCGATCAGACCACCGCCACCGACCGGCACGAAGATCGCGTCCAGCGGTTGCGGGTGCTGGCGCAGAATTTCCATGGCCACGGTGCCCTGCCCGGCAATGGTGTGCGGATCGTCGTACGGGTGGATGTAGACGTAACCTTTTTCATCGACCAGTTTCAGCGAGTAGGCCAGGGCTTCCGGGAACGAATCACCGTGCAGCACCACTTTGCCGCCGCGCGAACGCACGCCTTCGACTTTGATTTCCGGAGTGGTCTTGGGCATGACGATAGTGGCTTTCACGCCCAGCACTTTCGCCGCCAGGGCCAGGCCCTGCGCGTGGTTACCCGCCGACGCGGTGACTACGCCACGGGCGCGCTCTTCATCGCTCAGTTGCGTCAGCTTGTTGTAGGCGCCGCGAATCTTGAACGAGAACACTGGCTGCAAGTCTTCGCGCTTGAGCCAAATGTCATTGCCCAGCCGCTCGGAGAGCTGGCGAGCGTTCTGCAGCGGGGTTTCTACGGCAACGTCATAAACGCGCGAGGTGAGGATCTTTTTGACGTACTGTTCGAGCATCGGAAAGCATCACTGAGCGGTTGAGCGGGACCGAGGAGTCTAACCCGGCTTTTGCCCGCACGACCACACGAATCCAGAGGTTTTAGCCACGCTTGCGGCTATAATGCCGGCCTTTCCGTTCTCACCTTGCCCGCTTCCGGAGCCCGCATGACCCAGGATCAACTCAAACAGGCAGTGGCTCAGGCCGCCGTCGACTTCATCCTTCCGAAACTCGACGACAAGAGCATCGTCGGGGTCGGCACCGGCTCCACCGCCAACTGCTTCATCGATGCCCTGGCCCAGCACAAGGGCGCATTCGATGGCGCCGTCGCCAGCTCCGAAGCCACCGCCGCACGCCTGAAAGGCCACGGGATTCCGGTGTATGAACTGAACACCGTCAGCGACCTGGAGTTCTACGTCGATGGCGCCGACGAAAGCAACGCGCACCTGAACCTGATCAAGGGCGGCGGTGCGGCCCTGACCCGCGAGAAGATCGTTGCGGCCGTGGCCAAGACCTTCATCTGCATCGCCGACGCCAGCAAACTGGTACCGGTGCTGGGCGAGTTCCCGCTGCCGGTCGAAGTGATCCCGATGGCGCGCAGCCATGTCGCACGCCAACTGGTGAAACTGGGCGGCGACCCGGTGTATCGCGAAGGTGTTTTGACCGACAACGGCAACATCATTCTTGATGTGTTCAACCTGCAGATCACCAACCCGGTGGAGCTGGAAGCGCAGATCAATGCGATTGTCGGCGTGGTCACCAATGGCTTGTTCGCGGCGCGCCCGGCGGATCTGTTGTTGCTGGGGACCAGCGAAGGCGTGAAAACCCTCAAGGCTGAGTAAACCCAGACTGTCCGAAATTAATGGGCAGACGAAATACCCCTGTAGGAGTGAGCCTGCTCGCGATAGCGGTGGATCAGTTGATATTAATGTCGACTGACACATCGCTATCGCGAGCAGGCTCACTCCTACAATGGTTTTGTGGTGTTGGTTAGTTCGGGGTTGGCTTTTTGAAGACGTAAAACAGGTTCGGCTCACTCACCAGATACAACGTCCCGTCATCATCCATGGCAATTCCTTCCGCCTGCGGTACGGTTTTCTTCAAACCTTGTCGGCCGCCACTGATGGACATTGTGCTCAATGGGCGCCCGTCGACATCCAGTTCCAGAATCAATCTCGACTCATCCGACAGCGCCAGTAAATGCCCGCTGCGCTCGTCGTACTGCAAACTCGACAGATCGCGCACGAACATCCCGGCATCGCGCTTGGGATCGTTGATCACATGCACCGCGTAGGACTTCTCCGGGTTGAAGTGCGGAAAGCCGTGCACTTCGTAGATCAGCATCGGGTTGCGTTCTTTCGCGACAAACAGGCGCTTGCCCACCGAGTCGTACGCCAGGCCTTCAAAACCCTTGTTACTGGCCATATGCACGCCGAGGGTCATTTGTTCGGCGTCTGCTGCGTCGAGGAAGGTGGTGTCTGCCTCCAAGTGAATCTTGATCAACCGCTGCTGACGTTCGTCAGTGATGACATAGGTGTCGGCGCTGATGAACTCGACGGCTTCCGGATCGCCGAAACCAATCAGCGCGATACGCCGCAGGATCTGGCCTTCGAGCGACAGTTCGACCAGTTCGGAATTCTTGTTGGTCACGGTGAACAGGCTTTTGCGCACCGGATCGAAGGTCAGCGCCGAGACATCGTCGTCCAGCCCGCCAATCACCCGCGCTTCAATTTCGACGCGATACTGATCCAGCCCAATCGACTCGCTACTCTGCGGTTGCCACAACGTGTGCAGATTGAACCAGGCGCGCTCGAACAGACGCATGTATTGACCGATAGCGATTAACGCGATCAAGACAATCACCGACAGGATGATAATCAGAGGTTTGGGACGGGCAAGTCGACGCATTCGGGTGAGCTCGGGATCAAGACAGGCGGATGAAATATCACGCCCGTCTGAACTGAAGCTTAATGGCCACTTGCCTCAAACCACAAGCCAACCCCTGTAGGAGCTGCCGCAGGCTGCGATCTTTTGATCTTGCTGTTCATAAGATCAAAAGATCGCAGCCTGCGGCAGCTCCTACATTGGAATCGGTAAAGGCTGCTATTTCTGTTTTTCGAAGCGATAGAACAGGTTCGGCTCGCTGACCATGTACAGCGTACCCGCTTCGTCCATGGTCACGCCTTCTGCGCGGGGAATGGTGTTTTTCAAGCCATTGAAACCGCCGAGCAGGGTCATGAAGCTGACTTGCTCGCCCTTCTCGTCCAGCTCCAGCAGCAGGTGCGAATCGGCTGACAGTACCAGCGTGTGCTGGGTGCGTGGGTCAATCGCCAAGGCCGAGAGGTTGCGAATATCCAGTTCGTCACTGGCAAGTTTCTGCTTGTCACCCTTGAGGGTCTGGCTGCCATCGCTTTTCCAGGTAAACAACGCCGGCGGGCGCTCCTCGCCCAACAGCAATTGCTGGTTGTGCGCATCCCAAGTGATAGCTTCGAAGGCCTTGTTCTGGTCTTTCGACGGACCGAGATCGTATTTCGGGAAGTCGGCGATATTCAGTTCACGGGTATCAGCGTCGACCTTGACGATCGACAGCATGTGCTGGCGCTCGTCGACGATGGCCATCAGGCCGTTTTCCATCATCGTCAGGCCTTCCGGATTGCTCCAGCCCACCAGCGGCATCTTGCGCAGTACATCGCCCTGTAAAGTCAGTTCAGCGAGAAACGGGTTCTTGCCCATCACCGAGAACAGCGTTTTGGTCTGCGGGTTGTACGCCAGATCCGAAGCTTCATCCTTCTCCATCCCCTTGAGCGGCTTGGCATCGATCACCACGCGATAGTCCGGTAGCCAGATGCTTTCTTTCTGCTCGGCCTGGCTTTCGAAGCGTTCCTGCAGCCACAGCACCCCGCGATCATCCCAATGCATGGCAAACGCCAAGGCATAAGCGGCGGCAACCACCAGCAAGAGCCAGACATACCAGCGCAGGGAGAAACGTGAGCGGCGGGTGGGTTTGAGCTGAGTTTGAGATGACATCGAGGGACGCGTTCCGAAAATTCAGGCTATGGGTAATAGCACAAAGAGGCCGGCTCAGACGCCAGAATGAGAGGAATTATCCGTACAGGATGTGAAAAAAACGGCAAATGGCGGGATTGCCCTGCGCCATTGTGGGAGAGATCACAAAACCCTGTAGGAGTGAGCCTGCTCGCGATAGCGTCAGGTCAGTCGAAACAATCGTTGACTGACAGACCGCTATCGCGAGCAGGCTCACTCCTACAAGGGGACCGCGTTAAATCAGCGCACGCTGCTGGTGAAGCTGCTCGCACCGACCAGTTCGAGGACGATGTCGTCACCAACGTTCAGCGGGCCGACGCCGACTGGCGTGCCAGTGAGGATCACGTCACCGGCCTGCAGCGAGAAGCAGCCGGCCATGTGCTGGATCATCGGCACGATCGGGTTGAGCATCGCGCTGCTGTTGCCGTCCTGACGCACTTCGCCGTTGATGGTCAGACGAATGCCGATGTCGGTCAGATCAGCAAAGGTGCTGCCGACCACGAACGGGGCGATCACTGCCGCGCCGTCGAACGACTTGGCGATTTCCCACGGCAGGCCCTTGGCTTTCAGCTCGGCCTGCTTGTCGCGCAGGGTCAGGTCCAGCGCCGGGGCGAAACCGGAGATCGCGTCGAGGACTTCTTCACGGCTCGGTTTGGTCGACAATGGCTTGCCGATCAACACGGCGATTTCCGCTTCGTAGTGCACCGAACCGCGCTCGGTCGGAATGGCGAAACCGCCTTCCAGCTCGACCACGCAACTGCCCGGTTTGATGAACAGCAACGGTTCGGTAGGTACCGGGTTGTCCAGTTCCTTGGCGTGTTCGGCGTAATTACGGCCAATGCACACGACTTTCCCGATCGGGAAGTGGATGCGCGTGCCGTCGACGTACTGGTGCTGATAGCTCATTTACCGACTCCTGCCTTCATTGATTCAAGGGATTGCCAATCAAACCGCGAAGATCTTGCCCGGGTTCATGATGCCGTTCGGGTCGAACACCGCTTTCACCGCTTTCATGTACTCGATCTCAACCGGCGAGCGGCTGTAGGTCAAGTAATCGCGCTTGGTCATGCCGACGCCGTGCTCGGCGGAGATCGAACCGTTGTACTTCTCGACGGTTTCGAACACCCATTTGTTGACGGTTGCGCACTTGGCGAAGAACTCGTCCTTGCTCAGGTTGTCCGGCTTGAGGATGTTCAGGTGCAGGTTGCCGTCGCCGATGTGGCCGAACCAGACAATTTCGAAGTCCGGATAGTATTCGCCGACGATCGCGTCGATTTCCTTCAGGAACGCTGGCACTTTCGACACGGTGACCGAGATGTCGTTTTTGTACGGCGTCCAGTGCGAGATGGTTTCGGAGATGTACTCGCGCAGTTTCCACAGGTTCTGCAGCTGGGTTTCGCTCTGGCTCATCACGCCGTCCAGCACCCAGCCCTGCTCGACGCAGTGCTCGAAGGTTTCCAGTGCGCTGTTGGCCACTTCTTCGGTGGTCGCTTCGAATTCCAGCAACGCGTAGAACGGGCAATCGGTCTCGAACGGAGCCGGCACGTCACCACGGCCCATGACCTTGGCCAGGGCTTTGTCGGAGAAAAATTCAAACGCGGTCAGGTCGAGCTTGCCCTGGAAAGCGTGCAGCACCGGCATGATCGAGTCGAAATCGGCGGTGCCGAGGACCATCGCGGTGAGGTTTTTCGGCGCGCGATCGAGGCGCATGGTCGCTTCGACGACGAAACCGAGGGTGCCTTCAGCGCCGATAAACAACTGGCGCAGGTCATAACCGGTGGCGTTCTTGATCAGGTCTTTGTTCAGCTCCAGCACATCGCCCTTGCCGGTGACGACTTTCATGCCAGCCACCCAGTTACGGGTCATGCCGTAGCGAATCACCTTGATCCCGCCGGCATTGGTGCCGATATTGCCGCCAATCTGGCTGGAACCTGCCGAGGCGAAGTCGACCGGGTAATACAGGCCTTTTTCTTCGGCGACGTTCTGCAAATGCTCGGTGACCACGCCCGGCTGACAAACGGCAGTGCGGTCGGTGAGGTTCACGTCGAGAATCTGATTCATGTAGTCGAACGACACGACCACTTCGCCATTCGCGGCCACCGCAGCGGCGGAAAGCCCGGTGCGCCCGCCCGATGGCACCAGTGCGACCTTGTGTTCATTGGCCCAACGGACAACCGCCTGCACCTGCTCAATGGTCTTGGGAAACACGATGGCGCTGGGCGCCGGGGCGAAGTGCTTGGTCCAATCCTTGCCGTACGCATTCAGGGAGTCGGCGTCGGTCAGGACCTTGCCAGGCTCGACCAGGGTCTTCAGTTCATCAATCAGGGCAGGATTGGTCATCGACAGAACTCTCGAACAATTCATGGTCATCCTGAGAACGCTTCACGTCGCAGGAATGAGTGTTTAGCGGGGAGGCTATGCTAGCATATCGACCCCGCAGGACAGTGCCCAAGGCCAGATCCGCGGAGACGACTTTCTTGTCGTCCGGGTCAGCGTCTGTTGACCATTTCCTGCCATTTTTCTCCGGGATACAGGTTTACGCAGATGAGCAAGACTTCTCTCGATAAGAGCAAGATCAAGTTCCTTCTTCTCGAAGGCGTCCACCAATCGGCTGTCGACGTCCTCAAGGCGGCGGGCTATACCAGCATCGAATACCTGACAGGTTCCTTGCCGGAAGCCCAGCTCAAGGAAAAGATCGCTGACGCTCACTTCATCGGCATTCGTTCGCGCACCCAACTGACCGAAGAGATCTTCGATCACGCGAAGAAGCTGGTTGCGGTCGGCTGTTTCTGCATCGGCACCAACCAGGTTGACCTGAGTGCTGCCCGCGAGCGCGGTATCGCCGTGTTCAACGCGCCGTACTCCAACACCCGCTCCGTTGCCGAGCTGGTGCTGGCCGAAGCGATCCTGCTGCTGCGCGGCATCCCGGAGAAAAACGCTTCCTGCCACCGTGGCGGCTGGATCAAGTCCGCAGCCAACTCCTTCGAGATCCGCGGCAAGAAACTCGGCATCGTCGGCTACGGCTCGATCGGTACGCAGCTGTCGGTTCTGGCTGAAGGTCTGGGCATGCAGGTGTACTTCTACGACACCGTGACCAAGCTGCCGCTGGGCAACGCGACTCAGATCGGTAGCCTGACCGAACTGCTGGGCATGTCCGACATCGTCACCCTGCACGTTCCGGAAACCGCTGCGACCCAGTGGATGATCGGCGAGAAGGAAATCCGCGCCATCAAGAAGGGCGGCATCCTGATCAACGCTGCTCGTGGCACCGTGGTTGAACTGGACGCTCTGGCGGACGCGATCAAGGACAAGCACCTGATCGGCGCGGCCATCGACGTATTCCCGGTGGAGCCACGCTCCAACGACGAAGAGTTCGAAAGCCCGCTGCGTGGCCTCGACAACGTGATCCTGACCCCGCACATCGGTGGTTCGACCGCCGAAGCGCAAGCCAACATCGGTCTGGAAGTGGCAGAGAAACTGGTCAAGTACAGCGACAACGGTACCTCCGTTTCGTCGGTGAACTTCCCGGAAGTGGCCCTGCCGGCTCACCTTGGCAAGCACCGCCTGCTGCACATCCACGAGAACATCCCGGGTGTGATGAGCGAGATCAACAAGGTCTTCGCCGAAAACGGCATCAACATCTCCGGTCAGTTCCTGCAGACCAACGAGAAGGTGGGCTACGTGGTGATCGACGTCGACGCCGAGTACTCGGATCTGGCGCAAGAGAAGCTGCAGCACATCAACGGCACTATCCGTAGCCGTGTGTTGTTCTGATCAAGCGTTGAGCGACAAAAAAAGGGAGCCTTCGGGCTCCCTTTTTCGTGCACGGCGAAAAGGTTATTCGACGTTGACGGTGATTTTCTTCGAAACGATTGGTGGATCGAACGGCATGTGGCCGCTGTCGCCCAGTTCCAGCTGCAAGGTGTGCTTGCCCGGAGCCAGTTTGATGGTCGCTTCGGTCTGCGCCTTGCCGAAATGCATGTGGTTGGCATCGTTGGGAATCGGCTGACCGGCCGCTGGCAGCTTGTCGACGTCGATCAGCAAGTGATGGTGACCGGTATTCTTGGTGACATCACCGGCCGGTGCCAGCGCGACGTCCTTGGTGCCGAACTTGACCTTGAACTCTTGGGAAACCTTCGCCCCGTCTTCGGGAGAAACGATGAACACTTCGGCGCCTTTCGGGGCCGGTGTCGCCGCACTGGCCAGCACCGAAACGCCCATCAGCACACCCGCGAACGCTGCACGTGACATAAAGCTTTTCATTTTCTTCTCCAGTTTTTCCGTAAAATCCGCACGGTCATGACAACTTCATGACCATTCGTTGTCGAAGGCACTCGACAACCATAGCAAAGCGAGCCTGAATCAGAGCGTCGCGATAATGATTTCAAAGGAGTGACCATGCGTTTTCTGCCTGGCCTGATCTGCCTGCTACCCCTTTTGAGCCCTTTGGTTCATGCCGAACTGATTGATGACGTCAACGACCGTGGCGAGCTGCGCATAGCCCTTGAGGCTAATACACCGCCGTTCAATTACAAGGAAGGCGACACACTCACGGGGTTCGAGGTCGAGCTTGGGCAACTGCTGGCCAACGAGCTGGATGTGCGCGCCGACTTCATCGTCACCGACGAAGCCGACCTGCTCCAGGGCGTTGAAAGCGGCAAGTACGACGTCGCGCTCAACCACATAGCACTGACACCGGAGCTCAAGGATCGTTTCGACTTCAGCGAACCGTACGGCAAGGTCGATTCGCAGTTGCTGGCAAAGAAGGATGAGCAACCACGGCCGATGGTGCTGGTGCAGGCATTGACGGAAGAGAAGCCGAAAGCGGCGGAGCCGGTGGATCTGGCGATTCCGTTTCAGAAGGGTAATCCGGCGTTTCATGCCAGTCTGGCGAGCGCGATGCAGCGGATCAAGGCGGATGGACGTTTGGCAGCGCTGACCGAGAAGTGGTTGAAACCTTAAAAGCCCCTCACCCTAGCCCTCTCCCGGAGGGAGAGGGGACTGAATGGGGGATGCTTCAGAGATACGCCGACTTGGGTTGGCTATACCGAATCCGAAATCGACTGACCATGGCTTCGTCGACGCCATAATCGATCGGTCATGGCTGTGTCGAATCCATAATCGATCAGTCATGGCTGTGTCGAATCCATAGTCGAAAAGGTCTTTCAGGTCGATGGACAACGCCAGACACCACGGTCGGCCCCCTCTCCCTCCGGGAGAGGGCTGGGGTGAGGGCAACGATTCCGGATCAGTCCAAAGCAGCCAGTGCCAGCGCGGCCTGCGGCAATTCCAGTTCACTGAAAACCTGCACACCATGGCGCTTGAGCAACGCCGCCGTCACCCCTTCGCCACTGACTTTGACCCCACTGAACGTCCCGTCGTAAGTCAGCAAATTCCCGCAAGAAGGACTGTTGGCCTTAAGCACCGCCACGCGGATGCCATATTTCTGCACCAGCGCCAGCGCCTGCCGCGCACCATCGAGAAACTGCGCACTGACATCCTCGCCCTCAGTGGTGATCACCGCCGCGACACCATCGAGCACTTCACCACCCTGCCCGCCCGGAATCTCCGCCGCTGCCCGTGGCGTCGGCAAACCGCCCGCAACCTCCGGACACAACGGCACCACCCGCCCTTCGGCAATCCACTGTTCAAGCAAATCAAACGGCCCGCTCGCGCCACCGTCGTAACGCACGCGATGGCCCAGCAGGCAGCGGCTGACCAGAATCTTGTCCATGTCAGAACGGCTCGTTGCCACGGCGGCGAAACCAACCGGTCAGCGACAAGCGCTCGCGGTTCGCCGGCAACACTTCATGCGGCACTTCGCCGGAGAGAAACACCACCAGACACCCGCCCGTAGGCTGAACGTCGTGCACGCGTTCATCGTTCAGGTACATGCGCAACTGACCGCCATCCTCCGGCAGCCAGGCGTCATTGAGATAGACCACCACCGAAACCATGCGCTTGTCATCGTCGCGAAAACGGTCGACGTGCTTGCGATAAAACGCACCCGGCGGATACAACGCGAAATGGCATTCAAAGTCTTCAAGGCCGAGGAACAAGCCACGGTTGAGTGCCTCGCGCAGGCTCTCCATCAGGTTCAGATAACGGTCGCTGGCCTCGGCCTGACCGGGATCGATCCACTGGATGTGGTCGCCACGAATCCCCTCGCGGATCTCCGAAAAAGGCCCACGCCCCACCGCCGCCGGGGCCAACTCGCCTTCGGCCTCACGTTTACGGCACTCGGCCGCCAGCTCGCGGGTCAAACCGGCGGGCAGGAAAATGTTCTGCTGCGACCAGCCGTGTTCGGCCAGGTCATCGACAATGCGTAACAGCAGTGGGTGTTCAGAGGATATTTGCATGGCGCGCATAGTATGTCGGCGGCAAGAAATCCGACAGAGCCACGCGGCGGCTTGCTACGAATTCTCGACAAGTACCGGCACCGCACGGAGAATAGTCCGCTGCTGACAGGAGTCCCTATGCGCCGTTTGCTTTTTTCACTGTTGATGTTCTGCGTTTTGCCCGCCTGGGCGGACGGCCACGATCAGTTGTACAAGGTCGCCGGCTGGCCAGATCAACGTGCGCATTTCAACGACGCCCTGACGGCCGCACAGCAGCGCTATCAGAACAGCCTGCCGCCCGCGGTGTTCCAGGCCTTGGTCAACAACAGCAACCAGCGCTTTGCCCCGCAGGCTGTGGATCAACGTGCCGAAGCGCAACTGCGACAGAAGCTCGCCGACCCGAAACCGGCACTGACCTTCTTTCAATCGCCGCTGGGCAAGAAAATTGTCGCGGCTGAATTGCTCGCAACCCGTCGCGATCAATTGGCGAAAAACGCCAAAGGCCTGCCGAAGATGCAGGTCAGCGACAGTCGTCTGCTGATCATCGGTCACCTCGCCCAAGCCTTGCCTGCCCGTGAAGCCGGCGCCGAAGTCAGCCTGGCGATTGCCGGCGTGGCAGCGGACAGTTTGAGTTCGATGATTCCGGGGCTGCTCGGTGGCGGTCAGGCGCAAGGCATGCTCAATGGTCAGCGCCAGCGTTTGATGGATCAGATTGGCGCGGACATGAACAACACGCTGCTTTACGTCTATCGCGATCTGTCGGATGAAGAGCTGGAAGAATTTGCGACGTTTGCCGAGTCGGCTGAGGGCAAGGCGTATTACCAGGCGGCTTTGGCGGCGATCCGCGCAGGGTTGGCGGTCGGGCAATGATCTTCGTCGTCTCTTAGACCGCTATCGCGAGCAGGCTCACTCCTACAGGGGTACGCATTCCAAATGTAGGAGTGAGCCTGCTCCGGGCGGCGTTCCGACGATAGGGCCCTCACCAACGCTAAAGATTCCGGCCCCTGATCCGCTTGCTCAGAAACTCGAAATACTCCTCACGCATCTCCACCGTCTCATTCGCCAGATGATGCCGCGCCTCGGCCAGCAGCAGAATCTGCGGTCGATCAAACTTCCATTTCAATACCTGCAAATTGTGCTGCCAGTCCACGGTCATGTCCGCCTGCCCCTGAATGATCAGTGGCCGCCGCGGACTTTTTTTCGCGTGCTCGACGCGAATGATCCAACGCGACAACGCCCCCACCCACTTCGTCGGCAAGCGTCGCGGCTGCAATGGATCTGCCTGGAGAAACGGCAAGAAATCCGGATCGTTGGAGTTCTCGCTGAAGCGCCGCGCAACACCTCTGACAAAAGGCCTGAGCAGGTAATAGCTCAGCTGCGACCAACCCCACGCCCGCGGTCGCACCAGTGGCGCCATCAGAATCACCTGGCCCTGCGCCGGGCTGTTTTCAGCATGGTTGAGCAAGTGATCGACGACAATTGCCCCGCCAGTGCTCTGCCCAAACAAATGCCACGGCTGCGGCAGCGCGATCGACTGCGCCTCGGCGAACAAGGCCTGCAGGACGTCCTGGTATTCAGAAAAATCGCGAATGCTCGCGCGCGGCCCGCTCGACAGACCATGCCCCGGTAAGTCGCAGGCGATCACCGCGAAGTCCTGATCCAGCGCCCACTCGATCACATGCCGGTAGAGCCCGACATGATCGTAGTAACCGTGCAGCAGAAACAGTGTCGCCTTGACCTTCTCCGGCCACCAGCAATGGCTGACCACTTCATAACCATCGACTTCGAAACGGCCCATGCCACGCCAGACATCGCGATGGGGGAAATCGGTTTTATAAAACTGCTGGTACGCCTTCGCCTCGTCCGACAACGGCTGCCACTCGGCCAAAGGCTTGAGGCTGGCGCGGATTTGATCGGGGTCGAAAGTGGCAGGCATGCGGGAATTCCAAAGCGGTAAACAGACTTTATAGGCCTGCGATATTCATCTGTAGTGACAGACATGGCAAGCTAGCCGACCTTTCGAGGATCGAAAACCATGCGTTCGCCCTACCGCACCGCACTGCTTGCCAGCCTGCTCGCGCTGATTTGCGCCGGGGTGCTGTGGGCGGCGTACGACTGGTTTCAAGGGCGTTATCTGCGCGCATTCAGCGAACACACGGCGGTGTTCTCCGGTGATCCGTTGCGCCTGCCGGACAATCTCGCCGGTCCCGGCAAGATTCGTCTGGTGCATTTCTGGGACCCGGCCTGCCCGTGCAATGTCGGCAACCAACAACACCTGACCGAGATGGTCGAGCAGTTCGGCGCCAAAGGCGTGGAGTTCTTCGCCGTGCAAAAAACTGGCAGCCACGGGCAGTTGCCCGCGACCCTCAGCAGCCTGAAAACCATCACGATATTGCCCGGTTCCGAACAGGTGCCCGCCAGTCCCGCCGTGGCGATCTGGGACCGCAGCGGCAAACTGGCGTACTTCGGCCCGTACAGCGAAGGCCTGACCTGCAACTCCAGCAACAGCTTTATCGAACCGATTTTGAATGCCCTGACAGAAGATCGCCCGGTCAATGCCACGCACACCCTGGCGGTCGGTTGCTACTGCCCGTGGCCGGTGGAGGCGCAGTAAGGCATTCCGGACTTTTCAAGGACAGCGCTGCACGGCACAGAAGGTCTGTGCTAATTGTTTGCAGCCCGACGGGCGGCAATCCCGCCTGCACAAGGAGTCACCATGAAGCGCGTGTTCACCGTACTTGGCTTGCTCATCGTTGTCCTGCTCGCCGGCGTCGGCTGGTATGTCTACAGCAAACAACCGACGCGCCAGGGCCAGGTCGAACTGCGCAACCTGCAAGGTTCGGTGACCGTGCGCTACGACGAGCGCGGCGTGCCGCACATCCGTGCCGAGAACGAAACCGACCTCTACCGCGCCCTCGGCTATGTGCATGCCCAGGATCGCCTGTTCCAGATGGAAGCCATGCGCCGCCTCGCCCGTGGTGAGCTGGCGGAAGTACTCGGGCCGAAGCTGCTCGACACCGACAAACTGTTCCGCAGCCTGCGCATCCGCGAGCGCGCGGCCAGTTACGTCGCCAGTCTCGATAAACAGTCGCCGGCGTGGAAGGGCCTGCAAGCCTATCTGGATGGCATCAACCAATATCAGGACACTCACGCCGCGCCGATCGAGTTCGACGTGCTGGGCATCCCCAAGCGGCCGTTCACGGCGGAAGACAGCATCAGCGTCGCCGGCTACATGGCCTACAGCTTTGCGGCGGCGTTTCGCACCGAACCGCTGCTGACTTATGTGCGCGATCAACTGGGTGTCGATTACCTCAAGGTCTTCGATCTCGACTGGCAGCCCAAAGGTGTGCTGGTCAACGGTCACGCCAAACCGACGCCGGCCCTCGCTGCCGGCGACTGGAAAGACCTCAATACCCTCGCCCGCCTCAGCGAACAAGCGCTGGTCGACAATGGTTTGCCGCAGTTCGAAGGCAGCAACGCCTGGGTCATCGCCGGCAGCCGCAGCCAGAGCGGCAAGCCATTGCTGGCGGGTGATCCGCACATTCGTTTCTCAGTGCCGTCGGTGTGGTACGAAGCGCAATTGTCGGCGCCGGGCTTCGAGTTGTACGGCCATCATCAGGCGCTGGTGCCTTTCGCCTTCCTCGGCCACAACCTCGATTTCGGCTGGAGCCTGACCATGTTCCAGAACGACGATCTGGATCTGATCGCCGAGAAGGTCAACCCGGATAATCCGAATCAGGTCTGGTATCGCGGCCAGTGGACCGACATGGTCGTCACGCAGCAGCAGATCAATGTGAAAGGCCAGACGCCGGTCACCCTCACCTTGCGTCAATCGCCCCACGGCCCGATCGTCAACGATGCGCTGGGGACTGCTGCCGGGAAAACGCCGATTGCGATGTGGTGGGCTTTCCTCGAAACGCCGAACCCGATCCTCGAAGGCTTCTACCAGCTCAACCGCGCCGACACCTTGGCCAAGGCTCGCGCCGCAGCGGCGAAAGTGCAGGCACCGGGGCTGAACCTGGTTTACGCCAACGCCAAGGGCGATATCGCCTGGTGGGCCTCGGCACTGCTGCCCAAGCGTCCGGCCGGGGTGCGGCCGGAATTCATTCTCGACGGCAGCAGCAATCAGGCGGACAAGGACGGCTTCTACCCGTTCAGCGCCAACCCGCAGGAAGAAAACCCGGCGCGCGGCTACATCGTCTCGGCCAACTTCCAGCCGCTGTCGCCCACCGGCATGGAGATTCCCGGTTACTACAACCTTGCCGATCGCGGCCAGCAACTCAATCGTCAGCTCAGCGACAAGAGCGTGAAGTGGACCAATGAGGCCAACCAGAAACTGCAACTGGGCACGGCGACCGGTTATGGCCCGCGCTTGCTCGCACCGTTGCTGCCGGTGTTGCGTGAGGTGGTGAGCGATCCGGCGCAACTGAAACTGGTCGAGCAACTGGCGCAGTGGCCGGGCGACTATCCGCTGGATTCGGTCAGTGCAACGGTGTTCAACCAGTTCCTCTACGACCTCGCCGATGCCGCGATGCGTGATGAGTTGGGCAATGATTTTTTCGACACCTTGCTGTCGACGCGAGTGATTGATGCCGCGCTGCCGAAGCTGGCGGCGAATGCCGATTCACCGTGGTGGGATAACCGCAACACGCCGAACAAGGAGACCCGTGCCGATGTCGTGCGCACCGCGTGGGCAGCGAGCATGACGCATCTGAAGCTGACGCTTGGCGACGATGTTGCTGGCTGGAAATGGGGGACCGCGCACACGCTGACTCACGGGCATCCGCTGGGACAGCAGAAGCCGCTGGAGCGGATTTTCAATGTTGGGCCGTTTGCGGCGCCGGGCAGTCATGAAGTGCCGAACAACCTGTCGGCGAAGATCGGGCCTGCGCCTTGGCCGGTGACTTATGGGCCTTCGACGCGGCGTCTGGTGGATTTTGCCGATCCGGCGCATGGCTTGACGATCAACCCGGTTGGGCAGAGTGGTGTGCCGTTTGATAGCCACTATGACGATCAGGCTGAGGCGTATGTCGACGGGATGTATGTGCAGGCGCATTTCAGTGAGGAAGAGGTGACGGCGAATACGCGCAGTACGTTGAAGCTGTTGCCGATGCGGGCACCTTAAAAGCCCCTCACCCTAGCCCTCTCCCCGAGGGAGAGGGGACTGATTTGGGGATGCTCAAGGCTTACAGCGACCTGATCCTGCTTTGCCGAATCCATAATCGCTAAGGTCTTTCAGGTCGATGTAAAACACCAGACACTGCGGTCGGCTCCCTCTCCCTCCGGGAGAGGGCTGGGGTGAGGGTCACAGCTTCAACGCAAAATTCAACCGAAACTGCTGCGGCGTCACCCCCAACCGCCGGTTGAACACCCCGCGCATATGCTGCGCATCGCGAAACCCGCACTGATACGCCACCGTCTTCAACGGCGCCGCCGTGCTCTCCAGCATCACCCGCGCCGCATCCACCCGCGCCCTTTCGACAAACTCCGCCGGCGTAACTTTCGCCTCCCGAGCAAACACCCGCGAGAAATTACGCGCACTCATATTCGCTGCACTGGCCAGATCGGCAATCGTCAGATCGCCCGTGAGATTGGCCAGCACATACAACTGCACCATCGCCACCGCCGACGTCGGTTCCGCATGCGGCGTGAGGAACGGGCTGAACTGCGACTGCCCACCAGAGCGCTGAGTAAACACCACCAGCCGCTTGGCCACGCTCAGCGCCACTTCAGCACCGTGATCACGCGCCAGCAGATACAACGACAGATCGATCCCCGCCGTGACCCCGGCCGAGGTGTAGAGCGCGCCGTCCTCGACATACAAACGATCCGCGTCGACCTGCGTCGTCGGACACAACCGCGCCAACGCCTCGGCATCGTTCCAATGCGTGGTGACGGTGCGCCCTTCCAGCAATCCGGCCCGCGCAAGCATGAACGCACCATTGCAGATTGAACCGAAGCGCTGCGCCCGTGCGCAGGCCTCGCGCAGCCACTCGTTGAACGTCGCGCCAAAATCCATGAACGGCAGTTGCGGCCCACCGGCAACCAGCAGCAGGTCATAGGCGTCGAGTGCTTCGCTGAAATGCCGATGGGCATTCAGGGTCAAGCCGTTGGAACAGGCCATTGGGCCGTGCTCGACGCCAATTACCTCAAGCCGATAGTGATCCTCGGGCGGCAGGAAGCGGTTGGCCTCGGCGAACACATCCATCGGGCCGCTGACGTCCAGCGACTGCACGCCTGCGAACACCACGATGGCGATGGTTTTGTTCATGGCTGTGGATTCCCTTTCAAGAGCAAAAGATCGCAGCCTGCGGCAGCTCCCACAGGGGAATGCGGGGTTCTGCAGGAGCTGCCGCAGGCTCGGGCCGCGATCGGACGATCTTTTAGCTTGGCACGATTTGCAGGTGGATTGGCAAGGATCGCAGCCATGCATCGATTGTTCGCTTTCAGCGCCGGGAACAGACTTTCCCCATCAGCGCCACAACGGCGTTTCAGTGAGGAAACCTGCCATGAGCACGACCATCGCCGGCATCAAAATCCCCGACAGCACCCTCGCCCGGGCCACCACCGAGTACATCCGCGACATCGAGTCCGACCTGCTCTACCACCACTCGCGCCGGGTATTTCTGTTCGGTGCATTGAGCGGCGAGCGCCAGCAACTGGCCTACGATCCGGAGTTGCTCTACATCGGCGCGATGTTCCATGACCTCGGTCTGGTCGAAGGTCATCGCAGTGATGACGAGCGTTTCGAAGTAGACGGTGCCAACGCAGCAGCAGCGTTTCTCAAGCCGTACGGGCTCAGCGATGACGATATCGAACAGGTGTGGCTGTCGATTGCCCTGCACACCACGCCGGGCGTGCCCAAGCATCTGCGTCCGACCGTGGCACTGGTCACCGCAGGCGTAGAGATGGATGTGCTGGGCATGGATTACGCAGCGTTCAGCACCGTGCAACGCGAAGCGGTGGTGCATGCGCACCCGCGTGGAGAAGGTTTCAAGGAGTGCATCATCTGCGCGTTTGCCGATGGTTTGCGTCATCGTCCGCAGACCACGTTTGGTAATGTGAAGACCGATGTGCTGAAGGATCAGGAGCCGGGGTTCACGCCGATGAACTTTGTCGAGGTCATCCGCAACTCTCCCTGGACTGCGTAAAACCCATGTAGGAGTGAGCCTGCTCGCGATGGCGTCCTGTCAGTTGGAAATTTCCTGACTGACACTCCGCTATCGCGAGCAGGCTCACTCCTACAGTTTGAATTGGGTTGGTCTCGAGAGTGAGGCCAACCCATTAGTGCTTACGCAGCCTCCGGGCTTGGCGCCCGGCGCACGTCCGGCTGTTTCCATGAATCGGCTGCGCTTTCTTCGATGGCTTGCTGAATCGCCTTCTTGCGCGCTTCCTCGGCACGGCGGCTGAAGAACCAGACCATGAAGGTCACGATCGACACGGCCAGCAGAATCAGACTGGCCACGGCGTTGATCTCAGGCTTCACGCCCAGACGCACCGCCGAGAACACTTCCATCGGCAGAGTCGTCGAACCCGGCCCGGACACAAAGCTCGCCAACACCAGGTCATCCAGCGACAGCGCGAACGACATCATGCCGCCCGCCGCCAGCGATGGCGCGATCATCGGAATGGTGATCAGGAAGAACACCTTCCACGGCCGTGCACCGAGGTCCATGGCCGCTTCTTCGATCGACAGGTCCAGCTCACGCAGGCGCGCCGACACCACCACCGCGACATACGCCGCACAGAACGTGGTGTGGGCGATCCAGATGGTGACGATGCCACGTTCCTGCGGCCAGCCGATCATCTGCGCCATGGCCACGAACAGCAGCAACAGCGACAGACCGGTGATCACTTCCGGCATCACCAGCGGCGCGGTGACCAGACCGCCGAACAGCGTACGGCCCTTGAAGCGGGTGATGCGGGTCAGCACGAACGCCGCCAGCGTGCCCAGCGCCACCGCGGCAACCGCGGTGTAGCAGGCGATTTCCAGCGAGCGCAGCACCGAGCCCATCAGTTGCGTGTTGTCGAGCAGGCCGACGTACCACTTGATCGACCAGCCGCCCCACACCGTCACCAGTTTCGAGGCGTTGAACGAGTAGATCACCAGGATCAGCATCGGCAGGTAGATGAACAACAAACCGATGACCAGCATCAGGCTGGAGAAACGGATGCGCTTCATTCTTTACCCTCCATTTCCTTGGCCTGACTGCGGTTGAACAGAATGATCGGCACAATCAGGATCGCCAGCATCACCACCGCCAGCGCGGACGCCACCGGCCAGTCACGGTTGTTGAAGAACTCTTGCCAGAGCACTTTACCGATCATCAGGGTTTCCGGACCACCAAGCAGTTCCGGGATCACGAACTCGCCGACCACCGGGATGAACACCAGCATGCAGCCGGCAATAATGCCGTTCTTGGACAGTGGAATGGTGATTTTCCAGAAGCTGTTGAAGGTGCTCGAACCGAGGTCGGAAGCTGCTTCCAGCAAGCTTTGATCGTGCTTCACCAGGTTGGCGTACAGCGGCAGGATCATGAACGGCAGATACGAGTAAACGACGCCGATGTACACCGCGAGGTTGGTGTTGAGGATCTGCAGCGGCTCGTCGATGAAGCCCATGCTCATCAGGAAACCGTTGAGCAAGCCGTTGTTGCTGAGAATGCCCATCCACGCATACACGCGGATCAGGATCGCGGTCCAGGTCGGCATCATGATCAGCAGCACCAGCACCGTTTGCAGCTCTTTACGGGCAGTGGCGATGGCGTAGGCCATCGGGTAGCCGATCACCAGACAAAGGATGGTGCTGATCAGCGCCATCTTCAGCGAGCCGAGGTAAGCGGCGATGTACAACTCGTCGCCCGCCAGCATCGCGTAGTTGCCCAGGTTCAGCAGCAGTTGCAGCTTCTGCTCGGCGTACGTATAGATCTCGGTGTACGGCGGGATGGCCACGTCGGCTTCGGCGAAACTGATCTTCAGAACGATGAAGAACGGCAACATGAAAAACAGAAACAGCCAGATGAACGGAACCCCGATGACCAACTGCCGGCCATTGGGGATTATTCGGTTGATGCGGCGTTTGAATTTGCGCATGTTCATGAGCGGAGTACCACGCCGCTGTCATCTTCCCACCACACGTAAACCTGATCGCCCCAGGTCGGACGCGCGCCGCGACGTTCGGCGTTGGCGACAAACGACTGCACCAGTTTGCCGCTCGGCAACTCAACGTAGAACACCGAGTGCCCGCCGAGGTAGGCGATGTCGTGGACCTTGCCGCTCGACCAGTTGTATTCGCAGGTCGGTTGGTCGGCGGTGACCAGCAGCTTCTCCGGACGGATCGCGTAAGTCACCGATTTGTCCTGCACCGAGGTGCTGATGCCGTGGCCGACGTAGATCTGCCGATCAAGGTCTTTGCAGGTAATGGTTGCGTGGCCTTCGGCGTCGTCGATCACTTCGCCTTCGAAGATGTTGACGTTACCGATGAATTCGCAGACCAGGCGGCTGGTCGGGGTTTCGTAGATATCGATCGGGCTGCCGATCTGGGCGATCCAGCCCAAATGCATGATCGCGATGCGCTCGGCCATGGTCATGGCCTCTTCCTGGTCGTGGGTCACCATCACGCAGGTCACGCCGACGCGCTCGATGATTTCCACCAATTCAAGTTGCATCTGCGAACGCAGTTTCTTGTCCAGTGCGCCCATCGGCTCATCGAGCAGCAGCAGCTTCGGCCGCTTGGCCAGCGAGCGGGCCAGCGCCACGCGCTGACGCTGACCACCCGACAGTTGATGCGGCTTGCGCTTGGCGTACTGGCTCATCTGTACGAGCTTGAGCATTTCGGCCACGCGGGCATCGACTTCAGCCGCCGGGATCTTGTCCTGCTTGAGGCCGAAGGCAATGTTCTGCGCCACGGTCATGTGCGGGAACAAGGCGTACGACTGGAACATCATGTTGATTGGACGTTCGTACGGCGGCATGTCGGTGATGTCGACGCCGTCGAGGAAAATGCGCCCCTCCGTGGGCCGTTCGAACCCTGCCAGCATCCGCAGCAGAGTGGATTTGCCCGATCCCGAACCGCCGAGCAGGGCGAAAATTTCGCCTTTCTTGATTTCCAGGGACACATCGTCCACGGCAATCGTCTCGTCGAACTTCTTCGTGACCCGGTCGATTTTGACCAACACCTGTTTCGGTGTCTGGTCGCCCTCGAGGGCTTTCTTATAGGCGCCGGAGGCAACTGCCATTTACGAAACTCCCAGAAAAAAACAATGCAGTTCGCCCCGCAAGGCGAACCCAGGATAGTGTGTGCCTTACATCCCCGACTTGACCTTGGTCCAGCTGCGGGTCATCAGACGCTGAATGTTCGGTGGCAACTCGGTCGATACGTAGGCCTTGTCGATAACGGCCTGCGGCGGATACACCGACGCATCGGTGCGGATGGATTGTTCCATCAGCTTGTCCGAACCCGGGTTGGGGTTGGCATAACCCACGTAATCACTGACCTGAGCGATCACCTCAGGTTTCAGCAGATAGTTGATGAAGGCATGAGCCTGCTTCACGTTCGACGAATCCTTGGGGATTGCCAGCATGTCGAACCACAAGGCGCCGCCCTCTTTCGGTACCGAGTAGGCGATGTTCACGCCTTTCTTGGCTTCTTCGGCGCGGTGCTTGGCCTGAAAGATATCGCCGGAGAAACCGATGGCTACGCAGATGTCGCCGTTGGCCAGATCACCGATGTATTTCGAGGAATGGAAGTAGGTCACGTAAGGACGCACCGCGAGCAATTTGTCGGTGGCTTTTTCGTAGTCCTTCGGATTGGTGCTGTTGGCATTCAGGCCCAGATAGTTGAGCACGGTCGGCATCATTTCATCCGCCGAATCGAGGAATGCCACGCCGCAGCTTTGCAGCTTCTTGATGTTCTCTGGCTCGAACAAGACGCCCCACGAATCAATCTTGTCGACGCCGAGTACAGCTTTTACTTTATCGACGTTGTAACCGATGCCGTTGGTGCCCCAGAGGTAGGGAACAGCGTACAGGTTACCCGGATCGTTCTGTTCCAGACGCTTGAGCAGCGCCGGGTCGAGATTGGAATAGTTTGGCAGTTGCGACTTGTCGAGCTTCTGGAACGCGCCGGCCTTGATCTGCTTGCCGAGGAAGTGGTTCGACGGCACGACCACGTCGTAGCCGGTACGCCCGGCCAGCAGCTTGCCTTCCAGGGTTTCGTTGGAGTCGAAGACGTCGTAAACCGGTTTGATTCCGGTGGCTTTCTGGAAGTCGGCCAGGGTCGTCTCGCCGATGTAATCGGACCAGTTATAAATATGCACCGTACCGGCGGCCTGGGCTCCGACAGCAATCGTCAGGCCGGCAGTGGCCAGCAGGGCTTTGCGCAAAGAAGAAAAAATAGGCAAGTGGAGGTCCTCTAAATTAGTTGGGCCCAAGTTGCCCCGCGCTGCATGACAGCCATGGCTGCCCGGCAACAAAACCGGCGCGCAACTTACCCTCGAAAAACCGTTCCTGCAAAACTTCCTGTCATTTAATTGATCCGCTGGCCGCCCGCGCGGGGCATGACGGCCAGCGGTTACTGCTTCAAACCGGCTTATTTACCCGATTTGATCTTGGTCCAGCTGCGGGTCAGGATGCGCTGGGTCGCGGCCGGCAAGTCGGCAATCGCGTACAGCTTGGCCAGCACGTCAGCCGGTGGATAGACGCCCGGGTCGCTGGTGATGTCTTTATCAACCAGTGGCGTGGCAGCGGCGTTACCGTTCGGGAAGCGTACGGCGTTGGTGATTTCAGCCATGATTTCCGGCTTCTGCAGGAAGGTCATGAACTTGTAGGCGCCTTCGACGTTTTCGGCATCTTTAGGGATGGCGACCATGTCGTAGAAGCTGCCGGCACCTTCTTTCGGAATGTTGTAGCTGACTTTCACCTTGTCACCGGCTTCAGCCGCGCGGGACTTGGCCTGGTAGATGTCACCCGAGTAGCCGATCGCTACGCAGATGTTGCCGTTGGCCAGGTCGGAGATGTACTTGGACGAGTGGAAGTAGGCGATCGAAGGACGGACCTTCATGATCAGCGCTTCAGCCTTGTCGATGTCTTCTTTCTTCTGGCTGTCGGTCGGCAGGCCCAGGTAGTGCAGCGCAACCGGGATCATCTCGGTTGGCGAGTCGAGCAGGCTGATGCCGCAGGATTTCAGCTTGGCCGCGTTTTCCGGCTTGAAGATCAGATCCCACGAATCGACCGGCGCATCGGCGCCCAGTGCAGCCTTGACCTTTTCGGCGTTGTAGCCGATGCCGATCGAGCCCCACATGTACGGGAAGGCGTGCTCGTTGCCCGGGTCGCTGACCGACACGGCTTTGAGCAAATCAGTGTTGAGGTTCTTCCAGTTAGGCAGCTTGGACTTGTCCAGCTTCTGGTACACGCCAGCCTTGATCTGCTTGGCGAGGAAGTTGTTCGACGGCACGACGATGTCGTAGCCGGACTTGCCTGCGAGCAGTTTGGCTTCGAGGGTTTCGTTGCTGTCGAAGACGTCGTAGACGACTTTGATGCCCGACTCGTCTTCAAACTTCTTGATGGTGTCCGGGGCGATGTAGTCGGACCAGTTGTAGACGTGCAACACCTTGTCGTCCGCCTGAGCCGCAGCCGCCATGATTCCCATCAGGGACATGGCGAGCAGAGTCTTGCCAGCGAGCTTTTTGCCTAATGCCTTCATGCGTTAATGCTCCAAATTTTTCTTTTTTGAACCACTTTGTTCAGCGGCCGAACCCGGACAACTGGAACCGCGGCTAGTCTGGCAAGATCCGAGGCGGTCTTTCAAGAAAAGACCAGCCTTTCTGACAGCTTTGAGCGCGAGCGCCACGGCTCCCCCGCTCAAAGCCTAGCACTTAGCCCTGCAACGCACTGAGGGTCAGGTCCAGACACTTGCGTGCCTTTGTAACCAGCTCATCGATCTCCGCTTTGCTGATAACCAGCGGCGGCGCGATGATCATGGTGTCGCCCACAGCGCGCATGATCAGGCCGTTGTCGAAGCAGAACTGGCGGCAGATCATGCCGACGCCCTTGCCTTCATAACGCTTGCGCGTGGCCTTGTCCTGCACCAGCTCGATCGCGCCCAACAGACCGACCCCGCGAACTTCACCCACCAACGGGTGATCGTTCAGTTCCCGCAGACGTTTCTGCAAATACGGTGCCGTTTCGTTGTGCGCGTTCTCGATAATTTTTTCATCGCGCAGGATGCGGATGTTTTCCAGACCCACCGCCGCCGCCACCGGGTGACCGGAGTAAGTGAAGCCATGGTTGAAATCGCCGCCTTCGTTGAGCACCGCAACAACGGAGTCACGAACGATCAGGCCACCCATCGGGATGTAGCCTGAGGTCAGGCCTTTGGCGATGGTCATCATGTCCGGCTTGAGATCGTAGAAATCACTGCCGAACCACTCACCAGTACGGCCGAAACCGCAAATCACTTCGTCCGCCACGAACAGGATGTCGTACTTGGCGAGGATTTCCTTGATGCGCGGCCAGTAGCTGTCGGGCGGAATGATCACGCCGCCGGCGCCCTGGATCGGCTCGGCAATAAAGGCACCAACGTTGTCGACGCCGACTTCGAGAATCTTCTCTTCCAGCTGATTGGCCGCCCAGATACCGAACTCTTCCGGGGACATCTCGCCACCTTCAGCGAACCAGTACGGCTGGGCGATGTGGACGATGCCCGGGATCGGCAAGTCGCCTTGTTCGTGCATATACGTCATGCCACCGAGGCTCGCGCCGGCCACGGTCGAACCGTGATAACCGTTCTTGCGGCTGATGATGACTTTCTTGTTCGGCTGGCCTTTGATCGCCCAGTAGTGGCGGACCATGCGCAGCATGGTGTCGTTGCCTTCGGAGCCGGAACCGGTGAAGAACACATGGTTCATGCCTTCCGGTGCCACGTCGGCAATGGCCTTGGCCAGTTCCAGCGCCGGCGGGTGCGCGGTCTGGAAGAACAGGTTGTAGTACGGCAGTTCGCGCATCTGTTTGGCGGCTGCGTCGGCCAGCTCATCGCGACCATAACCGATGGCCACGCACCACAGACCGGCCATGCCGTCGAGAATCTTGTTGCCTTCACTGTCCCACAGGTAAACGCCCTTGGCGTTGGTGATGATCCGCGGGCCCTTCTCTTTCAACTGCTTGAAGTCGCTGAACGGGGCCAGGTGGTGATCATTGCTGAGTGCTTGCCACTCGCGGGTTTGCGGGTTGTTGCTGGTCATGCCAATTCTCCTTGTTATCGGTGAAGACGCGGCCGCTGAGGGCCGCGCCCGGCGTATCAGACGGCGAAGAGCAGGTACTCACGCTCCCAGGAACTGATCACGCGCTTGAAGTTTTCATGCTCGGCCCGTTTTACCGCGACGTAGCCAGTGATGAAGGTTTTGCCCAGGTACTTCTCGATGGTCGCGCTGTTTTCCATACGCTCCAGCGCGTCTTCGATGGTCAGCGGCAGGCGCAGGTTGCGGCGCTCGTAACCACGGCCCACCACTGGCGCGCTCGGATTGAGGCCTTCGACCATGCCGATGTAACCGCAGAGCAGGCTCGCGGCGATCGCCAGGTACGGGTTGGCGTCAGCGCCCGGCAGACGGTTTTCCACACGGCGGTTCTGCGGGCCGGCATCCGGTACGCGCAGGCCGACGGTACGGTTTTCTTCGCCCCACTCGACGTTGACCGGTGCCGAGGTGTCCGGCAGGAAACGGCGGAACGAGTTGACGTTGGGGGCGAACAGCGGCAGCAATTCCGGAATCAGCTTCTGCAAACCACCGATGTGGTGCAGGAACAGCTGGCTCATGGTCCCGTCTTCATTGGAGAAGACGTTCTTGCCGGTCTCGATGTCGATGATGCTCTGGTGCAAGTGCATCGCACTGCCCGGCTCGCCGGTCATCGGTTTGGCCATAAAGGTCGCAGCGACGTCGTGCTTGAGCGCGGCTTCGCGCATGGTGCGCTTGAACACCAGAATCTGGTCGGCCAGCGACAGCGCGTCGCCGTGACGGAAGTTGATTTCCATCTGCGCCGTGCCGTCTTCGTGGATCAGCGTGTCGAGGTCCAGCTCCTGCAGTTCGCACCAGTCGTAGACGTCTTCGAACAGCGGATCGAATTCGTTCGCCGCTTCAATGGAGAACGACTGGCGACCGATTTCCGGACGGCCCGAGCGACCGATTGGCGGCTGCAACGGATAGTCAGGGTCGTCGCTGCGCTTGGTCAGGTAGAACTCCATCTCCGGCGCCACGATCGGCTGCCAGCCCTTGTCGGCATAGAGTTTGAGGACTTTCTTGAGCACGTTGCGCGGCGACAGCTCGATCGGGTTGCCTTGCTTGTCGTAGGTGTCGTGGATCACCTGCGCGGTTGGTTCGATGGCCCACGGCACCAGGTACACGGCGTTCTGGTCGGGGCGGCAGATCATGTCGATGTCGGCCGGGTCGAGCAGTTCGTAATAGATGTCGTCTTCGACGTAGTCGCCGGTCACGGTCTGCAACAGCACGCTTTCCGGCAGGCGCATGCCTTTTTCGGCGATGAACTTGTTGGTCGGCGAGATCTTGCCCCGGGTGATCCCGGTCAAGTCGGCGATCATGCATTCGACTTCTGTGATCTTGTGGTCTTTCAACCAATCGGTGAGCTGGTCGAGGTTGTTACTCATAAATGCCTCTGGGCTGAGTCTCCTGACATGATGTCAGGCAAAGTTTGACGCTATGAGCGTCGCGTTAAAGGGGCTTGCTCGCGCAGTGCCGGCTTATGCCTGGCACCGCGCATAGACAATGAAAGAAGAGCTTACCTGCCCTTTACGCTGGCGTTGCATTTCCTGTGCACAGTCCAGGCGTGCAGAATCATGAGCACGGCTGGGCAAGCGGCACAGGCTTTGAGGGTGAAAGCGATCTATATTGGAAGGGGACGCCATAAACAGGATGCTTTCCCGTACGTCCAGAATATCGGACGCTGACGCTTGAACGGCCATGGACGGGAACATCGTCGGCAAGCGGCAAGCCTTGCTGGCTGCGCTACGGACGGATTTGTCGCCACTGATGTGATGAGCATGCAGACCGGACTGTTGCGAGCAGTCGGTGATGCCGATTAACGGCAGGCGAGACATGAAGCACCCCGGTATTATTGCTGTTATGGGTTTGATCGGAGCTTAGCCTTGTTCATTTTTTTACACAACACCCCCGTAAAAAATACAACACGGCCTGCTCAAGCCCGCGGGTGCCCAGCGTCCCAAGGGCCAAAAATCGCCCGAAAGTGCCCCATAAATGCCCTCACAGCGCTTTTTTAGGGCAAAAAAGGCCTCGCTTGACTTCGGCAGGCCGTTCGGGTTGACTGAAACCAGAAAAGATCAATGATTGATATTTTTAACAACAAAGGTGTTGCATCATGTCGGTACCCCCGCGTGCCGTTCAGCTTAACGAAGCGAACGCGTTCCTTAAGGAACATCCTGAGGTTCTGTACGTTGACCTTCTGATTGCGGATATGAATGGTGTGGTGCGCGGCAAGCGCATTGAACGCACCAGCCTCCACAAGGTTTACGAGAAAGGCATCAACCTGCCGGCCTCTCTATTTGCTCTGGATATCAACGGCTCTACGGTGGAAAGCACCGGCCTGGGCCTGGACATCGGCGACGCCGATCGTATCTGCTATCCGATCCCCGATACCCTGTGCAACGAGCCATGGCAGAAGCGCCCGACCGCGCAACTGTTGATGACCATGCACGAACTCGAAGGCGACCCGTTCTTCGCCGATCCGCGCGAAGTGCTCCGTCAAGTTGTTGCAAAGTTTGACGAGCTGGGCCTGACCATCTGCGCCGCATTCGAACTCGAGTTCTACCTGATCGACCAGGAAAACGTGAACGGCCGTCCTCAGCCGCCACGCTCGCCGATCTCCGGCAAACGCCCGCACTCGACGCAGGTCTACCTGATCGACGACCTCGACGAATACGTCGACTGCCTCCAGGACATTCTGGAAGGTGCCAAAGAGCAAGGCATCCCGGCCGACGCCATCGTCAAGGAAAGTGCCCCGGCGCAGTTCGAAGTGAACCTGCACCACGTCGCCGACCCGATCAAGGCGTGCGACTACGCGGTACTGCTCAAGCGTCTGATCAAGAACATCGCCTACGACCATGAAATGGACACCACCTTCATGGCCAAGCCGTACCCGGGCCAGGCAGGTAATGGTCTGCACGTACACATTTCGATTCTGGATAAAGAAGGCAAAAACATTTTTGCCAGCGAGGATCCCGAGCAGAACGCCGCGCTGCGTCACGCGATCGGCGGTGTGCTCGAGACCCTGCCCGCGCAGATGGCGTTCCTCTGCCCGAACGTCAACTCCTACCGTCGTTTCGGCGCGCAGTTCTATGTACCGAACTCGCCGTGCTGGGGCCTGGACAACCGCACCGTGGCGATTCGCGTACCGACCGGCTCGTCCGATGCCGTGCGTATCGAACACCGCGTCGCCGGTGCCGACGCCAACCCGTACCTGCTGATGGCTTCGGTTCTGGCCGGCGTGCACCACGGTCTGACCAACAAGATCGAGCCGGGCGCGCCTGTCGAAGGCAACAGCTACGAGCAGAACGAACAAAGCCTGCCGAACAACTTGCGCGATGCCCTGCGCGAGCTGGACGACAGCGAGGTGATGGCCAAGTACATCGATCCGAAGTACATCGATATCTTCGTCGCCTGCAAGGAAAGTGAGCTGGAGGAGTTCGAACACTCCATCTCCGACCTTGAGTACAACTGGTATCTGCATACCGTTTAAGCGGATTGCAGCTTCAGGAAAAACGCCGTTGGCTGATTCAGCCAACGGCGTTTTTTTATGGCCGAACACAAATCCTTGGGATGGGAGTGAATGGCCGCCTGCGGCGGTTCGCGAGCAGGCTCGCTCCCACAGGGATCTCCATTCAACATGACTTGTGCGTACACAGGAGATCCCCTGTGGGAGCGAGCTTGCTCCGGGCGGCGTTCCGACGAAAGCGGCAGACAAGACAACACACAAGCCGGCTCGTACAATGCCCGCTGCCCCGCAGGAGACTTCCATGACGCGACCCGCCCCCGTCCGCAAACCCCGTGCCCGCAGCCAGGCGCGCATCGATTCGATACTCGACGCCGCGCGCACATTGCTGGCCGCCGAGGGTGTGGCGAGTCTGTCGATCTACAGCGTCGCCGAGCGCGCGCAGATTCCGCCCTCTTCCGTGTACCACTTTTTCGCCAGCGTCCCGGCGCTGCTTGAGGCACTGACGGCGGATGTGCACGCGGCGTTTCGCGCCTGCCTGCAAGCGCCGATCGATCACGAAGCCCTGCGTGACTGGCGCGACCTATCGCGGTTGGTCGAACAACGAATGCTGGAGATCTACGACGAAGACGCGGCGGCGCGTCAGTTGATCCTTGCCCAGCATGGTCTGACCGAAGTGACCCAGGCTGACCGTCAGCACGATATTGAGCTGGGCGACCTGATGCACAAGCTGTTCGATCATCACTTCGAATTGCCGAGGCTGCCGGAGGATGTCGATGTGTTTGCCTTGGCGATGGAGTTGGGTGACCGGGTTTATGCGCGCTCGGTGCAGCAACATGGGCAGATCACCCCGCGCATGGCCGAGGAAGGGATGCGGGTGTTTGATGCCTATATCGGCCTGTATCTACCGCCGTATCTACCCAAAAGATCTCTAGTGATCTGACTGACCTCTTCGCGAGCAGGCTCGCTCCCACATTTGGAATGCGATCCCCTGTGGGAGCGAGCCTGCTCGCGAAGGCCGCACCGCAGCTTTCAGATCAGGCACAAAAAACCCCGAAGGGCTCACGCCCTCCGGGGTTGTTTTTTACTCACTGGCTTACAACTTGGCGATCGACACCTCGGTGGATTTCACAAAGGCGATCACTTCGCTGCCGACCACCAGTTCCAGCTCCTTGACCGAGCGGGTGGTGATCACCGAAGTGACGATGCCCGAAGCGGTCTGCACGTCGATTTCCGACAGCACGTCGCCGAGGACGATTTCCTTGATCGAGCCTTTGAACTGGTTACGGACGTTGATGGCTTTGATAGTCATGATATTTCTCCTGAGGTCGAAATAAGCGGCAAGTGGCAAGCTTCAAGCGGCAAGCAAAAGCACAGCGCTTCTACTTGTAGCTTGCAGCTTGAAGCTCGCAGCTGCTTCATTGCGCCCAACGCAGTTGCGTAGGCAGTGGTGAAACAGGTTCCGGCGCCGGCGGTTCGCCGGGCAGGGAGAGAACACGGTTAAGCACTTCGGTTTCCAGCGCTGCGAGTCTGTGCGAACCACGCACCCGCGGCCGCGGCAATTCCACATGCAGGTCGAGGCCGACTTCGCCGTCCTCGATCAGAATCACCCGGTCGGCAATCGCTACCGCTTCGCTGACGTCGTGGGTCACCAGCAGCACGGTGAAGCCGTGTTGCTGCCAGAGACGCTCGATCAGTTGCTGCATCTCAATGCGGGTCAGCGCATCCAGCGCGCCGAGCGGTTCGTCGAGCAACAGCAGGCGCGGTTGATGGATCAGCGCCCGCGCCAGTGCAACGCGCTGCTTCTGTCCGCCAGACAACGCCGCCGGCCACTCATTGGCGCGATCGGCCAGACCCACCGCGTCCAGTGCTTCAAGCGCTTTCGGACGCCAGTTGCCTTTAAGGCCCAAGCCGACATTGTCGATGATCTTTTTCCACGGCAGCAGACGCGCCTCCTGGAACATCAATCGGGTGTCTTCCCGTGCATCGCTGAGCGGCGCAGAACCGGCCAGCAAGTCGCCGCCAGTCGGTTGATCAAGCCCAGCGAGCAAACGCAGCAAGGTACTTTTGCCGCAGCCACTGCGCCCGACCACGGCGACGAATTGCCCCGCCGGAATGTGCAGATCGATGTCACGCAGCACCTGCCGCGCGCCGAAGGTTTTCTGCAGGTTGCGCACCGCCAGCGGAATCCCGCGAAGCAGGCGTGGAGGTTGTTGAGCAGTCATGCCGCACCTCCTTTGGCAACCTGATACGCCGGGTGCCAGCGCAACCACACACGCTCAAGTCCACGGGCCGCGAGGTCGGCGAGTTTGCCAAGCACCGCGTAAAGCAGGATCGCCAGTACCACCACGTCGGTCTGCAAAAACTCACGAGCGTTCATCGCTAAATAGCCGATACCGGAGCTGGCGGAAATGGTTTCGGCGACGATCAGCGTCAACCACATAAAGCCCAGGGCGAAGCGCACACCGACCAGAATCGAAGGCAGCGCACCCGGCAGAATCACCTGCCAAAACAGGCTGAAACCGCTCAGGCCATAACTGCGCGCCATCTCCACCAGCGCCGGGTCGACGTTGCGGATGCCGTGATAAGTGTTGAGGTAGATCGGGAACAACGTGCCCAACGCCACCAGAAAGATCTTCGCCGACTCGTCGATGCCGAACCACAGGATCACCAGCGGAATCAGCGCCAGATGCGGCACGTTGCGGATCATCTGCACCGAACTGTCGAGCAGGCGTTCGCCCCATTTCGACAGGCCGGTGATGAAACCCAGGACCAGACCGATGCTGCCGCCGATGGTAAAACCGAGTGCCGCGCGCCAGCCGCTGATCGCCAGGTGCGTCCAGATTTCGCCGCTGCGTACCAGGCTCACGCCGGCTTCGATCACCGCCACCGGTGCCGGCAGAATCCGTGTCGACAACCAACCGGCCGACACCGACAACTGCCACACCGCCAGCAACAACACCGGCAACGCCCAGGGCGCGAGGCTGTGGATGATTTTCTTCATGGCGCGCCTCAGCTCTGCGACGCGGCTTTGGGAAGAATGTCGTTGGCGACCATCTCGCCGAACGGGCTGACATAACCGGCGCTTTTCGGCAGTTCCGGACGCTCGATGTCGAGGTGCGGGAACAACAGTTCAGCGACGCGATACGACTCTTCAAGGTGTGGATAACCGGAGAAGATAAAGGTGTCGATGCCCAGATCCGCGTATTCCTTGACGCGTGCGGCCACGGTCGGGCCATCGCCGACCAGCGCCGTACCGGCACCACCGCGCACCAGGCCAACGCCGGCCCAGAGGTTCGGGCTGACTTCGAGGTTGTCGCGGCTGCCACCGTGCAGTGCGGCCATGCGTTGCTGGCCGACCGAATCGAAACGCGCCAGCGAAGCCTGAGCGCGAGCGATGGTGTCGTCGTCCAGGTGCGAGATCAGCCGATCCGCCGCTTGCCACGCTTCAGCGTTGGTTTCACGGACGATCACGTGCAGACGAATGCCGAAGCGTACGGTGCGGCCGAGCTTGGCGGCCTTGGCGCGAACTTGTGCAATCTTCTCGGCCACCGCTGCTGGCGGCTCGCCCCAGGTCAGGACCATTTCCACTTGTTCAGCAGCCAAGTCCTGCGCCGCTTCCGACGAGCCACCGAAGTACAGCGGCGGACGCGGTTGCTGAATCGGCGGGTAGAGCAACTTGGCGCCTTTCACGCTGATGTGCTGACCGTCGTAATCGACGGTTTCGCCTTCGAGCACACGACGCCAGATGCGGGTGAATTCCACCGAGGCCTGATAGCGTTCTTCGTGGCTGAGAAACAGACCGTCGCCAGCCAATTCTTCCGGGTCACCGCCAGTCACGAGGTTGAACAGCGCACGGCCGCCGGACAGACGATCCAGCGTGGCTGCCTGCCGCGCTGCCACCGTCGGGGAAATGATCCCGGGACGCAGGGCAACGAGGAACTTCAGACGCTGGGTCACCGGGATCAGCGACGCCGCCACCAACCACGAGTCTTCGCAAGAGCGGCCGGTGGGGATCAGCACACCGCCGAAGCCCAGACGATCCGCCGCTTGCGCGACCTGTTGCAGATAACCGTGGTCGACGGCGCGAGCGCCTTCGGCGGTGCCAAGGTAATGGCCGTCGCCGTGGGTAGGCAGGAACCAGAAGATATTGAGGCTCATGGAGTGGTCTCCTTGGGGATTCGAATTACTGCGCTTTAGCCACAGCGGCCGGTGGTGTCCAGATCACATCCTTGATGCTCAGCGGCTTGGGAATCAGCTTGAGCTGGTAGAACGTGTCAGCGATTTTCTGCTGCGCGGCGACCACTTCCGGGGTCAGGAACAGCGCGCCGTAGCCCTGGCGTTTCACCGAGGTCAGAGTGATGTCCGCCGGCAGGCCGAGCAGTGGCGCAACTTGTTGGGTCACGTCTTCAGGGTTGGCTTTCGACCACTCGCCAACGGCGCGCACTTCCTCGACGAGGGTCTTGATCACCTGAGGATTTTTCTCGGCGTAAGGCTTGGTCGCGAGGTAGAACTGGTGGTTGTCGACGATGCCTTTGCCGTCGCGCAGGGTGTGCGCTTGCAGTTGTTTCTCGGCGGCAGCCTGGTACGGATCCCAGATGACCCAGGCGTCGACGCTGCCACGTTCGAACGCAGCGCGAGCATCCGCCGGCGGCAGGAATACGGTTTGAATATCGGTGTACTTGAGACCGGCGTCTTCCAGCGCACGCACCAGCAGGTAGTGGACGTTGGAGCCTTTGTTCAGCGCGACTTTCTTGCCTTTGAGATCGGCCACCGATTTGATCGGCGAGTCTTTCGGCACAAGGATCGCTTCGCTGTTCGGCGCTGGTGGTTCATAAGCGACGTAAAGCAAATCGGCGCCGGCAGCCTGAGCAAAAACTGGCGGGGTTTCGCCGGTGACACCGAAGTCGATCGAGCCGACGTTCAGGCCTTCCAGCAGCTGCGGGCCGCCGGGGAATTCAGTCCATTGCACGTCGACGCCTTGGGCGGCCAGACGTTTTTCCAAAGTGCCCTTGGCCTTGAGCAGCACCAACGTGCCGTACTTCTGATAACCGATCCGAAGAGTCTCGGCTTGAGCTTGAGTGATGGCGCCGAAGGTGACAGCCGCAGCAAACAGAGCGACCAGACCACGACGCAAAAATACAGTGCGCATAGCGCTCTCCTTTTTGCTGTTGGGTTTTGGCTGCACCTGCTTGCCCGTTGGCGGGCGAGTAAGGCCAGTACTTCAAATTTCGATGAGGCTTAAATGCTCCAGCGAGCACTCAACAAACGTTCGTTCAACAGGCCCGGTTCCAACGGCTTTGGCCGGCGCGCCATGGCGCCGACAAACTGATCCAGCGCTTCATGCAGTCGCTGCTCCAGCGCCGGTGCCAGTTGCGCCGCCGCACTGCCTTCGCCGTAAGCGATCTGGCTGTCCTCGGCGAAAATCCCCTGGAGCATTTCCTGGGCTTTCAGCGCCGACAACACGGGCTTGAGGGCGTAATCGACCACCAGCATGTGGGCGATGCTGCCGCCAGTGGCCATCGGCAAGACAATCTTGTGGTTCAGGGCGCGCTCGGGCAGCAGATCCAGCAGGGTCTTCAGAGCGCCGGAGAACGACGCTTTGTAAACCGGTGTGGCGATCAGCAGGCCATCGGCGTTTTCAATCTGTTGCAGCAGGTCGAGTACCTTCGGGCTGTCGAAGCGGGCATGGAGCAAATCCTCGGCCGGGAAGTCCCGCACCTGATAACTCACCACTTCCACCCCTTGCTGCTGCAACCAACGTTGCGAGCGTTCCAGCAGCACCCCGGACCGGGAGCGCAGGCTGGGACTGCCACCGAGTGAGACGACCAGCATCGAGACAATTCCTTAAGCGTTGCAGGCGATTCGCGGGTTGCGATCTCGCTTCGATGGAGTGACCTTACCAGCTGATTTATATATCCATAAATCATATTTATTCATTTGGTTATGCGTTTTGGAGATATAGGATTTGCGTTATTCAAGGCGAAAAAAAAGGCCGTCGAAACGGCCTGAAATCCCCTGCTTAGTGGTTCCGTGGTGACTGGACTAACGCCATCGCGAGCAGGCTCACTCCTACATTTGGAATGCGTTTCCCTGTAGGAGTGAGCCTGCTCGCGATGGCGGTGGTGACTACACCGCAAATCTCACTTGTTCGGCTGCGGCGTCAGGCGCAGGTATGGCTTCACCGCGCGATAACCCTTCGGAAAGCGCTGCTTAATCTCTTCTTCATCTTTCAACGAAGGCACGATCACCACCTCTTCACCGTCCTGCCAGTTGGCCGACGTAGCCACCTTGTAGTTGTCGGTGAGCTGCAGCGAATCGATCACCCGCAGAATCTCGTGGAAGTTGCGCCCGGTGCTCGCCGGGTAAGTGATGGTCAGGCGAATCTTCTTGTTCGGATCGATCACGAACAGCGAACGCACGGTCAGCGTGTCGTTGGCGTTCGGGTGGATCAGATCGTAGAGGTCGGAAACTTTGCGATCGGCATCGGCCAGGATAGGAAAGTTGACGATGGTGTTCTGGGTTTCGTTGATGTCTTCGATCCACTTGTGGTGTGAGTCCACCGGGTCGACCGACAGCGCAATGGCTTTGACGCCGCGCTTGCTGAACTCATCCTTGAGCTTGGCGGTGAAGCCCAGCTCCGTGGTGCACACCGGGGTGAAGTCCGCCGGGTGGGAGAACAGCACGCCCCAGCTATCGCCCAGCCATTCGTGAAAACGAATCTTGCCGGCGCTGGAATCCTGTTCGAAATCGGGGGCGATGTCGCCGAGTCTGAGGCTCATGATGCTGCTCCTGATGAGTTGTTCGAGACCTCAACTGTAGCCCGGGATTCACCATCGTGAAAAAGAATAAATAACTAGATATCTAGATCATTAACGAATATTAAACATCTGTTCACTGGACGCTGAACGACATCCCGACGAACATCGGTCGCAAGGTTCGAGAAGGCCTTGAGTTGCAGTAAAGAGGGAAATTCGGGGAGGGCTTACGGGGGTGGGCCTGACTCGAAAACGCAAAAGCCCCGTCCGGCGCGATGCCGGACGGGGCTTTTTTTACATCAACGAATCGAAACGCGCTATTACAGCAGCGGGATCGAGTAGCTGACGATCAGGCGGTTTTCATCCTGGTCACGCTGACCTGGGATGTCGTTGCGCCAGGTAGCGTTTTTCCACATCAGGCCAACGTTTTTCAGCGGGCCTTCCGGTACGACATAACCGATGGTCAGGTCGCGTTCCCACTCGGAACGGCCGGTCGCGTTGGTGCTGACTTGGCGGTCGCCGACTTTACCGGTGGTGTCGATGTTATCGCCACGCAGGTAAACCACACCGGCGGTCAGGCCAGGTACGCCAACTTTGGCGAAGTCGTACGAGTAGCGAGCTTGCCAGGTACGCTCGCCAGCGCGGGCGAATTTGGCAATCTGCATGTCGGTAGTGATGTAAGCCGACGAGCCGTCACCCTGGTTCAGCCAAGGGAAGTCGCTGTTGCCGTTGCTGACCTGATAACCGCCACCGAAGGTGTGACCTTCAACGGTGTACAGGAACAAGCCGCTGTACAGGTTGTTGTCGACTTTACCTTTGGTGATGCCAGTGCCGTAGTCACCGGTGGTGTAGTAGGCAGGGTCGTTACCGTTGGCGCCATCGTCACGGCTGTTGAAGTAACGGAAGTCAGACTTCAATACACCCGGGCCGATTGCCCAGTTGTGTACCAGACCCAGGAAGTGCTGCTTGTAGTAATCCTGCAGATTGCCGTAGTAGTACTGGGCAGTCAGGTCTTTGGTGATTTTGTAGTCGCCACCACCGTAGATGAACTTGTTGCTGTCACGACCGGCAGCGGTGTGAGCGTTGGAGCCAGCAATCGACAACTCTTCGTTGTTGCTGGAGTTACGGCCCTTGGCGTGCTCGATTTGACCAGCAACCAGCGTCAGATCCTTGATCTCGCTCGAAGTGATCTGGCCACCCTGGAAGGTTTGCGGCAGCAGACGACCGTCGTTGGTCACGATGACCGGCAGTTTTGGCTGCAGGGTGCCGAGCTTCAGTTCGGTCTGGGAGATCTTGGCTTTGGCAGTCAGACCCAGGCTGGAGTAGTTGTCGACCGCTTCACCGTTGGACTTGCTCGGGAATACAGTGCCGCCATAGGAAGTCGACGTGGCACCGTTGGTGCCGCCACCCGAATCCAGACGCACGCCCACCAGGCCGATGGCGTCGATACCGAAGCCTACGGTGCCTTGGGTGTAACCGGAGATGAAACGCAGATCGAAGCCTTGGCCCCATTCTTCTTGCTTGTTCTGAGCCTTGGCAGCTTTGGTATCGCCATCACGGTTATCAGTGTTGATGTAGAAGTTACGCAGCCCCAAAGTAGCTTTGCTGTCTTCGATGAAACCGGCGGCGCCTGCCTGCTGCGCCATAACCCCTACGGCCACAGCCAGGGCCAAGGTGGACTTGTTCATGTAAAGCTCCTCTCGTTTCTAATTCTTGTGTTCCTGGCCCGGGGTCTGATGCCCTGAGTCCTAAGATGCGCGATTAGCGCCAGACCGTGACTGACAAGTCAATCGTAACCTTTCATGTCTACGACCAAGGTCTAATCGCAGTGATTTGGTCCGTGCAGAGTAAAGATTTCCTGATAAACCCAAAAAGAATTTATTCATTCTTTTTCATATCATTTCGGAATATGGCCAGTATCGTGCCACCTCCGCCGGGAAACAGCGTATCGGCGACTAAGCTCATTCCTAAATGGTATTTGTTAGCCTTTTTTTATATCGATTAGCTTTGGCGCAACCGCAATTCGTCAAACCCTATCGAAAAGGCGACGCCATGATGGCCAAACGCGCACTATCTAGTCAATTTGTTACAGTTTGTGTGTCAGCACTGATTTCTTTTTCGGCCCATGCCGCCAACCTCACCGTTGGCTATCAAACCGGTATCGACCCGAGCAAAGTCCCCCAGGCCGACGGCGTTTACGAAAAAACCATCGGCGAGAAAATCGACTGGCGCCGCTTCAACAGTGGCCCGGAAGTTGTGACAGCCATTGCATCCGGTGACGTGCAGATCGGCAACCTCGGCTCCAGCCCGTTAGCCGCTGCCGCTTCGCGCAATCTGCCGATTGTGGCGTTCATCGTTTCGGCGCAGATCAATGCCGCCGAAGCGCTGGTAGTGCGCAATGGCAGCGGTATCAACACACCCCAGGACCTGGTCGGTAAAACCATCGCCACACCTTTCGTTTCGACCTCACACTACAGCCTGCTCGGCGCCCTCAAGCACTGGGGCCTGGACGCCTCGAAAGTCAAAGTGGTGAACCTGCAACCCGCAGAAATCGCCGCTGCGTGGAAACGCGGCGACATTGATGGTGCTTTTGTCTGGTCGCCGGCGCTGGGTGAAATCCGCAAGACAGGCAAGACCCTCACCGATGCCGCGCAGGTCGGTCAGTGGGGCGCGCCGACCTTCGAGGTTTGGGTCGCGCGCAAGGATTTCGCCGATAAGCATCCAGACGTCGTAGCGAAATTCGCCAAGGTCACGCTGGATTCATTTGCCGATTACGCGGCGCATAAAGACAGCTGGACGGCTGACTCGGTGCCGGTACAGAAAATCGCCAAACTGACCGGTGCCAATGCCGCTGATGTACCGGAATTGCTCGCAGGTTCAGCGTTCCCGGATGCCAAGGCGCAGCAAACCACGGCGCTGCTGGAGGGCGGCACGGCGAAGGCGATTGGCGAGACGGCGAAGTTTTTGAAGGAACAGGGCAAGGTTGAAACGGTGCTGCCGGACTACTCGCCGTACGTCAGCGCGAAATTCGTGGCGCAATAAAAGCTTCGCGAGCAGGCTCGCTCCCACACTTTGGAATGCATTTTCCTGTGGGAGCGAGCCTGCTCGCGAATGGAGCGACGAGGTTTATAGGGGCTTTTCGAAGATTTTAGAATTACGTTGAAAGTTGTACAGCGACGCCCGCGCCGCTGGCAGGCGTTCAACGCTGCTCGGTTCGAAACCACGCTCGCGGAACCAGTGCGCAGTACGCGTAGTGAGGACGAACAAGGTTTTCAAACCCTGCGCCCGCGCACGGGTCTCGATTCTCTCCAGCAGTTCATCACCGCGACCGCCATGGCGGTACTCCGGATTCACCGCCAGGCACGCCAGTTCACCGGCATCGGAATCGGCAATCTGATACAGCGCTGCACAGGCGATGATCATGCCTTCACGCTCGACCACGCTGAACTGCTCGATCTCGCGCTCCAGCACTTCGCGCGAACGCCGCACCAGAATCCCCTGCTCTTCCAGTGGACTGATCAAGTCGAGCAAGCCGCCGACGTCTTCAATCGCCGCTTCGCGCACCAGTTCGAATTGCTCCTGCGCGACCAGCGTACCGCCACCGTCACGGGTGAACAGCTCGGTCAGCAGCGCGCCGTCTTCGGCATAACTGACGATATGACTGCGCGCCACGCCGCCACGGCAAGCCTCGGCGGCGGCATCGAGCAATTCCGCCTGATAGTTGCTGCCAAGACGTTGCAAATGTGCCGGCACTTGCTGTGGACGCAACTCACGCACCAGCTTGCCGTTCTCATCGATCAGGCCGAGGTCGGCGCCGAACAGCAGCAGTTTGTCTGCGCCCAGGTCGATGGCGGCGCGGGTGGCGACGTCTTCGCAGGCGAGGTTGAAGATTTCCCCGGTCGGCGAGTAGCCCAGCGGCGACAGCAGCACGATCGAACGCTCATCCAGCAAGCGATTGATGCCTTTGCGGTCGACCCGGCGCACTTCGCCGGTGTGGTGATAGTCGACGCCTTCGAGCACGCCGATCGGCCGTGCGGTGACGAGGTTGCCGCTGGCCACGCGCAAACGCGAACCCTGCATCGGCGACGAAGCCATGTCCATCGACAGCCGCGCTTCGATGGCAATGCGCAACTGGCCAACGGCGTCGATCACACATTCCAGGGTCGCGGCATCGGTGATGCGCATGCCGTGGTGGTAATGCGGGGTCAGGCCACGCGCGGCGAGGCGGGTTTCGATTTGCGGGCGCGAACCGTGTACCAACACCAGACGCACGCCAAGGCTGTGCAGCAGGACGATGTCGTGAACGATGTTGCCGAAATTCGGATGCTCCACGCCGTCGCCGGGCAGCATGACGACGAAGGTGCAGTCGCGGTGGGCATTGATGTAAGGGGACGCGTGACGGAGCCAGTTAACGTATTCGGGCATGAACCTGGGCCTGTAATAAATAGCAGCCTAAAAAGGGGCGAAACGGAAAACGCACAGCGGGCTGATGGTTATCGTCGGAACAGGCTTGGCGACACGCGCGCTCTCCTCATGAATACGGGTTGGGATGCTGGCAATTTACAGCGTTTGATCAGGCAAAACACAATCCCTGTAGGAGCGAGCCTGCTCGCGAAAGCGGTGTATCTGTCGACATCGAGGTGTCTGAACTGGCGCTTTCGCGAGCAGGCTCGCTCCCACAGGGATGGATCATCGTTCGTCAGCAGTCAGGCAGTAATGTTCAATCAGTTGCCGTAATAGATGCACGGTAGGCTGCAAACGTGACATTTCAAGGTACTCGCCGGGCTGATGTGCACAGGCAATGTCACCGGGGCCAAGCACGATGGTTTCGCAGCCAAGGCGCTGAAGATAAGGCGCTTCGGTGCCAAACGCTACTGCTTCGGCGCTATGACCGGTGAGCTTTTCGGCGATGCGCACCAGTTCGGCGTCTTCCGACTGTTCAAACGATGGCACTTCCGGGAACAACGGCTTGTAATCAATCTTGACCTGATGTCGCTCGGCGACCGGGTTGAGCTTGCGCAGGATCTCTGCGCGCAGGACTTTCGGGTCCATGCCCGGCAATGGCCGCAGATCAAACTCCAGCGAACACTGACCGCAGATACGGTTGGGATTATCGCCGCCATGAATGCAACCGAAGTTCATCGTCGGCTGCGGCACGCTGAACTGCGGGTTGTTGAATTCACGTTGCCACAACAGGCGCAGGCCGCGCAGTTCGCCGATCGCATCGTGCATCGCTTCGAGGGCACTGTGGCCCAGGCGCGGATCCGACGAATGGCCGCTCTGCCCGAGGATGTCGATGCGCTCCATCATGATGCCTTTGTGCATGCGGATCGGTTTGAGCCCGGTCGGCTCGCCAATTACCGCCGCGCGGCCCAGCGGACGTCCGGCCTCGGCCAGCGCACGGGCGCCGGACATCGAGCTTTCTTCATCGCAGGTGGCGAGGATCAACAGCGGCTGCTTGAACGGCTGATCGAGCAGCGGCAACACCGCTTCGATGATCAGCGCGAAGAAACCTTTCATGTCGCAACTGCCCAACCCGACCCAGCGGCCATCGACTTCAGTGAGCTTCAGCGGATCGGTCTGCCACAACGCATCGTCGTATGGCACCGTGTCGCTATGCCCGGCCAGCACCAGCCCGCCGGGGCCGCTGCCGAAACTGGCGAGCAGGTTGAACTTGCCGGGGCTGACCTGCTGGATATCGCAGCTGAAACCGAGGTCACCCAGCCAGCCGGCGAGCAAATCGATCACCGCGCGGTTGGACTGATCGAGGTTCGGTTGGGTACAGCTGACCGATGGCGCGGCGATCAGCGCAGCGAACTGGTCTTGCATGGACGGCAAAGGCATCGCTGACTCCAACTCCCGATTTGAAGTCCATCATAGAGCCATCCGGCGTCAGGAATAAACCGCCGCAGGGCGTAGGACGAATCAGTCCTGTACACTGCACGGCCTTGGCAGCCACACATTCCCCCGGCTGCGCTCCCGATCCTGGATTTTCCGGCCATGCAGAAAGAAACCGAAATCAAACTCCGCGTCAGCCGCGAAACCCTCGCCGCCCTGCGCGAGCACCCGTTACTGAAAAAACGCAACAAAAGTGGCTGGGAACGCCGTGAGTTGATGAACCAGTACTTCGACACCCCCGAGCGCGATCTGGCGCAGGCCAAAGTTGCCCTGCGCCTGCGCAAGGACGGTGACGAAGTGATTCAGACCCTCAAGACCCGTGGCCAGAGTGTCGCCGGTCTGTCCGAGCGTAACGAGTACGACTGGACGTTGCCGAAAGCCAAGCTCGACGTGAAGAAACTCGACGGCGAATGCTGGCCCGAGTCGCTGGCCGAGCTGGACAAGAAAACCCTCAAGCCGATCTTCACCACCGATTTCGTCCGCGAACGTGCGGAAATCGCCTGGGGCCGTGGCAAATCCAAAGTGGTTATCGAAGCCGCGCTGGACCTCGGTCACGTGGTAGTCGGCAAGCAGAAAGAAGAAATCTGCGAGCTGGAACTGGAACTGCGCGAAGGCGAGCCTGCCGCGCTGCTGGAACTGGCTGCCGAACTGGCGGAAACCCTGGCGCTGATGCCGTGCGACATCAGCAAGGCCGAACGCGGTTATCGTCTGTACGACGCCAACAGCTACTCGCTGAGCCTGCCGGCACCGGAGCTGACCGCGGAAACCCAACTCGACGACGCCTTCGCCGCGCTGAGCTGGCATTTGCTCGGCAGCAGCCAGCGTCTGGCTGAACAGTACCGTTTCAACGGCCACTGGCGCCTGTTGCTCGACTGGGTCGAGAACCTCGCCGAAATGCGCGCCCTGCTCAGCAGCCTCGGCCAGGCCGCACCGCGTCAGTCGACGCACGACTTGCGCGTTGCCCTGGATGCGTTGCTGGAAGACTGGCGCCCGCTGGTCCAGGCCGGTATCGAAGACGAAGACGTGCGCAAAGCCGCACCGGAGCAGTTCCTCGAAGAACTCGAAGACCCGCGCTGGGGCTCGTTCTCGCTGAACACTTCGCGTTGGTTGCTGGCTCGCACCTGGACCGCCGAGCGCAATGTGCGTGGCAATCGTCAGGGCGGTGCGCAGTTGCACAGCTGGCTGCCGCGTACCTTGGGCGAAGAAGCCACGGCCCTGCAATTGCAACGTTATCAGCAGCAGCCGGAAGATCTGGCTGAGCAACTGCCGCGTATCGAGCGCATTCAGGTCTGGCTACACCACGCCCGCAACGTGCTGGAGATCCCGGAAATGGATCGCCTGTACGGCGAACTGAACAAACTGGCGCAACTGGCCAACGAGCCGACGATCACTGACGAACTGCTCGATGCACGCAAGCAGCAGGCGATTGCGGTTTACCAGAATCGCGCGTGGAAAATGCTCCTGCGCATGTAATACCGCTTTCGCGAGCAGGCTCGCTCCCACATTGGAATGCAATCCCCTGTGGGAGCGAGCCTGCTCGCGAAGAGGCCAGCTGCCTTACCTCAAACCGGCAGGCTGGTGGTGGACTTGATTTCAGAAAGCGCCACAATCGAATTCACTTCCTGAATCCCCGGCACCAGCGACAGTTTCTCGAAAAAGAACCGCTCATACGCCTCGATGTCCGCCGCGACAATCCGCAGCAAAAAATCCACCGCGCCCATCAGCACATAACACTCCAGCACTTCCGGAAAGCCGCGAATCGCCTCGGTGAACTCGGTGAAGTTCGAACGCCCGTGCGCGTTGAGTTTGATCTCGGCAAAGATCTGCGTGTTCAGGCCGATCTTCTTGCGATCGAGCAATGTCACCTGGCCACGAATGATGCCCTCCTCCTTCATCCGCTGAATCCGCCGCCAGCACGGCGACTGGGACAAGCCCACCTGCTCGGCGATCTGCGCGCTCGACAGTGAAGCGTCCTCTTGCAGCAAGGCGAGAATCTTGCGGTCGTAGCTGTCCAGCTCACTGTGCATAGAAAAACCTCGATTACGTATTTCCGCGAATTGATCTTTTCGATCAACCGTCATTAACGCCGATCATAGCCAAGAAATACCCCGTGCCGAATGTAAAAATTCCTCCAGAGATTATGGAGACTCGTCATGCCGCACCTCGAAGCCGTGAACAGCGCCCCTACCCGCGCCGATGTCTGGAACGTCAGCAACGCCCATTGCCTGGCGCAGTATCAGATCCTCGCAGAGGCTGAGCCGGACTTGCTGGTGCGGGTGCTCAACCTGTTCGCGTTGCAGTTCCTCACACCCGAGCAGGTCAACGTGCAGCGCATGGATGACTTGATGTCGATCGACATTGTCATGGGCGGTTTCAGTTGGCATCGCGCGCAAGTGATCGCGGAAAAACTTCGTAACCTGATCAGCGTCTGCTCGGTCAATCTGCAAAACGCCGACAGCGCTTGGGATGCGCCCGCCCAAGCCGCTGGCTGACAGATCCGGCAACGGCTTCGTCGGGTAGTGGCCCAACGGTCTGCGGGGCCACGACTATCCTTTTGCGCACTGTCGCTCAAAAGGAAGCCCGCATGTCCGTTCAACTCGCCACTCAGGACCGCTGGCTGGAACTCAACGAGGTGCTGCGTGAACTGGTCGCCCAAGGCTTTATCGGCCAGGACGCGGCGGAGCAGGCGCTGAACGCCCGTCGCCGTCACGCCGCCCACGGCCAGATGCATCCGCTGGAATTCATCGCCAGTCAGCAACTCGACGACCTTAGCCGTCCAGGCAAACACCTCGACCTGGAGAGCCTGACCCTGTGGCTGGCGCAGCAGGCCGGCCAGCCGTATTTGCGTATCGATCCGCTAAAGATCAACGTCGCCGCGATCACGCCATTGATGTCCTACGCCTTCGCACAACGGCACAAGATTCTCGCCGTGGCGGTCGACCGGGATTCGGTCACCGTGGCCAGCGCCCAGCCTTATGTCACCGGCTGGGAGGCCGATCTCACCCATGTATTGAAGCTGCCAATCAAACGGGTGGTGGCCAACCCGGCGGACATCCAGCGCTTCAGTGTCGAGTTTTTCCGCCTGGCGAAATCGGTCAGCGGCGCCAGCAATGCCGACGCTCAGAGCGGTAACCTCGGCAATTTCGAACAACTGCTCAACCTCGGCGCCAGCGATCAGGAGCCGGACGCCAACGACGCGCACATCGTCAACATCGTTGACTGGCTGTTTCAGTACGCCTTTCAGCAGCGGGCCAGTGATATCCATATCGAACCGCGCCGCGAGCAAGGCACCGTGCGCTTTCGCATCGACGGCGTGCTGCACAACGTTTATCAATTCCCGCCGCAGGTGACCATGGCAATTGTCAGTCGCCTTAAAAGCCTCGGGCGGATGAACGTCGCCGAGAAGCGCAAACCCCAGGACGGCCGGGTCAAGACCAAGACCCCGGACGGCGGCGAAGTCGAGCTGCGCCTTTCGACCCTGCCTACAGCGTTCGGCGAAAAAATGGTCATGCGGATTTTCGACCCGGAAGTGCTGCTCAAGGATTTCGACCAGTTGGGTTTTAGCGCCGATGACCTGCGCCGCTGGCAGGACATGACCCGCCAGCCCAACGGCATCATTCTGGTCACCGGGCCGACCGGCTCGGGCAAGACCACCACGCTGTACACCACGCTGAAAAAACTGGCGACGCCGGAGGTCAACCTCTGCACCATCGAAGACCCGATCGAAATGGTCGAGCCGGCGTTCAACCAGATGCAGGTGCAGCACAACATCGACCTGAGCTTCGCCGCCGGGGTGCGTGCGCTGATGCGGCAAGACCCGGACATCATCATGATCGGCGAGATTCGCGATCTGGAAACCGCTGAAATGGCGATTCAGGCGGCGCTCACCGGACACTTGGTGCTGTCGACCCTGCACACCAACGACGCCCCCAGCGCGATCAGTCGTCTGCTCGAACTCGGCGTGCCGCATTATCTGATCAAAGCCACTGTGCTCGGGGTCATGGCCCAGCGTTTGGTGCGCACCTTGTGTCCGCATTGCAAGGCGCCGCTGACGCTCGAAGAAGAAGACTGGCAAACCCTGACCCGCCCGTGGCAAGCGCCGTTGCCGAGCAACGCGCAACGCGCCATCGGTTGCGTGGAATGCCGCGACACCGGCTATCGCGGCCGCGCCGGGGTCTACGAAATCATGCAACTGAGCGACAGCCTCAAAGCTTTCATCACCCCGGATACCGACCTCACCGCCATTCGGCGCCAGGCCTTCAAGGAAGGCATGCGTAGCCTGCGTCTGTCCGGCGCGCAGAAAGTTGCGGCAGGGCTGACCACGGTTGAAGAGGTGTTGCGCGTGACGCCGCAGAGTGAGCTCAAATGAGCAAATTGCCATCAATCAGTTCTTAACCCCGGGCCACGCCGTTACACTTGCGCCACTGATCTATCCAACAAGGAATCGTTATGCAGACCGGAAGTGTACTTTTACTGTTTGTGGCCCTGGCCGTCGCCATCCTGTTCATGGGCTTCAAAGTCGTGCCGCAAGGGTTCGAGTGGACGGTCGAGCGCTTCGGTCGCTACACCAACACCCTCAAGCCTGGGCTGAACATCATCATTCCGGTGATGGACCGGATCGGGCGCAAGATCAACGTGATGGAAAGCGTGCTGGATATCCCGCCGCAGGAAGTCATCACCGCCGACAACGCCACGGTGCAGATCGATGCGGTGTGCTTTTTCCAGGTAGTGAACACCGCCCAGGCCGCGTACGAGGTGAACAACCTTGAGCACGCCATTCGTAATCTGCTGCAGACCAACATCCGCACCGTGCTCGGCTCGATGGAACTCGATGCGATGCTCAGCCAGCGTGACAACATCAACGAACGTCTGCTGCGCACCGTCGACGAAGCCACCGCGCCGTGGGGCATCAAGATCACCCGGATCGAAATCAAGGACATCAGCCCGCCTGCCGATCTGATGGCGGCGATGTCCGGGCAGATGAAAGCCGAGCGGATCAAACGCGCGCAAATCCTCGAAGCCGAAGGCCTGCGCGCCTCGGCGATCCTCACCGCCGAGGGCAAGAAGCAGGCACAGATTCTCGAAGCCGAAGGTAGTCGTCAGGCCGCATTCCTCGAGTCGGAAGCCCGTGAGCGTCAGGCCGAAGCCGAAGCTCAGGCGACCAAAGTGGTGTCCGAGGCCATCGCTGGCGGTAACGTTCAGGCGGTCAACTATTTCGTTGCACAGAAATACATCGACGCGCTGGGCAAACTGGCGTCGGCCAACAACAGCAAAGTGATCCTGATGCCGCTGGAAGCCAGTTCGATGATCGGCGCCGTGGGCGGGATCGGCGAAATCGTCAAGGCGACCTTCGACGGCAAGAAGGCCTGAGTCATGCCCACCGAACTGTTCACCTTCTGGAGCTGGCTGGGGCTGGGCACCGTGTTGCTGATCCTCGAAGTGTTCGGGGCGGGCGGCTACCTGTTGTGGATCGGCATGGCAGCGGCCGCTGTCGGCGTCACTACGTTCGTGTTGCCAACCCTGCCGTGGGAGATTCAACTGCTGCTGTTTGCCGTGTTTTCGATTCTCACGGCGCTGTATTGGTGGCGCCGTCAGCGCACGGCAGTGCGCAGCAGCGATCAACCACTGCTGAACCTGCGCGGTCAGGAATTGATCGGCAAAGTGTTCGTGGTCAGTGAGGCGATTGTCGACGGTCGCGGCAAGATCAAGGTGGCCGATGGCGTGTGGATCGCTCGCGGGCCGGACACAGCGCTCGGCGAACGCGTGCGCGTGACCGGGCAGCAGGGTGCGGTTTTGCTAGTGGAACACGCCGAATAGCCGGGTACGGAACCGGATCGGGGAAATGGCGATCCAACGCCTCAGTTAACCCCCCAGGAGTCATCTCATCATGCGTCTCAAACTTGCTGCTGCCACACTGGCCTTGCTGTCCCTTCCCGTTGGTTCGGCCATGGCGGACAGCTTTTGGCGTAACGTCATTTCGTCCGGTGCCACCACCGGTTCGACCTACCTGACCTTCAAGGATCACAAGCTGATCATCGCCGCACAGGACGATGCCGGCAGCTTCGTTGCCAGTGACGGCGGCATTCGTGGGCCGTATCTGGAAGCCGCGATGCAGAAAGTCCGCGCCGACAATCCGGGCCTGCAGGCGACCGATATGGAACTGGCGAATGCGATTCTGGCGAAGAACGCCGTGGCTTCCGAGTAACAAAAAATGCCGCTCAAATGAGCGGCATTTTTTTGCCCGGATTTCAGGATCACCACAATCCCTTGTAGGAGTGAGCCTGCTCGCGATAGCGGTGTATCAGCAAATTCTCCGGTGACTGATTCACCGCTATCGCGAGCAGGCTCACTCCTACAGGAGACAGTGTGCCACCAGAGAGTTCAGCGGTAATCATCCACCGGGACGCACGCGCAGAACAGGTTGCGATCGCCGTAGACATTGTCGACCCGATTCACCGCCGGCCAATACTTGTGCGCCTTGGTGTGCGCATCCGGGGTAATGCCCTGCTCGATGCTGTACGGCCGCTCCCAGACTCCAGTGACATCCGCCAGGGTATGCGGCGCTCGTTTCAACGGGTTGTCCTCGGCCGGCCAGTTGCCGTTCTGCACCTCAGTGATTTCTGCGCGAATGCTCAACATTGCACCGATAAAGCGGTCCAGTTCAGCCTTGGATTCACTCTCGGTCGGCTCGACCATCAAGGTTCCCGGCACCGGGAAGGACATGGTCGGCGCATGGAAACCGTAATCCATCAGACGCTTGGCGACGTCCTCCTCACTGATCCCGGTCTGCGCCTTCAATGGCCGCAAATCCAGAATGCATTCATGAGCCACGCGCCCGTTGCGCCCGGTGTACAACACCGGGAACGCGCCGGATAAATGCTGCGCCAGGTAATTCGCTGCCAGGATCGCCACCTCGCTGGCGTCCGCCAATTGCGGGCCCATCATGGCGATGTACATCCAACTGATCGGCAGAATACTTGCACTGCCCCATGGCGCCGCGCTGACGGCGCCGTTCTGCGCCAACGGCCCATCGATTGGCACCACCGGGTGATTGGCGACGAACGGCGCCAGATGCGCACGAATGCCGATCGGGCCCATGCCCGGCCCACCGCCGCCATGGGGAATGCAGAAAGTCTTGTGCAGGTTCATGTGCGAGACGTCGGCGCCGATGTCTGCCGGCCGCGCCAGCCCGACCTGCGCATTGAGGTTGGCGCCGTCCATGTACACCTGACCGCCATGCTTGTGGATAACCTCGCAGATCTCGCTGATGCCCTCCTCGTACACACCGTGAGTCGACGGATAGGTTGCCATCAGGCACGACAACTTATCCCCAGCCTCGGCGGCTTTCGCTTTCAAATCCGGCAGATCGACGTTGCCCGCCTCGTCGCATTCGACGATCACCACGCGCATTCCGGCCATCTGCGCCGAGGCCGGGTTGGTGCCGTGGGCCGAGGACGGAATCAGGCAGATATCCCGCGCACCCTGCTGACGGCTCTCATGATATTTGCGGATCGCCAGCAGCCCGGCGTACTCGCCTTGGGCGCCGGAGTTGGGCTGCATACAGATCGCATCGAAGCCGGTGATTGCGCACAGCCAGCGTTCCAGTTCCTCGATCATCAATGTGTAACCGACGGCCTGCTCGCGAGGCGCAAACGGATGCAGATTGGCGAATTGCGGCCAGGTGATCGGGATCATTTCGCTGGTGGCGTTGAGTTTCATGGTGCAGGAGCCCAGCGGGATCATCGACTGGTTGAGCGCCAGATCCTTGTTTTCCAGTTGTTTGAGATAGCGCAGCATCTCGGTTTCGCTGTGATGAGCGTTGAACACCGGGTGGCGCAGGTACGGGGTTTTGCGCTGAAGGTTGTCGGGGATGCCCAAGCTCAGGGCTTCAGCGTCAAGTTCATCGACATTCAACCCATGATCGGCGCCGAGCAATACATTGAACAGCTTGGCCACGGTGCTCTCATCGCACGTCTCATCGAGACTCAGCCCCACTCGACCGCGCCCGAGTATTCTCAGATTGATCTGTGCGGCTTGAGCGCTTTCGATAATCGCGGTTTGCGCACCGCCGACGTCCAGCGTCAGCGTGTCGAAGAACTGCGCATTGACCCGACTGATGCCTTTGCGCTCAAGCCCGGCCGCCAGAATGCAGGTCAACCGATGCGTGCGCTGGGCGATGCGTTTCAAACCTTCCGGGCCGTGATACACCGCGTAGAAACTGGCGATGTTGGCCAGCAGCACCTGCGCGGTGCAGATGTTCGAATTGGCCTTCTCACGGCGGATATGTTGCTCGCGGGTTTGCAACGCCATGCGCAGCGCCACGTTGCCCCGGGCATCTTTCGACACACCGATGATCCGTCCCGGAATCGCCCGTTTGTATTCCTCGCGACTGGCAAAGAACGCCGCATGGGGGCCGCCATATCCCATCGGCACGCCAAAGCGCTGGGAAGAACCGAACACCACATCGGCGCCCAGCTCACCTGGCGGCGTCAGCAACAGCAGACTCAACAGATCCGTCGCGACACAGGCCAGCGCCTGTTGCGCATGCAAGTGATCGATCAACGGCCGCAGATCACGGATCTCGCCGTGAGTGTCGGGATACTGCAGCTGCGCGCCAAACACCTGATGCTGTTTCAAGTTATCCACAGCGTCGATGATCAGCTCGAAACCGAAGCCTTCGGCGCGGGTCTGCACCACGGAAATGGTTTGCGGATGACAGTTCTCATCGACGAAGAACAGGTTGCTCTTCGACTTCGCCACACGCTTGGCCAGCGCCATGGCTTCCGCCGCTGCCGTGGCTTCATCGAGCAGTGAGGCGTTGGCCAATTCGAGCCCGGTGAGGTCGATGGTCAACTGCTGAAAATTCAGCAGCGCTTCGAGCCGGCCCTGGGCGATCTCCGGTTGATACGGCGTGTACGCGGTGTACCAGCCGGGATTTTCCAGGACGTTGCGCAGGATGACGGTCGGCGTCAGTGTGCCGTGATAGCCCATGCCGATCAGGCTGGTCCAGACCTGATTCTGTTCGGCATAACCGCGCAGTTTGGCCAGCGCTGCTTGTTCATCCAGCGCCGGTGGCAGGTCGAGCGCGCGATTGAAGCGAATGCCTGGCGGCACCGTTTGCTCGATCAGTTCGATTCGACTACCGAGGCCGAGACTGTCGAGCATCGCCTGCTGTTCGGCAGCATCGGGGCCGAGGTGACGGCGCAGGAAGGCATCGGGATCACGTAACTGGCTCAGGGACGGCAACTGGGACATGACGGGCTCTCTCTTGGCTCGCGCTCGGCGTCAATGCAACACGGTCAAACCAGCATAGCAGCCCACATGGCAACCCATTTTCAGTGCACCGCGTCCCCCTGTAGGAGTGAGCCTGCTCGCGATAGCGGTGTGTCAGTCAGCATTAATGTGTCTGAAAGAGCGCTATCGCGAGCAGGCTCACTCCTACAGGGGATTTGTATCGCCCATGAAAAAGCCCCGACGAGTCGGGGCTTTGGGTATTGCTTAACGCTTACTCTCCGATGGCGGCCTTGTACGCCGCTGCATCCAGCAGCTTGTCCAGCTCAGCCGCGTCGGTTGGCTTGATCTTGAAGATCCACGCGCCATACGGGTCGGAGTTCAGCAGCTCAGGCGAGCCGCCCAGCTCTTCGTTGATTGCGATCACTTCACCGCTGATCGGCGAATAGATGTCGGAAGCAGCTTTCACCGATTCAACGACGCCAGCCTGATCTTCAGCGGCGAACACCTTGCCCACTTCAGTCAGCTCGACGAACACCACATCGCCCAGCGCTTCCTGCGCGTGATCGCTGATGCCCACGGTGACGGTGCCGTCGGCTTCCAGACGTGCCCATTCATGACTTTCGGCAAAACGCAGTTCAGCGGGGATATTGCTCATCTTCGGTGTCCTCGGGAATTGGGTCAGCGGTCATGCCCGCCGGAAAAAGGTTAGATCAAAGTTTTGCCGTGGCGTACGAAGGTCGGTTTGACCACTCGCACCGGGTACCACTTGCCACGGATTTCCACTTCGGCGCGGTCGGCGGTTGCCATCGGAACACGCGCCAGGGCAATCGATTTGCTTAGCGTAGGAGAGAAACTACCACTGGTGATCTCCCCTTCGCCAACATCGGCGATGCGAACCACTTGATGAGCGCGCAAAACGCCGCGTTCTTCCAGCACCAGGCCGACCAGTTTGTGCGCAACGCCGGCGGCTTTTTCCGCTTCCAGCGCAGTGCGACCGATGAACTGGCGCGAGGCCGGTTCCCAGGCAATGCTCCAGGCCATGTTCGACGCCAGCGGCGAAACATCCTGATGAATGTCCTGACCGTAGAGGTTCATTCCGGCTTCAACCCGCAGGGTGTCGCGGGCACCGAGGCCGATCGGGGAAATACCGGCGCCGACCAGATCGTTGAAGAACCCCGGCGCCTGACTGGCCGGCAGGCAGATTTCCAGACCATCTTCACCGGTATAACCGGTTCGGGCGATAAACCAGTCACCGTCGGTGTAGCCTTCGAATGGCTTGAGGTGCTGAATCAGCGTGGCGCGCGACTGGGTCACCAGTTCGGCAATCTTGTGCCGGGCCTGTGGACCTTGAATGGCGAGCATCGCCAGTTCGGCGCGCTCGTGCAGCTGCACGTCGTAATCGCCGCGCTGCGCGTTCATCCAGGCCAGATCCTGATCGCGGGTGGAAGCGTTGAACACCAGTCGATAAGCGTCGTCGAGGCGGTAGACGATCATGTCGTCGACGATGCCACCGCGCTCATTGAGCATGGTGCTGTACAACGCGCGGCCGGGGCGGTGCAGGCGGTCGACGTCATTGGCCAGCAAATGCTGCAGCCAGGCTTTGGCCTGGGGGCCGGTGACATCGATCACGGTCATGTGGGATACATCGAACACCCCGCAATCGCGGCGCACTTCGTGGTGCTCCTCGACCTGCGAGCCGTAATGCAGAGGCATGTCCCAACCGCCAAAATCGACCATCTTCGCGCCGAGGGCGAGATGCAGGTCATACAGAGGCGTACGCTGTCCCATGGGTTTCTCCTTCCGGGCGTGGCGAAGGTGCGGACAGTCGCTGCACAGCGTGAAAGCCTTGTAATAGAAGGCTTTCAGCCAATTTCAGCGAAAAGATCTGTCAGACGAACCGCACCGAATGCCGCGCATTGTAGCCGCATGATTCAGGACTCACTACTAAGTGTTTCGATGGGCAGAGCGGCGAATCAGGCCGATGACCGGTAACAATCCGACCAGAACCAGGGTCAGCGCTGGCAAAGACGCACGCGCCCATTCGCCTTCGCTGGTCATTTCAAAGATGCGTACGGCCAGCGTGTCCCAGCCAAATGGGCGCATCAGCAGGGTCGCGGGCATTTCCTTGAGCACATCGACGAACACCAGCAACGCCGCGCTCAACGTGCCGGGCAGTAACAACGGCAGATACACTTTGAAAAACAGTCGCGGCCCACTGACACCCAGGCTACGTGCCGCTTCGGGCAAAGATGGCCGTATACGCGCCAGACTGCTTTCCAGCGGGCCGTAAGCGACCGCGATGAAACGCACCAGGTAAGCCATCAACAGTGCCGCCAGGCTGCCAAGCAGTAACGGTTTGCCTGCGCCACCGAGCCATCCGGAGAGCGGGATGACCAATTCTCGATCCAGGTAACTGAAGGCCAGCATGATCGACACCGCCAGCACCGAACCCGGCAAGGCGTAGCCAAGGTTGGCCAGACCAACACCAGAGTTGATCGCCTGCGTCGGCGCCAGCCTCCGGGCAAACGCAAGCAGTAGGGCAACACTGACCGTAATCAGCGCCGCCATGCCGCCCAGATACAGGGTGTGCAGGATCAGCCCGGCGTAGCGCTCATCGAGATCGAAACGGCCGCGCTGCCAGAACCAGACGATCAGTTGCAGCATCGGAATGACGAAAGCGCAGGCGAACACCAATCCACACCAGCTCATCGCCGCGAGGGCCTTGAATCCGCGCAAGTGGTACAGGGCTTTAACCCGTGGCCGCTCGTTGCTTGCCCGGTTGGCGCCGCGCGCACGGCGTTCACCGTAGAGCACCAACATCACCACCAGCAACAACAGACTGGCCAGTTGCGCGGCGCTCGGCAGGCTGAAGAAGCCATACCAGGTTTTGTAGATGGCGGTGGTGAAGGTGTCGAAGTTGAACACCGACACTGCACCGAAATCGGCCAGGGTTTCCATCAGCGCCAGCGCCACGCCCGCACCGATGGCCGGACGCGCCATCGGCAACGCCACCCGCCAGAAGGCTTGCCACGGCGACTGGCCAAGTACCCGTGCGGCTTCCATCAGGCCTTTGCCCTGGGCGAGGAACGCGGTGCGCGCCAGCAGGTAAACGTAGGGATAAAAGACCAGTACCAGCACGATAATCACCCCGCCGGTGGAGCGCACCCGGGGCAGCCGCAGGCCGCTGCCGAACCATTCGCGCAGCAGGGTCTGTACGGGGCCGGCGAAGTCGAGCAGGCCGACGAAGACGAACGCCAGTACGTAGGCCGGAATGGCGAAAGGCAGCATCAGCGCCCAGTCGAGCCAGCGCCGCCCGGGGAACTCGCAAAGGCTGGTGAGCCAGGCGAGGCTGACGCCGAGCAGCGTCACACCGACACCGACGCCAACGACCAGCGTCAGAGTATTGCCCAGCAGGCGTGGCATCTGGGTTTCCCACAGGTGCGACCAGATTTGCTGGTCGATGGTCTGCCAGGAGAGCAGCAGAACGCTCAGGGGCAACAGCACCAGCGCGGCGATGGCGAAGACGATGGGGTACCAGCGGCGTTGGGCAGGGTGGGCCACTTTTGGGTCTCTGGGGGATTGGGGTGTTCTTGGGTTGAGTATTTCAGGTTGGGATTGTTGCCCTCACCCTAGCCCTCTCCCGGAGGGAGAGGGGACTGACCGCGTAGTTTATGAGAATTACGCCGACCTGAGATATCGAGTCGAACTCAGGATTTGAATTCAACATAGATCGACTCCCTCTCCCAGAGGAAGAGGGGACTGACCGAGGTGCTCATGCAAGCTACATCGACCTGAGATATCGAGTCGAACTCAGGTTTCGAAAACACTACAAGTCGGCTCCCTCTCCCTCCGGGCGGTCCGACGTTTCGGGAGGGCTGGGGTGAGGGCAGCGATCTAATGTGAACAGCGTTATCGGAACAGACTCAATTCCAACCCGCCCGATCCATCATCCGGATCGCCTCAGCCTGACGCTTGCCCGCCACTTCCACCGGTAAAGTATCGGCAATGAACTTGCCCCACGCCGCCACTTCTTCCGAAGGTGCTACCGCCGGGTTGGCCGGGAATTCCTGGTTCACGTCAGCAAAGATCTTCTGCGCCTCAGGTGTAGTCATCCACTCAACCAAAGCCTTCGCCGCTTCCGGGTGCGGTGCATGCTTGGTCAGGCCAATGCCCGACAGATTGACATGCACACCCCGATCGGCCTGATTCGGCCAGAACAGTTTTACCGGCAACTCCGGCTTCTGCTTGTGCAGGCGACCGTAGTAGTACGTGTTGACGATGCCAACGTCGCACTGCCCGGCATTGATCGCTTCGAGCACCGCGACGTCATCGGAGAACACGTCGGTGGACAGATTGTTGACCCAGCCCTTGAGGATCTTCTCGGTCTTTTCGGCACCGTGGACTTCGATCATGGTGGCGGTCAGCGACTGGTTGTAGACCTTCTTCGCCGTTCGCAGGCACAGGCGCCCTTCCCAGTTCTTGTCGGCCAGTGCTTCGTAGGTGGTCAGTTCGCCGGGGTTCACCCGTTCGGTGGAGTAGGCGATGGTCCGCGCACGCAGGCTCAGACCGGTCCAGGCATGGCTGGACGAGCGATATTGCAGCGGGATATTGGCGTCGATGGTCTTCGAGGTGAACGGCCGGAGGATGCCCATCTGCTCGGCCTGCCAGAGGTTACCGGCGTCGACGGTGAGCAGCAGGTCGGCGGTAGCATTTTCACCCTCGGCCTTGATGCGCTGCATCAGCGGCGCTTCCTTGTCGGTGATGAACTTGATCTTCACCCCGGTCTTGGCGGTGTAGGCATCGAAGACCGGTTTGATCAGTTCATCGATGCGCGACGAGTAAACCACCACCTCATCAGCGGCCTGGGCCGTGGTGCTACCGATCAGGGTCAGGGCCAGTGCGGTCAGAAGACGCTTGGGTGCCAACATGGGAGTGGTCTCTCGGTCGGAAAATGTGGGCCAAATGATAAGGACTCACATTTACCACCTCAATCGAACTCTTTTTGAAGGAGTTACCAGATGTTGCACAGTTTGAAAATTGTGGTGCCTGGACGGGCGCCATCGCGAGCAGGCTCACTCCTACATTTGAAATGCGATCCCCTGTAGGAGTGAGCCTGCTCGCGATGAGGCCATCAGCAGCAACGAAAAGATCAAGGCTTGGCGAGGGCCGGAAGATCACCGGTCAATCCGAGTGCTTCACGCACAAAAAGCGCCTTCGCTTCGGGCATCTGCTCCACCAGCTTCAACCCGGCATTCCTCAACCAACGCACCGGCAACGGATCCGCCTGAAACAACCGCTCAAACCCTTCCATCGCCGCCATCAACGCCAAGTTATGCGGCATGCGCCGACGCTCGTAACGGCTCAACACCTTCACATCGGCCAAACGCTCACCGCGCTCCGCCGCCTGCAACAGCACTTCCGCCAACACCGCCGCATCGAGGAAACCCAGGTTTACGCCCTGCCCCGCCAACGGGTGAATGGTGTGCGCCGCATCGCCGATCAGCGCCAGCCCTTCTGCCACGTAACGCTTGGCATGACGCTGACGCAGCGGCACGCACAGGCGTGGATCGGCACTGATCACTTCGCCGAGTCGCCCTTCAAAGGCACGCTCCAGCTCACGGCAGAAAGCCGCCTCATCCAGCGCCATCAAGCGTTCGGCCTCACTCGGCGTGGTCGACCAGACGATCGAACACCAATCCTGCTGCCCGTCACGTTCCAATGGCAAAAACGCCAGCGGCCCGTGATCGGTAAAGCGCTGCCACGCGGTCATCTGGTGCGATTTGCTGCTGCGCACGCTGGTAACGATGGCGTGATGCAGGTAATCCCACTCACGCGTCGGCACACCGGTGAGACGGCGCACTGCCGAGTTGGCACCGTCAGCGGCAATCACCAGCGGCGCGCGCAACTGCCGACCGTCAGCCAACGTCAGCAGCCAGTCATCACCAGAGCGGCGCATCTGTTCCAGCCGCGCATTGGCCAGCATGCCCAGATCGCAATCGTGCAGACGGTCGAGCAAGGCGTCCTGCACCACACGGTTTTCGACGATATGCCCCAGCACCTCGGCGTGCACACTGCTCGCCGAGAAATGAATCTGCCCGGTGCCGCTGCCGTCCCAGACGTGCATGTCGGTGTATGGACTGCTGCGGCGTTTGGCGATGCCTTCCCACACGCCGAGGCGTTCAAGAATGCGCTGGCTGGCTGCCGACAAGGCACTCACTCGCGGCTCAAAAGCGGCTTCGGCGTCGAAGGGTTTGACGCTCAACGGGCTGCCGTCGAGCAGCAGGACTTCGAGGCCGCTGTCCTGCAACGCCAACGCCAAAGCGCTGCCGACCATTCCGGCTCCGACAATCAGCAGATCTGCGCGCATTTCCATGCTTTAAGCCTGTCTCGCTTGCGGCTTGAGCCGCACGTAAAGGGTTTTACCGACCCGCGCCACCAGATTACCGGCGCCGTCATGAATGTCGACCTGCAACTGCGGCAGGTATTTCTCACCATTGGCGGTTTGCCGGCGAATCTCGGCGAGCAAGGTCTCGTCGATAGTGAAGCGGGCGAACACCGGGCCTTTGCCCGGCGCAATGAAATCGATGTCGGCAGCTTTGTCCCAGACGATGTAACGCGAACCGAGGTTTTCCATGAGCATCAGCATGAAGAACGGGTCGACCATCGAATACAGGCTGCCGCCAAACTGGGTGCCGACGTAGTTGCGGTTGTACCAGCCGAGGCCCATCGACACCTGCACATCGCGAAAGTCATCGCTGATGTGCCGAACCCGAACACCGGCGCCGAGGTACGGCGGGTAGAACGTCATCACCCAGCGCATCAATCGTGCTTTACCGAATTTGCCGCTTAACCACTTAAGCATCCGGTCGTGTTCCCAAACCCATGGCCTGACGGGCAAACCAGCGCTTGGCCGGTGGCAGCAGATCAAGGCCGAGCAGGCCGATGTTGCGCCCCAGCGAAACCAGCGGTTGCGTGCTGCCGAACAGGCGCGTGACCTGATCGGAGAAGCCGACGGTGAGATCCTGATCGAGACGCTGACGCTCGCGATACGTCTGCAACGTGGCGAGGTCGCCGAGCGGTTTATCGCTGGCCAACAGCGCAGCCGCCAAAGCATCGGCATCACGCAGCGACAGGTTGAAACCCTGCCCGGCAATCGGGTGCAGGCTGTGTGCCGCATTGCCGAGCACGGCCAGATGCGAGCGCACTTGTTCTTCGGCCTCAACCAGCGTCAGCGGATACAAATGCCGCGCGCCGACCTGTTTCAGCGTGCCGAGGCGGTAACCGAACACGCCCTGCAATTCGCTGAGGAAATCGCGCTCGCTCAGATCGGCCAAGCGCTGCGCGTCCATACCCAAACGGGTCCAGACCAAAGCGCAGCGGTTTTCCGGCAGCGGTAGCAGCGCCATCGGCCCTTCGTCAGTAAAGCGCTCGAAGGCCATGCCGTTGTGCGCTTCGCTCGGGGTGATGTTGGCGATCAGCGCGCTCTGGTTGTACGGACGCTGGCGCACGTTGATGCCCAACTGCTCGCGCAGCCCGGAGCGACCGCCATCGGCGAGTACCGCGAGGTCGCATTCAAGGGTGGTTTCATCATTGAGGGTCAGGCGATAGCCGTCGGGCAGCGGTTCCATGCGCGTGACCTCCGCCGGGCAGCGCCAGCTGATCACGTCTTTGTCGACGTGCTGCCACAGGCACTGACCGAGCCAGGCGTTTTCCACCACGTAACCGAGTGCCGGCACGCCCTCTTCCATCGCCGACAAGCGCGCGGTGGAGAAGCGGCCACGGTCGGAAACGTGAATCTGTTTGATCGGCTCGGCACGGCGGGAGATTTCCTGCCACACGCCCAACCGTTGATAGATCTGTCGCGAGCCGAAGGACAACGCCGAGGAACGTGCGTCGTAGCTCGGCTGCCAACTGTCACCGGGAGCGAACGGTTCGATCAGCACGATCTTCCAGCCACGCGCCTTGGCTCCGGCCTGCAAGGCCAACGCCAGACTGGCGCCGACCAGACCGCCACCGATGATTGCCAGATTGACTCGACTCATGCCGCATGTGTCCTTGCTTGCGCCATCAGCGCTTCGATTTCTGCGACGGTTTTCGGCACGCCGCTGGTGAGGATTTCACAGCCCGTTTTGGTCACCACCACGTCGTCCTCGATGCGCACGCCAATGCCGCGCCATTTCTTCGCGACGTTCTGATTGTCCGGGGCGATATAAATGCCCGGCTCCACGGTCAGCGCCATGCCGACTTCCAGCACGCGCCATTCGCCGCCGACCTTGTACTCGCCGACGTCATGCACATCCATACCCAGCCAGTGGCCGGCGCGGTGCATGTAAAACGCTTTATAGGCTTCGCTGGCGATCAATTCGTCGACTTCGCCTTGCAGCAATCCGAGTTTCACCAAGCCTGTGGTGATCACCCGAACCGTGGCTTCATGTGCCTGATTCCAATGCTTGTTCGGGGCGATTTCGGCGAACGCGGCTTCCTGCGAGGCCAGCACCAATTCGTAGATCGCTTTCTGCTCGGGCGAAAACTTGCCGTTGACCGGCCAGGTACGGGTGATATCGCTGGCGTAGCAGTCGATCTCGCAACCGGCGTCGATCAACACCAGATCACCGTCCTTGAGCAGCGCGTCATTCTGCTGGTAATGCAGGATGCAGCTGTTGCGCCCGGCGGCGACGATCGAGCCGTAGGCCGGCATCTTCGCTCCGCCCTTGCGGAATTCGTAATCGAGCTCGGCTTCGAGGCTGTACTCGTAAAGCCCGGCCCGACTGGCCTGCATCGCGCGAATATGCGCCTGCGCCGAAATCCGTGCGGCTTCGCGCATCACCTTCACTTCTGCCGCCGATTTATACAGGCGCATGTCGTGCAGCAGATGATCCAGGGCAACGAATTCGTTCGGCGGCTGGGCACCGAGGTGCGCCTTGGAGCGGATCACGTTGATCCAGTCCATCAGGTGACGATCGAATTCGGGGTTGCTGCCCATCGCCGAATACACCCGGTCACGTCCTTCGATCAGGCCCGGGAGAATGTCGTCGATGTCGGTAATCGGAAAGGCGTCGTCGGCACCGAAGTCGCGGATCGCGCCTTCCTGGCCTGCGCGCAAGCCGTCCCACAACTCGCGTTCGGCGTTGCGTTCACGACAGAACAGCACGTACTCGCCATGCTCACGGCCGGGCATAAGGACGATGACAGCCTGCGGCTCGGGAAAACCACTGAGGTACTGGAAGTCGCTGTCCTGCCGATAGACGTGCTCGACGTCGCGGTTGCGAATGGCCACCGCGGCGGCGGGCAGGATCGCGATGCTGTTGGGTTCCATCTGCGCCATCAGGGCCTTGCGGCGACGGCTGTATTCCGCTTTCGGGATATGGGTCATGGGCAGATGGCTTTCCCTGGCACGCGATTAATGCAGCGACGGCTTGGCGGCAGGCGGCACGTTGGCTTTCTTGGTTTCCGAGAACAGCAGCAGCGGCGCAACTCGCAGGTATTCCATGACTTCCATGTAGTCGGTCTCGCCGTCTTCGGATTCTTCCAAGGCATCTTGCACCTGAGAAATGGCGGCCAGATCCTGCAGCACTTCGGTGGCTTCAGTGCTGAGCATGCTGCTGTCGCGGCAGTTCAGGCCGAAACCGCTGAGGAAGCCCTGGCACCACTCGCCCAGTGCAGCGGCGCGGTCGGCCAGTGGCGCGTCATCGGTCGGCAGCAGCAGAACGACAGTAACGTCGTCGCCGGTCAGCTCGCCTTTGACCATCTCTTGCAGGCCGATCAGGGCGTTGCGGACGTTGTCCTGGATGTCGCCTTCGAGCAGTTCGGCGGCGTCGATCAGCCAGCCTTCGTTATCGAAGCCGGCACCGGCGCAACTGCGCCCGAGCAGCACGCCGTGCAGTTCGGCAGGCGAAACGTTGTGGCCGCTGGAGGTCAGCAGGGTGGCAAAGGCTTGGTACGGGGAATTCGCAATGGTCATGGGCAGCTAGGCGCCAGACGGCGCTATGTCTAGAATGAAGGCCTTGTATCCTACATCGACAGACTCGCCAAGACTATTAAAGGCTGTCCGCCAGCTATCCCATCAGACAGACTCCGACCCAGTGGACACAATGGAAGACACCGACCTGCAAGCGCTGATGGCCAGACTCGAACTGCTGATTGGCCGAGTCGAGCAACTAAAGAGTCAAAACGCACTCTTACTAGCTCAGGAAAAAACCTGGCGCGAGGAACGCGCTCACCTCATTGAAAAAAACGAAATCGCCCGGCGTAAGGTCGAATCGATGATTTCGCGCCTCAAGGCCCTGGAGCAAGACTCATGAGTTCAAGCAATAGCGTCACCGTGCAGATCCTCGACAAAGAGTATTCGATCATCTGCCCGCAGGAAGAACGCAGCAATCTGGTCAGCGCCGCGCGCTACCTCGATGGCAAGATGCGCGAAATCCGCAGCAGCGGCAAAGTCATCGGTGCCGATCGCATTGCTGTGATGGCCGCGCTGAACATCACCCATGACCTCTTGCACAAAGAAGAGCGCCCGGATATCCAGGCCAGCGGTTCGACCCGTGAACAGGTGCGTGACTTGCTCGATCGTGTCGATCTGGTCCTCGCCGACGATCAGAACACCAGCAAGGGCTGATTCGACTGGCCGCTTGCGGTATACTCGCGGCACTCCCTGGGGTGCTTGCCAGTTGACGATGTCCCTGAGCCGATTCGCACTACCCTGGAAGTTGCACGTTGGGCTGGTGTGCATGTCCGCTAGACGGAAAGCCTTAAAGTCTACTGCATCTTCCACCTTGAACTTTCGGGTTCAAGGGCTAAGTTGACAGCGGTTCATCCGGGGAGCCTGATTCGAATCCGATGTCGGTGAAAACCGCCATCGGATTTTTTATGCGTACGTTTTCGTCCAACCTGCCGAAGCCGAACCATGACCGAACCCGCGCTACTGCCCCGCCCGCAACTCCGCCGCCTGCTGCGCAAGGCGCGCCGTTCGCTGAGCAAAAGCGAACAACGCCAGGCCGCCAAAGGCCTGTACCGGCAATTGGCGCAAGACCCGCATTTTCGCCGGGCCAGACATATCTCTCTATATTTACCCACCGACGGTGAAATCGATCCGCGCCTGCTGTTGCGTGAAGCACAGCGTCGCGGCAAAGCCACATATCTGCCGGTACTCAGCGCCTGGCCGCGAACCAAAATGGTCTTTCAGCGGATTCGTCCCGGCGAGAAACTCAAACCCAATCGCTTCCGCATTCTCGAGCCGCGCGCCAATCTGGCGCAGCAACGCAAGGTCTGGGCACTGGATCTGGTGTTGTTGCCGTTGGTAGGGTTTGACGATGTCGGTGGACGACTGGGGATGGGCGGCGGTTTCTATGATCGCAGTCTGGCGTATCTGGCTCGACGCAAAAACTGGCGCAAGCCGACGTTGCTGGGGCTGGCCCATGAGTGTCAGAAGGTCGAGCGATTGGCGCAGGCGAGCTGGGATGTACCGTTACAGGGCACGGTCAGCGACAAGGCGTGGTATTTCGCAGGATAGGACGCCGCGCAGATCAGCGGCGTCGGGAAAGCAGTTTCAGCGCTTGAAGGCTGTCGACTGTTGTACTTGCTGTGCAACTTCAATCGGCGCGTCGGCCTTGTTCGCCCACAGGCTTTGCGCGTAACCGGTGGTCACGACGCCCAGGCCAAACAAAATTACCAAAGTCCATAGTAAATCCGGTTTGCGTTTCATCGATTGCCCCCCTCAAGGCACATCATCACGATGACAGCAGCGGTTTCCGTTTGTAGGCCGTGCAGCAGCGTCAAGCTTTAAAGGCCGGCATTTTGCGACAACGTGAACCTGCGCGCAAACGCTGACGTCAACCGACTGTCGGTTTGTCATAAAATTGCCCGACAACCTGCCCAATGACCGTTTCAGGAGCAAAAAACCATGGCCTATTGGCTGATGAAGTCCGAGCCCGACGAACTCTCGATCAAAGGTCTGGAAAAACTCGGCAAAGCGCGCTGGGACGGGGTTCGCAACTATCAGGCACGCAACTTCCTGCGCGCGATGGCGGTGGGCGATGAGTTCTTTTTCTATCATTCCAGCTGCCCGGAGCCAGGGATTGCCGGGATCGGCAAAATAATCGAAGCGGCGTACCCGGATCCCACCGCACTGGAGCCGGAGAGTCATTACTTCGATCCGAAGGCTACGCAGGAGAAGAACGCGTGGAGTGCGATTGACGTTGAACACGTCGAGACGTTTACGCGGGTGTTGAAGCTGGATTATCTGAAGCAGCAGACGGCGCTGGCGGAGATGCCGCTGGTACAGAAGGGATCAAGGTTGTCGGTGATGCCGGTGACGCCGGAGCAGTGGGCTGCGGTGATTGCGCTCAAGCCTTGAAGAATATGTTGCCTGAAACATCGCCATCGCGAGCAGGCTCACTCCTACAGGGGAACGCATTCCAACTGTAGGAGTGAGCCTGCTCGCGATGGGGCCAGCCCGGACAACGAATGGCTTATTGAATGATCAGGTTGTTGAACAACAGATCCTCAACCACCGGTTTGCCGGTCTCGTCATTCATCACTTGCTGGGTCTGCTTCAACGCTTCCTGACGCAGCTTTTCCTTGCCTTCGATGCTGGCCATCGCATCAGAGGTCTGCTGAGTGAACAGCGCCACCAGTTGATTGCGAATCAGCGGCTCGTTGGCCTTGACCAGTTTGCTCGCCTCTTCGCCGGTAACGCGTAATGCCACATCGGCCTTGTAGACCTTGAGCTTCGGCGTACCGTCCAGCCCGTAGTTGCCCACGAACGGTGGACTCAGGGTGATGTAGCTTACCTTCGGCGCCTCGCCTTCTTTGGCTTCTTCGGCCAGCGCTGCCACAGGCAGAGACAGGGCCAGCAACAACATGATCCACGCTTTCACAATTCGCTCCTTATCCGGTTTGCGGCCTAGCATAACGACCCGCCGCGCAAGCACAAGCTTATGGCTGACTATCAGGGCCGGGCATGCTCGTTGACCCGTTGACTGACACACCTACACTTATCGGCCATCACTCCCAAAGGAATAGCCCTGATGAAAGCCGTGCTGTGCAAAGCCTTCGGCCCTGCCGAATCGCTGGTGCTGGAAGACGTCGCCAGTCCTGTCGCGAAGAAGAACGAAATCCTGCTGGACGTGCACGCCGCCGGGGTCAACTTCCCGGATACGCTGATCATCGAGGGCAAGTACCAGTTCAAGCCGCCCTTCCCGTTCTCGCCCGGAGGTGAAGCGGCCGGTGTGGTGCGTGAAGTCGGGGAAAAGGTCAGCCACCTCAAGGTTGGCGACCGGGTCATGGCCCTGACCGGCTGGGGCAGTTTTGCCGAACAGGTCGCGGTGCCGGGCTATAACGTGCTGCCGATTCCGCCGTCGATGGATTTCAACATCGCCGCCGCCTTCAGCATGACCTACGGCACCTCGATGCATGCACTCAAGCAGCGCGCCAACCTGCAACCGGGGGAAACCCTGCTTGTACTCGGTGCTTCCGGCGGGGTCGGCCTGGCTGCCGTCGAAATCGGCAAAGCCATGGGCGCCCGGGTGATTGCTGCCGCCAGCAGTGCCGAGAAACTCGCAGTAGCCAAGGCAGCCGGCGCCGACGAGTTGATCAACTACAGCGAAACCAGCCTCAAAGACGAAATCAAACGCCTCACCGATGGCCAGGGTGCCGATGTGATTTACGACCCGGTTGGCGGTGACCTGTTCGATCAAGCCATCCGCGCTATCGCCTGGAACGGTCGCTTGCTGGTAGTCGGCTTCGCCAGCGGCCGGATCCCCGAACTGCCGGTCAACCTCGCCCTGCTCAAAGGCGCGGCTGTACTGGGTGTGTTTTGGGGGTCTTTTGCCCAGCGTCAGCCACAAGACAACGCGGCGAACTTTCAGCAGTTATTCGGCTGGTTTGCCGAGGGCAAGTTGAAACCGCTGGTGTCGCAGGTCTATCCGCTGAGCAATGCGGCGCAGGCGATCAATGATCTTGGCCAGCGCAAGGCGGTGGGCAAGGTGGTGGTGCAGGTGCGCTGAGTAACCTTTCGATAAAGGCCAGAATGTCCGGCTCGGTCATACTGGCTTTTGTTATCAGAGCAACTCACGAATCTCCGTGGGCAACAGGCTTATGAATTTGCGCGTGGGGCTCTCTCGACAAGCCCTGACGATCTTCTCAACCTGCCGATTCATCCTGGCGATCATCGCCAGACGCTGCTCATCCGGAAGCTGGGTTTTATGGAAGACGTTCGATAGATAGGCGCGGGTTTGTGCGAACGCCGCCGAATCGATCCATGAATACTCGGCAATGTTGGCGAGGTTCTCGTTGACCGTTCGGCATCGCAAGACTTTCAGTTGCCGGTTGACGTGAATGGGTTGATCCAGATCGAGCCGAAAGACTATCGGCGCGACGACTTCCTGCTTTTCGGGTTTGTCCTCCTCTACAGCCCAAGGCTTGAAACGCCACTGCACCAGCGCAACTCTGACCGCTTCAGCCAGATCGGGGTGGTCGCTTTTCAGAATGCTGATTTCGCTGACTGAGCCATCCGCCCTGACGATGAAACGAGCCTTAACCTCTCCCGTAATCCCTGCCCTGGACAATGCCAGTGGATAAATTGGTCGGGGGTTGTCTTCGGGAATCAACAGCGCCCCTGCCGCTTGCACGACACCGCCGACCAGCAACAAAAGCAACGCCACAATCCACCGCATGATCCGCTCCCTAAGCACCCGAATACCGATCCCGGCAACAGCACAAAGGTTACGGAGCTATGACGTTTAACTGAATGGCGCAACTTCTGCTTTGGACGCAGGACGTTTCCCAAGACACAACGGTAAATCGGGCGAACGCACCACGCGAATGCTTAAAGGTAACTTTTCTGACGGACCCTATTACCGTTTCAGCCTGCAATATCGCCTGGCATCAGTTGTTCCTGAACCTTCTCGCTTCGCGACTGGATCAACTGCCCCCTGTCGTCGAAGCGCAAAACAATCAGCCAGTCGTAGATATCCACCGGCCATTTCGGCTGACCGATCAGTGCCGGGCCATCGCCGCCGAAAGCGGCAATCAGCTTATTGATGTGGCCGTGATGCCAGGCGATCAGCACGGTTTTCGCCTGATTATTCTTGCGCAGCGAACTGACCAGCTTGTCGACCTCGTTGTTTACATAGGGCTGTTCAATCGGCAGTTGCAGGCGCTGGGACAGTGGAATCAGCGTCTGTCGCGGGCGGATGCTTTCCGGGCTGTCGGCGGTAGCGATCAGACGTTGGGGTGTGAGTGTCTGGTCGTCCAACTGCAAAGAGGTGAAATAGTCCGCGTAAGCTGCGGCGCGCTGTTCGCCCCGGGCATTGAGTTCTCGGCCGACATCAGGCTTTTCCGCATGGCGGACGATCAATACGGTGACATTGCGCAGGCCTGGTGCTGCAGAACCTTGGGCGAAGCTCAGTGCCAACACTGAAACAGTCACCGCTGCGACCATCAACAGTCTGGGCAATAGCCTGCGAACTTTCGGGGTCATCGTTTATCTCGAGATATCAGTCGATCTGTAGATCGCGAGTCTAAGACACAACGTCCCGACCGCCACAAAAACGCCCTGTTCTTACAGCTGAGCGACAGGTTCGTAAAGGAACACGCGACTTCCAACATTTTCCGCTATTTGCTCGATGCGAACCGGTGCTATTTTCGGTAACGAAACTGTAACATTCGCATCCGCAGTCAAAACAAGAAATCTGGAGCTCTTGAATGTTTGCTTTCTTTCGTCCTGCCGCACATCAGGCTCCATTGCCTGAAGAAAAAATAGACAGCACGTACCGACGCCTGCGCTGGCAGATCTTCGCCGGTATTTTCTTTGGCTATGCGGGTTACTACCTGCTGCGCAAAAACTTCTCGCTGGCCATGCCGTACCTGATCGACGAAGGCTACAGCCGCGGTGATCTGGGTCTGGCGATGTCGGCGATCGCCATTGCCTACGGCTTATCGAAATTCCTCATGGGCCTGGTGTCCGACCGCTCCAACCCACGCTACTTCCTACCGTTCGGCCTGTTGGTCTCGGCCGGGGTGATGTTCATTTTCGGTTTCGCACCTTGGGCAACATCCAGCGTGACCATGATGTTCATCCTGCTGTTCATCAACGGTTGGGCCCAGGGCATGGGCTGGCCGCCAAGCGGCCGGACCATGGTGCACTGGTGGTCGCAGAAGGAACGTGGCGGCGTGGTTTCCGTGTGGAACGTGGCGCATAACGTTGGCGGCGGCCTGATCGGCCCGCTGTTCCTGCTCGGCATGGGCCTGTTCAACGACTGGCACGCAGCGTTCTACGTACCGGCAGCGGTGGCGCTGGGCGTGGCCGTGTTTGCGTTCATCACCATGCGCGACACCCCGCAATCGGTCGGCCTGCCGCCGATCGAGAAGTACAAGAACGATTACCCGGAAGGCTACGACGCCAGCCACGAAGACGAATTCAGCGCGAAAGAGATCTTCGTCAAATACGTGCTGCGCAACAAAATGCTCTGGTACATCGCCATGGCCAACGTCTTCGTCTACCTGCTGCGTTATGGCGTGCTGGACTGGGCACCGACCTACCTGAAGGAAGCCAAGGGTTTCACCGTCGACAAAACCTCGTGGGCCTATTTCTTCTATGAGTGGGCGGGTATCCCGGGCACGCTGCTGTGCGGCTGGATGTCGGACAAGATCTTCCGTGGCAACCGTGGCCTGACCGGCATGGTGTTCATGGCACTGGTGACTGTCGCAACGCTGGTTTACTGGCTGAACCCGGCCGGCAACCCGACCGTCGACATGATCGCGCTGTTCTCCATCGGTTTCCTGATCTATGGCCCGGTGATGCTGATCGGCCTGCAGGCGCTGGAACTGGCACCGAAGAAAGCCGCTGGCACTGCCGCAGGCTTCACTGGCCTGTTCGGTTATCTCGGTGGTTCGGTCGCGGCCAGTGCCGCGATGGGCTACACCGTTGACCACTTCGGCTGGGACGGTGGTTTTGTCCTGCTGGTGGGCGCTTGCCTGCTGTCGATGGCCTTCCTCGCCCCGACCCTGTGGCACAAGCAAGTCGCCAGTCAGAGCCGTGAAGCGGTCGCCTGATCGCTTTGTGATTTACAGCGCTTGAGCCGCGCCTCCAGGTTTCGATCTGGCATGGCGTGGCTGCGCAGGGCGTGGGCGGTCTGCTCGACATAATCGCGAGTCGTGCCGTAACGCCCGCTGGCGCTTTCGAACACCTGACTCAGCACATGATCCGGCAGGTTGCCGGCATAGCTGGGCAGGTGTCGCTCCAACACAAATCCCAATGCCTGCACCTGGCTACCGTCGGCAAGACGGCAATTGAGCCAGTGTGGCCGATAGGATGGCACCGGCATCTCGCGCTTCCACAGCGCGTACAGCGCCGCATCGAGATTGTCTTCCGGCAAGCGATAGGCGAAGCCGCTGCACGAACCGCCGCGATCCAGACCAAATACCAGACCCGGCATTTCCGGCGTACCGCGGTGCTCGTGCGACCACAGGTACAAGCCGCGATGGTAGCCATGCACGCGTCCACGTACGCGCTCCACTGCCGTACATTCCGGCCGCCAGATCAGCGAACCATACGCGAACAGCCACACCGGCCCGCCCTTGTGGCGCGCCATGGTCGATTGCATGGAAGCGAGAAGTTGTTCGTGCGTCAGCTGCGGCCCAAGATCGAGCCGCGGAGGGTAATTCAAATTCAGAAAAGCGTTTTCAATGGCGCTCATGGCGAATAGCGTTCAGCTCCCCGCGGGTAAAGAATTACTTAATAGAACGCACCGCTGTAACAATAAGGCACATATGTTTTAAGGCAATTTGAGTGCCATGGCACAGTTCCTAATTGATTGCCTGATTGATATATAACCTAGCGGTATTTATGCAATTACATAAATACCGATCGGCTATATAGCGAGTTATAAAGAATTAGGAGCGCGGGGCGTAAGCGAATACGTCGGCACGCATTTGATGGGCATCCATCCCGGCTTCGACCAATGCGTCCAGCGTGCCGTAGACCATGGCTGGCGAGCCGCTGGCGTAGACGTGCAACGGTTTCAGGTCGGGGAAGTCTTCACAGACCGCCTCGTGCAGCATGCCGCAGCGCCCTTCCCAACCGCATTGATCGCTGACGACTTTGTGCAGGAACAGGTTGGGCAATTTCAGCCATTCGTCCCAATGTTCGATCTCATAGAAATCTTCCGGACGGCGCACGCCCCAGTACAGATGCACCGGATGTTTGAAGCCGTTGGCGCGGCAATGCTCGATCAGCGCGTGAATCTGGCCCATGCCGGTACCGGCGGCGACCAGCACCAGCGGCCCGTCGGGCAGCTCGGCCAGATGCGTATCGCCGAACGGCAGCTCGACACGCACCATCGCGTTGCGTTGCAGCTGTTCGATCAGGCTCAGTGCACTGGCTTCGCGCGCCAGCACATGGATTTCCAGATCGCGCCCGCCGTGCGGTGCCGAGGCCATGGAAAACGCCGATTTCTCACCGTTCTCGCGCTCGATCATCAAATACTGCCCGGCGTGATAGCGCGGCGGCTTGCCGGCCGGCGCCCGCAGGCGCACACGCCAGGTGTCGCCACCGACATCGCGGCATTCGATGACCTGACATGACAGGCTGCGCACCGGCAGTTCTCCCAGCGCGAGCACGCCATCCCACAGCAGGATGCAGTCTTCCAGCGGCTCGGCTATGCAAGTGTAGAACTCGCCGTGGTCATGCACCTTGCCGTCCTGCGCGACGCTACCTTCAACCAGCAGCGCCGCACACACATGACAATTGCCATTGCGGCAGCTTTGCGGGCATTCGTAGCCCAGGCGCCGCGCGCCATCGAGAATCCGCTCACCGGGCTGTATCTCGAGCACTGCTCCGGAGGGCTGCAGGGTTACACGCATCAATCTATTCCTAACTGATTCCAGATGGCATCGATCCGTTGGGTGACGGCGTCGTCCTTGACGATCACGCGGCCCCACTCCCGAGTGGTTTCGCCCGGCCACTTGTGGGTGGCATCGAGGCCCATTTTCGAACCCAGGCCGGAGATCGGCGAGGCGAAGTCGAGGTAGTCGATCGGCGTGTTATCGATCATCACCGTATCGCGCTTGGGGTCCATGCGCGTGGTGATGGCCCAGATCACGTCGTTCCAGTCGCGGGCGTTGATATCGTCGTCAGTGACGATAACGAACTTGGTGTACATGAACTGTCGCAAAAACGACCAGACACCGAGCATCACGCGCTTGGCATGCCCCGGATACGACTTTTTCATTGTCACGATGGCCATGCGGTACGAGCAGCCTTCCGGCGGCAGGTAGAAGTCGGTGATTTCCGGGAACTGCTTCTGCAGGATCGGCACAAACACTTCGTTGAGCGCCACGCCGAGAATCGCCGGCTCATCCGGCGGACGGCCGGTGTAGGTGCTGTGATAGATCGGTTTGATCCGGTGGGTGATGCGCTCGACGGTGAACACCGGGAAGCTGTCGACTTCGTTGTAGTAACCGGTGTGGTCACCGTACGGGCCTTCATCAGCCATTTCGCCGGGATGGATCACGCCTTCGAGGATGATCTCGGCAGTGGCCGGCACTTGCAGGTCGTTGCCACGGCATTTCACCAGCTCGGTGCGGTTACCGCGCAAGAGACCTGCAAAAGCGTATTCGGACAGGCTGTCTGGCACCGGGGTTACCGCGCCGAGGATGGTCGCGGGGTCGGCGCCCAATGCCACGGACACAGGGAACGGCTGGCCCGGATGCTTCTCGCACCATTCGCGATAGTCCAGCGCGCCGCCACGGTGGCTGAGCCAGCGCATGATCACCTTGTTGCGGCCGATCACTTGCTGACGGTAGATGCCGAGGTTCTGGCGCTCTTTGTTCGGGCCTTTGGTGACGGTCAGACCCCAGGTGATCAGCGGGCCGACGTCGCCAGGCCAGCAGGTCTGCACCGGCAGCATCGCCAGGTCGACGTCGTCGCCTTCAATGACCACTTCCTGGCACACCGCGTCTTTGACGACTTTCGGCGCCATCGAGATGATCTTGCGGAAGATCGGCAGCTTCGACCACGCGTCTTTCAAGCCCTTCGGCGGCTCGGGTTCCTTGAGGAAGGCCAGCAGCTTGCCGATTTCGCGCAGCTCGCTGACCGACTCGGCGCCCATGCCCATGGCTACCCGCTCAGGGGTGCCGAACAGGTTGCCAAGCACCGGAATGTCGTAACCGGTGGGCTTTTCGAACAACAGCGCCGGGCCCTTGGCCCGCAGCGTGCGGTCGCACACCTCGGTCATCTCCAGCACCGGCGAGACGGGAATCTGGATGCGTTTCAACTCTCCGCGCTGCTCAAGCTGCTGCACGAAATCCCGAAGATCCTTGAATTTCATTGACGATGGCACCCTCAAAATAGGCGTACATCCTACCTGCTCTGACGGGCAAACAGCAGCCCGTCAGTGCCCTTAATCCGTCGATATCACGGTGACCACCAATCAGCTACATAAGGTTTCTTGCCCCTGCGGGTAGCTGTTGTTCAAACAAGAGGACTGACACATCGGCAAAGTCATGCCCCCCGAAAGCAAAAAAAAACGCCCCCTTTCGGGAGCGTTCTTTTAAACAGCTGCGTATTACTTGCGCTTCATCGACAAGAAGAACTCGTCGTTGGTCTTGGTCGCTTTCAGCTTGTCGACCAGGAACTCGATGGCAGCGACTTCGTCCATCGGGTGCAGCAGCTTGCGCAGGATCCACATACGCTGCAGTTCGTCGTCGGCGGTCAGCAACTCTTCGCGGCGGGTGCCGGAGCGGTTGATGTTGATCGCCGGGAACACGCGCTTCTCGGCGATCTTGCGATCCAGAGGCAGCTCCATGTTGCCGGTACCCTTGAACTCTTCGTAGATCACTTCGTCCATTTTCGAGCCGGTTTCAACCAGCGCGGTGGCGATAATGGTCAGCGAGCCGCCTTCTTCGATGTTACGCGCAGCACCGAAGAAACGCTTTGGCTTCTCGAGGGCATGGGCATCGACACCACCGGTCAATACCTTGCCGGAGCTCGGGATCACGGTGTTGTAGGCACGGGCCAGACGGGTGATGGAGTCGAGCAGGATCACCACGTCTTTCTTGTGTTCGACCAGCCGCTTGGCCTTCTCGATCACCATTTCGGCAACCTGCACGTGACGGGTCGGCGGCTCGTCGAAGGTCGAGGCAACCACTTCGCCGCGCACGGTGCGCTGCATTTCGGTTACTTCTTCCGGACGTTCGTCGATCAGCAGCACGATCAGGTGAACTTCAGGGTTGTTACGGGCGATGTTCGCTGCGATGTTCTGCAGCATGATCGTTTTACCGGCTTTCGGCGGCGCGACAATCAGACCACGCTGGCCTTTGCCGATCGGGGCGCACAGGTCAATCACGCGACCAGTCAAGTCTTCGGTGGAACCGTTACCGGCTTCCATCTTCATGCGCACGGTCGGGAACAGCGGGGTCAGGTTCTCGAAGAGAATCTTGTTTTTCGCGTTCTCCGGACGATCGAAGTTGATCGTGTCGACCTTGAGCAGGGCGAAATACCGCTCGCCTTCCTTCGGAGGGCGGATCTTGCCAACGATGGTGTCACCGGTACGCAAGTTGAAGCGGCGGATCTGGCTTGGCGAGACGTAGATATCGTCCGGGCCGGCCAGGTAGGAAGCGTCAGCGGAGCGCAGGAAGCCGAAGCCGTCCTGGAGAATCTCCAGCACGCCATCACCGGAGATTTCCTCGCCGCCTTTCGAGTGCTTTTTCAGCAGGGAGAAAATCACGTCCTGCTTGCGCGAACGGGCCATATTTTCTATGCCCATCTGTTCGGCCAATTCGAGCAGTTCGGTAATCGGCTTTTGCTTGAGTTCAGTCAGATTCATATAGGAATGACGTAATCATTTATGGAGGGGGGGGAAATTAAGCTTTTGGCTTAATGAGGCCGCGCCGCGGAGAAGGCGACAGGATCGCGAACTAATTCGAAAAGGAGTGCGTCGGCGACGGCTAGCAGGGGGCAGTGGAGAAACCAGTGCGGGGCCGAATGTACCACCTGAGTTTCGGAGCGTCTAGCCCTGAATACGCAAAAAGCCCCGCTAATTGCGGGGCTTTTTTTCAGGCACTTTACAGCGACGCTTAGATGTTGGCGTCGAGGAAAGCCGCCAGTTGCGACTTCGACAGGGCGCCGACTTTGGTCGCTTCAACGTTGCCGTTCTTGAACAGCATCAGGGTCGGGATACCACGCACGCCGTGCTTGGCCGGGGTTTCCTGGTTTTCGTCGATGTTCAGTTTGGCAACAGTCAGCTTGCCTTTGTAAGTCTCGGCAATCTCGTCCAGAACCGGAGCGATCATTTTGCAAGGACCGCACCATTCAGCCCAGTAATCGACCAGGACAGCGCCTTCGGCCTTGAGTACGTCGGCTTCGAAGCTAGCGTCGCTAACGTGTTTGATAAGATCGCTGCTCATGGAATTCTCCAGGTTGTAAGCAAAAAAACGTGGCCCATCATAGCCGCCCTTCCCCTGTTCAGGAAGCCGCAGTTGATTGAGTCTTGCTATGGCACTCGATGAGTTTGGGTATAGCTCAAGTCACGCGGTGGCGGGGGCAATGAAGGAAATTCCAGTGCGCAGGGCCGCGTTGCGCACGTGCTCCTGCATGGCTTTTTGCGCAGCGCCGGACGCCCGGCGCGTGAGGGCACGAAGAATCTTGCGGTGTTCCTGCCAGGTTTCCATGGCGCGTTCGGCGCGGATGAACGGTAGTTTCTGGCTTTCCAGGAACATCTCGGCGCTGGCGGTGAGGATGTTCAGCATCGCCTGATTGCCGCTGGCCAGAAGGATGCGCCGGTGGAATTCGAAGTCGAGTTTCGCCGCTGCCTCAAAATCACCGACCTTCAATTGCTCGCGCATGGCTGCAACGTTGTCTTCCAGCGCATCCAGATCGAACGTGCTCAAGGTCACCGCCGCCAGCCCCGCCGCAAATCCTTCCAGCGCATAGCGCAACTGAAAGATGTCCAGTGGCGACGCCTGCGCCGCGAACGACCAGCCCGGTGCGTTTTCGCCAAGCGACAATTCCACTGGTGACTGCACGAACACGCCTTTGCCCGGCTGAATACTGACCACGCCCAGCGCACTTAACGATGACAGTGCCTCGCGCAACGACGCCCGGCTCACGCCCAGTTGCAACGCCAGATCCCGCTGCGACGGCAAGGCGTCGCCCGCACCGAAACCCTGCTCGGTGATCAGTTTGCGGATCGCTTGCAGCGCCACTTCAGGTACCGCACGGGAAATCGAGTTCATGGTTTTTCAGACGCGCCAGGCCAATGTGCGGCTAGTTGTAAAGCTATTCGTCGAGTCCGGCAAGTCGTGCCCCAGCGGGGTTCGGTGCTGCGCAGCGATGCGCGATAGCGGTGCGAAAAACAACCTGACTGTTCAGACCAGTAAGACCGAACAAAGCCGCTGAAACCGCGGCCTGCCACGACGAAAGCCACGTATTGGCACGGCACATGCTCTGTCCGAACGCAGAAATCACTTCCCGCCGATCCGGAGATTGTCCATGACCAAGCGTTACAGCGCCCTCCTCGCCGCTCTGTTTGCCTCTTTGTTGCTCAGCCAGGCTCCCGCTCACGCCGACGGTCTGGACGACGTGGTCAAGCGCGGCACGCTGAAAGTCGCCGTGCCCCAGGACTTCCCGCCGTTCGGCTCGGTCGGCCCGGACATGAAACCTCGTGGTCTGGACATCGACACAGCGAAATTGCTGGCCGATCAACTCAAGGTCAAACTCGAACTGACCCCGGTCAACAGCACCAACCGCATCCCGTTCCTGACCACCGGCAAGGTCGACCTGGTGATCTCCAGCCTCGGCAAAAACCCTGAGCGCGAGAAAGTCATCGACTTCTCCCGCGCCTACGCCCCCTTCTACCTCGCCGTGTTCGGCCCGCCAGACGCTGCGATCGCCGGCCTCGACGACCTCAAGGGCAAAACCATCAGCGTCACCCGTGGCGCCATCGAAGACATCGAGCTGACCAAGGTCGCCCCCGAAGGCGTGACCATCAAACGCTTCGAAGACAACAACTCGACCATCGCCGCCTACCTCGCAGGACAGGTCGACCTGATCGCCAGCGGCAACGTGGTGATGGTCGCAATCAGCGAAAAGAACCCGAAACGCGTGCCGGCGCTGAAAGTGAAACTGAAGGATTCGCCGGTCTACGTTGGCGTGAACAAGAACGAAGCGGCGCTGCTGGCCAAGGTCAACGACATCCTGACCACCGCCAAAGCTGACGGCGCACTGGAAAAGAATTCGCAGACCTGGCTGAAAGAGCCGCTGCCGGCCGATCTCTGATCGACTGAGCGGGAGACCTTCATGGCTTATCAGTTCGATTTCATGCCGGTGGTGGAAAACACCGACCTGCTGCTGCGCGGGGCGCTGTTCACCCTTGAGCTGACGGCCATCGGCGCGTTGCTCGGGGTCGGCGTGGGGATTGTCGGGGCGCTGGTGCGGGCGTGGAACATCCGCCCGTTCTCGGCAATCTTCGGCGTCTACGTCGAGTTGATCCGCAACACGCCGTTTCTGGTGCAGTTGTTCTTCATCTTCTTCGGCCTGCCATCGCTTGGCGTGCAGATTTCCGAGTGGCAGGCGGCGGTGCTGGCGATGGTGATCAACCTCGGCGCCTATTCGACGGAGATCATTCGCGCCGGCATTCAGGCGATCCCGCGCGGACAGCTGGAAGCCGCGGCGGCGCTGGCGATGACGCGCTTCGAAGCGTTCCGTCATGTGGTGCTGCTGCCGGCGCTGGGCAAGGTCTGGCCGGCGCTGAGCAGCCAGATCATCATCGTCATGCTTGGCTCGGCGGTGTGTTCGCAGATCGCCACCGAAGAGTTGAGTTTTGCCGCCAACTTCATTCAGTCGCGCAACTTCCGCGCCTTTGAAACCTACGCGCTGACCACGCTGATCTATCTGTGCATGGCGCTGCTGATTCGCCAACTGCTGAACTGGATCGGTCGGCGCTACATCAGCAGGAGCCGCGCATGAGCGATTTCACCTTCTGGGACATCCTGCGCAACCTGCTCGTCGGCCTGCAATGGACGCTGGCGCTGTCGCTGGTGGCGTTTATCGGCGGCGGGATTGTCGGGCTGCTGATCCTGATCATGCGCATCTCGAAAAACTCTCTGCCAAGCAGCATCGCCCGCACATGGATCGAGCTGTTCCAGGGCACGCCATTGTTGATGCAGCTGTTTCTGGTGTTCTTCGGCGTGGCGCTGGCCGGGATCGAAATCTCGCCGTGGATGGCCGCAGCGATTGCCCTGACCTTGTTCACCAGCGCCTATCTGGCGGAGATCTGGCGCGGCTGCGTCGAGTCGATCTCCAACGGACAGTGGGAGGCATCGGCGAGTCTGGCGCTCAATCCGCTGGAACAGCTGCGCTACGTGATCCTGCCGCAGGCGCTGCGCATTGCCGTGGCGCCGACCGTGGGTTTCTCGGTGCAAGTGGTCAAAGGCACCGCGGTGACCTCGATCATCGGCTTCACCGAATTGACCAAGACCGGCGGAATGCTTGCCAACGCCACGTTTGAACCGTTCATGGTCTACGGCCTCGTCGCCCTCGGCTACTTCCTGCTCTGCTACCCCTTGTCCCTCAGTGCGCGCTACCTGGAAAGGAGACTGCATGCCTCTGCTTAGAATTTCCGCCCTGCATAAATACTACGGCGATCACCACGTGCTCAAAGGCATCGACCTCAGCGTCGAGGAAGGCCAGGTCGTGGCGATCATCGGCCGCAGCGGCTCGGGCAAATCCACCCTGCTGCGTACGCTCAATGGTCTGGAGTCGATCAACGATGGCGTCATCGAAGTCGATGGCGAATACCTCGACGCCGCCCGCGCCGATCTGCGCAGCCTGCGGCAGAAGGTCGGCATGGTGTTTCAGCAGTTCAACCTGTTCCCGCACCTGACCGTGGGCGAAAACGTCATGCTCGCGCCGCAAGTGGTGCAGAAAGTGCCGAAAGCCAAGGCTGCGGAACTGGCGCGAGAGATGCTCGAACGTGTGGGGCTTGGGGAAAAATTCGATGCCTTCCCGGATCGACTCTCAGGCGGCCAGCAACAGCGTGTGGCGATTGCCCGGGCATTGGCGATGTCGCCGAAGGTTTTGCTGTGCGACGAGATCACCTCGGCGCTCGACCCGGAACTGGTCAACGAAGTGCTCAGCGTGGTTCGGCAACTGGCCAAGGAAGGCATGACGCTGATCATGGTCACCCATGAAATGCGCTTTGCCCGCGAGGTCGGGGATAAATTGGTGTTCATGCACCATGGCAAGGTGCATGAGGTGGGTGATCCGAAGGTGTTGTTTGCCAATCCGCAGACGGCGGAGCTGGCGAACTTTATTGGCACAGTTGAAGCAACAGCCTGAGAGAAAAACAGGGGCTTCCAGGCCCTCATCGCGAGCAGGCTCACTCCTATATGGGAATGCGTTCACCTGTAGGAGTGAGCCTGCTCGCGATTGACCGCGCAGCGGTCACCGACTTTCTGCGCTGAATCAACGGTTTGAACCGTGCGCGTTGGCGCCAGCCGTTGATCGTGGCACGATGTCGAGGTTATCGACCGAGACCCCCTGACCATGCCGCAATCCCAAGCCAAGAATCTGTCCCTGATCGCCGCAATCGACCTGGGCTCGAACAGCTTTCACATGGTCGTGGCCAAGGCCCAGAACGGCGAGATCCGCATTCTCGAGCGGCTCGGCGAAAAGGTTCAGCTGGCCGCCGGCATCGACGATGAGCGCAAGCTCAACGAAGAATCGATGCAACGTGGCCTCGATTGCCTCAAGCGTTTTGCCCAACTGATCAACGGTATGCCGCTGGGCGCCGTGCGCATCGTTGGCACCAATGCTTTGCGTGAAGCGCGCAACCGCCTCGAATTCATCCACCGCGCCGAAGAAATCCTCGGCCACCCGGTGGAAGTCATCTCCGGCCGTGAAGAAGCGCGTCTGATCTATCTGGGCGTGTCGCACACCCTCGCCGACACTCCGGGCAAACGTCTGGTCGCCGACATCGGCGGCGGCAGTACCGAGTTCATCATCGGCCAGCGCTTCGAGCCGCTGCTGCGCGAAAGTCTGCAGATGGGCTGCGTCAGCTTCACCCAGCGCTACTTCAAGGACGGCAAGATCACCCCGGCCCGCTACGCCCAGGCATACACGGCGGCGCGGCTGGAGATCATGAGCATCGAACACGCCCTGCACCGTCTGACCTGGGATGAAGCCATCGGCTCCTCGGGCACCATCCGCGCCATCGGCCTGGCATTGAAGGCCGGCGGCCACGGCACTGGCGAAGTGAATGCCGAAGGTCTGGCCTGGCTAAAGCGTCGGCTATTCAAGCTTGGCGACGTCGACAAGATCGATTTCGAAGGCATCAAGCCGGATCGCCGGACCATTTTCCCGGCGGGCCTGGCGATTCTCGAAGCGATTTTCGACGCCCTCGAACTGCAACGCATGGATCACTGCGACGGCGCACTGCGTGAAGGCGTGCTCTACGACCTGCTCGGTCGTCATCATCACGAAGACGTGCGCGAACGCACCCTGACCTCGCTGATGGAGCGCTACCACGTCGACCTGGAGCAGGCGGCGCGAGTTGAGCGCAAAGCCTTGCACGCGTTCGATCAGGTCGCGGTGGACTGGGAGCTGGATGACGGCATCTGGCGCGAACTCCTCGGCTGGGCGGCGAAAGTGCACGAAGTCGGCCTCGATATTGCGCACTATCACTACCACAAGCACGGCGCCTACCTGATCGAGCACTCGGACCTCGCCGGCTTCTCCCGCGAAGACCAGCAAATGCTTGCGCTGTTGGTGCGCGGCCATCGCCGCAACATTCCCAAGGACAAGTTTGCCGATTTCGGCGACGACGGCGACAAGCTGATCCGCCTGTGCGTGCTGCTGCGCTTTGCGATCCTGTTCCACCACATTCGTGGCACGCAGACGATGCCGCAGGTGGTGTTGCACGCCAAGGGCAACACCCTGGATGTGGAATTCCCGGAGAACTGGCTGGATGAGAATCAGCTGACTCAGGCGGATTTCGGGCTTGAGGCAGATTGGCTGACGCGGGTGGGGATTGTGCTCACTGTTCACTGAAACACCGCAAATCTCCCCCGCAGGAGCTGCCGAAGGTGGGTGGATGACAGGTGCAAAAAAGGCGATCCGCAGGGATCGCCTTTTTTATTGGGTTCGGCTTGAGATGGGAGGTGGGCCTGCCCCTCACCCCAGCCCTCTCCCGAGGGAGAGGGAGCCGATCTCCGTTGGCTTCAAGGCCTGAGTTCGACTCGGTAGTTCAGGTCGGCGTAACTCGCCCATCCACCTCGATCAGTCCCCTCTCCCTCTGGGAGAGGGTTAGGGTGAGGGGCTTTTGACCTTCAAGGCCTCAGCTGCTTACCGGAAGGATGGGGCTACCCAACCGCTCCAGCAACGTCGCCTGCGCACTCCTCGGGTTCTGGTTGCCGGTCGGTGTGTTGCGGATGTAACGGCCATCCGACTGCAGGCTCCAGCTATGAGTGTTGTCGGTCAGGTACAGCTCCAGCTCTTTCTTTACGCGGGTCAGCAGCTTTTTGCCTTCGACCGGGAAGCAAGTCTCGACGCGCTTGTCGAGGTTGCGCTCCATCCAGTCGGCGCTGGAGAGGAACATCTGCTCGTCGCCGCCATTGAGGAAGTAGAAAACACGTGTGTGCTCAAGGAAGCGGCCAATGATCGAGCGCACATGGATGTTGTGCGAAACCCCGGCAATCCCCGGACGCAGACAGCACATGCCGCGCACCACCAGGTCGATGCGCACACCGGACTGGCTGGCCTTGTACAGCGCGCGGATGATCTTCGGATCGGTCAGCGAGTTGAACTTGGCGATGATGTGCGCCGGCTTGCCTTCAACAGCGAACTGAGTCTCGCGGGCAATCATGTCGAGCATGCCCTTCTTCAGGGTGAACGGCGCATGCAGCAGCTTCTTCATGCGCAGGGTTTTACCCATGCCGATCAACTGGCTGAACAGTTTGCCGACGTCTTCGCACAAGGCGTCGTCGGAGGTCAGCAGGCTGTAGTCGGTGTAGAGCTTGGCGTTACCGGCGTGGTAGTTACCGGTGCCGAGGTGCGCGTAACGGACGATTTCACCGGCCTCACGCCGCAGGATCAGCATCATTTTGGCGTGGGTCTTGAAGCCGACCACGCCGTAGATCACCACCGCACCGGCCGCTTGCAGACGGCTGGCCAGTTGCAGGTTGGACTCTTCGTCGAACCGCGCACGCAGCTCGATGACCGCCGTCACTTCCTTGCCGTTACGCGCGGCATCCACCAGCGCATCGACGATCTCGGAGTTGGCACCGGAGCGGTACAGCGTCTGGCGCACAGCGAGAACGTGCGGGTCTTTCGCCGCCTGACGCAGCAGGTCGACCACCGGGGTGAAAGACTCGAACGGGTGCAGCAAGAGGATGTCCTGCTTGCTGACCACGCTGAAGATGTTTTCGCTGTTCTGCAGCAGTTTCGGGATCTGCGGAGTGAACGGCGTGTATTGCAGCTCCGGATGACTGTCCAGACCGGTGATGCTGAACAGGCGTGTCAGGTTGACCGGGCCGTTGACCTGATACAGCTCGCTCTCGCTCAGGTTGAACTGCTTGAGCAAGTAATCCGAAAGGTGTTTCGGGCAGGTGTCGGCGACTTCCAGACGTACCGCATCGCCGTAGCGACGCGAGAACAACTCGCCACGCAGGGCGCGGGCCAGGTCTTCGACGTCTTCGGAATCGAGCGCGAGGTCGGCGTTTCGGGTCAGACGGAACTGGTAGCAGCCTTTTACCTTCATGCCCTGGAACAGGTCATCGGCGTGGGCGTGGATCATCGACGACAGAAACACGTAGTTGTCGCCCGGGCCGCCAACTTCTTCCGGCACCTTGATGATCCGTGGCAGCAAGCGCGGCGCCGGGATGATCGCCAGACCGGAGTCGCGACCAAAGGCGTCGATGCCTTCCAGCTCGACGATGAAGTTCAGGCTCTTGTTCACCAGCAACGGGAACGGGTGCGTCGGGTCGAGGCCGATCGGGGTGATGATCGGCGCGATCTCGTCGCGGAAGTAGCGGCGCACCCAGGTTTTGATCTTGACCGTCCAGTGGCGGCGACGGATGAAGCGCACTTGGTGCTTTTCCAGCTCCGGCAACAGAATGTCGTTGAGGATCGCGTACTGACGATCAACGTGACCGTGCACCAGCTCGCTGATCCGCGCCAGCGCTTGATGCGGCTGCAAGCCGTCAGCACCGGCCTGTTCACGGGCGAAGGTGATCTGCTTCTTCAGACCGGCGACGCGGATCTCGAAAAATTCGTCGAGGTTGCTGGAGAAGATCAGCAGGAACTTCAAGCGCTCCAGCAGCGGATAGGACTCGTCCAGCGCCTGTTCCAGCACGCGGATATTGAATTGCAGTTGCGAAAGCTCACGGTGGATGTACAGGCTGCTGTCATCCAGGCCCGGTATCGCAATCACTGGCGCCGCCGCGACAGGTTCGGTGACCGGCGCGGGTGGCGCAGGCTCCAGTTCCGGCGGGGTCTCGGTGATTTGCTCGACCACCGGTTGAGCTTCTTTTACTGCAACTTCCGTGAGTCCTTCGGTATTCATTGAATGTTCCTGGGAGGGCTATTTCTGCTCTCGTAACAATTGAGCGGCGCGGACAGCAAAGTAAGTCAGGATGCCATCAGCGCCGGCACGTTTAAAGGCGGTCAGTGATTCGACAATCACCGCCTCGCTCAACCAGCCATTCTGGATCGCCGCCATGTGCATGGCGTATTCGCCGCTAACCTGGTAGACGAAGGTCGGCACTTTGAAGGCATCTTTTACCCGGAAAAGAATGTCGAGGTAGGGCATGCCCGGTTTGACCATGACCATGTCCGCGCCTTCAGACAAGTCCGTACCGACTTCGTGCAGCGCTTCGTCACTGTTGGCCGGGTCCATCTGATAGGAGGCCTTGTTGGCCTTGCCGAGGTTCGAGGCCGAGCCGACCGCATCGCGGAACGGGCCGTAATAGGCACTGGCGTACTTGGCCGAATAAGCCATGATCCGCACGTTGACGTGACCGGCGATTTCCAGCGCTTCGCGGATCGCCTGAATACGACCGTCCATCATGTCCGACGGCGCGACAACCTGAGCGCCGGCTTCGGCATGGGACAGCGCCTGACGGACCAATGCGTCGACAGTGATGTCGTTCTGTACGTAGCCTTCTTCGTCGAGGATGCCGTCCTGACCGTGGGTGGTGAATGGATCGAGCGCCACGTCAGTGATCACGCCGAGCTCAGGGAAACGCTCACGCAGCGCGCGGGTGGCGCGCTGGGCGATGCCTTGAGGATTCCAGGCTTCGGCGGCGTCGAGGGATTTAAGTTCAGGAGGGGTGACCGGGAACAGCGCTAGCGCCGGAATCCCCAGTTCGACCCATTTCGCTGCTTCTTCGAGCAGCAGATCGATAGTCAACCGCTCTACCCCGGGCATCGACGCCACGGCTTCGCGACGGTTTTCACCGTCAAGCACGAACACCGGCAGGATGAGATCATCGACCGTCAGCACATTTTCCCGCACCAGCCGACGCGAAAAATCATCACGACGATTGCGGCGCAGGCGCGTGGCAGGGAACAGACGATTGGCAGGGGTAAAGCTCACGGCGGACTCCTGAGCCCGCGCAAACGGGCGAGCGTGACAGTTATAGACGGCCATTATGACGAACAGATGACAGTTGTGTGAGGCCCGTGACATGTAGCCGCATTCCATTCTCAGTGTAGGAATTGTTCACGTCGAGACACATTTGGACACTTTCATGAATGTGTCCGAAGGGTTAGGCTGCGCGTTCATTTCGCCAGCACCCAGACAATGCTCCAACAATTTCTGCATGACTTTGGCTACTTTGCCTTGTTTCTCGGCACGTTCTTCGAAGGCGAAACCATCTTGGTGCTCGCGGGCTTCCTCGCGTTCCGTGGATACATGGACATCAACCTGGTGGTGGTCGTGGCGTTCTGCGGCAGCTATGCCGGCGATCAGCTGTGGTACTTCCTGGGCCGCAAGCACGGGCGCAAATTGCTCGCGCGCAAACCGCGCTGGCAACTGATGGGCGACCGCGCGCTGGAGCACATTCGCAAGCATCCTGACATCTGGGTATTGAGCTTCCGTTTCGTTTACGGTCTGCGCACGGTGATGCCGGTGGCGATCGGCCTGTCGGGTTATCCGCCGGGACGTTATCTGCTGCTCAACGGTATCGGTGCAGCGATCTGGGCGACCGCGCTGGCCGCCGCCGCTTACCACTTCGGCGCGGTGCTGGAAGGCATGCTTGGCAGCATCAAGAAGTACGAGCTGTGGGTGCTGGGTGCGTTGCTGGTGCTGGGTGTTGGTCTGTGGCTGCGCCGCCGCTTCAAGAATGCGCGGCTGGCCAAGCAGGTGTACGCCGACGAGCAAGCTGCGAAAGCTGCACTGCTGAATCAGGCCGAAGAATCCAAGCCTGCCGAACCGAAGACGCCAGCCGAGTAACGCGCTGGCGACTTGCTACAGCCCGCCGGCACTGAGCGGGCTGGCCGCCTCTTTCAGTCATTTATCCCCTCTGCGCTAGCGGACTCCCGCTCGTCAGCGGCGTTCTCACGCCAAAAATCACCCGCTCGCCACGCAACAGACATCCCAAATAATGAACACCCCGCCGTTGTTGCGATCCATGTAGAAAGCGTTCCATGCAGGTGCCGCCACCACTTGAGCCTATGGCAACGCGCGACAATTTAGTGGACATTTAGCGCCATGAATCTGGAGAGAAAACCATGAGCAAAAAAGTTGCAGTGATCCTGTCCGGCAGTGGCGTGTACGACGGCGCCGAGATCCATGAAAGCGTGATCACCCTGCTGCGCCTCGACCAACGCGGCGCGCAGGTGCAGTGCTTCGCCCCGAACATCGCGCAATTGCACGTGATCAACCACCTGACTGGCGAAGAAATGCCCGAGACGCGCAACGTCCTGGTGGAATCGGCGCGGATTGCCCGCGGCAACATCAAGGACATCCGCGAGGCCGACGTCGACGACTTCGATGCGCTGATCGTGCCGGGTGGTTTCGGTGCGGCGAAGAACCTCTCGAACTTCGCTGTTGAAGGTGCTAGCTGCAGCGTGCAGCCGGAAGTGCTGGCGCTGGCCGAGGCATTTGCCGAAGCGGGCAAACCGGTCGGTCTGATGTGCATCTCGCCGGCACTGGCGGCGAAGATCTACGGCCCGGGCGTAACCTGCACCATCGGCAACGACGCCGACACCGCCACGGCGATGAACAAGATGGGCGCCACCCATGAAGACTGTGCGGTGACGGAAATCATCGAAGACAAGGCGCGCAAACTGGTGACGACCCCGGCTTACATGCTGGCGCAGAACATCAGTGAGGCGGCTTCGGGGATCAACAAACTGGTCGACCGCGTGCTCGAGCTGACCCACGAAAACGACGCCTGATACGGTCTACTGTAGGAGTGAGCCTGCTCGCGATGGCGGTGTATCAGGCACATATCTGTTGAATGACCGACCGCTATCGCGAGCAGGCTCACTCCTACAAGGGGATTTGTGTAGGGCTTAAGGCTTGCGGGTCAGGCGTGTGAGGATCCGGTCCAGCGCATTGGCGAACGCCTGCTTCTCGCGATCGCCAAACGGCGCCGGTCCGCCACTCATCTGGCCCTGCTCGCGCAGATCGGTGAACAGGTTGCGCACGGCCAGGCGCTCGCCCATGTTCTGCGCATCGAACTCCTTGCCGCGCGGATCCAGCGCCGCCACACCCTTCTTCACCAAACGATCGGCCAGCGGGATATCGCTGCAAATCACCAGCTCACCGGGTACCGCGTGCTCGACCAGATAATCGTCTGCCGCATCCGGACCGCTCGGTACCACGATCAGTTTGACGATGGCCAGCCCCGGTTTGATCTGCGGCTGCCCGGCAACCAGCACCACTTCGAACTGGCGCTTGAGCGCAAACTTCACTACCAGATCCTTCGCCGCCCGTGGGCAGGCGTCGGCATCGATCCATACACGCATTTTTCTAACCTCCAAAAACAATTCGCGAGCAGGCTCGCTCCCACACAGGTTACGCACAAATCCTGTGGGAGCGAGCCTGCTCGCGAATGTGAGCCCCAGCGAATGCTGTTAAGCGACTACCCGCCGCTTCTCCGCCACCCAACTACGCCCATACAACACAACAATCGCCAGAATCGCCACCGCCTGCGCCGTCAACGAATACGCATCGGCATGAATCCCCAGCCAGTCGAATTCAAAGAACGCCACCGGCCGCGTGCCGAAGATCCCGGCTTCCTGCAACGCCTTCACGCCATGCCCGGCAAACACCACCGACAGCGCGCACAACAGCGCCGCGTTGATGCTGAAGAACAGCGTCAGCGGCAGTTTCGCCGAACCGCGCAGGATCACCCACGCCAGACCGACCAGCAGCACCAGTGCCGTCGCGCCACCGGCGAGCACCGCGTCATGCCCGGCCGGGCCGGCCTGCAACCACAGGGTTTCGTAGAACAGGATCACTTCGAACAACTCGCGATACACCGAGAAGAACGCCAGAATCGCGAAGCCGAAACGTCCGCCACCACCGACCAGACTGCTCTTGATGTAATCCTGCCAGGCCGCGGCGTGGCGACGGTCATGCATCCACACGCCCAGCCACAAGACCATGACACTGGCGAACAGCGCCGTGGCGCCTTCGAGCAGTTCACGCTGCGAGCCGCTGACGTCGATCACATACGCCGCCAGCGCCCAGGTGCCGAGGCCGGCCAGCAGCGCCAGGCCCCAACCGACGTTGACGCTGCGCACCGCCGATTGCTGGCCGGTGTTGCGCAGGAAGGCGAGTATCGCCGCCAGCACCAGAATCGCTTCCAGCCCTTCGCGCAGCAGAATCAGCAGGCCGGAGATGTAGCTCAGCGACCAGCTCAAGCCGTCACTGCCGAGCAACCCGGCGGACTCTTTCAACTTCGCCTTGGCCGCGTCCAGACGCTGCTCGGCCTGCTCGACCGGCAAGCCGTCCTGCAACGATTGTCGATACGCCATCAGCGACTTTTCAGTGTCCTTGCGCACGTTGGCGTCGACGTTATCCAGCGAGCTTTCGACCAGTTCGAAGCCTTCCAGATAGGCCGCGACCGACAGGTCGTAAGCCTGATCGTGTTCGCCGGCGCGGTACGCGGCAAGGCTCTTGTCCAGGGTTGCGGCGGTGTAGTCGAGCAACTGCGCCGGACCACGCTTGACCTGCGGCGGCTGCGCGCGTTGCGCACGGAACGTCGCCGCCGCTTGCGGGCCATCGGCAGCCTGCACTTCGGCCGGGGTCTGGCGGGCCAGATCGGCGATGTTGTAGCTCTTCTCGGACGTGGCCGCCGCCGGATCGGCGCTGAAGCCGGCGATGTAAGTCGCCAGATCCCAGCGCTGACGATCGTCCAGCTGATCGGCAAACGCCGGCATGTCGGTGCCTTCGACGCCTTGGCCGAGGGTGTTGTAGATCGCGTACAGACTCAGGTGATCCATCCGCGCCGCATCACGCAGATTGGCCGGAGCGGGGGTCATGCCAAGTCCCGCCGGACCGTCACCGGCGCCGCTGTCACCGTGGCACACCGAGCAGTTCTGCGCATAGAGCGGAGCGCCTCGGGTGGGATCGGGGGTGATGATCGGTGCCTGGCTGACTTCATAGGCTACCGCCAGTTGCGCGCCCAGTTGCCGCGCCTGCCGAGCGACTTCGGCGCCATCCTGTTTCGCGCTGATCGCCGCGTGCAGGGCTTCAACGCCCTGCTCCAGCGCAGCCTTTTCCGATTTGGCCGGCATACCGGCGATCAAGCCTTGCAGCGCCCGCGTGAACTCCAGTTGCTCGCGGTATTCGGCGTCATCGACAACCTTGCCCGCCGCTACCGTCGGCGGGTAATCCGCACTGATGTAATCGAGCAGGTGCAGCGCTTGCGGCGCGCCTTCCACGGTATCGGCCAGCAGATTGAAGCTGCTCAGGGCAAACAGCGGGAACACCAGCCAGGCCAGGAAACGGGACGAGGCAGTCATGAAGAATTCTCAAATGGAAATGCGAAGTTACATATTGTTCACTTCGAACGCATTTCCCTCAAGCTTTGTCGGTGTTTCGCTTTGATGGGGCGGATGTACCCGGCAGACGAACTCCGCAAAATCGCCGAGGATTGCCTCAGGAACAGAGTCTTTGATCTGCGCACATCGGCCCCCAACTCGCAGCCACTGGCCAGCATCCGTCACTATACTGCGCGCGCCTTCAACATTCCGGCTCAAGGAAACACACCGTTTATGCGGATCATCCCGTTGTTCGTCCTGCTCGCCACTGCGCTTTTTTTAAACGGCTGCGCGGCTTACCGCAATTACGATCAGGAAATGCAGCAAACCACCGACGAGATGACCAAGGGCAACCTCACCGGCGCACTGGCACTGGTCGAGATGCATAACCCGTGGGAAGACAAGGATCTGCTGTATTACCTGGAAACAGGCGCCATCCTCAGCGCTGGCAGCGCTCTGCCCGAAAGTCAGCAAGCGTGGCGCAGTGCTGACCGGATGATCTTCCAGCGCGAAGAGGCCAACCCATCCGGCGCCATGCAGCTGCTGTCCCGGTTCGGCAATGAAATGGGCACCATGCTCGTCAACGACAAGCTGCTGCGCTACGAAGGCTATGACTACGAGAAGGTCATGCTGACCACGCAAATGGCCCTCAATCAGTTAGCCGTCAACGATTTCGATGGTGCTCGCGCCGATATCAAGAAGACCCATGAACGCGAAGGACTGATCGCCCGGCAACGCGAATTGCAATACGAAGCGGCAGAGGCAGAGGCCAAGTCCCAGGGCATCACCCTGCGCTACAAAGATCTGCAAGGTTATCCGGTGGCCATACTCGATGCGCCACAAGTGCTCGAACTGAAGAACGGCTATCAAAGTGCGTTCAGTCACTATCTGGCCGGGTTCACTTATGAAGCCTTGGGTGAGCGCGACCTCGCGGCGCCCGGTTATCGCCAAGCCATCGAACTGCGCCCGGACATGCCGTTTCTGCAGAACGCTTTGCGTAACCTCGACAAGCCTGCAGCCAAGGCCGATGAAAGTGACGTTCTGATCATTGTGCAAAGCGGTCTGGCACCGGCGCGCAGCTCGGTTCAAGTGCCGATTCCGGTGCGCCTGAACGAAAACCTGGTCATTGTCGCGCCGATATCCTTTCCGGTGATGATTCCGGACGCCGTCACCCCGACCTTCAATCACCTGAAGGTTGATGGCCGTAAGCAGCCGTTGACGGTCATCAACAGCGTGACCGATATGGCCATGCGAACACTGCGCGATGACATGCCTGAAATCATCTCGCGCGCCATGTTCCGCGCCAATATGGCCGCGATCGGCCAGGCACAGGAAAACGAGCGCAACCCGGCCAAGGCCTCGCTGGTGGTGACAAACAAGGATCCTTTCGAGGAGGCCGATACACGCACCTGGCGCGCCCTGCCTGACAAGACGCTCGTCACTCGTCTGCGCCTGAAAAAGGGCCTGCACACGGTCGACGTGCCCATCTACCCGCCGGGCTATCCCCTGACCTTACGCGTCGATCAGGATCATCAGATACTCAATCTGCGCGTGTTCCGGGATCAGACCTATTACGTCGGATCGGCCTTCGTTGCTCCTGCGACGCCTTTACCAGAGAAAGCAAGCCCTTCGAAACAGGTAATGGCACCTAACTAACCAGTGCAATTAAAAAGCTATTACATAGCCATCACCGCCTGCTTATAATGCCGCGCCCGCGTTATTGCGATCGGGCATTAAAGCTCCTCAGGTTATGAGGAATTGGCAGGAGGCCAACGCCACTGTCGATGGGTCACACCAGCCCGACCAGCACCCGCGGCTGTATTACTCCAGGGAAGAAGTACCCCCATGGCATTCCGCGCCCCCACTCTGATCGCGCTCAGCGCCGTCACTCTGCTGTCCGGCTGTACGGCGTTTCGCAACTACGACTCCGAACTGGCACAGACCAACCAGCAACTGGCCACCGGCAACGTTGACGCCGCGCTGACCCTGCTGGAAAAGAACAACACCGGCCCAGACAAAGACCTGCTCTATTACTTCGAGAAAGGTGAGTTGCTGCGCGCCAAGGGCGATCTCTCCGGCAGTCAGAATGCCTGGACCAGTGCCGATGTGGTGGTCGGTCAGTGGGAAGACTCGGTCAAGCTCGACACCGGTAAATACCTGGCTCAGTTCGGCAGCTTCATCGTCAATGACAAAGTGCGTCGCTACGAAGGCTACGACTACGAAAAAGTCATGCTGACCACCCAGATGGCCCTGAACCTGCTGGCGGTCAATGACTTCGACGGCGCGCGTACCGCGATCAAGAAGACTCACGAGCGCGAAGCGGTGATCGCCGAGCTGCGTGACAAGGAATATCTCAAGAGCGAAGAAGAGGCCGAGAAAGAAGGCATCAAGACTCAGTACAAAGACTTGCAGGGTTATCCGGTCGCCAGCCTCGACGCACCGGAAGTGGTGGGTCTGAAGAACAGCTACCAGAGTGCTTTCAGCCATTACCTGTCCGGCTTCGTCTATGAAGCCCTGGGCGAGAAAGGCCTGGCTGCACCGGGCTACCGCAAGGCTGCCGAATTGCGTCCGAACACGCCGCTGCTGGAACAGGCGCTGGTTAACCTCGACAAGCCGGGCAAATCCGACGACAGCGACATTCTCATCGTCGTCCAGAGTGGTCTGGCGCCAGCCCGCGACTCAATCCGGGTGCCGCTGCCATTGCCGATCTCCAACAATGTGGTGATCACACCGCTGTCGTTCCCGATCATCAAACCTGACACCTCCACGGCGACTTTCGCGCAAATCGGCGTCGATGGTAAGCAGGTCGATCTGACCGCGCTCAACAGCACCACCGCGATGTCCCGCCGCGCCCTGCGCGACGACATGCCGGGGATCATCGTGCGCACCACCGTGCGGGCGATCACCAAGGGTGTTGCGCAGAAGCAGATCAACGAAACCAACCCTCTGGCCGGTCTCGCCGTCGGTATCTCTTCAGCTGTGCTCGAAGGTGCCGATACCCGTACGTGGCGCACCCTGCCGGACTACACCCAAGTGGTGCGTCTGCATCTGAAAAAGGGTGAGCATCAGGTTACCCTGCCGAGCGCCGTGGGCGGTTCGGTGGTCAAGGTCACTGTCGATCAGCGATATCAAGTGATCACCCTGCGCGCCGTGGGCAACCAGGTGTTCGCCGGTGGCCTCGCCGCACACGTCATCCCGAGCGCCAGCGCGACCAACGTCGCCAGCCTCAAACAACCTTAAGAACGGAGTCTTTGCATGCGCTTCAAACTCATCGCCGTCGCCGCCCTCGCCTTGCTGGCGAGCGGCTGCGCCACCCCGCCACCGCCAGAGCCGGGCAGCGCCGCGAGCAAAGTCGTGGCCATGGGTCCGCAGAAACACATCGTCGTCGGCGCCATGCGCGTCGCCCGCGAAAACGGCTTCATGACGGTCAATGTGCAGTTGAGCAACACCCTCAACAGCAACAAGATTTTCTACTACCGCTTCGCCTGGCTCGGCGCGGAAGGCTTCCCGATTGCCGAAGAAGAAGTGTGGAAAAGCCAAATGATGTACGGCGCCCAGACCAGCTTCATTCAAGGCATCGCCCCGACCCCGAAAGCCGTGGACTTCCGTCTGGAAATCAAGACGCCGTAAGCCTGTCACCCTATTCCTGTTTTAGAGAGCATTCCCATGTTTGCACGCTTTTCCTGCATCGCCGTTATCGCCCTGCTGGCCTCCGGTTGCGCCAACACTTCGCCGACCCTGGGCAGCAAGAACATCAGCTACGGCGACACCAAAGCGGTTGAAACCGTGACCAACGAATTCGGTTCGACCGACCTGCAAATGATCGCCGAGTCGATGACCCGCTCGCTGGCCCAGTCCGGCATTCTGCAGGGCCGTCCGGTGGTTCAGGTCTACGACGTGAAGAACAAGACCAGCGAGTACATCGACACCCGCGAAATCACCACCAGCATCAAGACTCAGCTGATGAAAACCGGTGTAGCGCGTTTCGCCAGCGACAACAACGCCATGCAGAGCCAGGTTGACCAGCTCAAGCTGCAAAACCAGAGCGGTCTGTACAAGAAGAGCACCGTGGCCAAGACCGGCAACATGGTTGCCGCCAAGTACCGCATCGAAGGCTCGATCAGCTCGATCGTCAAGCGCAGCAGCGACTACAAGGACGTCTTCTACAAATTCAGCCTGCAACTGATCGACGTTGAAAGCGGTCTGGCCGAGTGGATGGACGAAAAAGAGATCCGCAAAACCACGGAGCGTTAATTGATGCGCGCATGGATTGGCATGATGGCCCTGGCTTGCGCGTTTGGCGCGCAAGCGGCCCCGAAAGTCGCGGTGACGGACCTGGCATATCAGGAACGTGTGGAGCAATACATCCACATCGTTTCGGCCCAGAGCAATCATCGCGAGGGTTACTACAGCTCCAGCGGCTCATCGAGCTACAACGAGATCGAAGCGAGCACCAGCTACATCGAGCAAGGCGAGTTGCGCAAATTCACCGGCGACATCAAGGGTGAAATCCTGCGCACCGGCATGTTCCAGCTGGTGCAGGGCACGCCGTACACCGCGTCGTCCAAGGGTGACGTCTACGACGTGATCAAGCGCATCAAGGCCGGCAACTTCAAAGGCGCCGACTATGTGCTGTTTGGTACGGTGTCGGACATCGACTTCACTCAGGACGTCAACGAGCTGGCGAACACCGACAGCTATTCGGCGGTACTGGGCCTGACGTTGGTGGCGGACTTCAGCCTGATCAACACCAAGACCTTCGAGATCACCTCGGCCTTCACGGCGATGGGCGAAGCGCAGGACACCAAACTGGTGAACCACCGCGACATCAAGATCTCGCTGAACCGCCCACGGGTGGTGCGTGACGTGTCCAAGGCCTTGGGTGAAGACGTGGCCGGGCAACTGAGCATGCAGCTCGGTGGTGGCGGTTACGAGCAGCCGCGCGAAGCACCGCAGCGCAACAATCTGCCGCGTGATACTGCGCCGGTGATCCTGCGCTGATGACTGGCCCCTGATCTTTCCCATGCTCCGCGTGGGAATGCATCCGGGACGCTCTGCGTCCCGGCCACAAAAAAGGCGACCTGCAAAGGTCGCCTTTTTTGTGGCTGCAATGTTTACGCCGCCGCTTTACGCAACGTCGCCATAAACGCCGCCGCGCCAATGAACAGCCCGGCAAATGTACGGTTCATGCGCTTCTGCTGCTGCGGTGTGCGCAACAGACGCAGCACCTTCGACGCCAGACCGGTGTAGCCGGCCATGACGATCAGGTCGACACAAACCATGGTCACGCCGATCACCACGTACTGAATCAGCAGCGGCGCGTGCGGGTTGATGAACTGCGGCAGCACCGCCAGCATGAAGACCAGGGCCTTGGGGTTGCTGATGTTCACCAGAAAGCCACGGAACACCAGCGCCAGCGGTTTACCGATCGGCCGTACCGCCGCGTCATCGCTCATGTCCATGGGCAGCGCGCGCCATTGCTTGATGGCCAGATACACCAGATAAGCCACACCAAACCACTTGATCGCGTGGAAGGCCGTGGCCGAAGCGGTCAGGATCGCGCCGACACCGGCGCCGACAATCGCAATCTGCACCGCCAGACCGATTTGCAGGCCAAGGGCGTTCCAGTAACCGCGCCAGAAACCGTATTGCAGACCGCTGGACATCGACGCAATGGCGCCAGCACCCGGGGACAGACTGATCACCCAGCAGGCGGCAAAAAATGCCAGCCATGTTTGAAGCTCCATCGCACACCTCGACTCATGCTCGTGACAAATGCCTAAGCTAATGCGGGTTTGAATGGATGACTACCGATTTTTTGCTGAATGTTGCGGGTGCTGCTGAGGGCCCCTTCGCGAGCAAGCTCGCTCCCACAGGGGGAATGCATTCCAAATGTGGGAGCGAGCCTGCTCGCGAAGGCGTCAGAACAGACGCCGCAGAATCTACTTCTCGAACCCGCTCGACGGAAACACATCCGTCCCGCGCCAACGCCGCACCGAGCGCTGGAAGAACAGACTGTTGGGCACTTGCACCATGGCGCTACCAGTCCCCAGTTCTTCAGCCTCGATCAACGTGGTGTAAAGCAGATTGATCGCCACCACCCGGCCTTTTACGCCGGGCTTGTCAGTGGTGTCCACCAGCTCAACGATATCGCCCAGGCGAAACGGCCCGACGGTAAAGATCAGAATCGCGCAGAGCAGGTTCGACAGCACGCTCCACATCGCAAAGAACGCCACCGCCGCCACCGCGACGAAACCCGACAGCGCCGTCCACAGCACCGTGGCCGAGACGCCGAGGCGTTCCAATACGAAGATCAGCGCACTGCCCATGATCAGCCAGCGCAACACACCGCGCAGCGGCATCAGCAATTGCGGCGGGAACGGATAGCGCTCACCCAACCGGGTCAGGCCTTTGGCAACGAAGCGCTGAGTGAGGTAACCGGCCAGCAGAATCAGCAGAATCTGCACCGCAAACCAGATCGGCTCGATCCACTCCGCCGGCAGCGGCAGCTTGAACGCTTCCATCAGGACAGCGCCTCCAGCTCCGCTTGCATGCTTTCCAGCGTCTCGAGGGCTTCCATCCACGCCTCTTCCAGTTCGCCTTCGCGAACCTTCAGCTTGGCCTGCTCGGCGAGCAGATCACGCAATTCGTTCTTGCGTGCCGGCTCGTAGATGTCGCTGTCGCCGAGGCTGGCATCGACCTTGGCCAGCTTCTCGTGGAGCTTGCCCAGTTCGGCTTCGAGCTTGTCGGCTTCACGCTTGTGCGGGGCCAGTTGCTGACGCAACGCAGCCGCCGCCTGACGCTGAGCCTTCTTGTCGGTCTTGTCCGGGTTCACCGGCGTATTACTGACCGGGGCATTGCGCTGACGGTATTCCACCAGCCAGCGTGCGTAGTCTTCGAGGTCGCCATCGAACTCTTCGACCTTGCCGTCAGCGACCAGATAGAAGTTGTCGGTGGTGCTCTTGAGCAAGTGCCGATCGTGAGACACCACCAGCACCGCACCGCTGAATTCCTGCAGCGCCATGGTCAGCGCCAGGCGCATTTCCAGGTCGAGGTGGTTGGTCGGTTCGTCGAGCAGCAGCAGGTTTGGTCGTTCCCAGGCGATCAGCGCCAAGGCCAGACGCGCCTTTTCACCACCGGAGAAATTCAGCACTGGCTCATCGATGCGCGCACCCCGGAAGTCGAAACCACCGAGGAAATCACGCAGGGTCTGCTCGCGCTCGGTCGGCGCCAGACGCTGCATGTGCAACAACGGGCTGGCCTTGGAATCCAGCGAATCGAGCTGATGCTGAGCGAAGTAGCCGACCACGGTGTTCTCACCACGGGTCAGGCGCCCGGCGATCGGTGACAGCTCGCCGGCAAGGTTCTTGATCAGGGTCGATTTACCCGCGCCGTTCGGCCCGAGCAGGCCAATCCGCGCCCCCGGGGTCAGTTGCAGCTTGACCTTCTCGAGGATGGTTTTGTCGCCGTAACCCAGGCTGGCATCGGACAGGTCGATCAGCGGGCTGGAGATCTTGTTCGACTCGCGGAAGACGAAATCGAACGGCGAATCAACGTGGGCCGCCGACAGCTCTTCCATCCGCTCCAGGGCTTTGATCCGGCTCTGCGCCTGACGGGCCTTGGTCGCTTGCGCCTTGAAGCGCGCGATGTAGCTCTCCATGTGCGCACGTTGCGCCTGCTGCTTCTCGTAGGCCTGTTGCTGCTGGGCCAGACGTTCGGCACGGGCGCGTTCGAATGCGCTATAGCCGCCGCGATACAGGGTGATTTTGCGCTGATCGACGTGGGCGACGTGATCGACGACTTCGTCGAGGAAATCGCGGTCGTGGGAAATCAGCAGCAAGGTGCCCGGGTAGCTTTTCAACCACTCTTCGAGCCAGATGATTGCGTCGAGATCCAAGTGGTTGGTCGGTTCGTCGAGCAACAACAGATCCGACGGGCACATCAATGCCTGCGCCAGATTCAGACGCATCCGCCAGCCACCGGAAAAATCGCCGACCTGACGATCCATCTGCTCGTTGGTGAAACCGAGACCGGCGAGCAACTTGCGCGCTCGCGCATCAGCGGTGTAACCGTCGGCGCTGTCGAGTTCCGAGTGCAGACGCGCCTGAGCGGCACCGTCGTGCGCCGCTTCGGCGGCGGCGAGGTCACGTTGCACCTCGCGTAGACGCAGGTCGCCATCGAGCACATAGTCGACGGCAAGGCGTTCGAGCGTCTCGATTTCCTGGCGCATGTGGGCGATGCGCCAGTCAGCCGGCAGGAAGCAATCCCCCGAGTCCGGGTGCAGCTCCCCCCGGATCAAGGCGAACAGGCTCGATTTGCCGGCGCCGTTGGCACCGATGAGGCCGGCTTTGTGGCCGGCGTGCAGGGTCAGCTCGGCGTCTTCTAGCAGACGTTGCGGGCCACGCTGTAAAGTCAGGTTCTGAAGTCGGATCATAATGGCGGCGGAGTCTACCAGCTTCGCTCACAACTGGCGCGAGTAGCACGATGTCCTCTGACCTGTGGAGCTTTTCCCTTGCCACCTACGCCCGACCGGGCGTGGAAGACGCCTGCCTGCAACTGCAAACGGCGGGCGCGAATGTATGCCTTCTGCTGTGCGGTTTATGGCTGGAGCAGCGCGCAGTGACCTGTGATCAACAACGCGTACGACTGCTTCAGGCGCTGACCGAGCCTTGGGATGTCGAGGTGGTGCAGCCGCTGCGAACCCTGCGTATGCAATGGAAAGCGCGGGCGGTGGATGACGCGGTGTTGAAAGGCATGCGCGAGCAGATCAAATCACTCGAGCTGGAAGCTGAGCGAGCGTTGCTGTCACGGCTTGAGGGTGTGGCGCAGGAGTGGACGCGAAACGATGCAGGTTCAATAACCTGGCTTGAGGGATTGGCCGGCGCGGCGGCCAGCCCGAACCGCGACGCGCTGCAAGTGCTGCGCGTCGCGGCAACCGACACTTAGGAAGCGCTGGTCGGGTTGTTGCTGGTGCTCGACACAGCAGCTGGCGATGGCGCAGTCGATGGCGTCGAGGTAGTTGCGGCTGGAGCAGGTGCCGATGGCGCAGCCGACGCTGCCGGTGCGGCAGGCTTAGCGGCTGGCGCGGTAGCCGGTTTAGCGGTAGCTGGTTTAGCGGCAGCTGGCTTTTTAACGGCTGGTTTTGCAGCTGGCTTGGCGGCTGGTTTTGCAGCAACAGGCTTGGCAACAGTCGCTGGTTTGGCAGCAGTGGCCGGTTTAGCGGCTGGCTTGGCTGCCGGTTTGGCGGCGGCATTCACGGCTGGTTTGGCAGCAACTTTTGCTGGTGCTTTTGCAGCAGGTTTAGCGGCAGTCTTGGCAGCTGGTTTTGCAGCAGCAGTTTTAGCGGCAGGTTTTGCGGCAGCTTTGGCAGCAGGTTTAGCGGCCGGTTTAGCAGCGGCGGTTTTCGCTGGAGCAGCTTTTGCTGCAGCTGGTTTGGCGGCTGGTTTAGCAGCGGCGGCACGGGTAGCCGGCTTGGCAGCGGCAGTACGCGCAGCAGGTTTTGCCGCCGTGGTTTTAGCCGCTGGTTTTGCAGCGCTCGCTGCAGCCGGTTTTTTCACTGCAGGTTTTGCCGCAGCTTTGGCAGCTGGTTTTGCAGCGGCTTTCACCGGTGCTTTTGCAGCAGGCTTGGCGGTAGTTTTAGCAGCAGTTTTTGCCGCAGGCTTGGCCGCTGCGGTTTTCGCTGGAGCTTTTGCAGCAGCCGGTTTGGCAGCTGCTTTCTTCGCCGGTGCCGCTGCCGGTTTGGCTGCACGCGAGGACAACACTTTACCCACGGCTTCTTGAACGCGACCAACACCTTGGGCCAGTTTCAGGCTTTCCTGGGCATCGCGTTTGAGTTGCAGAATGTAGCTGCGGGTGTCGGACTGACGATCCTTCAAGGCATCGAGCAGGTCTTCCAGTTCTTTCACTGCGCCCTTGGCTTTGGTCTGTGCCTTGGCTTTGCCGGCGGCAGCTGCGTCCTGCAATTTGGTGCGGGACTTGTGCAGTTTTTCTTGCGCCTTGCCGCGTTGCTTTTCCAGTTTGGCGAGCAGTTTTTCAGCATCAGCCAAGGCTTGGGAGCAAGCGTTTTCCAGATGCTCGAGCAAGCTGCCCGAGAGTTGTTGGAGTAAGTGCAACGGAGTATTTACAGGCTTCTTGGTGGCCGACATGGTTTACCTCCTGGCTGACGTGAGTGCGGCTCATACTAGACCTCTGCAGTTACCGCCGCTAGGGCATCTTGACAGTATCGATTGCGTTGCGTTGCACCGAATCGAAAATGTTCTGCGCGAAGGCAAAAGCAGTTCACCGTTGCAGACGTTCGCGCTGGCATAATCCACCGCATCTCAGGACGGAGTGTGCCCATGTCGCGCTACTTTTTTTTATCCCTCTGGATGGTTTTTTCGGCCGCTCACGCTGACGAAAAAACCACCGCGAATGACGCTCACGATCTGGCCTACAGCCTCGGTGCCAGCCTAGGTGAACGGCTGCGTCAGGAAGTCCCGCAATTGCAGATTCAGGCGCTGGTCGATGGCTTGCAGCAAGCCTATCAAGGCAAGCCGCTGGCATTGAGCGAGGCCCGCATCGAACAGATTCTGGCCGATCATGAAGCGCAAAATGCCGAGCACTCTGCACAGCCTTCAAGTGATGCGGCGATGGAAAACGAGCAGCGTTTTCTCACCGCAGAAAAAGCCAAACCGGGCGTGAAGGAACTGGCCGACGGCATCCTGCTCACCGAACTGACACCGGGCACTGGCACCAAGGCCGGACCTGACGGAAAAGTGCAGGTGCTGTATGTCGGTCGACTACCCGACGGCACCGTGTTCGATCAGAACACTCAGCCACAATGGTTCAATCTCGACAGCGTGATTGCCGGCTGGCGCACCGCGCTGCAGAACATGCCGGTGGGTGCGAAATGGCGCTTGGTGATTCCATCGGATCAGGCTTATGGCGCCGACGGTGCCGGCGACCTGATCGCCCCGTTCACACCGCTGGTGTTCGAAGTGGAATTGCGCGGCGCGACGAGTTGAGCAGGCAATAAAAAACGGTGCGCTTGGGGCGCACCGTTTTTTTGATCAGGGTTCGGATCAGGCCTGAACCGGATCTTCTTCCTTGTGTGCTGTGTGCAGCACTTCAATCAGGCAGTCTTCGAGTTCGAAGCGCTCGTGCAGCAGGCCACCGAGTTCCTTGAACTTCTCGGCTACGCACTTGCCTTCATCGCAAAGATCGTTGAAGGCGAGCAGCTTCTCGGTGATGACGTCGATGCGCGGATAGATCGTCTCGGCAAGTTCGAGGCCGCGCTTGTCGTTGAACGCTTTGGCTTCGCCAGTCAGCTGTTCGTAGATTTCGAAGTGCCCGGCCGAGACGTAATCGACCAGCACGCCGCAGAACTCCTGCAAGGGCTTGCGGCTCTCGGCCAGCGACTCCGGCTGCGCACCGAGTTTATCGTAGGCACCTATCAGCTCTTCACGCTCTTGCAACCAGCGGTCGATCAGCAGATGAACTCCACCCCAACGTTCCTGAGCATTCTGACAACTTTCGAGCATGGCGATCTCTCTTCCCTTGTGGGTCATGCTGCTCTACACCCGCGCCCCTCTTTTGATTTTGGCTTGGGGGACGGCCGGGCAGAGCGTCATCGAGCAACATAAATCCAATGACACGTGCGGGCCAGATTATGCCCGCACGCCTATGGCTTCAAGGTACGCAGGAGATAAAGTTCATACAAGTGTTTAATCCCGCAGCAGCGCCGGGTGCGACGCTTCGCCGCTGAGCGGGCGTTGCAGAGCACTCCAGACCAGCCGCAACATCTGATACACCGCGAGAATCGAGACGGCGACAAAGAACAACAGGCTCCACTCCGGGATGCTCAGGTCGAACAGGGTCCAGGAAATTTCCGCACAATCGGCACCGCCGCTAAACATACTTTGCAGCGCACAGATCCACGGCAGACCACTGAACAATGCCTCGGGGGCTGGCGAGCAATTGAGCAGATGCAGCAGCGGATCACTCTGGATCAGCACCTGCCGCCAGGCAGCCGTAGTGCCACCAAGGCTCGCGCCCAGCGTCATCAGCCAGTAGAACCACAAACCGACACGCATGGGGCCGTGCACCGCCGCCACACCGCTGGATACGCACAGCAGCGTAAGGAACAGGCGCTGCACCAGACACAGGCTGCATGGGATCAGACCGACAGCATATTCAAGATAATAGGAAGCTCCCAGAGCAAAGGCCCCCGCAGTGAAAGCCATGAAGAACAAGGAGCGTGAGCAGGCCAACGACATGGCTTTTCCGTACCAATAGAGACAGACGGTTACGGTAGAGGAAAGCGTGTCAGCCTTTCAAGGCAAGGCCCTGCCGACAGTTCACCAGAGGTGTAGGGAAAACCCGACAGGTTCGAGAGGAATAGATGTAACCCGCTGTAGGAATTTGCCCTGGACACTCACCGAAGTTGAAATTCCAGCCACAAAAGACACGCGAGGGAGCGAACTCCCCCACCACTTCAGACGTGAGCAGGAACCGGCAACGGCGCGGCCAGCAGGCGTTCGTCGAGCAGACCGAGGCCTTCCTGAAACAACTGATTGCTGCGTTCGGTATCGCCCAACTGTGCGAGCAGACGCGCCAGCTCCGCACAGGCTTCCGGATTGCGCTGCACACGCAGGCTGCTTTCCAGATAATCCCGCGCCTTGCCCCACAGACTGGTTTGCAGACACAGCCGGCCGAGGGTCAACAGCAAGCTCGGATCGCTCGGATGATCTTTCAGCCAGCCTTCGGCGGTTTGCAACTGACGGGCCGGATCGCTGCCGCGCACCAGACCGTAGAGGCGGGCCAGATGGCTGTCGTACTTGCGCTTGAGGGCAGTGCGCAGCACTTCTTCCGCTTCGACCTGAGCGCCCAACTGACGCAACTGTTCGGCGTACGCCAACACCAGCGGCGGCTCTTGCCGCTGCGCCGAGGTGAGTTGCTGCCAGGCGCGCGTGAGCGACTGCAGACCAACTGTCCCGTCCTCTTCACGCTGGGCGGCCAGCGAAAGGTTCTCACCCCAGGCGCGGCGTTCAAGTTCAGCCAGTTCGGCGGGTGGCAGGACTTTGTCCTTGCGCAACTCCGGCAGCAAGCGAATCACCGCCGACCATTCGCCGCGCTGCTGATACAAGCGCTGCAACTGCCGCAGTGTCTGCGCATTGTGCGGATGGCGATCATGCATCGCTTGCAGGGTCACCAAGGCACCGTCGGTATCGCCACGGTCGGTCTGCAACTGCGCATGGCTCAGAGCGATTGCCAATTCCGCTTGCGGCTGACGCTCCAGTGCGCGCTCCAGCAAACGATCACACTCTTCGTAATTGCCTTGCTCATTGGCCGCGCGGGCAGCGCCGAGGTAATACAGCAATGGCTGACGCTCGGCCTCAGCCGCTCGATAAAGATGACGCTGAGCGCTGGCCCAGCGACCTTCGGCCAGATCCAGTTGGCCGTGCTCGATCGCCACTTGCACGCGGCGACTGCGGTTGCGGCGTGACCATGGGTTGACCACACCACTGGAGGTCATGACCAATTCAACCAGCGCCTTGATCCCCCAGATCAGCAGCCACAACACTGCGATCACCGCCAGTGTCGCCCACAGGCTCGACTCGTAGCGGAAGCTCTTGTAGGCCACCAGCACGTAACCGGAATGCTCGGCGATCGCCAGCCCCAGCGCCGCCGTCGCCGCGATCACCAGAAACACGATCACATACAGGCGTTTCATGGCGTGGTCTCCTGCGCGGTGTTGGCGGCAGGTTTGGCGAAGGGTTTCACCGACTCTTCGGCGTTGACGTTGCGCCGCTCAAGATAGGCTTGCACCGCGCTCAGCGTACCGGCGAGATCCGGGGTCGTGACCGTAACCGGCTCCTTGCTCAACTCGCCGACCTGTTCGAGCATCACTTTGCTTTGCGGATTGTCCGGGTTGAAATTGCCCTTGAGCACATCACGCGCTTCGGCCAGTGCCTGGGTGTAGACCGGCGCCTGCCCGTTGAGCGCAGCCCACTGCGCCTGCTCCAGCGCCAGGCTCAGGGCCAGACGTACTTGGCTCAGACTCTGTCCGGCCAGCAGCGGCCGCACATTCTTGTCGGCATTGAAATCGATACGGATGTAACGCGATACCTTATCCCACCACTGCGCCCAACGACTGGCGCCGTCACCGTCGGCGGTCAGGCCCAGCAGCGATTCGCCGCGATCCTTGTACTCCGGCGCCAGCTCGGTGAGGTCGATGACCTGATCACGCAATGCGCCGAGCCGCAGGAACAGACCGGTGCGATCCGGTTGCGCCGTGCTACGCAGCGCCACCAGGGTTTTCGCCACTTGCTCGCGAGCGGCGAAAGAGCCGGGATCGTTTTGCTCACGAAGAATTTCGTCCGCGCCCTGCACCAGCGCCTGAGCGCTGCTGATGTCCTGCAACGCCGAAAGACGCAGGCTGGCCAGACGCAGCAAGTGCTCGGCCTCGGCCAGACGCCAGTCCTTGCGGCTGGCGCCGAGGACGGTTTCCAGACGTTGATTGAGGCGTTGTTGATCACCCTGAATCTGCGTCACCAGACGCTGACGCTCGGCAAGTTCCTCGGCACCCGGCAACTGCGCGAGGCGCTCGGTCAAACGCTGTTCATTGAGCTTCAGGCTCTGCGCCTGATCATTCAATGCCTGCACTTCACCGGACTGCTGCTGAGTGTTGGTCTGCAGGTGACGGACCTGCCAGACACCCCAGCCACCGATCGCGACGCCGGCAGCGCCGAGCAACAGGGCGACGATGGCCAGTCCATTGCCTCGGCGCGGCGCTGTGGCCGGCGGTGGAGCTTCAACCTGGGTTTCAATCACAGGCTGGACGTCATCTTTAGGCAAGGCTGTTTCGCTCACGTATCCATCCTTTGCATTAGAAAACGGGTTCGGGATGCTCCCGTAACGCCGTCAGCAAAGCCGCGGCACTCGCACCGCGGCAATCCACAACTGTTTGAGCCCCGGCGGCACGTGCCAGCTCGGCGACCCTTGGGCTTGGTACAAACAACGGCAACGGCGCGATTGTCGGCCAGGCATCGCCGGCCATTTGGCGCAGGTGCTCGAAACCCTGTCCACTGCTGACCACCAGCCCGTTCAAGCGTTCCGCTGCGATCCGCCGTGGCAGCTCATCCGGGGCATAGGCTGGCAAGTCGCGTCGATACAATTCCAGATACTCGACACTAGCACCTAGCTCGCGCAGGCGCTCGGCGAGTAGTTCGCGCCCGCCCTCACCGCGCAGGATCAATACCTGCGCGCCGGGCTGACTGACTGCCTCACGCAGACGCGGCAATTGCAGCAAGGCTTCGCTGTCATCGCCGTCAGCCGGGAAGCTGACGTCGAGGCCGTGATCGTGAAGAATCTGCGCAGTCGCGGCTCCAACACTGAACCAAGGCATCGTCAGCGATGACGAGCCGTCTAGCAGATCCACCGCAATGCGAGCCGCCGGTTTGCTGACCACAATCACCGCGTTGCAACGCGGCAACTGCGCGATCGCCCGACGAATTTTGTCAGAGACCGGCAGTGGAACAATGTCCAGAAGCGGCAAACAGCTACTGAAAATCCCCTGCCCGGCCAACGTCTCGGCCAGCACCACACAGTCTTCCGCAGGGCGCGTCAGCAGCAGGCGCCAGCCAGTCACTCGTGACCTGCCTCGCCGTACACCGCTTTGAGAATTTCGTCGGCGCCTTGGCTGAGCAGGTCTTCGGCGACCTTCACGCCCAACGCTTCGGCATCGGCACGCGGCGCCCGGGCTTCAGCGCTGAGCAGCTTGCCGCCGCTCGGTTCACCGACCAGACCGCGCAGCCACAACTGCTCGCCTTCGAGCACGGCGTAGCAAGCGATCGGCACTTGGCAGCCGCCATTCAAATGTTTGTTGAGGGCACGTTCGGCGGTCACACGGGAAGTGGTATCGGCGTGATGCAGCGGTGCGAGCAAGGCGTGGATTTCAGTGTCGGCGCTGCGGCATTCGATGCCGACTGCACCTTGGCCACCGGCCGGCAGGCTGTCGTCGACGCTGATCGCCGAAGTGATGCGATCTTCGAAGCCGAGGCGGATCAGGCCGGCGGCCGCGAGGATGATTGCGTCGTACTCGCCGGCATCAAGCTTGGCCAGGCGGGTGTTGACGTTGCCGCGCAGGAAGCGGATCTGCAGATCCGGACGACGCGTCAGCAGTTGCGCCTGTCGGCGCAGGCTCGAGGTGCCGACGATCGCGCCGGCAGGCAACGCATCAAGACTGGCGTAAGTATTGGAAACGAAGGCATCGCGCGGATCTTCGCGCTCGCAAATGCAGAAGAGACCGAGGCCTTCAGGGAAATCCATTGGCACGTCTTTCATCGAATGCACGGCGATATCGGCTTCGTTTTCCAGCAGCGCGGTTTCCAGTTCTTTGACGAACAGGCCTTTGCCGCCGATTTTCGACAGTGGCGAATCGAGCAGCTTGTCGCCGCGACTGACCATGGGCACCAGCGTCACCAGCAGGCCCGGATGGGCCGCCTGCAGACGGGCTTTGACGTATTCGGCCTGCCAGAGGGCCAGCGCACTTTTACGGGTGGCGATGCGGATTTCGCGAGAGGACATGGATCAATCCGTACTGAATAGATACGGCGGATAATAACAGCTCAGCCAAATCCACTTTGACTTGAATCAGAGTCGGCGCGGCCTCCCTGGCCTGCAGTGCCCGGTAATAAGGAGCTGGAGCCACCCGGAATGACCGGGTTACAAGCCCTGCATCATTTTGCGCACACCGGCTACATGCCGACGGCTGACGATCAGCGCATCACCATTGAGACCTTTGAGGAACAGCTGGAAATGCCCCAGCGGCGTGCGCTGCAGACGTTCGATACGCTCACGGGCGACCAGCGCGTTGCGATGGATACGCACGAAGCGCTCGCCGAATTCGTCCTCGAGAGCTTTGAGTGGTTCGTCCAGCAGCACCTCGCCCGCCTCGTGACGCAACGTCACGTATTTGTGGTCGGCGATAAAGTAGACCACCTGATCCAGCGGGATCAGTTCAATGCCTTTGCGGGTGCGGGCGCTGATATGGCTGCGCGGGCCGGAGCCACTCTCGGCAGCGGGACGGGTCAGGGCCGAGAGTTGCGCCCGATTGGGACGTTCAGCCCGTTTCAGGGCGTCATGCAGATGTTCGGTTCGCACAGGTTTCACCACATAGCCCACGGCGCTGGCCTGCAGGGCTTCCACGGCAAATTCATCGGGGCTGGTGCAAAACACCACGGCCGGCGGCGTTTCGCGTTCGCACAGACGGGCAGCAACCTGCAGGCCATCCAGGCCCGGCATACGAATATCGAGCAGCACGATATCCGGCTTGTGGCTGTCGATCAGTGCCAACGCCTCTTCGCCATTCGTGGCGCTGGGCTCCAGAACTGTGTAGCCCTCGAGCTCGCTCACCATTCGGCTGAGGCGCTCGCGAGCAAGTGGTTCGTCATCAACGATCAGGACATTCATATTGCGCTGGATTCCTGCGTGAGTCTCGCACAAGGATAGCGTAGACAGGTGAAGTGACGTCCGTCACCGCGATCCACGCTAAGACTAGCCCGAGCGCCAAAAAGTGCCGTACGTCGGCCAGCAATATTTGCCAGTGTCCGGGTCGTACTGCTCAAAGCCCGCTGTTTCTGCGTTTTTCACGGGGATTGTCGAAGGACAATTACACCCATCCCCTCTTCTTATAGTCGGCGGCCAGATCTTTGCCCGATCCAAGTCTCACCGACCCTTATGTCCAACTGTAGACGCTTGCCGGGCCGATATTGCTCAATCGAAAAATATCGTTGCGCAAAACCTCCGGGGCCAGCGTCAACTATGGCGCACACAATGAGAAAAAAACGTATCGACCAGTGTCAGCGACAGGATTGGCAACCCTGTTATTATCCGCGCCAGCGTTTCACGCCTTTTTTCTTCAAGCCGATACGAGCGAATTCATGAGCACTGACAAGACCAATCAGTCCTGGGGCGGCCGCTTCAGTGAACCCGTCGACGCCTTCGTCGCCCGCTTCACCGCCTCCGTCACTTTCGACCAGCGCCTGTATCGCCACGACATCATGGGCTCGATCGCCCACGCCACCATGCTGGCCAAGGTCGGCGTGCTGACCGATGCCGAGCGCGACAGCATCATCGATGGCCTGAAGACCATTCAGGGCGAAATCGAGGCCGGTCAGTTCGACTGGCGCATCGACCTCGAAGACGTGCACATGAACATCGAAGCACGCCTGACCGATCGCATCGGCGTCACCGGCAAAAAGCTGCACACCGGACGCAGCCGTAACGACCAGGTCGCGACCGACATCCGCTTGTGGCTGCGTGACGAAATCGACCTGATCCTCGCCGAGATCACCCGCCTGCAAAAAGGCCTGCTGGAGCAAGCCGAGCGCGAAGCCGCGAGCATCATGCCGGGCTTCACCCACCTGCAGACGGCGCAGCCGGTGACCTTCGGGCACCACATGCTGGCCTGGTTCGAAATGCTCAGCCGCGACTACGAGCGTCTGGTCGACTGCCGCAAGCGCACCAACCGCATGCCACTGGGTAGCGCCGCGCTGGCTGGCACCACCTACCCGATCGACCGTGAATACACCGCGCAACTGCTGGGCTTCGACGCCGTCGGCGGCAACTCGCTGGATAACGTGTCCGATCGTGACTTCGCCATCGAATTCTGCTCGGCCGCGAGCATCGCGATGATGCACTTGTCGCGCTTCTCCGAAGAGCTGGTGTTGTGGACCAGCGCGCAATTCCAGTTCATCGATCTGCCGGACCGCTTCTGCACCGGCAGCTCGATCATGCCGCAAAAGAAAAACCCCGACGTACCGGAACTGGTGCGTGGCAAGACCGGCCGTGTGTTCGGCGCACTGATGGGCCTGCTGACCTTGATGAAGGGCCAACCGCTGGCTTACAACAAGGACAACCAGGAAGACAAAGAGCCGCTGTTCGACGCCGCCGACACCCTGCGCGACTCGCTGCGGGCCTTTGCCGACATGATCCCGGCGATCAAACCGAAGCACGCGATCATGCGTGAAGCGGCGCTGCGTGGTTTCTCCACCGCGACCGATCTGGCGGATTATCTGGTGCGCCGTGGCTTGCCGTTCCGCGATTGCCACGAGATCGTTGGCCACGCGGTGAAATACGGTGTGGACACTGGCAAGGATCTGGCCGAGATGAGCCTGGAAGAATTGCGCCAGTTCAGCGATCAGATCGAGCAGGACGTGTTTGCCGTGCTGACCCTGGAAGGCTCGGTGAATGCCCGTGACCATATCGGCGGCACTGCGCCGGCGCAGGTCAAGGCTGCTGTGGTACGCGGTCAGACGCTGATCGCTAGCCGCTAAAAGCCAAAAGCCAAAAGCTTCGCGAGCAGGCTCACTCCTACATTGGAATGCGTTCCCCTGTAGGAGTGAGCCTGCTCGCGATAGCTGCTTTCAACTCACTACAAACCTCACTTCTTGGCAGCGATCATCGCCAAAAACGCAGGCATCGCCGCATCCTTGTCCGCCGCAATCTTCTGCACATGCGGATTCTGCTCAAGCCGCTCCAGCAGCGCCTTCGCCTGTGGCAACTCCGCCAGCAAATCAATCCCGAACAGCTTCTGCCCGACCGCACAGGCCAGCGGCACGCTGTAGAGGAAATACAAATCGGCAATGCTCAGACTGTCGCCCGCCACGTACGGGGCGAATTTGCCGTGCCGGCCCAGCGCCGCAAAACCCAGCAGCAATTCGGTTTGGGTCTTTTCCTTGATCGCCTCCGGCAGGCTCATGCCGAAGAACGCCTCGCCATAGCAGGCGCGTCCCGGCAGCTCGATGTACAGCTCGATTTCCTTGGCAATCGCCAGCACCTGCGCGCGCTCGAACGGATCGCTCGGCAGCAGCGGCGTGCCTTTCTGGGTTTGTTCGAGGTATTCGAGGATGATCGCCGTTTCGTTGATGAAACCAGCCTCAACACCCAGCACCGGGACTTTGCCGCGCGGGCTGATGGCCAGTGACTCAGGGGTAGACGTCGGGTAGAACGTGACTTCTTCGAACGGTAGGCCTTTTTCCAGCAGCGCCAGCTTGACCATGTTGTAGTAGTTGCTGACTGAGAATCCGTAAAGCTTGAACATCACATAGCCTCCAGGCCGTGCGGGGTGGGCAGTGCCTGTTTATAGATCGTGCAAGCGAATCGCGCCAGCAGCATCACCCCGCTGAATGCGGGTAAACTGGCGCCTTTCCATGAGGAGCCTGCCATGAGCGAGCCGACAGACATCGACAACGACAACGACAACGACGAAGAAGAGTTCACCGAGGCTACGCTGATCGAAGCCATCGAGAACCAGATCGAAAGCAACAACCCGCCAGCGGCCAAAGCGACTTTCAACAAGCTGACCCTGGTAAACGTCGAGCGCGAAGAGATTCTCAACCTGATGGCACATGTGCTGGCCTATGAGATTGACGCGATGCTCGATGAAGACCGTGCATTTGATACCGAATGGTACGAAGCGGCGCTGCGTGCATTGCCAGAGCTGCCACCGGAAAAGCAGTAACCCCGATCCTGTAGGAGTGAGCCTGCTCGCGATAGCGTTCTGTCAGTGAAGAATATGCTGACAGGCACTCCGCTAATCGCGAGCAGGCTCACTCCTACAATGTTTGTAACGTATCCATCCAGCCAACTCCCCGGCCCCGACTACACTGGAATCCGCCTCAAGACAAAATCCCTGATCTGAGCACTGGACATGCCGCAAAAGCGGGTTCACCTTAGGGACGCTGTCGTCCAATTCCTAGAAAGTCTGGAGTCCTTATGTCGCTTACCCCTGAGTTGGTTGCCGAACTGGAAGTCCTCGCACTCTTTAACCTGGACAGTTCCCAGGAAGGTCTGAAAATTCATCAGACCGCTGCCCCGAAACACATTGCTGCCGCCAAACGCCTCTTTGAAAAAGAACTCACCGACCAGCCCGATGGCGGTTATCTGACCAGCCTCGGTCGCGACGCTGCACAAAATGTGCAAACCGTGCTGACCATTCTGAGAGAGCAAGAAACCGCCTGATCCCCCTGACTTCGCCCACGGGAACTCCTGCCACGGGATTTCCGCGGGCCTGCCCGGCCTCCCGCGATATAAATCTGACGTCAAAAAACAAATTCAGCTTAAAAGTCCCGCTGTGCTAAGGCTAAACTGCCTGACATTCCGAGACCCTCTACGTCCGAGCCTGCGAGCCGGTTTGAGCTGACATGACGCGCACCCACGAAATCCGCCCCGACCTGGACGAAGGTATCGACCGCAAGGTCCTCGGCCAACTGCGCGCGCGTTTTCTCAAACTCAATGAAGGCCGCCTCGGCCGCGCCCTCGAAGGCCTGTCGACACGCCAACAGAGCGTGTTGACGCTGCTGCCGCTGTTCTTCCACGTCAATCATCCGCTGCTGCCGGGTTATGTCTCGGGCAGTACACCGGCCGGCCTGTCGAATTACGAGCCGGATGCCAACACCCTCGCCGAAGCGCAACGCCTGACCCGCTCGTTCTCCTACAAGCCGCGCCACGGCAGCAATCCACCGCGCCCGATTCATGGCCTGTTCCTGATGGGCAGCCTCGGCACGCTGGCGCAGGCTGATCAGAGCGACATGGACGTGTGGGTCTGCCACGCGCCGGATCTGAGCGAAAACGAACTCGCCGAACTGGGCAAGAAATGTCAGTTGCTGGAAGCCTGGGCCGCGAGTCAGGGCGCCGAGGCGCATTTTTTCCTGATCGACCCGGTGCGCTTCGTCAAAGGCGAACGCGACACCCAGCTCAGCTCGGAAAACTGCGGCAGCACTCAGCACTATCTGTTGCTGGACGAGTTCTACCGCACCGCGATCTGGCTGGCCGGACGCACGCCGATCTGGTGGCTGGTGCCGGTTTACGAAGAAACCGCCTACGACCTCTACACCCACACCCTGCTGTCCAAGCGCTTCATCCGTGCTGACGAAACCCTCGACCTCGGCCATCTGGCGACCATTCCGCCGGGCGAGTTCATTGGTGCCGGATTGTGGCAGTTGTTCAAAGGCATCGAGTCGCCCTACAAGTCGGTACTGAAACTGCTGCTGACCGAGGTCTACGCCAGCGAACACCCGCAGGTGCAGTGCCTGAGCCTGCGCTTCAAGAAAGCCGTGTTCGCCAACCAGCTGGATCTGGATGAACTGGATCCGTACATGGTGGTGTACCGGCGTATCGAGGAATACCTCACCGCGCGTAACGAGCCGGAGCGGCTGGAACTGGTGCGCCGCGCGCTGTACCTGAAGGTCAACCGCAAGCTCACCGGCAACAGCCGCACCCAGAGCTGGCAACGCACGTTGCTGGAACGGCTTGCCAGCGAGTGGCATTGGGATCAGCGACAACTGACGCTGCTCGACAGCCGCAGCCAGTGGAAAGTCCGTCAGGTCAGCGCCGAACGCCGGGCGCTGGTCAATGAGCTGAACTACAGCTATCGCTTCCTCACCCAGTTCGCCCGCACCGAGCAGACCGTCAGCCTGATCAACAAGCGTGACCTCAATGTGCTCGGCCGCCGGCTCTATGCCGCCTTCGAACGCAAGGCCGACAAGGTCGAGTTCATCAACCCCGGCATCGCCCCGGATCTGGCAGAAGACACCCTGACACTGGTGCAGTCGCGCAACAAAAAGGAACCGGGGCAAACCCAGTGGGGCCTGTATAACGGCAGCCTTACCGCACTGGAATGGGAGCACTTCGCGCCGATCAAGCGCAGCCGCGAACTGCTTGAATTGCTGACCTGGTGCCACCGCAACGGCGTGATCGACAGCAGCACGCGTCTGGCCCTGCATCCCGGCACCAGCGACCTGAGCGAGTTCGAACTGTTCAACCTGCTCGGCAGCCTGCAACAGTGCATCGCCCTGCCCCTGCCTACAGTGGCTGAAGAGCCATTGCTGCGCGCTGCGGTACCGAGCGAAGTGCTGATTCTGGTCAACGTCGGCATTGATCCGCTCAAACATCACCGCGACCTGAACATCCTGATGACCACCGAGCGCACCGACTCGCTGAGCTATGCCGGGGTGCGCGAAAACCTCGTGCTGACCCTGGATCAGGTCACGCTAAACAGCTGGAACGAAGTGCTGGTCAACCGTTTCGACGGCCCCCACGCCCTGCTCGACTGCCTGCGCGATTACCTCAACAACCTGCCACGCGGGGCTTTGCAGCCGTCGTTGAAGGTGCGCTGCTTCTGCCACAACCGTGCACAGTTCATCGCCCGTCGCGTCGAGGAAATCATCGACACCGCGCAAAATCTGTTGCTCAGCGAACTGAATCATCGCTACCTGATTCAAGTGCAGCAGCATTATCACGTGCTGGAATTGGTACCTGGTCAGGTCAACCACGTCGCGCTCGCGACATTGCCAGCGTTGCTGGATTACCTTGGTGAAGAACAGCCGCGCTACAGCCCGCTGCACCTGGACCCGATGGCGCTGGAAGATCACGACCTCGCACTGATCCTGCCGATGGGCCAGCCGGAATGCATTCAGGTGTTCTACCGGATCACCGAGCAGCAGGCCGAGCTGTACGTGCTGGATGAGTTCAACGCACTGTGGCAGCAACATTTGCCTTATCACGACGAGCAGAGCTTGCTGGTGCCGTTGCAGCGATTCCTGCAATCAATCCTGTTCCGCCGTGAAGCCGTGCTACCGATGGACGCCAGCCCGGATGCCCGTCTCGACACTTTGTATTACCAGTTATTGCCTTCGGGTCCGGGGCGCGCGCGTCGGGTCGAAGCACGGCCGGCACCGCAAACGCCGGTGAACAAGCCGTTCTATGACGTGCAGGCGATCGTCGGCAAAGCCGCACCGGGCGAAGTGCAGGTCACCCTGTATTGCAATCAACGGGAATTCAGCGAGCTGGAACATGGCGACCAGCTGTTCAGCGTGGTCGCCCGGGAGATCGTCGAGCAGCGCCGCGAGAGCGAACGCTATCGCTGCTACATCACCGACCTCGACCTGTCGGGTCTGCTCGGTGACGGGCAAAGTTCAAGCAATCTGTATCTGCGCTACAAGGCTGACCTGGAGCGCGCCCTGAACGAGGCGCTCGAACAGGTCTGAGGCGGATTACTCGGGAAACGCGCCACCGTTGGCTGGTTGCGATTCGACTTCCAGCAAAGTCAGTTTGAGGGTCTTGCCACCGGGTGCCGGCCAGTCAATGTGCTGACCGACCTTCAGGCCCAGCAACGCACTGCCGACCGGGGCCAGGATCGAGATCTTGCCCTCATCGGCGTTGGCATCCTTCGGATAGACCAGCGTCAGGTGGTAATCCTTGCCACTGCCTTCTTCGCGGCAATGCACACGGGAATTCATCGTCACGACATCGGCGGGCACTTCATCGTGGCCGACCACGGTATCGGCGCGGTCCAGCTCGGTTTGCAGCGCAATCACGCCCGGCGCAGCCTGGTCTTTCTCGTTCAGGTTGTCGATCAGGCGCTCCAGACGTTGCACGTCCAGACGGGTAAGGGTGATGGAAGGTGCGGTCATGATCCGGGCAGACTCCTTTCTTCTGCACACAAAAAAAGCAAAACCCCGCCAAAAAAGACGGGGTTTTCACCAGGCCTCGATGGGTTGAGGCGTGTTCGGACACTATCACAGCTCAAAAAATATACAAGTCACCCACCCGGCCAGTCCCTACGTTGGGGAATTGCGGCGGTCTGCGGCTTGGGCACAGATGACCCGGCGGCGTTGATCGTCCGCCGAACGCCATTCGCGAATGTCTTCGACATGGCGGAAGCAGCCGAGGCAGACCTTTTGCTCATCTAGCCGACACACGCCACTGCATGGCGAAGGCACGGCCGGGCTGATGTTGCTGTAAAGCGGCTTGGGTGGACGAACAGGAGCGGTGTCAGTCACGGAATCACAGACCTTCGAAGTCGAATTCAGCGCCAGCCTGTTGCTTGACGATGCGCTCGAGCATTTCGCCCAGTTGCTCTTCGCTCTTGTCGCACATCCAGCGCTCGCTTTCTTCGTCGTAGTCGAAGTGGAAACCACCGGACACCGCCGCCAGCCACAGCTGACGCAGCGGCTCCTGGCGGCTGAAGATCAGCTGCGAGCCGTTTTCGAACTTGACGGTAAGCACACCGGCCGAGCTCTCCAGGTCGATATCCAGATCACTTTCGTCAAAAATGTCTTCCAGTTTTTCCTGGGTTTCATCGACCAGATCGTGAAAACGGGCTTCGGACAAACTCATTGCGGCAACCTCAAAAAATGTCTGATCAGGCACAAGCGCCGAAAGATACGGACGCTGCCGGCCGATTGCAAAGATTAACGACCAAGCACCTTGCCCCACTCCTGACACCAAACCCTTGTAGGAGTGAGCCTGCTCGCGATAGCGGTGTGTCAGTCAGCATATAGGTATCTGACACTCCGCTATCGCGAGCAGGCTCACTCCTACAGGAGATTGCGGCGGTTCGGGCAGCTTTAGGCAAGCCCCGCCGGACGGGAACCCCATCGCATAGGCAAGCCGCCGGGTGGCCGGTATACTCCGGCGCAATTAACGCATTTTCAAGGATTTCGCCATGAAGCGCCTGATCTCTTCCCTTGCTGCGCTCGTCGCGGTTGCCTGCCTTGTTTCGGCCTGCGGTCAAAAAGGCCCGCTGTACCTGCCCGATGATGATCAGGACCCGGCCGAACAAGCCCAGTCTTCGCAAAAGCAGCCGGCTTCGAAAGCACACAAGCACGACGTTTACTAAGGGATCGCCATGGACGCTTTTAACTACCGTGGCGGGGAGCTGTTCGCGGAAGGGGTGGCGCTGTCAGCCATCGCCGACCGTTTCGGCACGCCCACCTATGTTTACTCGCGCGCACACATCGAAGCCCAGTATCTGGCTTACGCCGATGCACTGGCCGGCATGCCGCACTTGGTCTGTTTTGCCGTCAAAGCCAACTCCAACCTCGGCGTACTGAATGTCCTGGCCCGCCTCGGCGCCGGTTTCGACATCGTTTCCCGTGGCGAGCTGGAACGCGTTCTCGCCGCTGGTGGCAGCCCGGACAAGATCGTCTTCTCCGGAGTCGGCAAGACCCGTGACGACATGCGTCGCGCCCTCGAAGTCGGCGTGCACTGCTTCAACGTCGAATCCACCGACGAGTTGGAACGCCTGCAAGTGGTTGCCGCCGAGCTGGGCGTTCGTGCCCCGGTATCGCTGCGGGTTAACCCGGACGTCGATGCCGGCACCCACCCGTACATTTCCACCGGTCTCAAAGAGAACAAGTTCGGCATCGCCATTGCCGACGCCGAAGACGTGTACGTGCGTGCCGCACATCTGCCGAACCTGGAAGTAGTTGGCGTCGACTGCCACATCGGTTCGCAACTGACCACGCTGCCACCGTTCCTCGACGCGCTCGACCGCCTTCTGGATCTGGTCGACCGTCTCGGCGATTGCGGCATTCACCTGCGCCACATCGATCTCGGTGGTGGTTTGGGTGTGCGTTATCGTGATGAAGAGCCGCCATTGGCTGCCGACTACATCAAAGCCGTGCGCGAGCGTCTCAACGGTCGTGATCTGGCGCTGGTGTTCGAGCCAGGCCGTTTCATCGTTGCCAACGCCGGCGTGCTGCTGACTCAGATCGAGTACCTCAAGCACACCGAACACAAGGATTTCGCCATCGTCGACGCGGCGATGAACGACCTGATCCGCCCGGCGCTGTATCAGGCGTGGATGGACGTTACCGCGGTCAAACCGCGTGACACCGCTGCGCGCAAATACGACATCGTTGGCCCGATCTGCGAAACCGGTGACTTCCTCGCCAAGGATCGTGAACTGGCGCTGGAAGAAGGCGACCTGCTGGCCGTGCATTCGGCCGGTGCCTACGGTTTTGTGATGAGCTCCAACTACAACACCCGTGGCCGTACCGCTGAAGTGTTGGTAGACGGTGATCAGGTTTTTGAAGTGCGCCGCCGCGAAACCGTGGCTGAGCTGTTTGCCGGCGAAAGCCTGCTGCCGGAGTAACCCATGCTGCTGCGTTTTACTAAAATGCACGGCTTGGGCAATGACTTCATGGTTCTCGACCTGGTCAGCCAGCACGCGCATATTCAGCCAAAGCACGCCAAGCAATGGGGCGACCGCCACACCGGCATCGGTTTCGACCAGTTGCTGATCGTCGAGGCGCCGAGCAACCCGGACGTGGATTTCCGTTATCGGATCTTCAATTCCGATGGCTCGGAAGTCGAGCAATGCGGCAACGGCGCGCGCTGCTTCGCCCGCTTCGTGCTCGACAAGCGTCTGACCGCGAAACGGCAGATCCGCGTCGAGACCAAGGGCGGCATCATCGAGCTGGACGTGCGTAACGACGGCCAGATCGGCGTAAACATGGGCGCCCCGCGTCTGGTGCCAGCGGATATTCCGTTCGACGCGCCAGCGCAAGCCATCAGCTATCAGCTGGAAGTCGACGGCACCACGGTCGAGCTGGCCGCCGTGTCGATGGGCAACCCGCACGCGGTATTGCGCGTGCAGGACATCAACAGCGCGCCGGTGCATGAACTGGGGCCGAAAATCGAACATCATCCGCGCTTCCCGGCGCGAGTGAACGTCGGTTTTCTCCAGGTCATCGACCGCAACCGCGCGCAGCTGCGCGTGTGGGAACGTGGCGCCGGGGAAACCCAGGCCTGCGGCACCGGCGCGTGCGCAGCGGCTGTCGCTGCGATCAGCCAGGGGTGGATGGATTCGCCGCTATTGATCGACCTGCCCGGCGGGCGTCTGTCCATTGAATGGGCAGGCCCTGGCCAACCGGTGCTGATGACCGGTCCGGCAGTGCGTGTATACGAAGGACAAGTACGTCTTTGAGTGAGCAGAAACCATGACCGATAAGCCTCAGGTACCCGCCCGACAGTCCGACGAATCAGCGTCCGAGAGCCTGGAGGCGGCAGCGGTTGCCGCATACCTCGAGGCACATCCGGACTTCTTCGTCGAGCACGAAGAACTGCTGCCCGCCCTGCGCATTCCGCACCAGCGTGGCGATACCGTTTCGCTGGTCGAGCGGCAGATGACTATCCTGCGCGACCGCAACATCGAGATGCGTCACCGCCTCTCGCATTTGATGGACGTCGCCCGCGACAACGATCGCCTGTTCGACAAGACTCGTCGCCTGATCCTCGCCCTGATGGACGCCTCCAGCCTGGAAGACGTGGTGATCAGCGTCGAAGACAGTCTGCGTCAAGACTTTCAGGTGCCTTTTGTCAGCCTGATCCTGCTCGGTGACAACCCGGCACCGGTCGGTCGCTGGGTCAGCCACGCGGACGCCCAAGTCGCCATCGGCGGCCTGCTCACCGAAGGCAAAAGCGTCAGCGGCAGCCTGCGCGAGCATGAACTGGACTTCCTCTTCGGCGAAGAACAGCGCAAGCAGATCGGCTCTACCGCCGTGGTTGCGGTCAGCCATCAAGGCATCCACGGCATTCTGGCAATCGCCAGCCGTGATCCGCAGCACTACAAGAGTTCGGTCGGCACGCTGTTCTTGAGCTACATCGCCGAAGTCATGGGCCGCGTGCTGCCACGGGTCAACAGCTCCCTGCGCTCGGTACGCTGAACATGGAACGGCAACTGGACGCTTACTGCGAACACCTGCGCAGTGAGCGACAGGTGTCGCCGCACACGCTGTCGGCCTACCGCCGCGACCTCGACAAAGTCCTCGGCTGGTGCGTCAAACAGAACATCGGCAGCTGGGCCGCGCTGGATATTCAACGCCTGCGCAGCCTGATCGCCCGTTTGAATGCACAAGGTCAGTCCTCGCGCAGCCTCGCGCGGCTGCTGTCGGCGGTTCGTGGGCTCTACCACTATCTGAATCGCGAAGGCCTTTGTGACCATGATCCGGCGACCGGTCTGGCGCCGCCGAAAGGCGAACGTCGCCTGCCGAAAACCCTCGACACCGATCGTGCGCTGCAACTGCTTGAAGGTGCGGTCGAGGATGATTTTCTCGCGCGGCGTGACCAGGCGATTCTTGAGTTGTTCTACTCCTCCGGCCTGCGCTTGTCAGAGCTGACCGGGCTTAATCTCGATCAACTCGACCTCGCCGATGGCATGGTTCAGGTACTGGGCAAGGGCAGCAAGACGCGCCTGCTGCCGGTGGGCAAAAAGGCCCGCGAAGCAATCGAACAATGGCTGCCGCTGCGGGCCATGACCAACCCGGCGGACGACGCCGTGTTCGTCAGCCAGCAAGGCCGGCGCCTTGGCCCGCGCGCAATTCAGGTGCGGGTCAAACTGGCCGGCGAACGCGAGCTGGGGCAGAACCTGCACCCGCACATGCTGCGGCACTCCTTCGCCAGCCACTTGCTGGAGTCTTCGCAGGACCTGCGCGCCGTGCAGGAATTGCTCGGCCACTCGGACATCAAGACCACGCAGATTTATACCCATCTGGACTTCCAGCACCTGGCGGCGGTCTACGACAGCGCCCATCCACGGGCCAAACGTATGAAAGGCGACGATTCATGAGCATCCAGTTGATCACCTTCGACCTCGACGACACCCTGTGGGACACCGCCCCGGTGATCGTCAGCGCCGAAGCGGTATTGCGCGAATGGCTGAGCGAACATGCGCCGAATCTGGGCGCGGTGCCGGTGGAGCATTTGTGGGCGATTCGTGAGCGTGTATTGGCTAACGAGCCGGGCCTCAAGCATCGGATCAGTGCGCTGCGTCGGCGGGTGTTGTTTCATGCGATGGAAGACGCTGGGTACGCCCATGACGAAGCATCCGACCTGGCCGACAAGGGATTTGAAGTGTTCCTGCATGCGCGGCACCAGATCGAAGTGTTCCCTGAAGTCGAGCCCGTGCTGGAGATTCTCGCCAATCACTATGCGCTTGGCGTGGTCACCAATGGCAATGCCGATGTGCGTCGGCTGGGTCTGGCGGACTACTTCAAGTTTGCGTTGTGCGCCGAAGATATCGGCATCGCCAAACCGGATGCCCGGTTGTTCCACGAAGCCTTGCAGCGCGGTGGCGCCACGGCCGAAACCGCCGTACATATCGGTGATCATCCGGGTGATGACATTGCCGGGGCGCAGCAGGCGGGGTTGCGGGCGATCTGGTTCAACCCGGCGGGTAAGGTCTGGGAAGCGGATCGTTTGCCGGATGCCGAGATTCGTAGCCTGAGCGATTTGCCAGCCGTACTCGCGCGCTGGAATGCCACCTCGAACTGACACAGTTCCCTTGTAGGAGTGAGCCTGCTCGCGATAGCGGTGTGTCGGTCAACCCAGATGTATCTGACTCACCGCTATCGCGAGCAGGCTCACTCCTACAGGGGGATCGTTGCGCGTCCGGATACCGGGCATGAAAAAGCCCGCAGCGACGGCGGGCTTTTTCAGCAAGCAGGCGGCACGCCTCAGATAGGGCGGCTGCCGTACTTGTTGTCGGGCTTCTTCGGAGGATCGGCGACCACATTGGCCTCCACTTCCTGCACTTTTCCGCCGCGCGACAGGAACTCTTCCATGGCCTTGGCCAGGGCGTCGCGTTCCTTGTTCTTGGCTTCAATGCTCGGCAACTCATCTACCGACACCGCAGCCTTGGCTTTGCCTTTGGCAGCCGGGGCCGGCGTATCGTCGCCACCATCGTCGTCAGCAACGTCTTCCGCTGCTGCTTCCAAGCCTTCCTCGGCCTCGTCTTCGTCGCCTACTTCGAGGTCGTCGTTTTCCAGATCATCGTCGCTCATGTTCTACCTCATGACTTGCGAAAAGCAGATTAGTTATAGACCAGCTTTGGCAACTGTCGAAAGTCGCCGTTAAAAAATCAGTAACCATTGGTGACCAACGGTTTATGCCCCTTCACCATGCAAGGTGGCGAGGACTTTTCGGGCACCGCCATGATCACGGTGCTCGCCCAGATAAACGCCTTGCCAGGTCCCCAGTGCCAAACGACCTGCCGAAACCGGCAGACTGATCTGGCAACCAAGCACGCTGGCCTTGAAGTGCGCCGGGAGGTCGTCCAGGCCTTCGTCGTTATGCTCATAGCCGTCTGCTCCTTGTGGGATCAGACGATTGAAAAATCGTTCGAAGTCGCGACGTACCGCCGGATCGGCGTTCTCGTTGATGGTCAACGACGCCGAGGTATGCTGCAGCCACAAATGCAACAGACCGACCCGGCACTCCCTGAGTTCAGGCAGGCCAGCGAGTAACTCGTCCGTTACCAGATGAAAGCCCCGGGGCCGTGCCCGCAGGGTTATCAGAGTCTGTTGCCACATACAGTTCTCCGCACGTTCGGGGCGCATTCTAGCGCGCTCTGGGAAAAAACAAAGGCCCTAATATTCCTGCAATGATGTAAGCCATTGGCCGCAGAAAAACGCTCGTCGTAAACACGACTAAAGCCGTACGAAAAATCCTTTCAGCTGTTCTCTCTGCGACAAATTCCAGACAAAAAAATGCCCGGCGAACCGGGCAAGTTTTTAATGCGCGTACTTACAGGTTGTAGCCGCGTTCGTTGTGTTGTGCCAGATCGAGGCCGACCGACTCTTCTTCCTCGGTCACACGCAGACCCATGACGGCGTCGAGGACCTTGAGGATGATAAAGGTGACGATCGCGGTGTAGATCACCGTGAAGCCCACGCCTTTGACCTGAATCCACACTTGCGCACCGATATCGGTGACGGTGCCGAAGCCACCCAGAGCAGGAGCTGCGAACACACCGGTGAGGATCGCGCCGAGGATACCGCCGATACCGTGCACGCCGAAGGCATCCAGGGAATCGTCATAACCGAGTTTGCGTTTCAGCGTGGTGGCGCAGAAGAAGCACACCACACCTGCAGCCAGACCGATGACCAGTGCGCCCATTGGGCCTACGGTGCCGGCAGCCGGAGTGATCGCGACCAGACCGGCCACCACACCCGAGGCGATGCCCAGCGCGCTTGGCTTGCCGTGGGTGACCCACTCGGCAAACATCCAGCCCAGCGCGGCGGCGGCGGTAGCGATCTGAGTGACCAGCATCGCCATGCCGGCGGTGCCGTTGGCCGCCGCAGCGGAACCGGCGTTGAAGCCGAACCAGCCGACCCACAGCATCGCCGCGCCCATCAGGGTGTAACCGAGATTGTGCGGAGCCATCGGGGTGGTCGGGAAGCCTTTGCGCTTGCCCAATACCAGGCAGGCAATCAGACCGGCGACACCGGCGTTGATGTGCACCACGGTGCCGCCCGCGAAGTCGAGCACGCCCCAGTCCCACATCAAGCCGCCGTTGCCGGACCAGACCATGTGCGCGATCGGCGCGTAAACCAGGGTGAACCAGATTCCCATGAAGATCAGCATCGCGGAGAACTTCATCCGCTCGGCGAACGCACCGACGATCAGCGCCGGGGTGATGATCGCGAAGGTCATCTGGAAGGTGATGAACACCGCCTCAGGGAACAGCGCCGCTGGGCCGGTCAGGCTCGAAGGCGTGACACCGGCGAGGAACGCCTTGCCCATGCCGCCGAAGAACGAGTTGAAGTTGACGACGCCCTGCTCCATGCCGGTGGTGTCGAACGCAATGCTGTAGCCATAAATGACCCACAGGATGCTGATCAGACCGGTAATGGCGAAGCACTGCATCATCACGGAAAGAATGTTTTTCGAGCGAACCATGCCGCCGTAGAACAGCGCCAGGCCGGGGATGGTCATGAACAGCACAAGTGCCGTCGAGGTGAGCATCCAGGCAGTGTCGCCGGAATTGAGGACCGGGGCCGCCACTTCGTCTGCCGCCATTGCAAGGCTTGGCATTACGATAGACAACAGGGCTCCTAGCCCTGCGAATTTACGCAGAGTCATATTGTTTTCTCCTGGGGCGTTGGGGTTTGTGGCGGCGGTTAAATCGCGTCGGTATCGGTTTCGCCGGTACGGATGCGGATCGCCTGTTCCAGATTGACCACGAAGATCTTGCCGTCACCGATCTTGCCGGTGTTGGCCGCTTTGGTTATCGCTTCGATAACCCGATCCAGATCCTTGTCGTCGATGGCCACGTCGATTTTCACCTTGGGCAGAAAATCGACCACATATTCCGCGCCGCGATACAGCTCGGTGTGACCCTTCTGCCGGCCGAAGCCTTTGACTTCAGTAACGGTAATGCCCTGCACGCCGATTTCGGACAGCGACTCGCGCACGTCGTCCAACTTGAACGGCTTGATGATGGCAGTGACTAGCTTCATGAAACTCTCTCCCGAATTGGTGGACTTGCCCCAGGAAAACAAACCCGACTCAAGTCTAAGCGCAGTGCCTGGCTTTGTAACGCATCGTCGGCCGTACCTGCCCGACTGACGCCAGCTAACCGCTGCCGACGAAACTCCCCGCTCCGTCTGCCGCACTGCATTCGTCACAGCGACTGCATCAGTGCATGGGTCGAAGGTGACTAAGCAGAAACCTTGCCATCTCGCCAAAATCCCCTGATTTCAATCCCTTGGCCGCTGCCGCAAGCCATCCCGTGCAAAACGCCATCCGGATACGCACAACAACGGTGCGTCGCCATCCGTCCGCCTGCGCGAAAAGCGTGCATCCCTGACCACGAGATTGACTATAGACACTGCGTGATACACTGCCGGCCATTGTTTCCAGGACATCCACCATGCTCGCGCCCAAAGACTTCCTCGACGCCCTGAGCGGCACCGCCTCCCGCCTGTTCAGCGGCGACACCCCGCTGCCGAAAGCCGAAATCGAAAGCCAGTTCAAGATGCTGCTGCAGAGTGCGTTCAGCAAACTCGACCTGGTCAGCCGTGAAGAATTTGATAGCCAGATGGTTGTGTTGGCGCGCACTCGTGCCCGCCTCGAAAGCCTCGAAGCCAAGGTTGCCGAGATGGAAGCCAAGCTGACACCGCCCGCTGAATAACCCCGCAACCCCCTGTGGGAGCTGCCGAAGGCTGCGATCTTTTGATCTCCAGCCCAGTAGAACTTGTCCTGACACACCGATATGGATAACCTCTGCAAACGCGAGTGTGTCCGCTAAGGATGTGCAGGCCGCGGCCTCACCAAAGCCTGCGAATAAAAAAACCGCCTGTTCAAGGCGGTTTTTTTTCGTCCACAATTTTTCAGCTTTGCGTAGATTCGCCCGATTCGCACCCCTCTGCGACCCAAGGGTCAGGTTCAAGCGCAATGTGCCAGTCGCTCAACTTGATCACGGATGGAAGCTCCTTTCTCAATTTCAGCTTTTCGCAAATCGTAAGCCGATTGCAGGTTCAGCCAAAATTCAGGGGTGGTGTCCAGGCAGATAGCAAGCCTTAACGCCATATCAGCGCTGACACCTCGCCGCTGTAGAACAATATCGTTCACCGTCGGAGTCGACACATTTAGTGCTCTCGCCAACGCAGTTGCTGTAAGGCACAAAGGCTCTAGGTACTCCTCTTTGAGGATCTCACCGGGATGAACCGGACGCATACCATTCTTAGTCATAGTCACCTCAGTGATAATCGACGATTTCCACACCCTCAGGGCCATTAAGCCCCCAGACGAAGCAAATTCGCCATTGGGCGTTGATCCGAATGCTGAATTGCCCTTTTCGATCTCCTTCCAGAGCTTCGAGCCGATTTCCCGGAGGAGACCGGAGATCAGCTAATACTGCTGCCGCATCAAGCATCGTCAGCTTGCGTTCCGCGACACTCAATATGGCTGACCAGAAACGGGTTTTACCGCTGCGGAACAGGTATTCGGTTTCAGAACATCCGAAGCTAACGATCATAATTTAAAGCTTAACGTTATGCATTAATCTTGAGTGTATTCGCAGAACTCATCAAAGCAAACAGTCCATCTTGTGATTTGGGTGTTCTTTCAAGACTCTCAGAAATGGACTACTCACGCGGCCCGGCCCTCACCGATCCGTTGCTTTTTCCTACACAAACAACTCGCATGTCCGCTTGCAGTACTGGATAGATTCCTTGCGACTTGTTCCAGCAACATCCTGAGAAATTTTCGCGCTCCGCTCGACCCGCTTAAGCGTCTTCTCCCAACTACCCTTCAAAAACCCGCAGGAAGCGGCTCCCCGATTCAGCTCAAGGAACGACCATGTCCCTCTCTATCGTCCACAGTCGCGCCCAGATAGGCGTGGAAGCCCCCGCTGTCACCGTCGAAGTTCATCTGGCCAATGGTCTGCCGTCGCTGACCATGGTCGGTCTGCCCGAGGCGGCGGTGAAGGAGAGCAAGGATCGGGTGCGCAGCGCGATCATCAATTCCGGGCTGCAGTTTCCGGCGCGGCGGATCACCTTGAATCTGGCACCGGCGGATCTGCCCAAGGATGGTGGGCGGTTTGATCTGGCAATTGCCTTGGGGATTCTGTCGGCGAGTGTGCAGGTGCCGTGTCTGACGCTGGATGATGTGGAATGTCTGGGTGAGTTGGCGTTGTCCGGCGCAGTACGGGCGGTGCGTGGCGTGTTGCCGGCAGCGTTGGCGGCGCGCAAGGCGGGGCGTGCGCTGGTGGTGCCGCGCGCGAATGCCGAGGAGGCGTGTCTGGCCTCGGGGTTGAAGGTGTTTGCGGTAGATCATTTGCTGGAGGCGGTGGCGCATTTCAATGGGCATACGCCGGTTGAGCCCTATGTCTCCGACGGATTGATGCATGCCAGCAAGCCCTATCCGGACTTGAATGAAGTGCAGGGCCAACTGGCGGCGAAACGGGCGTTGCTGATTGCTGCTGCGGGGGCGCATAACCTGCTGTTCAGCGGGCCTCCGGGAACCGGTAAAACATTGTTGGCCAGCCGATTGCCGGGCCTGCTTCCGCCGCTGACCGAAAGTGAAGCGCTGGAGGTCGCGGCGATTCAGTCAGTTGCCAGTGGCGCGCCACTGACCCATTGGCCGCAGCGTCCCTTCCGGCAACCGCACCATTCGGCATCCGGGCCGGCACTGGTCGGTGGCAGCTCAAAACCGCAACCCGGCGAAATCACCCTGGCCCATCATGGTGTGTTGTTTCTCGACGAACTGCCGGAGTTTGATCGCAAGGTCCTGGAGGTCCTGCGCGAGCCTTTGGAGTCCGGGCATATCGTCATCGCCCGGGCCAAGGATCGCGTGCGTTTTCCCGCGCGCTTTCAGTTGGTGGCCGCGATGAACCCTTGCCCCTGTGGATATCTTGGCGAACCCAGTGGCAAGTGTTCGTGCACGCCGGACATGGTCCAACGCTATCGCAACAAGTTGTCAGGGCCGCTACTGGACCGAATCGATTTGCACTTGACGGTAGCGCGGGAGGCGACAGCGCTGAACCCTGCGGTAAAGCCAGGAGAAGACAGCGCCAGTGCGGCCGCGTTGGTAGCCGAGGCTCGCGAGCGACAACAGAAACGCCAGGGATGTGCCAATGCGTTTCTTGATCTGCCAGGCCTGCGTCGTCACTGCAAGTTATCCACAGCCGATGAGACCTGGCTGGAGTCAGCCTGTGAACGGCTGACCCTGTCACTGCGCTCGGCGCACAGGTTGCTCAAGGTCGCCAGGACATTGGCCGATCTGAGCCAGGAAAAGGACATCACGCGCGAACACTTGGCGGAGGCTTTGCAGTATCGCCCGGCAACACAATGAAAATGACAACGCTCCTCGCAACGGACTGCCCCGAAAATAACCATCGAGCGCTGATGGCCATTGACCGACATGTGATATAACGACAGCGCTCTTTTTTACGACTTATCCGTCTATCGTCAAGACATCGAGCATTTTTCAGCGTGGAAATGGAGGCGGGATATCATGGACAAGATTTCTACTGTTCACCGGGCAAAGCCGCTCGATCAACCAGCGTATTCATAATCCAGGCCAAACCTGGCCTGGGTGCGTGTATCTGGTCATCAGCTTAAATCCAGACAACTAAAAAAGCCCTCGCCCGACGTTATTACTCCGTTCGACATTGGCCTTATTTAAACAACTAAAAAAGCAAAACTTCATTATGAAAACAGTTTATTTGCTCAGCAACGTAGCGGACGGTGGCAAAACATATCTCGAGTATCTGATCCCGGCGCTCAACTCGCTTCGAGAAAAATATAACTGTGTCGTCCTCAATACTGATCGCACCGGCTCAAGCCGGGAGGAAGTCGAAGCCATCCTCGATTACCCGGTAAGGCAGGTTGGCAATGACTTCATTGCGAGCCTTAAATCGCAGGTTGTCATCTCAAATGATGCCTACGCCGGGCGTCTGCTGGACCATTCAAATTTTGGCATCTTCATCAGCCACGGCAATGTCGGGATGCCGACCAAAGACAAGTATTACTACGCTGAGCTGACCTCTTACTGGGATGCGATCATCTCCTCTTCCCGGTCGGGCTTTGATTTGATGACGGCCGGGCTGCAGGCATACCGTCGCGACAGAAAGGCCCTGAAAACAATGTTGATCGATGGGCTGGCCTTGCGTTCGGACATGCGCATCACCAGCCCGGTCGCTACGCTGCCGGTGAAGATTCCCGGCATCTTTGAATCATCACCGCCTGCGAAAAAAACCTCGGACGACTATGTCGTAGGGCTTCTGCCGACCCAAGTGGGTATCTGCCCGAACGGGGCGACACTGTATGAAAACCTGCAGACCGTCATCAATGCAGTCAAGTCGCAAATTCCCCACGCAACCTTCATCTTGCGTCCGTATATGGCCGAACTTTCCCATCCGACCGTGAAGGATCTGTGCGAACAACTGTCTGCCCATGACTGGATAACCATCGACAAGGCAGGCACCAGCAGCACGGTTTTCTACGCACAATGCGACACGGTCATCACCGATGCATCCACCGGTGGCGTTTCGTTCATGCTCAACACCTGCAAGCTGCCGATTTATTACGTGCCCTTTACCGAAGAGAGCAATCTCACGGTCGACGCCTGGCTAAAGCAAATGGACAACCTGTTGCCAATTGCCAGAAGCAGCAATGAGCTCAGAGACATGGCACTAGGGTTCAGCCTGCTGAAACCGGAAGACAGCTATTACATATACAACAAGTTCTACCAGGCACAATACCGCGACTTGCCCCTACCTCAGGAAGTGTTCCACGACCTGATTGAATACCGGCACGAGTCGAAGTATTGCCCGCTCTCGATTGACTCTTTCGGGGACATTAACGAGCGGGACAAACAGTAAAATAACGCAGGCCTGACCTCATGCGAGGAAACAGCCTGCCGATACACTCGAATCGAACACAAGTCAGAACACTATGAAATGTGATGCGGGTGGACAGGTAATCTGGATTACGGGCCTTTCAGGAGCGGGCAAATCAACGCTGGCCGGTGAATTGGTTGCCAGACTGCGTGCTGAAAGACGATCGGTGGTCATGCTCGATGGCGATGAATTGCGCGAAGTATTCGGCGCAGCCGCTGCCAACTCACAGAACCATGGCCGCGAAGGTCGCCTGGCCCTCGCTCTGCAATACGCTCGTCTGTGCAAAATGATCGCTGCACAGGGACAAACCGTGGTGATCGCCACGATCTCGCTGTTTCGCGAGGTTCACGAGTGGAACCGCGCCCACCTGCCCAAATATTTCGAGATTTATCTGAAGGTGCCCGTCGAGGAGTTGCGTCGTCGCGACCCCAAGGACATCTATCGCCGTTTCGATGCAGGCGAACTGCACAACGTTGCCGGGCTCGACCTGGCCATTGATGAACCGCTGGCCGCCGACTGCCTGGTTGAGTTCAATCGCGAACGCTCCAGCCAACGTCTGGCCGATGATTTGCTCCCTAAAATTCTTCGAAGGAACTGACTATGAAAACCGAATGGGACTACACCACTCTGGCCGATGCCTATTTGAAGCGCCCTGACTACGCCGACGCGGCCATCGACGCCATGCTGTCGATTGCCGGTGCCGAGCAAGGCGACAAGTTCTGCGACGTCGGCGCGGGTGTTGCGCACTTGACGCTGATGCTGGCCGCCCGCGGCCTGGATGTCACAGCGGTAGAACCCAACGACGCGATGCGCGGTAATGGCATCAAGCGCACCGCCGAACTGCCGAACGTCAAATGGCACGAAGGCACCGGTGAAGCTACCGGCCAGGCGGCGCAAGCGTTCGACATGGTCACGTTCGGCAGCTCCTTCAACGTCTGCGACCGTCAGCAGGCCCTCAAGGAAACCGCGCGCATTCTCAAGCCGCGCGGCTGGTTTGCCTGCATGTGGAACCACCGCAATCTGGAAGACCCGATCCAGGCGCGCATCGAAGCGATCATCAAAGAGCGCGTGGCCGGTTATGGCTACGGCACCCGTCGCGAAGACCAGACTGCCGTGATCGACGCCAGCGAACTGTTCGGCCCGGTCGTGCATCTGGATGCCCGCGTGATTCACGAGCAGTCGATCGAAGAATGCCTCGAAGCCTGGCGCTCGCACGCCACGCTGGAGCGTCAGGCTGGCGCCAGCTTCCATGAAGTGATCGCGGCCATCGACGACTACCTGAAAAGCCTGCAGACGCCGTCGATCCAGATTCCGTACTCGACCAACATCTGGGTTGCTCAACTGAGATAACCGCTGATGGCCCTGCATTTCTCAACCAAGGCCGGCACCCTGACCAGCCTGCAAGGGCGGCTCGCCTCGGCGCACATTGCGCCGTTGCTGGCGTTCACTGTGGCGGACTGGCAACTGGATCAGCGCGCCTGCGTTGAGAACATCCAGCGTCGGCTGCCGAGCGCTCCGTGGATCGTGCGCTCCAGTTGCGGACGCGAGGACAGTGCGCAGGCGTCGTTCGCCGGCGCCTTCCTGTCGGTGCCGAATGTCGATGAAGCTGGACTGGTCTCGGCGATCGAACAGGTCATCGCCAGTTACGGCGATGTGCACCTGACTGACGAGATCCTGATTCAGCCAATGCTCGGCAATGTGCTGCGCTCCGGCGTGGCTTTCTCCCACGACCCCAACACCTGCGCACCGTATCGCGTGGTGAATTGGTCGGAGGGCGATGACACCGCCGCCGTCACTGGCGGCATGGGTGGGCGGCTCTGGCAGCAGGCGGCGCACAGTGCAGTGGCAGCGCCCGCGTCGCTCGCACCAGTGGTGGCCTTGCTCGAGGAATTGCTCAGCCTGTTTGGTGATCGGCCGGTCGACTGCGAGTTCGCAGTCACCCGCGATGCTGAAGGCGAGACACTCTGGCTGCTGCAAGCCCGGCCACTGATTCTGCCGACGGCGCCTGAGTCTGCGGCCACCCAGTTCGCTCGCCTGCAAAGCATTCAGAACAAAGTCGAACGCGGCATGCGTCCGCATCCATTTCTGATCGGTCAGCGCACGGTGTACGGCGTAATGCCCGACTGGAACCCGGCCGAGATCATCGGTATCCGGCCCAAACCGCTGGCGCTTTCGCTGTATCGGGATCTGGTCACTGACTCGATCTGGGCCTACCAGCGCCACAACTATGGCTACCGTAACTTGCGCAGCTTCCCGCTGATGCCGCATTTTTTCGGTCTGCCGTATATCGACGTGCGCCTGTCGTTCAACTCGTTTATCCCGGCCGATCTTGATGAAGGTCTGGCGGGACGTTTGGTCGATTACTACATCGATCGCTTGCTGGCGGAACCGACGCTGCACGACAAGGTAGAGTTCGAGATCGTTTTCTCCTGCTACACCCTCGACTTGTCGCAGCAACTGGAACGTTTGCGCAGTGCCGGTTTTCTTGAGCATGAACTGGACGCCATCAGCACCAGTCTGCGCAAGCTGACCAACCGCATCGTGCACCCCAAGGACGGTTTGTGGCGCAGCGATGCCAACAAGCTCGAGGTGCTCAACGCTCGTCGCGAAGAGCTGCTGGCCTCCAATGCCGATCCGCTCGAACGCATCTACTGGCTGCTGGAGGATGCCAAGCGTTACGGCACCCTGCCCTTCGCCGGGCTGGCCCGCGCCGGATTTGTTGCCGTGCAGATGCTGCGATCGCTGGTCAGCGTCGGCGTGTTTTCGCAGGCGGATTACGATGCGTTCATGGCCGGGGTTTCCACGGTCAGCGGGCAGTTGGCCCGTGACCGCGCGACCCTCGACAAAACCACGTTCCTCGCCCGTTACGGGCATTTGCGACCGGGCACTTACGACATCCTCTCGCCGCGTTACGACGAGGCGCCGGAGCTGTATTTCGACTGGACGCAAAGCCCCGCCGCGCCGGAACCGCTGCGACCGTTTTCCCTGACGCTGCCGCAGATGCGCGAAATCGTCAAACAGCTCGAGGCCCATGGCCTGCAGCCTGATCCGGTGGGGCTGCTGGACTTCCTGCAGAACGGCATCGAGCTGCGCGAGCTGGCCAAGTTTCACTTCACGCGTAACCTCTCCGATGCCTTGGCGCTGATCGCGCAGGTCGGTGCGCAGTACGGCATTGATCGTGAGGATCTGGCCTATTGCGACATCAGCGCCTTCCAGGAGCTGCATGTCGCCGCAGCAGATCCGAAGGAAGTGCTGATGCGCAGCATCGAACAAGGCAAGGCGCGTTATGCCGAAACGCTCAAGGTGTCGCTACCGCCGGTGATCACCTGCCCAGAGGATGTCTGGTGTTTCGAATGGCCGGAAACGGCACCCAATTTCATTACGCAAAAACGCGTGACCGCGCCGGTGGTGCTGTGCGATGACCGGGAAAAACTCGCCGGGGCGATCGTCTGCATTCCCAATGCCGATCCGGGATTTGACTGGCTGTTCGCCTACCCGATTGCCGGGCTGATCACCGCGTGGGGCGGGGCCAATTCGCACATGGCGATCCGTGCCGGTGAACTTGGTTTGCCGGCGGTGATTGGCGCCGGCGAAGTGCTCTACCGTCGCTGGTCGACGGCGGACTTTCTGCACCTCGATTGTCCGGGGCGCCGAGTAGAGCTGATGTCATGAAAGTGGTCGCGATCAGCCAGCGTGTCGACACACACCCCGAGCGCGGCGAAAACCGTGATGCGCTGGATCAGCGCCTGATCGCGTTTGTGCTGGCGGCAGGCTTTATCCCTGTGCCAGTGCCCAACGACTGGAAATCACCCGATGACCTCGACCGCTGGCTGGCGGCGGTAAACCCGCAAGCCATCGTGCTGTCGGGCGGCAATGACATCGGTCAGTGCCCGGCTCGCGACCTCACCGAAAGCAGGCTGCTGGACCACGCACAGGCGCGCCATCTGCCGTTGCTGGGGATTTGCCGGGGTATGCAGATGCTTGCGCACTGGTCGGGTGTCTCGTTGAAACCGGTCACCGGCCATGTACGCACCCGGCATCAGTTATCCGGGCAGATCGCCGCCGAGGTCAACAGCTATCACTCCCTCGCCCTCGCCGATTGCCCGCCCGGGTTCGAGGTGCTGGCGCGCAGCGAGGACGGCGAAATCGAAGCGATCCGCCACCTGCAACGACCGTGGCAGGGCTGGATGTGGCACCCGGAGCGTGAAAACGATTTCGCGTCGCACGACCTTCAGCGTCTGCAGCAACTGTTTGGCGAAACCGAATCCACTGAAGAACTCACGGGATAGACCTGTTGTGAAAGCCATTATTCTGGCTGCCGGACGTGGCAGCCGCATGAAAAGCCTCACCGATGAACGTCCAAAATGTCTGGTCGAATTGCGCGGTAAACCGCTGCTGGAATGGCAGCTGGAGTCATTGCGGGCAGCGGGTATCAGCGACATCGCGGTGGTGACCGGCTACAAGCGCGAGCTGCTGGCAGGGCGTGGTCTGAGCGAGTTTCACAACCCGCGCTGGGCCGAAACCAACATGGTTTCGTCACTGGCCTGCGCCGAGTCCTGGCTTCAGGGCGAGCCGTGCATCGTCAGCTATTCGGATATTTTCTACAGCCCTGTTGCCGTGCAGTCGTTGATCAACTGCGAAGCAACGCTGGCCGTAACCTACGATCCCAACTGGTTGCAACTGTGGACCGAGCGCTTCGGCGACCCGTTGCTGGATGCCGAAACCTTTCGCCTGAGCGCCACGCACACATTGGCCGAAATCGGCAACAAGCCGCAATCGGTGGACGATGTTCAGGGGCAATACATGGGGCTTTTGCGCTTCACTTCTGAAGGCTGGGCGGAAGTCGTGCGGCTGCGTGCCGAACTGTCGCCGCAGCAACGTGACAGCATGCACATGACCAACACCCTGCAACGCGTTATCGATGCCGGTCGTGTACAGATTGAAGCCGTCGCCTACACCGGCGAATGGGGAGAGGTCGACTCCAGTGAAGACCTCTCGGTGTATCAATAAGGCGCCGGCGTCTTAACGGAACCGGTCAACCTCCTGACGCAGTTCGGCCGCCAGGCTTTCCAGTTCCTTGGCGGTCACGGCCAGATTCGACACCACTTCACGCTGCTCACTGTTGGCCATCGCAATGCTTTGCAGGTTACTGCTCAGCAAAGTCGCTGTGCTGCTCTGCTCCTGAGTCGCCGTGGTAATCGCGGCAAACTGCTGACCCGCCGAACGGCTCTGTTCGTCGATGCGCGCCAGCGCCGAAGCGACATTGGCGTTACGCGACAGACCTTCCTGCATCAGCACATTGCCCTGTTCCATGGTGCTGATCGCGTTGCCGGTTTCCTGCTGGATGCTGTGGATCATGCTGGAAATTTCATCAGTGGCCTGGCGAGTTCGCGAGGCCAGGCTGCGCACTTCATCCGCAACCACGGCAAAGCCGCGTCCTTGTTCGCCGGCACGGGCGGCTTCAATAGCGGCGTTGAGTGCCAGCAAGTTGGTTTGTTCGGCAATCGAAGTAATCACGCCGACGATGCCGCCAATTTCCTGCGAACGCTGACCGAGGGTGTTGATCACGGTGGCGGTGCTGTTCAGGGCGCCAGCGATTTGCTCCAGCGAGGACGACGCTTCTTCCATCGAGCTGCGACCAATCTGCGTTTGCTGAGCGTTTTCCTGCGCCAGACGCTGGGTCGCGCCCATGTTGTCGGCAATGTTCAGCGAAGTTGCGCTGAACTCTTCCACCGCACCGGCCATGCTGGTGATTTCGCCGGACTGCTGCTCCATGCCCTCATAGGCACCGCCGGACAAACCGGACAACGCCTGCGCACGGCTGTTAACTTCTTGCGAGGCACGACGGATGTGCTCAACCATGGTCGATAAAGCCTGACTCATCTGATTGAACGCGCGAGACAGCTGACCGATTTCGTCGTTGCTCGAGACGTTCAGACGCACGCTCAGATCACCGGCGCCCAAGGCCTCGGCCTGACGTACCAGATCGCTCAGTGGTGCCAGTTTGCTGCGCAGCAACCAGACTACGGAACCCACCGCCAACAACATCGCCAACAGGCTGCCAATAGCCAATTGCGTACCGACGCTCCAGGTCACCGCGCGAATCTCGGCTTTCGGCATGCTCGCCACGACCGACCACGGCCCGCCGTCGAAAGGCACGGCAACGCTGTAGAAATCCTCGGACTTGTCGTCCCAGAACTGACCTTTGCCCGGTGTTTTCGCCAGACCATTGATCACCGGAATAGCCTGATCCAGTGCCTGCACACCCGCCGGGGCGACCAGCCATTTGTTTTGCTCGTCGAGCAGCGCCAGCGAGCCGGTCTGGCCGATGCGGAAGCGCTTCAGGTTATCGAACTGGGCATTCTGCGCGTCGGTGTAATCGAAGCCGACGAACAGCACTGCAATCACCTTGCCGCTGCCGTCACGCACTGGCGTGTACTGAGTCATGTAGGAACGATCAAACAGCAAGGCGCGACCGACATACCCCTGTCCTGCCATCAGCTTCGCGTAGGCCGGGTGTGCGTGGTCGAGCAAGGTGCCGATGGCGCGAGTGCCGTCCTGTTTGGTCAGCGAGGTGCTGACCCGTACGAAGTCTTCGCCGCTGCGCACGAACAGTGTGGCAACACCGGCGGTCATTTGCTTGAACTCGTCGACTTCCTTGAAGTTGTTGTTCAAGACTTCGCTGCCCAGGTGCAAGCCCGGGGTCTGGGTGCCTGCCACCGTCACCGGTTCACTCGGGTGAATGCTCAGACCCGCGCTGAAGCGCTTCTCGAACAACCCGCTCAGGCGCTGGGTGCTTTCACGCAGCGTGCCGTGAAAGGTACTCAGTTGGTCGGCCAGCAGCCGTGCCTCACTGGCCAGATGCTCTTCACGGGTGGCGAGGTTGGCGGAATCCAGCGAACGCAAGGCGAACACCGTACTGCCACTGATAACTATCGCCAGTATTACAGCGAGCGCGAGGCCCAGCTGCGAGGCGATCCGAGCGCGAGGTTGAGACATGGACAGCTCCTGGCCGAGCCACGGGATCCTCCTTGATCTCGACTCGGATAATTTTCTAATAGGGGGGTGAATCGTGGATACCGGCACGACGGTTCCACATGCACGTATTCGGCGGTAAAGCCGAATACTTGAGCGAGCAGCAGGGTTATGGCACAAGGCCGGCATTGTGGCGGCTCGAACGTTTCAGCTCAAGCGTCTTACATCCGGCAGTTCCATGGCGCGGACTTCGCCTTGCAGAAAGTCGCTGAGGCGGCGCAAACGTTCACCTCCCGGACGGGTTTTTGGCCACACCAGGTAATAATTCAGTCCGCTGGCGACTGCCGTTGGCCACGGCAGGCTCAGGCGTCCTTGCGCGACGTCCTCGGAAACCATCAACAGATCGCCCATCGACACACCGTAGCCGCGCGCCGCTGCGATCATCCCCAACTCGAGGGTATCGAACACCTGCCCGCCCTTGAGCGACACCTGATCGGACAGCCCCATCTGCTCCAGCCAACTGCGCCAGTCGCGACGGTCGGGTGTCGGGTGAAGTAACTCAGTACAGGCCAGCCGAGCCAGATCCCACGGCTGATCGTTCAGCAGGTTAGGCGCCCCCACCGGAATCAGCTCTTCAGGAAACAGCAGGCTGGCCTCCCAGTCCGGCGGAAAATGCCCGTCACTCAACAACACAGCACAGTCGAAAGGCTCATCGTTGAAGTCCACCGAATCGACATCCATCCAGGCGCTGGTCAGTTGCACTTCGTTGCCCGGCTGCAAGTGGCGGAAGCGACTGAGCCGCGCCAGCAGCCAGCGCATGGTCAGGGTCGATGGCGCCTTCATGCGCAGAATGTCGTCTTCGGCGCGCAAGGTATTGCAGGCCCGCTCCAGCGCACCGAAGCCTTCGCGGATTCCCGGCAACAGCAAACGCGCCGCTTCGGTCAGTTGCAGATTGCGCCCGCTGCGATGAAACAGCCGACAGGCGAAGTGATCTTCGAGGGTTCGAATATGCCGGCTCACCGCACTCTGGGTAATCGACAACTCTTCAGCCGCACGGGTGAACGAGCTATGTCGCGCCGCCGCTTCAAATGCGCGCAGGGCATACAAGGGAGGAAGACGACGGGACATACAGAAAGCTCCTATAGCGGGATGCAGCCGGACTGACAGAATCTGATCAGGATGAGTTTTACTCATGCAATCCATCCTTTTTATCCCTTTGTGCAACGCCTGCCAAGCGCCGAGAATCAACGCTCTCCTGTTCCCTCTGAAATCGAGTGGTGATGACCATGCAGCATCCTGTGCGTACCGAACTCTGGGCCATCCTGCGGCTGGCAGGGCCGTTGATTGCTTCACAGTTGGCGCACATGCTGATGGTGCTGACTGACACTTTAATGATGGCGCGCCTCAGTCCGGAAGCGTTGGCTGGCGGCGGACTGGGTGCGGCGACCTATTCGTTCGTGTCGATTTTCTGCATCGGCGTGATTGCGGCGGTCGGCACGCTGGTGGCGATTCGCAAAGGTGCCGGCGACATCATTGGCGCCGCACGGCTGACCCAGGCCGGGTTGTGGCTGGCGTGGCTGATGGCGCTGGGCGCCGGGCTGCTGTTGTGGAACCTGAAACCGGTGTTGCTGTTGTTCGGCCAGACCGAAACCAACGTCAACGCTGCCGGGCAATTTCTGATTGCCCTGCCCTTCGCCCTGCCCGGTTACTTGAGCTTCATGGCCCTGCGCGGTTTCACCAGTGCAATCGGCCGGGCAACCCCGGTGATGGTCATCAGCCTTGCCGGCACGGTGGCGAATTTCCTGCTCAATTACGCGCTGATCACCGGCATGTTCGGTCTGCCGAAAATGGGCCTGACGGGGATCGGCCTGGTCACGGCAATCGTTGCCAACTGCATGGCGTTGGCATTGGCCTGGCACATCCGTCGGCATCCGGCGTATGACGCTTATCCATTGCGTGCAGGCTTGTCGCGACCCAACCGGCAATATCTCAAAGAATTATGGCGTCTCGGCCTGCCAATCGGCGGCACCTACGCGGTGGAGGTCGGTTTGTTCGCCTTCGCGGCGCTGTGCATGGGCACCATGGGCAGCACGCAGTTGGGCGCGCACCAGATTGCCCTGCAGATTGTTTCGGTGGCATTCATGGTGCCGGCGGGCATGTCGTATGCGATCACCATGCGTGTCGGCCAGCATTACGGTGCCGGGCAATTGAGCGATGCACGGATGTCCGGGCGGGTCGGGATCGTCTTTGGCGCCGCGGTCATGCTGGGTTTCGCCATGGTGTTCTGGTTGCTGCCGAATCAGTTGGTCGGGTTGTTCCTCGATCACAACGATCCGGCGTTTGCCGAGGTGATTCGTCTGGCGGTGAGCCTGCTGGCAGTGGCGGCATGGTTTGAGTTGTTCGACGGCACACAGACGATTGCCATGGGCTGCATTCGAGGGCTCAAGGATGCCAAGACCACGTTTCTGGTCGGGCTCGGCTGCTATTGGCTGATCGGTGCACCGGCGGCGTGGTGGATGGCGTTCCACCTCAACTGGGGGCCGACGGGCGTCTGGTGGGGGTTGGCGCTGGGGTTGGCGTGTGCGGCGGTGAGTTTGACGCTGGCGTTCGAGTGGAAGATGAAGCGGATGATTCGGCTGGAGCCTGCGTCATCAAGTCAGTTCACTGTCCCGCAGACCGACTGAGATCCCTTGTAGGAGTGAGCCTGCTCGCGATAGCGGTGTGTCAGACAACTCATCATTTCTGACACACCGCTATCGCGAGCAGGCTCACTCCTACATTGGTTATGTGTTCAGCTCACGATTTCAAGGGCAGACTGCTGGCTTGAGCCAAACGTCAGATATTCGACCAGTTCCGCCAATGGCAACGGCCGGCTGATCAGATAACCCTGCACCTGATCGCAACCAAACCCGCGCAGCAGCTCCAGTTGTTCCGGCGTCTCGACCCCTTCCGCCACCACTTCCAGATGCAGGTTGTGCGCGAGATTGATCATCGCGTGCACCAGTTTGCGGTTCTCTTCGCGCTGCTCCATGCCGCCGACAAAGCTCTTGTCGATTTTCAGCAAGGTGATCGGCAGGCTGTTGAGGTGCACGAACGAGGAAAACCCGGTGCCGAAGTCATCCAGCGAGAAACGCACGCCGAGACGGCCGAGCGCGTCCATGGTCTGCTTGACCAGATCACTGCGGCGCATCACCGCGGTTTCGGTCAGTTCAAACTCCAGCCATTGCGCTTCAACACCGCGCTCAGCAATCAAGCGACTAAGCGTCGGCAACAACTGACTGTCCTGAAACTGGCGGAACGACAGGTTGATCGCCATGTGCAGCGCCGGCAACCCGCGCTCGCGCAGCGCCTGCATGTCACGCAGGGCCCGGGAAATCACCCAGTAACCCAACGGCACGATCAAACCACTCTGCTCGGCCAGTGGCACGAATTCACTCGGTGGCAGCAGGCCGCGTTCGCCGTGACGCCAGCGTACCAGCGCTTCGAGACCGACGATCTGACCGTCCGCAAGATTCAGGCGGGGCTGGTAATGCAGCTCCAGCTCATCGCGACGCAAGGCCCGGCGCAGCTCGCTTTCGAGGTCAGCCATGCTCCGCGCATTGCGGTTGATGCGTTCGTTGAAGATATGAAAAGTGCAGCCCTGCGTACTTTTCGCCTGCTGCATGGCGATGTGCGCGTGCCACATCAGCGGGTCGGCGCCGCCCTGCGCACGGGCATGGGCGATGCCGAGGCTGGAGCCGATCAGCAGGCTTTCGCCGTCGACCCAGTAAGGTTCGGCGAGCGCTTCGGTGATGCGTTCAGCCATCCATTCGGCGCGCTGCGGCGCCCGGCGAGTGTCGATCAGCAGGGCAAATTCATCGCTGCCCAGCCGAGCCAGTTGATCACCGGCCTCCAGCTGGCTTTTCAGCCGTGCGACCACTTGCAGGATCAACCGATCGCCGGCCTGATGACCAAGCGCGTCGTTGGCGTGGCGGAAGTTGTCGAGATCGAGATGCCCGAGGGCCAGGCCGCGTCCGTCGTTTTCCGCGAGACGGGCGGCGAGCAAGGTCTGGAAACCCTGACGGTTGGCGATGCCGGTCAGCGGGTCCTGTTCGGCCAGGCGTTGCAGGGTATTTTCAAGAACGCCGCGTTCGCGCACATGGCGCAGGCAACGGCGTAGCATGCCGGCGTCGAGAGCGTCGAACACCAGCCAGTCACTGACGCCAACCGGCGCGGTGTCCGGTTCATGTTCCAGCAGCAAGACCGTCGGCAGGCTGCAACGGCCCGGTGCCGGTTGCAATGCCGGAAGGGTCAACAACACCGCATTGCGGTTGTCTTCGAACAAACTGCTGACCGAGTCCCAGCTCGGCGCGCTGATCAGCACCGCCGCGCTCCCCATCGGAGCCAGACACTCGCGCAATAACGCTGTCCACGCTGGCTCTTCGGCCAGTAGCAGCAAACGCAAGGGTTCGACAGGCGTAGACAAGCTAGCTCCCTAGACTCTGCAATGATGTGGGCGGGGCATTATGCCGTTGCGATGTTCAATGACCAAATGACAACGGTTATCAAAACGTTATTTAGTGTCACGAATGAGAACATTAGCCGCAAAATCACCGCGCATCCTCCGCGAAAGTAACAAAACCGGCAAATTTGAATCGCGTAGTACGTCACAAGTCGGACAGAGCAGCACAAATCGCTGAGCCTGTTAAAATGCCGGCCCATTTCGTCAACGACTCCCGAATTTTCGTATGTCCCGACTCAATCCCCGGCAGCAAGAAGCCGTGAACTACGTCGGCGGCCCTCTATTGGTGCTCGCCGGTGCTGGCTCCGGCAAGACCAGCGTGATCACGCGCAAGATCGCGCACCTGATCCAGAACTGCGGCATCCGCGCCCAGTACATCGTCGCCATGACCTTTACCAACAAGGCCGCGCGCGAGATGAAAGAGCGGGTCGGCACCCTGTTGCGGGCCGGCGAAGGGCGTGGCCTGACGGTCTGCACGTTCCACAACCTCGGTCTGAACATCATCCGCAAGGAACACGTGCGGCTGGGCTACAAACCCGGTTTCTCGATCTTCGACGAGACCGACGTCAAGTCCCTGATGACCGACATCATGCAGAAGGAATACGCGGGCGAAGACGGCGTCGACGAGATCAAGAACATGATCGGCGCCTGGAAAAACGACCTGATCCTGCCGCCTCAGGCGCTGGAGAACGCGCGCAATCCCAAGGAACAGACTGCCGCCATCGTCTACACCCACTATCAGCGCACGCTCAAGGCGTTCAACGCGGTGGACTTCGACGACCTGATCCTGCTGCCGGTAAAACTCTTCGAAGAACACGCCGACATCCTCGAAAAGTGGCAGAACAAGGTGCGTTACCTGCTGGTCGACGAATACCAGGACACCAACGCCAGCCAATATTTGCTGGTGAAAATGCTTATCGGCAAACGCAACCAGTTCACCGTGGTCGGCGACGACGACCAGTCGATCTACGCCTGGCGCGGCGCGCGGCCAGAAAACCTGATGCTGCTCAAGGAAGACTATCCATCGCTGAAAGTGGTGATGCTCGAGCAGAACTACCGCTCGACGAGTCGCATCCTGCGTTGCGCCAACGTGCTGATCTCGAACAACCCGCACGAATTCGAAAAGCAGCTGTGGAGTGAGATGGGCCACGGCGACGAGATCCGCGTGATCCGCTGCCGCAACGAGGACGCCGAAGCCGAGCGCGTGGCCATGGAAATCCTCAGCCTGCACTTGCGCACCGACCGCCCGTACAGCGATTTCGCGATCCTTTATCGCGGGAACTATCAGGCCAAACTGATCGAGCTGAAATTGCAGCACCATCAGGTGCCGTATCGCCTGAGCGGTGGCAACAGCTTCTTCGGCCGCCAGGAAGTGAAAGACCTGATGGCCTACTTCCGCCTGATCGTCAACCCGGATGACGACAACGCCTTCCTGCGGGTGATCAACGTGCCACGCCGCGAGATCGGCTCGACCACCCTGGAAAAACTCGGCAACTACGCCACCGAGCGCAAGATCTCGATGTACGCCGCCACCGACGAAATCGGTCTGGGCGAGCATCTGGACAGCCGCTTCACCGATCGCCTGTCGCGCTTCAAGCGTTTCATGGACAAGGTGCGCGAGCAGTGCGCCGGCGAGGATCCGATCTCGGCGCTGCGCAGCATGGTCATGGACATCGACTACGAGAACTGGCTGCGCACCAACAGCTCCAGCGACAAGGCTGCCGACTACCGGATGAGCAACGTCTGGTTCCTGATCGAGGCGTTGAAAAACACCCTCGAAAAGGACGAAGAAGGCGAAATGACCGTCGAAGATGCCATCGGCAAACTGGTCCTGCGCGACATGCTCGAACGTCAGCAGGAAGAGGAAGACGGTGCCGAAGGCGTGCAGATGATGACGCTGCATGCGTCCAAGGGTCTGGAATTCCCTTACGTGTTCATCATGGGCATGGAAGAGGAAATCCTCCCGCACCGTTCCAGCATCGAAGCCGACACCATCGAAGAAGAACGCCGACTGGCTTATGTGGGCATCACCCGCGCGCGCCAGACCCTGGCCTTCACCTTTGCTGCCAAGCGCAAGCAGTACGGCGAGATCATCGACTGCGCGCCGAGCCGCTTCCTCGATGAGCTGCCACCGGACGATCTAGCCTGGGAAGGCAACGACGACACACCGACCGAAGTCAAAGTCGTGCGTGGCAATAGCGCATTGGCTGATATACGCGCGATGTTAAAGCGCTAGAATTGACCACTTTTTTTACTAGACCTTCGGCGCACAAAGCGCCAAAAGAGGACAGCTTCATGGAAGCATTGCAGCAGAAAATCCGCGAACAAGGCATTGTGCTTTCCGACCAGGTCCTGAAGGTCGACGCCTTCCTGAACCACCAGATCGACCCGGCCCTGATGAAGCTGATCGGCGACGAATTCGCCACGCTGTTCAAGGATTCGGGCATCACCAAGATCGTCACCATCGAAGCCTCAGGGATAGCCCCGGCGATCATGACCGGTCTGAACCTCGGCGTGCCGGTGATCTTCGCCCGCAAGCAACAGTCCCTGACCCTGACGGAAAACCTGCTGTCGGCGACCGTTTACTCGTTCACCAAAAAGACCGAAAGCACCGTGGCCATCTCGCCGCGTCACCTGACCAGCAGCGACCGCGTGCTGATCATCGACGACTTCCTGGCCAACGGTAAGGCGTCGCAAGCGCTGATCTCGATCATCAAACAGGCCGGCGCGACCGTTGCCGGTCTGGGCATCGTCATCGAGAAGTCGTTCCAGGGCGGCCGCGCCGAGCTGGACTCGCAGGGCTACCGCGTTGAATCGCTGGCCCGGGTGAAATCGCTGACGGGTGGCGTTGTCACCTTCATCGAATAAACCAGCCGCACCGCAGCCCCCCTGTAGGAGTGAGCCTGCTCGCGATAGCGTAGTGTCAGTCGATATATTCGTCGGCTGAAACACCGCCACCGCGAGCAAGCCCGCTCCCACAGGTAAGTCTCAAGCCTTCGACAAATCCATTCTGTACCCCGCCCCCGGCACTCCTTCATGCATCGCAGCTTGAATATCCGCGTACAAGGCATTCGCCTCGCCGGTAGTAATAGAGCGCGAACAATCGCGCAGCACGACATGCAAAAGCACGTTCTCCTGACCCGGGAGCATTCCGAGTCGCTCAATGGCTTGCGCCGGTAAATCCGAACGCTGCCAACGCCCCTTGATTCGCATCTCCTCAATCCATCCAGAACAATCCCCTGCCGCCTGCAACATCCTCTCGGTCAATACCTCTTCACTCAATCCCGGCGTTACCGCCAACGAGATATCGCGGGCAATCGACGGCAAACGAGATACCGCAGTCCAAGGATCCAGGTCATGCATCTGCGCCTGCACGCGCACATTCTGATCACGCAACAAACGAATATCAGGAATGCCTTTGCGCAACATCGTCAGGCGATCCAGCCCCATCCCAAGAGCGAGCCCGCCATGGCGCAGAGGATCAATCTGCAAACGCTGCAATAGCGACCTCGCGATACGCCCGCACTCAAGAACCTCGACCGGCACGCCATCATTCAACACATTCACTTCAATCCCGCCCTCGGTGTAGTGATGTGGACTATCGCTATAAACCCAGGACTTTTCAGGAACGGCCAACTGCAAAATATCGCCAACAAGCCGCAGCAAATGCTCATGGGATGCCAACTCCGGGTCGCCCAACACCCAAATGTCCATTTGATGCGGCTCGGCGCAATGCCAACGATCTCGGCTATCACGCCTGAAGGTAATGCCCGGCGCTGCCAGCAAAATGGTTTGTCCCGGCTGACGAACCTCGGCGGCCTGCTGAAGCGCCGCAGGAATCTGGCTCGTGGTCTGTGTTCGCAAAAGCGAATGCTCATCGACCCAACGTGTGTGCTCACTGCCGAGGGTAATTTCTGTCGGGTCGTAACCAAGCAACCCGTAGTTTTCTTCTGCGGACACAACCCTTGGGCCAATCTGCAACTGTGCTCGGGGCCAGCCCTTTTCTTCGAGTCCCTGAAGGACCTCATTCAGTAATAGTCGCACAGCGTGATCAGGGTGGCTCTTTTCGGTTAAGTCAGTGAGGAGTAAGGCTTGGTGGACAGCTACATCTGTCAGGTATTTCTTTGATATATGCACTTTGTGCCCCTGTATTTATGGTTGGCATGAGCCCAAAAAACAAAACCCATAAATAAAACCTAACCAGACAAGACCTCTCACCACAATTTAAAAACCTTGAATTTACAACTTTCAGATTAGCCCTACAGACGCAGTCCACTTAAATAACCGAACCACCCACCTCACAAAACAAGACAGATGAAATAATTCTTAAAAAGCAAAAATAATTATTTAACACGATCACAAACTTATGCATTAATCCGCTCACCCCCATGCAACATGGGGGATCACAACAAAATCAGAAAAAGGAAAATAAAATGCAAACTGAAAAGACCATAAAAGAAAACCTCTATCGAATCACTTCTGGCCCGGACAATTTCGGCTGGGCACCGTTAGCCTGGGCGCATACTGAAGATTAATTGAAAGCACCGCGCGGCAACCGCCCTTGCCGCGCACTTCAGAATAAGGAGGGTTTTATGTCACCGCCAAATATAGCGTCGGCGCTCTTCAATCATGAAGAATTTTCGATTATCGCCGACTCGAATGAATTCCTTAGAGAATGCGAGCTTTGGGGATTCGCGACGTTCAATATTACTCAGTTAGAGACGTTTCCAAAAAACAGCATCGTTTTTTCTTTCAGCAACGAAGCTGCAAAAATGACATTTGAGATCGCAAAAAAAACGGAGCGGAAAAAAATCATCTTTTGCGCGACCCAAGTATTCGAACCATCCTTAGCCGCCGCGCTTTACAGCCTAAGGCTTCTGATGGACAGCGATTTTCAGCAATCGCTCTGCTCGCAGCGAGCTGTATTGAATATGCTTAATTCCCATCAGACCTTTTCGTTATCTGGCAACGAATCCAATGCAACCGTAACTATTCTTCCCCATGCACAACCTTATGCATTGCTTGGCGAAGATGTGACCGAAAATTTCGTGCAGTCCGTCGCAGAATTTTTTGAAGTTCATTACGCACATATGAACCCATTAGAGCCCTGCCCTTTTATATTCTCAGGCACGTTGAATGTTTCCGGAATACTGACTGTACTCAGAAAGCCTAACCCCGAATTACCTGCCGGTGTAAAAGCATCTCTAAAATGGCTGAGCGATCGAATATCAAACGAAGAGACTTTGCTCACAATAGAAGAAAACAACATCACCTCATTAAGAATAAATAACGAAGAACATATAAAACTTCTGGATCTGGCTGCGGGCAAACGCGGACTGAAACTTACGGAATTTGCCATCGGTGTTAACGAATCCATCTCGAATAAAATCGATTACAAAATCAACTCCCAAATGAACGAGGGAATCAGCGGTGTTCATTTAGCTATTGGCGATGGTTCCTCTGGCTACCACATAGACTTTCTTAGCCCATCCGTGAGCGTCCATCCGATTCAATCGTTAGAGTGCGCTTAATATGTAGGAGTAAGCCTGATTGCGAATGCTTAGGGTCACTCGACATCTTGGTTGACTGATCCGGCGCCATCTCGAGCAGGCTCACTCCTACAGTTGTTTTGGGTCAGGCAGTTACTGTGCGGTGGCCTTGAGGCCGGTGAGCAGTAAGCGCTGGAAGAGGTCTTCTTTCAGGCCTTCCGGGTTTGTGAGTCGCATGCGTTCGAGGTGTTCGGGGTAGAGCGATGCCTCGGGGGCGTCGAGGGCGGCTTTGCCGAGTTCGAGTATTTCGGTGAGTTTGAATTTGCTCTTCAGCCAGTTCAGCGCCCGCAACAGATCCCGTTCAATCGCGGTGAAATCACAGCCCAGCGGGTATTCCGGAAAGAGGTTTTTGTGCCGTGCGGCGATCGCCTGCAAACGCTGTGGCGTGTTGTCGGCAAAGCGTGGATCGAGGCGGAAATCCTTCGGCAGTTTGCCGACCTTTTGCGCTTGCTCGATCAGGCCCTGCTGGAAGCGCGAGTCACTGATGTTCAGCAGCGATTCGATCACTACGGCATCGGTTTTACCGCGCAGATCAGCGATGCCGTATTCGGTCACGACGATATCGCGCAGGTGCCGTGGGATCGTACAGTGACCGTATTCCCAGACGATGTTGGAACTGACGTCGCCACCGGATTCACGCCAGCTGCGCAGGATCAGAATCGAACGGGCATCGTGCAACGCGTGCCCCTGCGCGACGAAGTTGTACTGCCCGCCGACTCCGCTGAGTACTCGCCCATCCTCCAATTGATCCGCCACACCCGCACCCAGCAACGTCATGGTGAACACGGTGTTGATGAACCGCGCGTCGAGGCGCTGCAAGCGCTTGAGTTCTTCCTGCCCGTAGAGCTCGTTGATGTAGCTGATGCGGGTCATGTTGAATTCGAGGCGTTTGCTCTGCGGTAACTCGCGCAGGCGCTCGTAGAAACTGCGCGGGCCGAGGAAGAAACCTCCGTGCACCGAGATGCCGTCAGTCTGCGCCGCCTCGTCGAGGGTGCCGGCGTTGGCCTGTTCCTGCGTCGGCACATCCGGATAGACCTTGCGCCGGATGATCCCGGCATCCGCCAGCACCAACAGGCCATTGACGAACATTTCGCTGCAGCCGTAAAGGCCTTTGGCGAATGGCCCGGTGCCGCCCTCGCGGTTGATCAATTGCGCCCATTGGCTGAGGTTGATGTCATCGAGCAAGGCCTTATAACCGGCGTTATCCGCCTGACGCGCCAGCAATGCGGCGGTCAACGCGTCGCCCATCGAGCCGATGCCGATCTGCAATGTGCCGCCGTCGCGCACCAGCGTGCTCGCGTGCACACCAATGAAATGATCCTGAAACCCGACCGGCATGTTCGGCGTGGAAAACAGCGTGCTGCTGTCCTTCGCGTCGATCAGCAGGTCGAAAGTGTCGATATCGACTTCGGCATCGCCGGGCATGTACGGCAGATCCGTGTGCACTTGGCCGACCAGCAAAATGGTCTCCCCGGCGTCGCGGCGCTTGGCGATCATCGGCAACAGGTCGAGGGTGATGTCCGGGTTGCAGCTCAGGCTCAGGCGATCCGGATGTTCGCTGCTGCTGGCGAGCAATTGCGCCACCAGGTTCAGGCCGGCGGCGTTGATGTCGCGGGCGGCGTGGCTGTAGTTGCTGCTGACGTAATCCTGCTGGGCCGGGGCGCTGTTGAGCAGGCTGCCGGGCTGCATGAAGAACTGTTCGATGCGGATGTTGGCGGGCAGGCTGTCGCGGTGCAGGTCGGTGAGGAAATCGAATTCCGGGTAATCACCGAAGACGCGCTCGACAAAGGGTTCGATAAAGCGTTTCTGCAAGCCATCGCCCAACGCCGGGCGGCCGAGGCACAGGGCGGTGTAGATCGTCAGTTGCCGCTCGGGCAGGTCTTTGATCCGTCGGTACAGCGCATTGACGAAGTGATTGGGTTTGCCCAGACCCAGCGGCATGCCCATGTGGATATGCGCCGGCAAGCGCGCCAGCACGTCATCCACTGCCTGTTCGATCGAACACAACTGCACCATCTGAAGCCTCCTGCCCGTTCCGTGAATAGGGGTAGACCGAGCTTGCCTTGAGTTTGCTGCAAAGAACAGCTTCAGAGTGAGTGTGCGCTGTTCTTGAAATGTTTTTCCGACTCGAAATTGTTGCCCTCACCCTAGCCCTCTCCCAGAGGTAGAGGGGACTGATTGGGGGATATTGGAAAGGTACGCCGACGTGAACCTGCTTTGCCGAATCCATAATCGACTTGATGTTTCAGGTCGATGCCGGACGAAAGACATCACGGTCGGCTCCCTCTCCCTCCGGGAGGGAGAGGGGACTGAATGGGGGATATTGGGGAGGTACGCCGACTTGAAATAGCTTTGCTGAATCCATAATCGCTAAGGTCTTTCAGGTCGATGTCGGACGCCAGACACCTCGATCGGCCCCCTCTCCCTCTGGGAGAGGGCTGGGGTGAGGGTGAGGGGCTTGAATCGCAGGCACAAAAAAACCGTCCGAAGACGGTTTTTTTCGTCAGAAGCGCGCCTTACTTCAGGCCGGACATCTTCTGGATCGCGCCCTTCAACTCGTCATCCGAGCAATCGGCGCAGGTGCCTTTCGGTGGCATCGAGTTGATACCGGTGATGGCCTTGGCCAAGATACCGTCGAGACCGCCCTGGTGATCGGCGCGTTCTTTCCAGGCCGCGGCATCACCGATTTTCGGCGCGCCCAACAGGCCCGTACCGTGGCAAGCGTTGCAATGTTTGGCAATCACTTCATCCGGAGTTTTCGCCCCGCCACCGCCGCCTGCGGAAGCAGCCACTTCCATCCCCTTGCATTCCTGCCCTTGAACACACACCTGGCCGACCGGCTCGAGGCGTTTGGCAATGTCGTCATTCGTCGCAGCTTGAGCGCTGACAGCCCAGAGGGCCAGTACGGTTGCTGGTGCGGCCAGCATTTTCATAATTAGGTTCACGCGTTCACCCTCAATGGTGGCTATTCACGCCTGCGGCCACGGTTCGCAGGCGGGCGGAAGTATAGCGGGTAGCCCGTCACACTGAAACAACCCCATAGTCGAAGGGGTTATACCGCACGGTAGAAAAACTCTCCGGATGCCTTTGCCATCATGGCTTGGCACCTCTTTGTTAAAAATTCGCCGGCGTGGCTGCGCTGATTAGTCGCGCAGGCAAGTCGAACGGATTACGGAAACGATGCGGCTTGGTACTTTCAAAGTAGTAGCTGTCGCCGGCTTCGAGAATAAAAGTTTCCAGACCCACCACCAATTCCAGACGACCCTCCACCAAAATCCCGGTTTCCTCGCCTTCATGGGTGAGCATTTCTTCGCCGGTGTCGGCGCCCGGCGGGTAGATTTCGTTGAGGAAGGCGATGGCGCGGCTGGGGTGCGCGCGGCCGACCAGTTTCATGGTCACGGCGCCGTCGGAGATGTCGATCAGCTCGTTGGCCTTGTAGACGATCTGGGTCGGAACTTCCTGCAGGATTTCTTCGGAAAAGAACTCGACCATGGACATGGGGATGCCGCCCAGTACCTTCCTCAGCGAACTGATCGAAGGACTGACGCTGTTCTTTTCGATCATCGAAATGGTGCTGTTGGTGACGCCCGCGCGTTTGGCGAGTTCACGCTGGGAAAGCCCTTTGAGCTTGCGGATCGATTGCAGTCGTTCACCGACGTCCAAGGCGGGAGCCTCCTGATGTTGTAAGAATATTGAGCGTTATCATGGCGACAGCGTTCAGTATTTACAACACTTGGCCCCCGCAGCGGCGTCAACCCTCGGAATAGAGCCTTGGCACTCGACGCAGGTTGCAGAAGATCTGGTACGGAATGGTGTCGGCCCACTGCGCCACTTCACTGGCGAGGATGTTTTTGCCCCACAGCTCGACGGTCGAACCGAGGTCAGCTTCCGGCACATCGGTGAGATCGATGCAGAGCATGTCCATCGACACCCGACCGAGAATGCGACTGCGTTTACCCGCCACCAACACTGGCGTGCCGGTCGGCGCCTGACGCGGGTAGCCATCGGCGTAACCCATGGCGACCACGCCGATGCGCATCGGTTTGTCGGTGATGAATTTGGCGCCGTAACCGATCGGTTCGCCGGCCGGCAGTTCACGCACGCAGATGACTTTCGATTCCAGGGTCATCACCGGTTGCAGGCGATCAGCCACGGCGTTGGCTTCTTCGAACGGGGTCGCGCCGTAAAGCATGATGCCCGGACGCACCCAGTCGCTGTGAATCTGCGGCCAGCCAAGCACGGCCGGCGAGTTGCGCAGACTGACTTCCGCCGCCAAGCCCTGACGCGCCGCTTCAAACACCGCGACTTGCTCGCTGCTGCTCTGCGCGTGCAGCTCATCGGCGCGGGCGAAGTGGCTCATCAGCACGATTTTTGCCACTTTGCCGCTGGCCAGCAGACGCTGGTAAGCCGCCGCATAATCCTTCGGATGCAGCCCAACGCGGTGCATGCCCGAATCGAGCTTCAGCCACACCGTGATCGGTTTGCTCAGCGCTGCCTGCTCGATTGCTTCGAGCTGCCAAAGCGAGTGCACCACCGTCCAGAAATCATGCTCGACGATCAGCGCCAGCTCATCGGCCTCGAAGATCCCTTCCAGCAACAACACTGGCGCACGAATACCCGCGGCGCGCAGCTCCAGCGCCTCCTCGATACAGGCGACGGCAAAGCCATCGGCCTCGGCTTCCAGCGCCTGGGCGCAACGCACTGCGCCATGGCCGTAGGCGTCCGCCTTGATCACCGCAAGCGCCTTGGCGCCGGTGACTTCGCGGGCAATTCGGTAGTTGTGGCGCAGGGCTTCTAGGTCGATCAGGGCACGGGCAGGACGCATGGCGGCGGACTTCTAGGCGGTCATGGGAAGAAAAACCGGCGCCGACTGACGACGTGAACCGCCAACAGCGCCGGGAGAGGGATCTTTACAACGGTTACGGCAGCGCGGCGACGATAGAGATTTCTACCAGAATGCTCGGCTTGGCCATTTTCGCTTCGACGGTGGCGCGGGCCGGAGCAGCACCTTTTGGCAGCCACTGGTCCCACACCGAGTTCATCCCGGCGAAGTGCGCCTCGATGTCGTTCAGGTAGATCGTCGCCGAGAGCAGATGCTGTTTGTCGGTGCCGGCCAGATCAAGCAAACGCTCGATATTGGCCAGTACGTCGCGGGTCTGCTGTTCAACCCCGGCGTCAAAGTCGTCACCGACCTGCCCGGCCAGATACACGGTGCCGTTGTGGCTGACGATCTGACTCATGCGCTCATTGGTGAGCTGGCGCTGGATTGACATGTTTTGCGGACTCCTGGGTTTTGTTGCCGTAACGGGAAATATCGAGGCCTTCGGCGCTGATCTGTGGCTTTTTCTTCGCCATCAGGTCGGCCAGCAAACGGCCGGAACCGCACGCCATAGTCCAACCAAGCGTGCCGTGACCGGTGTTGAGGAACAGATTCTTGAACGGTGTGGCGCCAACGATCGGCGTGCCGTCCGGGGTGGTCGGACGCAGACCGGTCCAAAAACTTGCCTCAGCCAGATTGCCGCCCTGAGGATAAAGGTCGTTGACGATCATCTCCAGGGTTTCGCGGCGACGCGGGTTCAGCGACAGGTCAAAACCGGCGATCTCGGCCATGCCGCCGACGCGGATACGGTTGTCGAAACGGGTGATCGCGACCTTGTAGGTCTCGTCGAGAATAGTCGACGTCGGGGCCATCGCCGGGTTGGTGATCGGCACGGTCAGCGAGTAACCCTTGAGCGGATAGACCGGGGCTTTGATGCCCAGCGGCTTGAGCAGTTGCGGCGAGTAGCTGCCGAGGGCCAGCACGTAGCGGTCGGCAGTTTCCAGCTTGCCGTCGATCCACACGCCGTTGATGCGATCACCGGCGTAGTCGAGTTTCTGAATGTCCTGGCCGAAACGGAATTCAACACCCAGCTTCACGGCCATTTCGGCGAGACGCGTGGTGAACATCTGGCAGTCGCCAGTCTGGTCGTTCGGCAAGCGCAGGGCACCGGCGAGAATGTCGGTGACGCCCGCCAGAGCTGGTTCGACGCGGGCAATGCCGGCGCGGTCGAGGACTTCAAACGGCACGCCGGATTCCTTCAGCACGGCGATGTCTTTCGCAGCGCCATCAAGCTGCGCCTGGGTGCGGAACAGCTGAGTCGTGCCAAGGCTGCGGCCTTCGTAGGCGATGCCGGTTTCGGTGCGCAATTCGTCGAGGCAATCGCGGCTGTACTCGGACAGACGCACCATGCGCTCTTTGTTCACCGCGTAACGGTTGGCGGTGCAGTTGCGCAGCATCTGTGCCATCCACAGGTACTGGTCGATGTCGGCAGTGGCCTTGATCGCGAGAGGGGCGTGGCGCTGCAACAGCCACTTGATCGCTTTGAGCGGCACGCCCGGCGCGGCCCACGGCGAGGCATAGCCCGGCGACACCTGGCCGGCGTTGGCGAAACTGGTCTCCATGGCCGCAGCAGGCTGCCGGTCGACCACCACCACTTCAAACCCGGCACGGGCCAGATAGTAAGCACTGGCGGTACCGATGACGCCGCTACCCAAGACCATTACACGCATTTTGTATCCCTCATCGCGGCAGGGCCGCGCACGTCTGTTGTTAGAGCAATGATGCGCGCAGTGTAAAAAAGAAATGCCAGTGCTTTTCACTATATAAGCGCCTATATTTGGCGACAATTCTCGGCAAAAACCCTTTTCACGGAGGCGCATCCCCTATGCGTACCAACACTCAGACCAAACGTGAGCTGGACAAGATCGACCGCAACATCTTGCGGATCCTGCAGGCGGACGGGCGGATTTCCTTTACCGAACTCGGCGAAAAGGTCGGCCTCTCCACCACGCCGTGCACCGAGCGGGTGCGGCGGCTGGAGCGCGAAGGGATCATCATGGGCTACAACGCCCGGCTGAATCCGCAGCATTTGAAGGGTAGCTTGCTGGTGTTCGTCGAGATCAGCCTCGACTACAAATCCGGTGACACGTTCGAGGAGTTCCGACGCGCGGTGCTGAAATTGCCGCACGTGCTGGAATGCCATTTGGTGTCAGGGGATTTCGACTATCTGGTGAAGGCGCGGATTTCCGAGATGGCCTCGTACCGCAAGCTGCTGGGCGACATTCTGTTGAAGCTGCCGCATGTGCGGGAGTCGAAGAGTTATATCGTGATGGAAGAAGTGAAGGAGAGCTTGAGCTTACCTATTCCGGATTGAGATTGGTGGTGCCTGACCCGGCCCCATCGCGAGCAGGCTCACTCCTACATTTGGAATGCGTACCCTTGTAGGAGTGAGCCTGCTCGCGATGGCGTCGACTCGGTTCCGAATGACCCCTTCAAACCAGCACCTGCCGATTCGCCGCCATGTACTCGAATATCTGCTTCTCCACCCGCGGATGAATCAGCTCCACCGGTCGCCGCTCATTCGGGCACGGCAAGGTTTTGGTCGTACCGAACAACCGGCAAATCAGCGGTCGCTCTTCATACACCGTGCAGCCATTCGGCCCCAGATGCACACAGTTCAGCTCCTCCATCGCCGCATCCTGCTCGGCGCGGGTCTTGCGCGGCAGGCGGGCCATTTCTTCTGGCGAGGTTGTCACCGGCCCACAGCAATCGTGGCAGCCGGGCACGCACTCGAACGAGGGTATCTGCTGACGCAAGGTGCGGATTTTCTGGCTGTTGCAGCTCATTGCAGCGGTGACCGAGGTGAAATAGACGGCAATTGTGCCGCAAAAGCCGCGATCCAGACACCGCAGGCCGACCAATGTTGCCCACGTTCGGGCGTGCGGCTTATGCTCCGTCAAATTTTCTCGACACCCCCGTCCCAGGATCCTGCCCATGACCGCCCGCGCCCACTCCCCCGCGAGCCAACCTCACGTTGCCTCTTACTACGCCGCCAGCAGCCTGCCGCAGCCCGATCACCCGGTATTGCAAGGTGAAGTGCTCGCCGATGTCTGCGTGGTCGGCGGTGGCTTTTCCGGGTTGAACACGGCGCTGGAACTGGCTGAGCGCGGCCTCAGCGTAGTGTTGCTGGAAGCACACAAGATCGGCTGGGGTGCCAGTGGTCGCAACGGCGGGCAATTGATTCGCGGGGTCGGTCATGGCCTCGATCAGTTCGCCAATGTCATCGGCAGCGATGGCGTGCGCGAGATGAAACTCATGGGCCTGGAAGCGGTGGAAATCGTCCGCCAGCGCGTCGAGCGTTTTCAAATTGCCTGCGACCTGACCTGGGGCTACTGCGACCTCGCCAACAAACCCGCCGACCTTGAGGGTTTTGCCGAAGACGCCGAAGAGTTGCGCAGCCTCGGTTATCGCTACGAAACCCGTTTGCTGCAAGCCAACGAGATGCACACGGTGGTCGGTTCCAAGCGCTATGTCGGCGGTTTGATCGACATGGGCTCAGGGCATTTGCATCCGCTCAATCTCGCATTGGGCGAAGCAGCGGCGGCGCAGCAACTGGGCGTCAAACTGTTTGAACACTCGGCAGTGACGCGTATCGATTACGGCCCCGAAGTCAAAATCCATACAGCCCAAGGTTCGGTGCGCGCCAAGACCCTCGTGCTTGGCTGCAACGCCTATCTCAATGATCTGAATCCACAACTCAGCGGCAAAGTCCTGCCGGCCGGCAGCTACATCATCGCCACCGAGCCGTTGAGCAAAGAGCAGGCGCACAACCTGTTGCCGCAGAACATGGCGGTCTGCGACCAACGTGTGGCGCTGGATTACTACCGGCTCTCGGCGGATCGACGCTTGTTGTTTGGCGGTGCCTGCCATTATTCGGGGCGCGATCCAAAGGATATCGGCGCCTACATGCAGCCGAAGATGCTCGAAGTGTTCCCGCAACTCACTGGCGTGAAGATCGACTATCAGTGGGGCGGCATGATCGGTATCGGCGCGAACCGCTTGCCGCAGATTGGCCGGCTCGCGGATCAGCCGAATGTGTATTACGCCCAGGCGTACTCCGGGCACGGGGTGAATGCCACGCACCTGGCGGGCAAGTTATTGGCCGAAGCGATCAGCGGGCAGCACAGCGGGGGCTTTGATCTGTTTGCCAAGGTGCCGCACATCACTTTCCCGGGCGGCAAGCATTTGCGTTCGCCGTTGTTGGCGTTGGGGATGTTGTGGCATCGCCTCAAAGAGTTGGTCTGATGGTTTTGCAGTGAATTGAAGGCCCAATCGCGAGCAGGCTCACTCCTACAGTTGAAATGCGTTCCCCTGTAGGAGTGAGCCTGCTCGCGATGAGGCCCAAAACGACCATACAGATCTCAGATCCGCCAGAACGGCTTCAACCCCTCCTCCAGCGCCTGCTCACGGGTCAGCCCGATGTCCTTGAGCTGATCCGCCGTCAGCGCCAGCAACGCCTTGCGCGTGTGCAGACGATGCCACAACAGACGCCAGCGATTCAGGCCGGACGGTGGCTTGCGCATGATCTCATTGCGCGCACTGTCCTTCTGCCCTGCCGCCAGTTCCTGACTGTGTAACGTCAGCCGCACATCGCTCAAACCGTTCATTTTGGTTGCTCCTGTTTACTTGGGTAGCCAGAGATTCCATGATGCGCGGGCGAGCAAAACCATTACAGATTCAAAGCAACTGTATTAACTCCATACAGATTCGTCGTTTTACAGACTGAATTGTCGATTTTTGCCACGTCTGTACTGGTTTATCGAATCACCTGCACCGAGGCAGCGCCATGACCCTTTATGTAAACCTCGCCGAATTGCTCGGCACACGCATCGAAAACGGCTTCTATCGACCCGGCGATCGGTTGCCGTCGGTACGTGCGTTGAGCGTCGAACACGGGGTCAGTCTGAGCACGGTGCAGCAGGCCTATCGCATGCTCGAAGACAGCGGGCTGGCCACGCCGAAACCCAAGTCCGGCTACTTTGTGCCGGTGGGCCGTGAACTGCCGGAGTTGCCCGCCGTCGGCCGTCCGGCGCAACGTCCCGTGGAGATTTCGCAATGGGATCAGGTGCTGGAATTGATTCGCGCGGTGCCGCGCAAGGACGTCGTGCAACTGGGTCGCGGCATGCCCGACATCAGCTCGCCAACCATGAAACCGTTGCTGCGCGGTCTGGCGCGGATCAGCCGCCGCCAGGACATGCCCGGTCTGTATTACGACAACATCCACGGCACCCTCGAATTGCGCGAGCAGATCGCTCGATTGATGCTCGACTCCGGCTGCCAGTTGAGCGCCAGCGACCTTGTCATCACCACCGGTTGTCATGAGGCGCTGTCGACCAGCATCCACGCGATCTGCGAGCCGGGCGACATCGTCGCGGTCGATTCGCCGAGCTTCCACGGCGCCATGCAAACGCTCAAAGGCCTGGGCATGAAAGCCCTGGAAATCCCCACCGACCCACTCACCGGGATCAGTCTCGAAGCGCTGGAACTGGCGCTCGAACAATGGCCAATCAAAGTCATCCAGCTCACCCCCAACTGCAACAACCCGCTCGGCTACATCATGCCGGAGTCGCGCAAACGCGCCCTGCTTACCCTCGCCCAGCGCTTCGACGTGGCGATCATCGAGGACGATGTGTATGGCGAGCTGGCCTACACCTACCCGCGTCCGCGCACGATCAAATCCTTCGACGAAGACGGCCGCGTGCTGCTTTGCAGTTCGTTTTCCAAGACCTTGGCGCCGGGCCTGCGCATTGGCTGGGTCGCGCCGGGGCGCTACCTTGAGCGCGTGCTGCACATGAAATACATCAGCACCGGATCGACCGCACCGCAGCCGCAGATCGCCATCGCCGAATTCCTCAAGGCCGGTCATTTCGAACCGCACTTGCGGCGCATGCGCACGCAATACCAACGCAGTCGCGACCTGATGATCGACTGGGTTACCCGCTATTTCCCGGCAGGCACCCGCGCCAGTCGGCCGCAAGGCAGTTTCATGTTGTGGGTCGAATTGCCGGAAGGTTTCGACACCTTGAAACTCAATCGTGAGTTGCACGACCAAGGCGTACAGATTGCCGTCGGCAGCATTTTTTCCGCCTCGGGCAAGTACCGCAATTGCCTGCGGATGAACTACGCTGCCAAACCGACCGCGCAGATCGAAGAAGCGGTGCGCAAGGTCGGCGAGACAGCGGTCAGATTGCTGGCCGAAGCCGACTGACCTTTTTCCAGAGAACCGCGTCCATATGCCGACCCTAGCCGCCATTCGGAATGACCCTACGTGAGCTTCAGACAGCCCCTGTTCGCTTTGCTGTTACTCGCCTCGTTCCTGAGTGGCTGTGCCAGCCTTGATGTTCCGCGCGAGCCCAGCCAGGCGTTGCCGGCGTCCGGCTCCAGCTTCGGCCGTTCGATTCAGGCCCAAGCGGCGCCCTATCAGGGGCGCTCGGGTTTCCGTCTGCTGTCCAACAGCAGCGAAGCGTTCACCGCCCGCGCCGAACTGATCCGCAACGCCCAGTCCAGCCTCGATCTGCAGTACTACATCGTCCATGACGGCATCAGCACGCGGATGCTGGTGGAGGAACTGCTCAAGGCTGCCGACCGTGGCGTGCGCGTGCGCATCCTCCTCGATGACACCACCAGCGATGGCCTCGACCAGATCATCGCCACACTCGCGGCGCATCCGCAGATTCAGATTCGCCTGTTCAATCCACTGCACCTGGGCCGCAGCACTGGCGTCACCCGCGCGGCGGGGCGCTTGTTCAATCTGTCACTGCAGCACCGGCGCATGCACAACAAGCTGTGGCTGGCGGATAACAGCGTGGCCATCGTCGGCGGGCGCAATCTGGGTGACGAGTATTTCGACGCCGAGCCGAACCTGAATTTCACCGACATCGACATGCTCAGCGTCGGGCCGGTGGCCGAGCAGCTCGGGCACAGTTTCGACCAGTACTGGAACAGCGCGCTGAGCAAACCGATCGACGAGTTCCTTACCAGCCAACCGACCGCCAAGGATCTGGAGAACACCCGCACACGCCTGGAAGAATCGCTGGAAGACACCCGTAAGCAGAATCACGCGCTGTATCAGCAGTTGATGACGTTCAAGACCGAACCGCGCATGGACATCTGGCGCAAAGAGCTGATCTGGGCATGGAATCAGGCGTTGTGGGATGCGCCGAGCAAGGTCTTGGCCAAGGGCGAACCGGATCCGCAATTGCTGCTGACCACGCAACTGGCACCCGAGCTCAGAGGCGTGAGCAAAGAGCTGATCATGATTTCGGCGTACTTCGTGCCGGGCCAGCCGGGGCTGGTTTACCTGACCGGTCGCGCCGATGCCGGCGTCTCGGTGAGCCTGCTGACCAACGCGCTGGAGGCCACCGATGTGCCAGCGGTGCATGGCGGCTACGCGCCGTATCGCAAGGCGTTGCTGGAGCATGGCGTGAAGTTGTATGAACTGCGCCGTCAGCCTGGGGATAACTACGGCAGTGGTCCGCATGTGTTTTACAGCAAGTCGTTTCGCGGCTCGGATTCAAGTCTGCACAGCAAAGCGATGATCTTTGATCGGCAGAAATCGTTTATCGGCTCGTTCAACTTTGATCCGCGTTCGGTGCTGTGGAACACCGAAGTCGGGGTGTTGGTCGACAGCCCGGAACTGGCCGGGCATGTGCGCGAACTGGCACTGCAAGGCATGGCGCCAGCGCTGAGTTATGAGGCGAAGTTACAGGATGGCCAGATTGTTTGGGTCACCGAAGACAACGGCCAGATGCACACCCTGACCAAGGAGCCGGGGAGTTGGTGGCGGCGGTTCAACGCGTGGTTCAGCACCACTGTCGGCCTTGAACGAATGCTTTGAAAAGCAAAAGATCGCAGCCTTCGGCAGCGCCTACAGTTGAAATGCATTCCTCCTGTAGGCGCTGCCGAAGGCTGCGATCTTTTGATCTTAGGCAGGCTCGGTAATGGGTCCGAATGCCCCTTGGCGCAAAAGCAGAATCACCAAACCAAACGCTCCAATCGCCATCAACAACGGCAACGCATGTCCGCTGATCCACTGGCTGCCCGCCCCGGCCGCGAGCGGCCCGACCAGACAACCGACACCCCACAACTGCGCAATGTGCGCATTCGCCCGCACCAGCGCATCGTCGCGATAACGCTCGCCGATCAGAATCAGCGACAGCGTAAACAAACCACCGGCACTCGCCCCGAACAATACCCACAACGGCCAGATCAGCAGCGTGTCGAGCAACATTGGAATCGCCAGACTAGACAGCATCAACACCACGGCACAGCCGGCAAACAACGTACGCCGCGACAGATAATCGGCCAACGCGCCAATCGGCAATTGCAGCAACGCATCGCCGACCACCACCGTGCTGACCATCGCCAGCGCGATTTCAGCGGTGAAGCCCTGTTGCAGGCAATACACCGGCAACAGCGTCAGGATCATCGCTTCGAACGCGGCGAACAACGAGACCGCCCAGGCAATTGCCGGCAGCTCGCGCGCGAATCCCCACAGATCGCGGAACGTCACGCTGCTCGCTTCACTGCTTGGCGCACCGCTGCGACCCAGCAACAGCAGCGGCGAAACCAGCAGCAGGCCGACGCCGACCCAGAAACCGTAATCATGCTCGGTGCCCAACGCGCCTAACAGCAACGGCCCCGACAGTTGGCTCAACGCATAGCTGCTGCCATACAGCGCCACCAGGCGACCGCGCCAGTGCTCGACCACCAGCTGATTGATCCAGCTCTCGCCGAGGATGAACACGATGGTCAGGATCACCCCGATCATCAGCCGCAGCACCAGCCAGACCGGATAGCTCGGCAACAGCGCCAGCAGACCGATCGACAGCGCCCCGGCCCACAGGCACAGGCGCATCAGATTGGCCGTGCCGAAGTGCGCGGCCAGATGACTGGAAATCTTCGCGCCCAACAACACGCCAATCGCTGGCATCGCTGCCATTACACCGATGGCGAAGGAACCGTAACCCCAGCCTTCCAGGCGCAACGACACCAACGGCATACTGACCCCCAGGGCCAGACCGACACTCAAGACAGACGCCAACACGGCGAAATACGTCGCCCACCGCATGTTCCACGCTCCTGTGGATAATTATTTTTAGAGGCCACATCAAACAAATGTGGGAGCGAGCCTGCTCGCGAAAACGGTTTCACATTCAGCACATGGGCTGACTGATACACCGCTTTCGCGAGCAGGCTCGCTCCCACAGGGATCTGCCTCGTCTGGAGGATCTGCTCTTGCGAACAGACCCTCCTAACGGCTTACAGCTTGATCCACGTTGCCTTCAGCTCGGTGTATTTGTCGAACGCATGCAGCGACTTGTCGCGGCCGTTGCCCGACTGTTTGAAGCCGCCGAACGGCGCAGTCATGTCGCCGCCATCGTACTGATTGACCCAGACGCTGCCGGCACGCAGGGCCTTGGCGGTCAGGTGCGCCTTGGAGATGTCCTGGGTCCAGACTGCTGCGGCCAAGCCGTACGGCGTGTCGTTGGCGATCTGGATCGCTTCTTCAGCGGTATCGAAAGCGATGACCGACAGCACTGGGCCGAAGATCTCTTCCTGAGCGATTTTCATCGCGTTGCTCACGCCGTCGAAAATCGTTGGCTCAACGTAGGTGCCACCGGTTTCCTGCAGAATGCGTTTGCCGCCAGCCACCAGTTTGGCGCCATCGGTATGGCCGGATTCGATGTACGACAGCACAGTGTTCATCTGCTGCGTGTCGACCAGTGCACCAACGTTGGTCGCCGGGTCCAGCGGGTTGCCCGGCTTCCAGGCTTTCAGCGCGTCGATCACCATCGGCAGGAATGTGTCCTTGATCGAACGCTCGACCAGCAGACGCGAGCCGGCGGTGCACACTTCGCCCTGGTTGAAGGCGATGGCGCTGGCGGCGGATTCGGCAGCGGCTTGCAAGTCCGGCGCATCGGCAAAGACGATGTTCGGGCTCTTGCCACCGGCCTCCAGCCAGACGCGTTTCATGTTCGATTCGCCGGAGTAGATCATCAGTTGCTTGGCGATTTTGGTCGAACCGGTGAACACCAGTGTGTCGACGTCGTTGTGCAGCGCCAGCGCCTTGCCAACGGTGTGGCCGTAGCCCGGCAGCACGTTGAGCACGCCCTTCGGAATGCCGGCTTCAACCGCCAGTGCGGCGATGCGGATAGCGGTCAGCGGGGATTTTTCCGATGGTTTGAGGATCACCGAGTTACCGGTCGACAGCGCCGGACCGAGTTTCCAGCAGGCCATCATCAACGGGAAGTTCCACGGCACGATGGCGCCGACCACGCCTACCGGCTCGCGAGTCACCAGACCCAGCTGGTCGTGGGGCGTAGCGGCCACTTCGTCGTAAATCTTGTCGATCGCTTCACCGCTCCAGCTCAGCGCTTGCGCCGCGCCCGGGACGTCGATGTACAGCGAATCGCTGATCGGCTTGCCCATGTCGAGGGTTTCGAGCAGGGCCAGTTCTTCGGCGTGCTGCTTGAGCAGGCCGGCAAAACGGATCATGGTGGCTTTGCGTTTGGTCGGCGCCAGGCGCGACCAGACGCCGGAATTGAAGGTGGCGCGAGCGTTTTCCACGGCGCGCTGGGCGTCGGCGGCGTCACAGCTGGCGATCTTGCCAAGCAGACGGCCATCGACCGGGCTGATGCACTCGAAGGTCTCGCCGGAGACGGCGTCGGTGTATTCGCCATTGAGATAAGCGCGGCCTTCGATTTTCAGGTCGCGGGCGCGTTGTTCCCAGTCGGCACGAGTCAGGGTGGTCATTTCGAGTGTCCTCCGCTTGTTGAATACGAGCGCCGCGCGATCTTCGCCAGCGTCCTCAGGAATTCTGCCCGGCCAGCCGGTTTTTCGGCCAGAGGCACCCGCCACCCTAAACCAGCGGCCGGGGTTGTTTCAATATATTTGACATAAGGTGGCCATACGGCCTTGCGGTGTTGATTTTAATCAACATAGACTTTGGCCCTTTCCAGCCAATCGCGCCGTATTCACGGGAGATAACAACAATGAACATCCAGAACGTCGTCGACATCAGCCTGACCAGTAGCGAAGCCGAACGCTATCGCCCGGACCCGGCGAAGGTGCTGAAGGGAGATCCTGAGCAAGCGGTGTTCCATCAGTACGAAAGCCCTTGTGGGCAGATGGGCGTTGGCGTGTGGGAAGGTGCGGTCGGGCAGTGGACTGTGAATTACACCGAGCATGAGTATTGCGAGATTCTGCAGGGGGTTTCGGTGCTGCGTGACAGCGATGGTAACGCCAAGACCTTGCGTGTCGGCGACCGGTTTGTGATTCCGGCGGGGTTTCGTGGGACTTGGGAGGTGCTGGAGGCTTGCCGCAAGGTCTATGTGATCTTTGAACAGAAAGCTTGAGAGTTTTCGCTGGCTGATCGGGCCCTTTCGCGAGCAGGCTCACTCCTACAGGTGACCGCATTCCAATGTAGGAGTGAGCCTGCTCGCGAAGGGGCCAGAACAGGAAACACCAAATCCGAGGCAAAAAAAAAGGCCCGTATCGTGAGATACGGGCCTTTTTCGTAAGTCGGGAAAAATCAATTACTTGATTTTGCCTTCCTTGTAGATCACGTGCTTGCGAACAACGGGATCATATTTCTTGATCTCGATTTTGTCCGGGGTAGTACGCTTGTTCTTGTCGGTAGTGTAGAAGTGACCAGTACCGGCGCTCGAGATCAAACGAATCAATTCACGCATGATTAGCTCCCTTAAATCTTGCCATCGCGGCGAAGTTCGGCGAGCACGACAGTGATGCCACGCTTGTCGATGATACGCATGCCTTTGGCAGATACGCGCAGACGCACAAAACGTTTCTCTTCTTCAACCCAGAAGCGGTGATGCTGCAGGTTCGGCAGGAAACGACGACGGGTTTTGTTGTTTGCGTGGGAAATGTTATTCCCAGTCACCGGACCCTTACCGGTAACTTGACATACTCTCGACATGCCTCAGCCCTCTAAAACCACATGCCCAACCCGGCATGGGTTGGCCGCTTAATCTCTCAGTCATTTGGCGCCAGGCGCCGCGTTTCTTTAGAGGTCTTACCGGCTACACCTACAGTGAAGGAACCGGGCCCCTAGAAAAGAGCGCTGCTTTATACCAGAAAGACTTCGGAGCAACAACATTCGGTGTGCAAACAATCCACAAAAAGGCGCTTTTTCAGCCTGCGAACGCCTTGGATAAAGGCTGGCATCGATTTTTACCACTCGTCGCAGAAAACCACCCTTGCGGGTGTTTCAGACTTTTGGCCGCGCCCCGCAGCCTGAAAAACGGCCATTACTGTGCCCCGAAAATGCAAAAAGGGGATAGTCATTTGTAATCCAGACCTCTAGGGTAGGCCTTTTCCAGACTGCACTTGCAGATGGGCCTTCGATCTGTAAAAGGAAACCGACCATGCGCCTCGCTGCCCTACCCCTGTTGCTCGCCCCGCTCCTGCTGAGCCCCCTGGCCCAGGCCGCCGCGCTGAGCGTCTGCACCGAGGCCAGCCCTGAAGGGTTCGACGTGGTGCAGTACAACTCGCTGACCACTACCAACGCCTCGGCCGATGTGCTGATGAACCGCCTGGTGGATTTCGACACCGCCAGCGGCAAAGTCGTGCCAAGCCTGGCCGACAGCTGGGAAGTCAGCACCGACGGCCTGACTTACGTGTTCAAGCTGCATCCGCAGGTGAAGTTTCACACGACTGAATACTTCAAGCCGAACCGTGAGCTGACCGCCGAAGACGTCAAATTCAGCTTCGACCGCATGCTCGACCCGGCCAACCCGTGGCACAAGGTTGCTCAAAGCGGCTTCCCCCATGCGCAGTCGATGCAGTTACCTGCACTGATCAAGAAAATCGACGCACTTGATCCGCTGACCGTGCGCTTCACCCTCGATCACCCGGACTCTACGTTCCTGGCGACCCTGAGCATGGGCTTCGCTTCGATCTACTCCGCCGAATACGCCGACAAACTGATGAAGGCCGGCGCAACGGACAAGCTCAACAGTCAGCCGATCGGCACCGGCCCGTTCGTCTTCAACCGTTTCCAGAAAGACGCAGCGATCCGTTACAAGGCCAACCCGGATTACTTCGGTGGCAAGCCCGCGGTGGATCCGTTGATCTTCGCCATCACCCCGGACGCTAACGTGCGCCTGCAAAAACTGCGGCGCAATGAATGCCAGATCGCTCTGTCGCCAAAACCGTTGGACGTACAGGCCGCGCTGAAAGAACCGACACTGAAAGTCGAAAAGACTGACGCGTTCATGACCGCGTTCGTCGGTATCAACAGTCAGCATCCACCGTTGGACAAGCCGGAAGTGCGTCAGGCAATCAACCTCGCGTTCGACAAGGCCAACTACATCAAAGCCGTGTTCGAAGACACTGCCGAAGCCGCGAACGGCCCTTACCCGCCGAACACCTGGAGTTACGCGAAGAACCTGCCGGGTTACCCGCACGATGTCGCCAAAGCCAAGGCATTGCTGGCCAAGGCCGGGTTGAAGGACGGTTTCCAGACCACCATCTGGACGCGTCCTTCCGGCAGCCTGCTGAATCCGAACCCAAGCCTGGGCGCACAGATGTTGCAGTCAGATCTGGCGGAAATCGGCATTCAGGCGGAAATCCGCGTGATCGAGTGGGGCGAACTGATTCGCCGCGCCAAGGCCGGCGAGCATGACCTGCTGTTCATGGGCTGGGCCGGCGATAACGGCGACCCGGATAACTTCCTCACGCCGCAGTTTTCCTGCGCAGCGGTCAAGTCCGGCACCAACTTTGCGCGGTACTGCAACGCTGATCTGGACAAGTTGATCAGTGCGGGCAAGACCACTAGCGAGCAAGGTGTGCGCACCAAGCTGTATGAGCAGGCGCAGACGCAGATCCAGCAACAGGCGTTGTGGCTGCCGTTGGCGCACCCGACGGCCTATGCGCTCACACGCAAGGACGTACAGGGTTATTCGGTTAGCCCGTTTGGCCGGCAGGACTATTCCAAGGTCAACCTCAAATAACCTGCCCAGCACACCACCTGTAGGAGTGAGCCTGCTCGCGATGGCGTCATTTCAGTCAACCCATTCGGTGACTGGAAAATTGCTATCGCGAGCAGGCTCACTCCTACAGGGGTTTAGCGTTTTTCCCCTGAGCGTTACATCCAGCCACACTCCGCCATTGATAACGGCTCCCCATCGCCGACGATGAAGTGATCCAGCACCCGCACGTCAATCAACTCCAGCGCCTTTTGCAGACGCTTGGTCAGTAATCGATCTGCCTGACTGGGGTCGGTATTCCCCGATGGATGGTTGTGGCACAGGATCAGCGCCGCCGCGTTATTGGCCAAACATCGCTTAACCACCTCGCGGGGATGCACGCTGGTGTTGTCGATCGAGCCGCGAAACAGGATCTCGAAATTCAGTACTTGATGTTTGGAGTCGAGAAACAGGCAACCAAACACCTCATGCGGTTCGTGACGCAGCATCGATTTCAGATAATCGCGAACGACCTGAGGGTTTTCCAGGGCTGGTTTCTGCCGTGATTTCTCAGCCAGATGCCGCCTGTTCATTTCCTGAGCAGCTTGCAGTTGCGCAAACTTCGCCGGCCCGAGCCCCAATTGTTTGCTGAATGCGTGCTGATCGGCCTCAAGCAGCAAACGCAGGCTGCCGAATTGAGTCAACAGATTGCGCGCCAGGTCCACAGCGCTTATTCCGGGCAATCCGGTGCGCAGAAAAATCGCCAATAACTCAGCGTCCGAGAGGCTCGCTGCCCCATGCTCCAATAACCTTTCCCGCGGGCGTTCCGCCGCAGGCCAATCGCGAATACTCATACACATTCCCTGTCTGTGGGCGCCGCTGTTCCGTAGCGGTCGCTGTGATATCGTAGCCCATCTTTTTTGCGGTCGATTCAACCCTGGGGAGGGGCATCGCATCGCAGTCATCAACGAAATGAAAGGCAGACCTATGCAGCGGCTGTATCGGAAACGCATCGTTCTGGGCGTCGGCGGCGGCATTGCGGCCTACAAGAGCGCCGATCTGGTTCGTCGCCTGATCGACCAGGGCGCCGAAGTGCGCGTGGTCATGACCCACGGTGGCGCCGAGTTCATCACCCCGCTGACCATGCAGGCCTTGTCCGGCCACCCGGTGCACCTCGACCTGCTCGACCCGGCCGCTGAAGCCGCGATGGGCCACATCGAGCTGGCCAAGTGGGCCGATCTGGTGCTGATCGCCCCGGCTACCGCCGACCTGCTCGCCCGCCTGGCCCAAGGCATCGCCAACGATTTGCTGACCACCCTGGTGCTGGCCACCGACGCTGTTGTCGCCGTTGCTCCAGCGATGAATCAGGCGATGTGGCGCGATCCGGCGACCCAGGCCAACCTGCAACTCCTGGAAAGCCGTGGCCTGAAGACCTTCGGCCCGGCCTCGGGTAGCCAGGCCTGTGGCGACGTCGGCATGGGCCGGATGATGGAAGCCACCGATCTGGCGCAATGCGCAGCGGACTGCTTCCAGCGTCAGGCGCTGACCGGCAAGCACGTGGTGATCACCGCTGGCCCGACCCAGGAAAACATCGACCCGGTGCGCTACATCACCAACCACAGCTCCGGCAAAATGGGCTTTGCCCTCGCCGAAGCCGCGGTTGAAGCCGGCGCCCGCGTCACGCTGATCAGCGGCCCGGTGCACCTGCCGACGCCGGATCGCGTCACCCGTATCGACGTGGTCAGTGCCCGCGACATGCTCGCGGCTTGCGAATCGGCGATCCCGTGCGATGTGTTTATCGCCTCGGCTGCGGTTGCGGACTACCGTCCGGAAGTCGTCGCCCCGCAAAAACTCAAGAAAGATCCTACGAGCGGTGACGGCTTCGTCCTGCAAATGGTGCGCAACCCGGACATCCTCGCCACCATCGCGACCCGTCCCGACCGTCCGTTCAGTGTCGGCTTCGCCGCCGAGACCGAACACCTGCTCGACTACGCTGCACGCAAGCTGAAGGACAAGAATCTCGATTTGATCGTCGCCAACGACGTCGCCAACCCGAGCATCGGTTTCAACAGCGAAGAAAACGCCTGCAGCGTGATTGACCGTGCGCTGCACGCCACGGTTTTCGCCCAGACCAGCAAGAGCAAGATCGCTCGCCAACTGGTCACTTTTATCGCCGAACGTCTGAACCAGGTTTAATTTACATGCACGCTTTGCAAGCCAAGATCCTCGACCCACGCATCGGCAGCGAATTCCCGCTGCCGCAATACGCCACCCCGGGTTCCGCCGGCCTCGACCTGCGCGCCATGCTGGATCAGGACATTGTGATCAAACCGGGTGAAACCGTGCTGATCCCGACCGGTCTGTCGGTTTACATCGGCGACCCGAACCTCGCCGCGCTGATCCTTCCGCGCTCGGGCATGGGCCATAAGCACGGGATCGTGCTGGGCAACCTCGTCGGCCTGATCGATTCGGATTACCAGGGCCCGCTGATGGTGTCCTGCTGGAACCGTGGCCAGACCGACTTCACCATGACCGTCGGTGAACGTCTGGCGCAATTGGTGCTGGTGCCAGTGGTGCAGGCGCATTTCGAAATGGTTGAAGAGTTCGTCGAAACCGAACGCGGTACCGGCGGGTTTGGTCATACCGGCACCAAGTAACCGGCGTCATCGTCTGTAGGGGCTGCCGAAGGCTGCGATCTTTTGATTTGGTTTTCTACGATCAAGATCAAAGATCGCAGCCTGCGGCAGCTCCTATAGGGGGAAATTTCAGGCAGATCGGCTGAAAGGTTTACCGCCGTAAATCAAGGTTTTGCCGGCCCAAAGCCACGCCAGCCGAGGCGTCATGGCCCTTTCATACCACGAACTCTCTGTGGAAAACGCCGTCATACCCTTCAGTTTGAGCCTGCCGTCGAACGATTCGTCGGTCTGTCCCGCCACTTTCGAGATGGAGCATTTCCGTAGATGAGCACCCCAGCCAAGATTGCCCCGAAGCTGCCCGACAGCATTTTCCGCGCCTATGACATTCGTGGCACCGTGCCGGAATTCCTCAATGCCGAAACCGCTTACTGGATCGGCCGCGCCATCGGTTCGCAGAGCCTGGCCCAAGGCGAGCCGAATGTGTCCGTCGGTCGCGACGGTCGCCTGTCCGGCCCGGAGCTGGTGGCCGAGCTGATTCGCGGTATCGCCGAAAGCGGCTGCCATGTCAGCGATGTCGGTCTGGTGCCGACGCCGGCGCTGTATTACGCCGCCAACGTCTTGGCCGGCAAGTCCGGGGTGATGCTCACCGGCAGCCACAACCCGTCGAACTACAACGGTTTCAAGATCGTCATCGCCGGCGACACCCTCGCCAACGAACAGATTCAGGTGCTGCATGAGCGCATCAAGACCAACAACTTGAGCAGCGGCACCGGCAGCGTCACCCAGGTCGAAATCCTCGACCGCTACAACACCGAAATCGTCCAGGACATCAAACTGGCCCGGCGCATGAAGGTCGTGGTCGACTGCGGCAACGGCGCGGCCAGCGTGATTGCCCCGCAACTGATCGAAGCGCTGAACTGCGAAGTGATTCCGCTGTTCTGCGAAGTCGACGGCAACTTCCCCAACCATCACCCGGATCCGGGCAAGCCTGAGAACCTTGTCGACCTGATCGCCAAGGTCAAGGAAACCAACGCCGACATCGGCCTGGCGTTCGACGGCGACGGCGACCGTGTCGGCGTGGTGACCAACACCGGCAGCATTGTCTACCCGGATCGCCTGCTGATGCTGTTCGCCCGCGACGTGGTGGCGCGCAACCCGGACGCCGAGATCATTTTCGACGTCAAATGCACCCGTCGCCTGGTGCCGCTGATCAAGGAATACGGCGGTCGTCCGCTAATGTGGAAGACCGGTCATTCGTTGATCAAAAAGAAAATGAAACAATCCGGTGCGCTATTGGCCGGTGAAATGAGCGGGCACATCTTCTTCAAGGAGCGCTGGTTCGGTTTCGATGACGGCATCTACAGCGCCGCACGGCTGCTGGAGATCCTCAGCAAGGAAAAATCCACCGCGGAAGAGCTGTTTGCGACCTTCCCGAACGATATTTCTACGCCGGAAATCAATATCCATGTGACCGAAGAGAGCAAATTCAGCATCATTGATGCTCTGCACGACGCACAGTGGGGCGCAGGCGCTGACCTGACCACCATCGACGGCGTGCGAGTCGATTACGCCAAAGGCTGGGGCCTGGTGCGCGCGTCCAACACCACACCGGTGCTGGTGCTGCGTTTCGAGGCCGATGACGAGGCTGAATTGCAACGCATCAAGGATGTGTTCCACGCCCAACTGAAACGCGTTGCACCTGATCTCCAACTACCGTTCTGATCCACCCGGAGCCCTGAATGACCCTCGAACGCGAAGCCGCCGCCCATACCGCCCAGGTCCTGTCCGAAGCGTTGCCTTACATCCGACGTTATGTCGGCAAGACCCTGGTGATCAAATACGGCGGCAACGCGATGGAAAGCGAGGAGCTGAAAACCGGCTTCGCCCGCGACATCGTGTTGATGAAAGCCGTGGGCATCAATCCGGTGGTGGTGCATGGCGGCGGCCCGCAGATCGGTGATCTGCTCAAGCGCCTGTCGATCGAAAGCCACTTCGTCGATGGCATGCGCGTCACCGACGCGGCGACCATGGACGTGGTGGAAATGGTCTTGGGCGGTCAGGTCAACAAAAGCATCGTCAACCTGATCAACCGTCACGGCGGTAGCGCCATCGGCCTGACCGGTAAAGACGCCGGGCTGATTCGCGCAAAGAAACTGACCGTCACCCGTCAGACCCCGGAGATGACCCAGCCTGAAATCATCGACATCGGTCAGGTGGGCGAAGTGGTCGGGATCAACACCGAACTGCTGAACCTGCTGGTAAAAGGCAATTTCATCCCGGTGATTGCGCCGATTGGCGTCGGTGAAAACGGCGAGTCGTACAACATCAACGCTGATCTGGTGGCCGGCAAAGTCGCCGAAGCACTGAAAGCCGAAAAGCTGATGCTGCTGACCAACATCGCCGGCCTGATGGACAAGTCGGGCACCGTGCTGACCGGCCTGAGCACCCAGCAGGTCGACGATCTGATCGCCGACGGCACCATCTACGGCGGCATGCTGCCGAAGATCCGCTGCGCACTGGAAGCGGTTCAGGGCGGTGTGGGCAGCTCGCTGATCATCGACGGTCGCGTGCCGAACGCGATCCTGCTGGAAATCTTCACCGACACCGGTGTGGGTACGCTGATCAGCAATCGCAAGCGTCCTTAAGCTTTAGTGCAAACAAAAAGACCCCGCTCAGCCTGGCTGAGCGGGGTCTTTTTTTGCACCGCAATCCCTGTGGGAGCGAGCCTGCTCGCGAAAGCGGCCTCTGCATCACATCAATGCTGAATGTGAAGACCTCTTCGCGAGCAGGCTCGCTCCCACAGTGCTCTGCGGTTAAACGCCGAACTGGGCGCGGTAGGCTTCCACGGCTGGCAGGTGTTGCTTGAGCTGCGGATCGTCGGCGAGGAATTCCAGCACCTGATTCAACGAAACAATGCTGATCACCGGAATGCCGAAGTCGCGCTCGACTTCCTGGATTGCCGACAACTCACCGTTGCCACGCTCCTGACGGTTCAGGGCGATCAGCACACCGGCAGCCTTGGCGCCGTCCTGCGAGGCGATGATCTGCATCACTTCGCGGATTGCTGTACCGGCGGTAATCACGTCATCAATGATCAGTACGTCACCGGTCAACGGCGCGCCGACCAGACTGCCGCCTTCGCCGTGGGCCTTGGCTTCCTTGCGGTTGAAGCACCACGGCAGATCACGGTCGTGGTGCTCGGCCAGCGCCACGGCAGTGGTCGCCGCCAACGGGATGCCTTTGTAGGCCGGGCCGAACAGAACGTCGAAGGGAATGCCGCTTTCGGCAATGGCTGCCGCGTAGAAACGCCCCAGCTGCGCCAGAGCCGAACCCGAGTTGAACAGGCCGGCGTTGAAGAAGTAAGGACTGGTGCGCCCGGACTTCAGGGTGAACTCACCGAAGCGCAAAACGCCGCGATCGATGGCAAAACGAATGAAATCGCGCTGATACGCTTGCATGAAAAAAACCCCAAATACCACGGATTTAGCTAATTAGCTTGACGCCGTGTATCATACACGCACGCGATTTTTGGGGCCATTTATGCGGATCATCAGTGTGAACGTCAATGGTATTCAGGCGGCAGTCGAGCGTGGTTTGCTCAGTTGGCTGCAAGCACAGAATGCCGACGTCATCTGCCTGCAGGACACCCGTGCCTCCGCCTTTGAACTGGATGACCCAGCCTTCCAACTGGATGGCTACTTCCTTTATGCCTGCGATGCTGAAGTCCCTGCCCAAGGCGGCGTGGCTTTGTATTCGCGGTTGCAACCGAAGGCTGTCATCAGCGGTCTCGGTTTCGAGACGGCCGACCGCTACGGGCGCTACCTGCAAGCAGATTTCGACAAAGTCAGTATTGCCACCTTGCTGCTCCCTTCGGGGATGAACGGCGATGAGGATTTGAACCAGAAGTTCAAGCTCATGGACGACTTCGGCAAGTACCTGGACAAACAGCGACGCAAACGTCGCGAGTACATTTATTGTGGCTCGCTGTACGTGGCGCAGCAGAAGCTCGACATCAAAAACTGGCGCGACAGCCAGCAATCCCCGGGCTTCCTGGCGCCAGAACGCGCCTGGATGGACGAGATTGTCGGCAACATGGGTTATGTCGATGCCCTGCGCGAAGTCAGTCGTGAAGGCGACCAGTACAGCTGGTGGCCGGATAACGAACAGGCCGAGATGCTCAATCTGGGCTGGCGCTTCGATTACCAGATCCTGACTCCAGGCCTGCGACGCTTCGTACGCAGCGCACGCCTGCCACGTCAGCCGCGGTTCTCGCAGCACGCACCACTGATCGTCGACTACGACTGGACGCTGACCATCTAAGCGCCGTTCGCAGTACAAAAAATGCCCGTATCGCAAGATACGGGCATTTTTTATGCCTGCGCTCAAGACGGAATCGAATTCAGACGGCGGCGAAGAACGGCAACATCAAGTACAGCTTGATCACGACGACATTGATAATGTCGATGAAGAACGCCCCGACCATCGGCACCACCAGAAACGCGATCTGCGAGGGGCCGTAGCGCTGCGTCACGGCCTGCATGTTGGCAATGGCAGTCGGCGTGGCACCTAGGCCAAAACCGCAATGCCCTGCCGCCAGCACGGCCGCATCGTAGTTGCGGCCCATCACCCGGAATGTAACGAAGATCGCGAACAGCGCCATGACCAGCGCCTGAACAGCCAGAATGATGAAGATCGGCAACGCCAGCGCCGCCAGATCCCACAACTTGAGCGACATCAGGGCGATCGCCAGAAACAGCGACAGGCTGACATTGCCCAGTACCGAGACCTCACGCTCAAACACCTGATACAAGCCCAACGCTGAAAGACCGTTGCGCAACACCACGCCTACAAACAGTACGCAAACAAACGTCGGCAACTCGAATGCAGTCCCGTGCAGCAGCCCATTCAACAGATTGCCCGCCAGCAGGCTGACTGCAATCAGCGCCAGGGTTTCGACAAACGAAAAGGGCGTGATCGAGCGCTCCTTGTTCGGCTGCTCGAAACCCTTTGGCAATCGTGGCGCGTCCTGCTGATTGCAACCCGGCACTTCCACACGCTTGATGAGCAACCGCGCCACCGGCCCGCCGATCAAACCACCCAGCACCAGACCAAACGTCGCGGAAGCCATCGCCAGTTCGGACGCTGAGGCCAGACCGTACTTCTCGCTGAATACCGTGCCCCAAGCAGCGCCGGTTCCATGACCGCCCGCCAGGGTGATCGATCCGGTCAGCAGCCCCATCAATGGATCGAGCCCGAGCATTTTTGCCAACCCGATCCCCATCGTATTCTGCACCACCAACAGCCCGGTGACCGCCAGGAGAAATATCCCCACTATCCGGCCACCTTTCTTCAGACTGGCGAAGTCTGCGCTTAAACCGATGGTGGCAAAAAAGGCCAGCATCAAAGGTGTCTGCAGGGAAGTATCGAAACGAACTTCAACATCGAACGTTCGCAGCAGCAACAACAGCAAGGCAACTACCAGCCCACCCGCTACAGGTTCAGGGATATTGTAACTGCGCATGAAACCAACACGCCTAACTAGCCCGCGCCCTAGCAGAAGTACTAAGGACGCGGCCACAAGTGTTCCGTAAAAATCGAGCTGAATCATTGGGATTATTCTTGGCTATATATTCAGAGGCGCGCTTTTTACCTGCACCCGCCTCATGAACCGGCTGATTGTCTCAACACTGATTACTGTGGAATTCAAGAGCCTTCGTTGGCTTGAATATATCTTAATATTTCAGAAGAAATATTAGCCCGGCAACTTTAACAATCGCCATCTGTGATTCCAATGATATGAACCAGAACCAAGCCACTGCAGTTGTGACAAAAAGTGTAATTACGCCATTGATATAAAATGTTACTTGCCACTCATCGCAACAAGATTATTCCTACATACCGAAGAGATAACTTTATGGTCGCAAATAAAAATGCCCTGACATCTCAGGGCATTTTTTAAACTGGGCGAGCTTTTATTTGATCAACCGCCAGGTAAACGGATATCGGTACGGGAAGCCTTCATTAGCCTTCACCCCCGCAATGATCGTCAAAACCAGTGCGCCGATAGCCAGTATTCCCAGCAGAAAGAACCCGATGATCAGCACCATCAGCAGGAAGCAGATCAACGATGCGATGGCGACGGTGATCTGAAAATTCAGCGCCTCTTTACCTTGAGCATCGATGAACGGGTCCGTTTCGCGCTTCATCTGCCAGAGGATCAACGGTCCGATCAGATTGCCGAACGGAATCCAGATCCCCAGCAAGGCGGACAAGTGACAAAACATCGCCCATTGGCGAACCTCTTGGCTCGGTTTGGGCAGCAACTCTTGCTCGTCACTCATCGCGTCCTCCTTGCGGTTATCAACCTGCTCAGTCGGCCAGTGCAGCCTTTTGCAGTTCGAAGATTTCGTTCATGCCCTGCTTGGCCAGCTCCAGCATGGCGTTCAAGTCTTCAGGCTGGAACGGCGCGCCTTCGGCGGTGCCCTGCACTTCGATGAAACCACCGGTGCTGGTCATCACTACGTTGAGGTCAGTCTCGGCAGCTGAATCTTCAAGATAGTCCAGATCCAGCACGGCCTCGCCCTGATACATGCCTACCGACACGGCACCAATCATCTGCTTGAGCGGATCGCCGCCCTTCAGGCCACCACGCTTCTTGATCACTTTCAATGCATCAACCAGCGCAACCATGGCGCCGGTGATCGAAGCGGTGCGAGTACCACCGTCAGCCTGGATCACGTCGCAGTCGACGTACAGGGTCACGTCGCCCAGCTTGGACATGTCCAGCGCCGCGCGCAGGGAACGACCGATCAGACGCTGGATTTCCAGAGTGCGACCGCCCTGCTTGCCACGGCTCGCTTCACGCTGGTTACGCTCGCCAGTGGCGCGCGGCAGCATGCCGTATTCGGCAGTCAACCAGCCTTGGCCCTGTCCCTTGAGGAAACGCGGCACGCCGTTTTCGACGCTGACGGTGCAGATGACTTTGGTATCACCGAATTCGACCAGTACGGATCCCTCGGCGTGTTTGGTGTAGTTGCGGGTAATGCGGATCGAGCGGAGCTGATCGGCAGCGCGACCACTTGGACGTTTCATAGGGAATACCTGTACTGGGGACGGAAAACTGCCGAGCATTATAGAGCGCTGCACCGCGCCTGGGCACTCGTTAAAAAATCCGGGCGACGATCAAAGCCCCTGAAACACCGATTACCGACGGGCTGCAGCCCTTTGTCACACCGTGTGTTTGGGCGCATTCGCCGCACTGCGCTACAATCCTGCGCCTTTGCTGCCAGTCGGCTTAAATTCATTGATATCGAGCCTGCGGAACATCCTGCTGCGCCGATCTGCATTGCGAGGTCACCGCCATGGTGCACAGCATGACCGCCTTCGCCCGCGTCGAGAAAGCCGGCGCACAGGGCACCCTGAGCTGGGAACTGCGCTCGGTCAACAGCCGCTACCTTGAACCGCACCTGCGTTTGCCGGAGTCGTTTCGCGACCTCGAAGGCGCGGTGCGTGAAGCGCTGCGTCAGGGTCTGTCGCGAGGCAAACTCGAATGCACCCTGCGGTTCACCGAAGAAAGCACCGGCAAAACCCTGCAAGTCGATCGCGAGCGCGCCGCGCAACTGGTCGCTGCGGCCGAGACCGTTGCCGGTCTGATCAAGAATCCTGCCGCACTCAATCCCCTGGAAGTGCTGGCCTGGCCCGGCGTACTGGTGGGCGATGCGGCCGACCCGCAGGCACTGAACGCCGACGCACTGGCCCTGTTCAATCAAGGCCTCAAAGAGTTGAAGGCCGGCCGCGAGCGCGAAGGCGCGGAGCTGGCACGCCTGATCAACGAGCGCCTGACTTCCATTGAAGAAGACGTCGTCACCCTGCGTGAACTGGTCCCGCAGATGCTCGCCACCCAACGCCAGAAAGTCCTCGATCGCTTCACCGACATGAAGGCCGAACTGGACCCGCAGCGCCTCGAACAGGAAATGGTCATCCTCGCGCAAAAGAGCGACGTGGCCGAAGAACTGGATCGCCTGAGCACCCACATTATCGAAGTACGCCGGGTGCTCAAATCCGGCGGCGCGGCCGGGCGTCGCCTGGACTTCCTGATGCAGGAACTCAACCGCGAAGCCAACACACTGGGCTCCAAGGCCTTCGACCCGCGCAGCACCCAGGCCGCCGTCAACCTCAAGGTGTTGATCGAGCAGATGCGTGAACAAGTGCAGAATATTGAGTAAGGCAACCCCGACATGACCCACAGCACCGGCACCCTGTACATCATTTCCGCGCCATCTGGCGCGGGCAAGAGCAGCCTGGTCAAGGCGTTGACCGACGCCATACCGGAAATTCGCGTTTCGGTTTCCCACACCACCCGCGCCATGCGCCCGGGTGAAGTGGACGGCGTGAACTATCACTTCGTGACCCGCGAAGAGTTCGTGAAGATGGGCGAGCACGGCGACTTCCTCGAACGCGCCGAAGTCTTCGGCAACTTCTACGGCACTTCGCAAAGCCGCCTGCAGCAGACGCTGGACGAAGGTCACGACCTGATTCTGGAAATCGACTGGCAGGGCGCCGAGCAAGTGCGCAAGCTGATGCCGCAAGCACGCTCGATCTTTATCCTGCCGCCGTCGCTGCAGGCCCTGCACCAGCGCCTGACCAACCGCGGCCAGGACAGCGACGAGATCATTGACGGGCGGATGCGCGAAGCGGTCAGCGAGATGAGTCACTATGTCGAGTACGACTACCTGATCATCAACGACGATTTTGCTCACGCACTGGACGATCTGAAGGCGATTTTCCGCGCCAATCAGCTGCAGCAGAAACGCCAGCAGGTACGTTTCGGCAAATTGCTGGCTGAGTTGCTGGGTTAAAACAGCACTTCCCAAAACAGCTGCAAGCGCTTTACATTGGTGCTTGCAGCGCGTTGAAGGGCTTGGTCAAAAAATCAGCGCTTCCCTAATCGCTGGTGATTTTTTAAACTGTTGAGTCCGCTCGCCCAACCGGGCAGCGCGCATATTGCATTCGCTCCGAGGAATACCATGGCCCGCGTAACCGTTGAAGACTGCCTGAACCACGTGGAAAACCGTTTTGAGCTGGTCATGCTCTCTACCAAACGTGCCCGTCAACTGGCCACCGGCGGCAAAGAGCCACTGGTTCAGTGGGAAAACGACAAGCCTACCGTTGTAGCGCTGCGTGAAATCGCTGAAGGCCTGATGAGCTACGAGTTCATCGCCGAGCAGGAAATCGTCCAGGATGAGCCGCTGTTTGCAGCGTTCGAGGACGAGTCCAACGAGGCCGTCTAAGCCTATGCCTGGTCGACGTAGCACGGCGCGGGATCACAGCTTACGGCAGGAATTATCATGCCGAGCATAGACGCCCTCGCCGATCGCTTATCGACCTACCTCGGCAATGACCAGGTCAACCTGGTCCGCCGAGCGTATTTCTACGCCGAACAAGCCCATGACGGTCAGCGCCGTCGCAGCGGCGAGGCGTACGTCACGCATCCTCTTGCCGTGGCCAATATTCTTGCCGACATGCACATGGACCATCAGAGCCTGATGGCCGCGATGCTGCATGACGTGATCGAAGACACCGGTATCGCCAAAGAAGCGCTGCAAGCGCAGTTCGGTGAAACCGTGGCCGAACTGGTCGACGGGGTCAGCAAACTGACCCAGATGAATTTCGAGACCAAGGCCGAAGCCCAGGCCGAAAACTTCCAGAAAATGGCCATGGCCATGGCGCGCGACATTCGCGTGATCCTGGTCAAGCTTGCCGACCGCCTGCACAACATGCGCACGCTGGAAGTGCTGTCCGGCGAAAAACGCCGGCGGATCGCCAAGGAAACCCTCGAAATCTACGCGCCCATCGCCAACCGGCTGGGCATGCATGCGATCCGCATCGAATTCGAAGACCTCGGCTTCAAGGCCATGCACCCGATGCGTTCCGCGCGGATCTACCAGGCGGTCAAACGCGCCCGGGGCAACCGCAAGGAAATCGTCAACAAGATCGAAGAATCCCTTGGTCATTGCCTCGCTATCGACGGCATCCAGGGTGAAGTCAGCGGTCGGCAGAAACACCTCTACGGCATCTACAAGAAAATGCGCGGCAAGCGTCGGGCCTTCAACGAGATCATGGACGTCTATGCGTTCCGGATCATCGTCGACAAGGTTGATACCTGCTACCGCGTGCTAGGCGCCGTACATAATTTGTACAAACCGTTGCCGGGGCGCTTCAAGGATTACATCGCGATCCCCAAGGCCAACGGCTATCAGTCGCTGCACACCACGCTGTTCGGCATGCACGGCGTACCGATCGAGATCCAGATCCGTACCCGCGAAATGGAAGAGATGGCCAACAACGGCATCGCCGCCCACTGGCTGTACAAATCCAGCGGCGACGAGCAGCCGAAAGGCACTCACGCTCGTGCCCGCCAGTGGGTCAAAGGCGTGCTGGAAATGCAGCAACGCGCCGGCAACTCGCTGGAATTCATCGAGAGCGTGAAGATCGACCTGTTCCCGGACGAGGTCTACGTGTTCACGCCCAAAGGCCGGATCATGGAGCTGCCGAAAGGCTCCACGGCGGTCGACTTTGCCTACGCGGTACACACCGACGTCGGTAACAGCTGCATCGCCTGCCGGATCAACCGTCGCCTCGCACCGCTGTCCGAACCGCTGCAAAGCGGCTCCACGGTCGAGATCGTCAGCGCTCCCGGCGCCCGACCGAATCCGGCATGGCTCAATTTCGTCGTCACCGGCAAGGCGCGCACGCACATCCGCCATGCGCTGAAACTGCAACGTCGCTCCGAGTCCATCAGCCTCGGCGAACGCCTGCTGAACAAGGTCCTCAACGGTTTCGACAGCGCGCTGGAGAAAATCCCGGCCGAACGCGTCAAAGCCATGCTCACCGAGTATCGCCTCGAACTGATCGAAGATTTGCTTGAAGACATTGGCCTCGGCAACCGCATGGCCTATGTGGTCGCCCGCCGCCTGCTTGGCGAAGGCGAGCAGTTGCCAAGCCCGGAAGGCCCGCTGGCGATTCGCGGCACCGAAGGTCTGGTGCTGAGCTACGCCAAGTGCTGCACGCCGATCCCGGGCGACCCGATTGTCGGCCACCTGTCGGCGGGCAAAGGCATGGTCGTGCACCTGGACAACTGCCGCAACATCAGCGAAATCAGGCACAACCCGGAAAAATGCATCCAGCTCTCGTGGGCCAAGGATGTCACCGGCGAATTCAACGTCGAACTGCGCGTCGAGCTGGAACACCAGCGCGGCCTGATCGCCCTGCTGGCCAGCAGCGTCAACGCAGCCGACGGCAATATCGAGAAAATCAGCATGGACGAACGCGATGGTCGCATCAGCGTGGTCCAGTTGGTGGTCAGCGTCCACGACCGTGTGCACCTGGCCCGCGTGATCAAGAAGCTGCGCGCCTTGACCGGGGTGATCCGCATCACCCGCATGCGTGCATAACTCAACCATTACAAGGAGTCATACATGACCAAGACTGTTATCACCAGCGACAAGGCCCCGGCTGCCATCGGCACTTACTCCCAGGCGATCAAGGCCGGCAACACTGTTTACATGTCGGGTCAGATTCCTCTGGACCCAAAAACCATGGAACTGGTTGAAGGCTTCGAAGCCCAGACCGTACAGGTGTTCGAGAACCTGAAGGCCGTGGCTGAAGCCGCTGGCGGTTCGTTCAAGGACATCGTCAAACTGAACATCTTCCTCACCGACCTGAGCCACTTCGCCAAGGTCAACGAGATCATGGGCAAGTACTTCGACCAGCCATACCCGGCCCGCGCCGCCATCGGCGTTGCCGCCCTGCCAAAGGGTTCGCAGGTTGAAATGGATGCCATTCTGGTCATCGAGTGATGCGCACGGCGCGGCCTTCAAACGCCGCGCCGACTGCTCTGCAAGAAAAGGTTTTGAAAGGATTCCACCATGCGCAAAGCGCTAGCTCTCCCGCTGCTCGCCATTTTCCTCGGCGGCTGCGCCAGCAACCCTGCCGACCGTGACATCAGCGGCACCTGGATCAACCAGGTGGCGATCGATGCCGCAGCCAAGGGCGGCCCCCTGCGCGAAGCGCTTCAGGCTTACGGTCCGAACCTTGAGTGGGACGTCAACACCAAGGCCAGTCAGGCCCGCTACACCAACGGTTTTGAGAACGTCGAAGGACGGCTGCTGGGCGAGAAATCCGGCGCCTGGAAAGTCGACTTCTATGGCAGTTCTGCTAGCGAGCTGAAACGCGACGGCGGACAACTGCAGCAAGCCGCCAGCGAGAACGAACCCGAGCAGGTGTTCGACCGTGCACAGATTCCGGTGCCGGAAGGCGCACCGATTGGCGCCAGTTTCGAACGCGCGCTGTATTCCGCCTACATGGGTGGCAGCTGGACAATCGCCAGCGGTCAGGGCGAAGGCAGCACCGTGCAGTTCCAGGCTGATGGCCAGGTGTCCGGTTTGCCGGGGGCCGACCGTTATGCCCTGTGCCTGGCAGGTGATTGCGCGTCGATGAGCAGTACCAACGACAACATGTGGTTGCAACTCAACGGTCAGGGCAACGCCTACATCTTTGCGCGCAAGGGCAAGGAACTGGAGATTTTCCAGGCCGTGAACACCGCGCTGGCAGATGAAATGCCGCAGTACACGCCGGGCGAGAGAAAGTGGTTGCTGAAGAAGCAGTAACCCGCTTCTGAGTTCGCAGCCCCCCCCTGTAGGAGTGAGCCTGCTCGCGATAGCGGTTTAACAGTCAGCACAAGTGTTGAATGTTAGGACCTCATCGCGAGCAGGCTCGCTCCCACAGTTGTTTTGTGTTGTTAGAAAGTCAGCATTTATCTTCGAGGATCGCGGCGTAGCCTTCGCGGTAACTCGGGTACGTTGGCGTCCAGCCCAACGCTTTCGCCCGGGCATTGCTGCAGCGTTTGCTGCCGGTGCGCCGCACGCTGGCATCTTCAGACCATTCGGTAACGCCCAGATACTCACGCAACCAGCCCACCACCTCGGCCAAAGGTGCCGGCGCATCGTCGACACCGATGTAGAAATCCTCCAGCTTCACTCCCTGCCGAGCCTTTTCCAGCAGAAACGCCAATAACCCTGCTGCGTCGTCGGCATGAATTCGATTGCCATACAGCGGCGGATCAACCGCCACGCGATAACCGCGACGCACTTGAGTCAGCAGCCATTCGCGGCCCGGCCCGTAGATCCCGGTCAAACGCAGAATGCTCGCAGGAATGCCACTCTTAAGCGCGACCTGCTCAGCCTCCAGCATCAATCGCCCGGAATAACCGGCAGCGATGGTCTCTGAGTTCTCATCGACCCACTCACCCTCCTGCTGTCCATAAACACTGCTGCTGGAAACGAAGATCAGCCGCTCAGGCACTTGCCCGTAATCGTCGAGCCAACTCAGAACATTCTGCAAACCCTGCACATAAGCCGCGCGATAACCGGCTTCATCGTGATCGGTGGCCGCAGCGCAATACACCAGATAGTCCACGGCCCCCACCGGCCATGTCGCCGGGCAGTCTTCGTTGAACAGGTCGCCGGCAACGCCGATCACCCCAGCAGGCAGCTTCGAAACATCCCGGCGCAGGCCATGAACTTCCCAGCCAGCCGCCAGCAATTGCTTGGCCAGACGACTGCCGACATCACCACAACCGGCAATCAAAACAGAAGGCGCGGACATCAAAAAACTCCTATCGGAAAGACACAGACTAGCCTCGGGACAGGACGAGCGGCTAGCAATGCAGGAAAAAAAGATACTCTATTACTTTTGTTAACAAGAATTACTTGCAATAATGCACGCCACTTTTGTTCTCGGCCTCACGAGGCCTGGTAGAGCATCACCGTTTTTCTATCTCAGGTCCGGCCAGCATGACACGTAATCAAATCCCCGCTTCGCCAACCAATCGACCTCGCGCCTGGAGCGCAGTGGCGGCTCTGTTGCTCAGCCTGATGCTGGCACCGACTGCCGCTTTCGCCGACGCTCAAGCGCCAGCAACGCCAGCTGCCACCGAGCAAAGCGCACCAGCCGCCGCTCCGGCTGCCCCGGCCGCTACCGATCCGGTGCAAGCGGTTGACGCTGCCGACGTTCCTGAAGTTCTCGAAGCCGACAACAGCCTGGGCATGGCCCACGACCTGTCGCCGTGGGGCATGTACCAGAACGCCGACATCATCGTGAAAATCGTGATGATCGGTCTGGCCATCGCTTCCATCATCACCTGGACCATCTGGATCGCCAAAGGCTTCGAGCTGATGGGCGCCAAGCGTCGTCTGCGAGGCGAAATCGCCGCGCTGAAAAAGGCCACCACCCTTAAAGAAGCCAGTACCACTGCCGGCAAGGAAGGCACCCTCGCCAACCTGCTGGTGCACGACGCCCTCGAAGAGATGCGCCTGTCGGTCAACAGCCGCGAGAAAGAAGGCATCAAGGAACGCGTCAGCTTCCGTCTCGAGCGTCTGGTTGCAGCCTGCGGTCGCAACATGAGCAGCGGCACCGGCGTCCTCGCCACCATCGGTTCCACCGCGCCGTTCGTCGGCCTGTTCGGTACCGTGTGGGGCATCATGAACTCCTTTATCGGCATCGCCAAAACCCAGACCACCAACCTTGCTGTCGTAGCGCCAGGTATTGCTGAAGCATTGCTGGCCACCGCACTGGGTCTGGTTGCCGCGATCCCAGCCGTGGTGATCTACAACGTCTTCGCCCGCTCCATCGCCGGTTACAAGGCGCAGGTTTCCGACGCCTCGGCAGAAGTGCTGCTGCTGGTCAGCCGCGACCTCGATCACCAGCCTGAGCGCAGCTCGCAGCCGCACATGGTCAAAGTGGGGTAATCGGCCATGGGCCTGCATTTGAAAGAAGGCGCAGACGACGATCTGGCCGAGAACCACGAAATCAACGTCACGCCGTTCATCGACGTGATGCTGGTGCTGTTGATCATCTTCATGGTGGCCGCGCCATTGGCCACCGTGGACATCAAAGTCGACCTGCCTGCCTCGACCGCCAAACCGGCGCCGCGGCCAGAGAAACCGGTGTTCCTCAGCGTCAAGGCTGACCAGCGCCTGTTCCTCGGCGAAGACGAAGTGAAGCCCGAAGCACTGGGCGCCACCCTCGACGCCAGAACCAAGGGCAAGAAAGACACCACCATCTTCTTCCAGGCCGATAAAGGCGTGGATTACGGCGACCTGATGAGCGTGATGGATAACCTACGCTCTGCCGGTTACCTGAAGGTCGGCCTGGTCGGACTTGAGACGGCAGCCAAGAAATGATCACGACGCGCCATAAGCTGACGCGTTACAGCGGTAGCCTGGCCGTGGTGCTGGGCGTTCATGCGCTGGCCATCGCGCTGGCGCTGAACTGGACCGCCCGCCCGCCCATCGAATTGCCGCCGCAGGCAATGATGGTCGAGCTGGCACCGGTTCCGGCCCCGCCACCGCCTGCTCCGCCGAAAGTCGTCACACCGCCGCAGCCACCGGCTCCGGTGGAAGAGTTGCCGATTCCGAAGCTGGCCGAAGCACCGAAAGCTGAAATCGCGGTGCAGAAACCCAAGCCGAAGCCAAAGCCGAAACCGCCGAAGCCGATCGAGAAGAAGCTGCCTGATCCACCGAAGGAAAAACCTTCCGAGGAGAAGCCGGCCGACACGCAACCGACTCAGGCACCGACGGAGAAATCCGCCCAGCCTGCACCGGGTCCGTCGCCGGCTCAGATGGCTGCCAAGGCCAGCTGGCAAGGCACCCTGCTCGCGCATTTGGCCAAGTACAAAAAGTACCCGGCCAGTGCTCAGGCACGCGGTAAAGAAGGCTTGAACCGTCTGCGCTTCGTGGTGGATGCCGAAGGCAACGTGCTGTCGTTCGAACTGGTGGGCCGCTCCGGCAACGCCGATCTGGACAGGGCGACCCTGGAAATGATCCGCCGCGCACAACCGCTGCCCAAGCCACCGGCCGACATGCTCAACAACGGCTCGATCGAAATTGTTGCGCCGTTTGTTTACTCGCTCGAACGCCGCCGCTAAGGCAACGCAAAACCTGTAGGAGTGAGCCTGCTCGCGATAGCGTTGTGTCAGACGATGATTTTCTGACTGACACGCCGCAATCGCGAGCAGGCTCACTCCTACAAGGGCTCTCCGTTAGCCGGAAGATCCAGCCAAAAAGGCACCGGAAGGTGCCTTTTGCATATCTGCCAGCGGCAAACCGACATTGCCCGGTGTCGCATGTCGCCCTCAGTCTGATAACGTGCGTCTATCGATTGCAGCCGGTATGCTTGGCCCGCATCTTCATGGACGCTTGCTATGACCCTCACAGAATTACGCTACATCGTAACCCTCGCCCAAGAGCAGCATTTCGGCCACGCCGCCGAACGTTGCCACGTCAGCCAGCCGACCCTGTCGGTGGGCGTGAAAAAGCTTGAAGACGAACTCGGTGTGCTGATTTTCGAGCGCAGCAAAAGCGCCGTGCGCCTGACTCCGGTCGGCGAAGGCATCGTCGCTCAGGCGCAGAAAGTCCTCGAGCAAGCGCAAGGCATCCGCGAACTGGCCCAGGCTGGCAAGAACCAGCTGACCGCGCCGTTGAAAGTCGGCGCGATCTACACCGTCGGCCCGTACCTGTTCCCGCACCTGATTCCGCAACTGCACCGGGTCGCCCCGCAGATGCCGTTGTACATCGAAGAAAACTTCACCCACGTGCTGCGCGACAAACTGCGCAACGGCGAGCTCGACGCGATCATCATCGCCCTGCCGTTCAACGAAGCCGACGTGCTGACCCTGCCGCTGTACGACGAGCCGTTCTACGTCTTGATGCCGGCCCAGCACCCGTGGACACAGAAAGAAACCATCGACGCCGGCCTGCTCAACGACAAGAGCCTGCTGCTGCTCGGCGAAGGCCACTGCTTCCGCGATCAGGTTCTCGAAGCCTGCCCGACCCTGACCAAGGGCAACGACGGCGCCAAGCACACCACGGTCGAATCCAGCTCGCTGGAAACGATTCGCCACATGGTCGCGTCCGGTCTGGGCATCTCGATCCTGCCGTTGTCGGCCGTCGACAGCCATCACTACGCCCCGGGCGTGATCGAAGTGCGGCCACTGTCGCCGCCGGTGCCGTTCCGCACCGTGGCCATTGCCTGGCGCGCGAGTTTCCCACGGCCGAAAGCCATCGAGATTCTCGCCGACTCCATTCGCCTGTGTTCGGTGGCCAAGCCAGCGGCACCGGTTACAGCCGGTTAAGCGAGCGTCATGACTGAGCTGTCGCAAGTGTCGGTGACGGCACTCAAGGGTGTCGGCGAAGCCATGGCCGAGAAATTGGCCAAGGTCGGCCTGGAGAATCTGCAGGACGTGCTGTTTCACCTGCCGCTGCGCTATCAGGATCGCACCCGCGTGGTGCCGATCGGTGCGCTGCGACCGGGGCAGGACGCCGTGGTCGAAGGCACCGTCAGCGGCGCCGACGTGGTCATGGGCCGCCGGCGCAGCCTCGTCGTGCGCTTGCAGGATGGCACCGGCGGACTAAGTCTGCGCTTCTACCATTTCAGCAACGCGCAGAAAGAAGGCCTCAAGCGTGGCACGCGGGTGCGCTGCTACGGCGAAGCCCGGCCCGGTGCGTCAGGACTGGAGATCTACCACCCGGAATACCGCGCCATCACCGGCGACGAACCGCCGCCCGTGGATGAAACCCTGACCCCGGTCTACCCGCTCACCGAAGGCCTGACCCAAGCGCGTCTGCGCCAGTTGTGCATGCAAACGCTGACGATGCTCAAGTCAGACACCTTGCCCGACTGGCTGCCGACCGAACTGGCCCGCGACTATCAACTCGCGCCGCTGGCCGATGCGATCCGCTACCTGCACAACCCGCCCGCCGATGCCGACGTCGACGAACTCGCCCTCGGCCATCACTGGGCGCAGCATCGCCTGGCTTTCGAAGAACTGCTGACGCACCAATTGTCACAGCAACGTCTGCGCGAAAGCATGCGTTCGCTGCGCGCACCAGCGATGCCGAAAGCGAAAAAGCTGCCGCCGAAATACTTGGCCAACCTCGGCTTCAACCCGACCGGCGCGCAACAGCGGGTCGGCAACGAAATCGCCTACGACCTCAGCCAGCACGAACCGATGCTGCGGCTGATTCAGGGCGATGTGGGCGCAGGTAAAACCGTGGTTGCCGCCCTCGCCGCCCTGCAAGCGCTGGAGGCCGGTTATCAGGTCGCGCTGATGGCGCCGACCGAGATCCTCGCCGAACAGCACTTCATCACCTTCAAGCGCTGGCTCGAACCGCTGGGCATTGAAGTCGCGTGGCTGGCCGGCAAGCTCAAGGGCAAGAACCGCGTCGCCGCGCTGGAACAGATCGCCAGCGGCACACCGATGGTGGTCGGCACCCACGCGCTGTTTCAGGACGAAGTGCAGTTCAAGAATCTGGCGCTGGTGATCATCGACGAACAGCATCGCTTCGGCGTGCAGCAGCGTCTGGCGCTGCGGCAGAAAGGCGTCGGCGGGCGCATGTGTCCGCATCAGTTGATCATGACCGCCACACCGATTCCACGCACGCTGGCGATGAGCGCCTATGCCGACCTCGACACCTCGATCCTCGACGAGCTGCCGCCAGGTCGCACCCCGGTCAACACCGTGCTGGTCACCGACACCCGCCGCGTCGAAGTCATCGAACGCGTGCGCGGTGCCTGCGCCGAAGGGCGTCAGGCCTATTGGGTGTGTACGCTGATTGAAGAATCGGAAGAGCTGACCTGCCAGGCCGCCGAAACCACCTTCGAAGACCTCACACTTGCCCTCGGCGAACTGAAAGTCGGGCTGATTCACGGGCGCATGAAACCCGTCGAGAAGGCCGCCGTCATGGCCGAATTCAAGGCCGGCAACCTGCAACTGCTGGTCGCCACCACGGTGATCGAAGTCGGCGTCGACGTGCCCAACGCCAGCCTGATGATCATCGAAAACCCCGAGCGCCTCGGTCTCGCGCAACTGCACCAGTTGCGCGGCCGCGTTGGCCGGGGCAGCGCCGCCAGCCATTGCGTGCTGCTCTACCATCCGCCGCTGTCGCAGATCGGTCGCCAGCGCCTGGGCATCATGCGCGAGACCAACGACGGTTTCGTCATCGCCGAAAAAGACCTCGAACTGCGCGGCCCCGGGGAAATGCTCGGCACTCGCCAGACCGGCCTGCTGCAATTCAAAGTCGCCGACCTGATGCGCGACGCCGACTTGTTACCCGCCGTCCGCGACGCCGCGCAAGCCTTGCTGGAACGCTGGCCAACCCACGTCAGCCCATTACTCGATCGCTGGTTGCGTCACGGGCAGCAATACGGCCAAGTGTGAGCACCGTCGCAGTTTCTGACAGATCGTTCCGACCAAGCTGGTTATACTCCTGCCATTGTTTCAAAAACGGATACAGATCATGACCGAAGCCGCTCTCGCCCCCGAATCCCCGCACGCGCCGTCTGTCATTCGGCTGCTGCTAGGCAAGTTGGGCATCGCCTACGAAGAAGTGCTCGACCACCACGGCCTCAATGCATCGCGCAAGGTACAAGCCGTGTTGCTGGACGACGCCGTTGGCGCGCTGATGGTGCTGTTTCCGCAGAGCCAATTGCTGGATCTCAATCGCCTCGCCGAACTGACGGGCCGTCGCCTCACCGCCGTGTCCACCGAGCGCCTGGAAAAGATGCTCGGCAAACACAGCCTGAGCCTGCTGCCGGGCCTGCCAGCGCTGACCAGCTCGCCGTGCCTCTACGAAGAAAGCCTGCTGCGCGAACCGAAGTTGCTGATCAACTCCGGCGAGCCGGGCCTGCTGCTGGAAATCGCCAGCGAAGATTTCAAGACCATGCTGACCAAGGCCAGCGCCGCCAACTTCGGCGAAGCCCTGAGCAGCATCCGCCCGAACCTCGACCGCCCGGACGATGACCGCGAGGAAATCACCCAGGCCGTGCAAGCGTTCACCGCGCGGCGCATTCAGCAGCGTCTGGAAGCGACCATCGAGATTCCGCCGCTGGCCGAGACTGCGCAAAAAATCATCAAACTGCGCGTCGACCCCAACGCCACCATCGACGACATCACCGGCGTCGTTGAAACCGACCCGGCACTGGCCGCACAAGTGGTGAGCTGGGCGGCGTCGCCGTACTACGCCTCGCCGGGCAAGATCCGTTCGGTGGAAGACGCAATCGTTCGCGTACTCGGCTTCGATCTGGTGATCAACCTCGCACTGGGCCTGGCCCTCGGCAAGACCCTGAGCCTGCCGAAAGACCACCCGCAACACACCACGCCGTACTGGCAACAATCGATCTACACCGCCGCCGTCATCGAAGGCCTGACCCGCGCCATGCCACGCGCCCAGCGCCCGGAAGCCGGCCTGACGTATCTGGCCGGTCTGCTGCACAACTTCGGCTACCTGCTGCTGGCCCACGTGTTCCCGCCGCACTTCTCGCTGATCTGCCGCCACCTGGAGGTCAACCCGCACCTGTGCCACAGCTACATCGAGCAACACCTGCTCGGTATCAGCCGCGAACAGATCGGCTCGTGGCTGATGCGCTACTGGGACATGCCGGATGAGCTGGCCACCGCCCTGCGCTTCCAGCACGACCCAAGCTACGACGGCGCCTACGCCGAATACCCGAACCTCGTCTGCCTGGCCGTGCGCCTGCTGCGCAGCCGCGGCATCGGTTCCGGCCCCGACGAAGACATCCCCGACGCGCTGCTTGAGCGCGTCGGCCTGACCCGCGACAAGGCCAACGACGTCGTCAGCAAAGTGCTTGAGGCTGAAGTGCTACTGCGCGAACTGGCCTCGCAGTTCAGCCAGGCCTAAACGCAATCGCGAGCAGGCTCACTCCTACAAGGTTTAGGTAATCCCTGTAGGAGTGAGCCTGCTCGCGATGAATCCACCACGGTCCAACTGACCGCATCAAGCTTTCGGCTTAGCCTTCCTCGGCACCAAATACTTCATCAACCCCTGAAACCACATCACCAGCGCCGGATTACCCTTGAGCTGGATCGACTTGTCCTGAATGCCCTGCATAAACGCCAGCTGCTTGTTCTTCGCCTGCATCGTCGCAAAGCCATAACCGGCATCTTTAAACGCAATCGCAAACGCCGGCTCCGCCACCACGCCAGACTTGCTGGTGATGCGCTGATCCTTGACCACGAAATGCCGCGCCACTTTCCCGTCCAGCGTCTGCAGCTGAAACACCAGATCCTTGTCACCCAACTGCTGCTGGAACGCAGGATTTGTCCGGCTGGCCTTACCCATCAACAAACCCATCATCCACAGAAGAAAACGAAATTTCATGCGCACAGCCTCAAAAGGAAAATGAACGGCCGGGGCAGTGTAAGGGATTCGGACGATAACGCCAGTATCTGCCGCTGTTGGAAGAGGATACGGACCATTTCCCGCACGATGACCGCCAAGTCACGGTTCAGCGCTCGCCCCCTGATCGTTCCCCCGCTCCGCGTGGGAATGCATCCCGAGCCGCTCCGCGTCTCACTACTCACCTTTCCTACACCTGTTGAAACACATCCCTGTAGGAGCCGGCGAAGCCTGCGATCTTTTGATCTTCCGCCCCGCGAATCTATGGGAAATTTCCTGCAAAGTGCGGTGCTGTCCATGAACTAGGCGAGTTGGCTGGCTATCGATAGGCTCTGTGTGTCGCCGCAAAATCGGTGACTCGGACGTGCAAGTCCAGACTCGTCATGCATTCAGTTATGGCTATTCGCCGAGTGTTTTCCTATGCTCGCGAACTGTTATGGCGGCTGTGTATGGGAGGCCTTCGGGTCTGCCGGTTTCCGAGTCCGGTCTTGCACACCTATACACAGCTGCCACCCTTTCGAAGCAAGCGAAACGGTGTTGGCTCCATAACTCGGAAAATACCTATGATCAAACCAACACCCAATCCCCCCGAAAACCCGGACGTTTCGCCCTACGAAACCCTGGAATCAAAGAAATTCCACGAAGCCGCCGAGCGCGCCCTCGACCACCATTTCAAACCAGCCGTCGATCCACATCCCAAACGTGAGAACGGCCTCTTCAAACTCTCCCCCGGCACCGACGCCGAAGCCCTCATGGCCAACGCCTCCGAAGACCTCCTGTCCATCAGCGTCATCGCCTGCGACCTCGCCGACGACCTCCACGGCTCTCGCCGCTCGGTGGCGCTGGCCCTGAGCAGGATGGCGGACGGGGTGAGATTGATGGTGGAAGGGACGCTCGACCAGATTGAAGTGCGAAGCGTGGCGGCCAAGCCGTAGCGAGATTTGCGGATGAAAAAAGGGGACGTTAAGTCCCCTTTCTGCAACTACCTGTAAAAACCCAGACACAAAAAAGCTGCCAATCACGGCAGCTTTTTTGAGAATCCTAAACCGTCAGCCAGCCAGTCGACCGACTGGCTCAAAATCAGCATCTTTGGCTAATGCAACATCCAGAAAACGGCTGCGCTTACCGGAACGCTTGGCCAAAACTTCACGAGCTTCAGCCTGGAACCGGACAGCCATCATAGGCTTGGGTTCATGTTTGGACTTTTTCATGGAAACCTCTTGGGTCTCGAAATTTGACTGGATCGCCCTGTCTGGCGGCGCCACCCGCCCCCTTGATTCTTGGGCCTGGATAATCAATGTCAATTTTGAAGGTCGAGAGAGTAGCGATATTTGAAAGCTCTTGAATAGCCACCGGAAACACTCCGACATTGATTATCTGATCGAAGCAAACCGCAGGTTCTATCCCTGTCGCTGAATCAGCACGCATCGGCGAGACGGGATTGACTACCAATAAAGGGACTTTAAGCCCCCTTTCTGATCCTCAACAACAACGACTAACGAAAGTCCTCTGCGCTTTTCTGGCGTGTTTCCAACCCCCGGAGCGCCGCCCGGTTTATGTAGGCATTCCCTCCCTCACCGCAATACTGCCGGAACACCGCCTTGTCGTCCTTGAGCACCGTCAGATAACTCAGAAAGGCTTGATTAACGAGGTAGGTATAAGCACCGTTTTTGAACTTGATGATGTTCAAGTTCACGCTGCCTTCCGAAGCGTTCACGACAAAGAATTTGCCCTTGGGCGGCAAAGCCGTCTTCGGATAGATCATCTCTATTTTGCTCGGCACGCCGTAGCGGTACTGAACAAAACCGGCCGTGGGCTTGCTGTTTCCCCGAGCACAAACGGAAACCGTCTTACCACCCTCCAACGGGCAACTGAAGTAAATGTCTTCGTCATCTGAACACAACGTTCCATCCTGCCCGCCCTTCAAAGGCGCTGTTTCTTGCGAGACGCGTTCTGGTATTTGAGTGACATCGGCGCAATTGGACAAACACACCAGCTTCGAAAGCTCCGGAACATCACTTTCAGTAAACAGGTACGTCGCTGAACCGTCACGGTTGCGGGCGTGGTAAACGGGAACACTGACGGCCAGCCCCTTGGCTGATACGGGCACTGCCTTGTCTTTTCCTGAGACCACCCAGCCCTCAGCACCACCGCACAACGCCTCCAAGGCAACGTCGCTGAAGGGTTCTTTCGTTGGCACTGCGAACGGCTTGGCATCACCTCGGCAGTCGTAGCCGTGCCAGTAGGGCCCGGTGTTCGGATTAATGTCTATCGAGAAAATATAGGCGCCGTCGAGTACTACTTTTCCACTGTCATAGGTAAAAACCAGCCAACGTCGGGACTTTGCCTGGGAGTAGTTTTCATTCTCCAGGATGTAACGCTTGCCATCTCGATACAGCCAGAAACCACTCATTGCCCCGGCCGACTCTGCTTCCTCGGAGAAACGTTGTCCGGAGATTGCGTCCACAAGAACGTTATCTTTCAGCGCCAACGCGCAGCCGCTGTCGGCCTCCATGCATGACTTGAGGGACGGGAACATCGGCCCCGCAGCCACAGAGAAAGAACACAGCAATAACGCGATCAAGCCTAATCTTTTCAACTTGCTTCCCTGCTCATGATTTACGGTTCTGATTGAACAGACTTCTTTCTTCAGCCCAGTTCTCTGCGTTTTAAAGCGAGTAATCCATCACTTCTTCCAACCGCCAGCATTGCCCACGGACAAACCGATACTCGAAGACGTAGTCGGTATCTGGCTTCTGCAGGATCGCAATTGCCTTGTCGCCCCGCTCTTCCTTGACGGTCAACGTCAGGCCCTCGGCCTCTCGCTTTGCTTGATTCGGAATGATTGGAAACTTGAGCTGATCGCCGCTGAGGCTGCGCTTTTCCATTTCGGGTTCGGGATCGCCGGCCACAGTTGTAACCATTTTCAGTGGCTGCTGGACGAAGGATTTCTGTACATCGGCGCGCTCGGAGAAGGCTGTGAGAAATGCTGCAAAGTTGGTCGAAGGGCAAGCCGTGTCGGCCGAGTCGTCATTGGTTTTGATTGGTTTCTGACGGTTGTCCTGATCCAGTTTTGAATCAGCAATCATCTTCGCATCCTGAATGGCCAAAAACTTCTTAATACTTGCCGCGTCTTTGTATGCGCACTCCACGTCTACCCCTTTATCCAAGTCACGACCTTCATAACAGTTCTGCAATTCAGGGGGATAGGCATTGCCGCGAAAAAATTCCAAAGACAGCCGACCTCCACTCTCGACGAGGTGCAACTCCTGGGTTGAATAGGAAACGCCCCGAAATCCGCTGTTCGACTCACGTGACTCCGTCAGAACAAACATGGACTTCCCCGCCCGCTCAGGGAATTTGCGCTCAAAAAAGAACACCGAGGCGATCTGCTCGCCTTCGACCTTCCACACATAATTCAACGAAGGCGTCACCGCATTTATGGGTGCATAGAAAATTTCGGCATCAGGCACGTGAATCACCCTCTCCAGATCTTTAAGGTTGTTCTTCAAAAAGAACACCGTGATCTTTTGATCGCCTACGGAAGCAACTACTGGTGGATGCAACTCACCAATGGTTTGTGGATCCTCCGCCAATGACGGCTGAGCCGACAGGCCAACCATGAGCCCGAACGCACCCATACAACTTAAGAGCTTGGCCAATTCCACTCACTTCCCTGTTGATCAATCTTCAAATGATTACGCTGATGGTTTTACGATGATTCAGGCGCGCCGCATTTCAGCTCTTTGATTTGCTCATTCTGAATCGGTATCACACACGCGAGGCGCTTCTCTCCGAGCCCGCGAAGCTCAGTCAAACTCAGCGTCACGTGCAACCCATCCTCGGCAAACACATGATCCTCAAACCCGGCATCGGCATAGTCCGTCCAAAATGCCTTGCCCTCGAAACTGCAAAACCGCTTGAAGGACAGCACTCTCCAACCGCCGTTGGGCGCCAGAATCTGCACCGTCAGACATGGGCTGCCAAAGGTGCTGACATAACGCGCGACGACATCGCCAAAGCGCTGGGAGCCAGACAGGTACACCTTGTTCAGATCGACCACATTACCCGGCTCATCAGTGACGATTGTGTCCAGGTAAGCCGCACGCTCCAGACTCATTCTGGCCATGCAGTTGTTGATCGTCGTGACATGCGCTGCCACCCCAGGCTCGATTTCCGTGGCTTCAAGCGGGCATGTGGTGTCGCGTAGCTTGATCCAGGCGCGCTGAGACTCTCTGGCCATGGCGACCAGTGCCTTGCCCTGCTCAGGGTCGCGCCGTTGTTGAGCCTCAAACCGTCCCAGCAGCTTCTTGTAGCTGGCATTGAGCTGTGTGTCGGCTTCTTTGCGAGCTGCCTCCACACACCGATCGACCTGGGCGCTCACGGTGATTTCTTTGCAGTCGTCCTCGGCCATCGCACAGGAGGCAAACAGGCATCCAAAGGACAACGCGATAAAACGCGCAAACATGTTCAATTTTTCATTCCCTGAATGACGGATCGCTCAACGACACGTTGAGGTATTTTCTGCGTCTTGCCGTCGGCGCTCATCGCGTCGCGGTACTGGCTGTAATAGCGCTGCGCTTCGTCTTTGCGATCGAGACGCCAGAGTGAATCGGCGATGTTCAACATCAGTACCGTGCGTTTACCAACGGCCTCAACGCCGCGATAAAACTTCAGCGCCAGCTCATCGTTACCGCCCTCGGCCAGATAAAAACCCAGGTCGTTGTACGCCTGAACATTTTGCGCTGGGGGATGGCACGCCATGTAGGACTCTGGACTCAAAAAAGTCAGGCTCGATTCGATGGAGTCAGCGCGGGACTGCGCAGCTTTGATGGTCGAGATATATTTCAACCAGTCCTTCGGGGACTCCGTTTCCAGGCTAGGTGTGAGGACTTCGCCATCTTCCGAAAACCACTGATTACCCACCCATTTGCCGAGACAAAAACGAGGCGAACGCTCGGCCAGCACGCAACCGGTTTCCATGGAGATCACATCGCAATGCTGTTGCGACACGAGTTTTTCTTCTTGATTCTCGTCCGACAACATGCCGAAGACCACCGGGTCGAGCAATAAGGTTTTCTTGTCAGGACTGAGCCAATCCGAGTGCCCATCAGCGCCAACATCGGCACTGAAGAGCGGGAAGGTTTTTCCGTTGGCGGTGAACCATGCGGTCGCCGAATCCACACCGGGCATCGTCCATTTTGTCGCTCTAAAGGTCACGGTGTGTCCGTCGATGCCGACTATCGGTGGATCCTCGGCAAAGGCACTTGTGGCGGCAAGAAAGCTGCCGATCATCAACACCCACTTAAGGCTGGCCATAGACGATCCTCTTCACCGCCGGGCTTTCTGACATTAACTGTCTCTTCGTAACGCCATAGGCCTTGATCAGCTCTTCCCGAGATCCCTTCGAGCCAAAAGAGCGTTGGTTATTATCGAAGCTGTATTGCTCCAATCGCCCTGCTGTCGAGTAATAACCGTGCCACTCCGCGCAGGCACCGCAACCGCCATATCCGCCTATAGAAACAAGACTGCCCTTGGTGCCTTCCACGCAATCCATCGCCACAACAACATTGCTCAACATTTTCGTCTTCGCACCGTCGGAAGTGAGTTGTGAAACTTTGCTGATATCGCGTCGAACCACCTTGCTACCGATGTTGATGGTCTGGTCGGAGCAGACCGGGATGACGTGGGTTTGCGTACCATCCACCGTCACCGATCGGCAAGACGACACCAACACCACTTCAACACCGCCGCACTGCATGACATCGCGTTGGGTGTAAGCATCCGTCGGCGCGGCGAAGGCTGGGGAAGAGAAAAACCATGCCAGGCTCCCGGCGAACAAAAGCTGATTCATTGAGAAATCCTTTTCGCCGTTAGCCGGCCTTTTGTTTTGTCAGGCACTTTGCATAGCCGTCCGCAAACTTGGCGTCGAATGACAACGCCACCGGTTCATCCAACTCGGCCGAGGTGTTGAGCAATTCGTGAGTAGCCGGGGTGTATTTGATCCAGCCGATTGTTCCGGTGCCGTCGGTGTCAAAAAACAGCTGAGCGCGCACTACTTCACCGTCGTCCTCGTCGATCAGCAAATTGACCTTGTCCTTGCCGACATAACGAAACGGAAAATCGCTGCTCCTGACAAGCTCAGTAAGGTAGCCGTAGCAACTCCCTTCGCTGGCAATCGCGGGCAGTGAATGAGGTAAAAGCGAAAGCGCAATCAGCACAGGCCGAATGAAAAACCGGTTCATCCACTCACTCCTCATCCATCGGCGACGATTCCACGTCGGTCATGCTCAGCAGCCGGAATTCGTTGCTCACAAACTCGTAGTAACGATCCCGGTTGCCGCTCTCCAAAGCATTCCCCTGCGCATCTTCTTCGCCGTCGAGCGTGATGCCGGACACGATGATCAAGCGGCTGTCGGGCTGGTAAACCATGCCGAACGTGCTGCCGTCGTAAGCATTCGGCAGACCTCCAACCACTTCACCGGTCTGGGCGTCCAGCACTTCGCCGCAAATGGCGCTGCCGCCACAACCGAGCCTGTGCAGGATGTAATGGCCGGCGAAGTTGACCTTGCCTTTCAGGGCTTGCACCCGTGCCTGATCCATCATTGGGCTGCTGTTTTCTTGCGGCACCAGCTTATGGTTGGGGCCGGTGAAAACTGGCGTGACGGTGTAATCCTTGAAGGCTGGATCGGCAGCGAATGCCATGGACGCGGCAGCCAATATCACGCTGCCGAGAAGAACCGAAAATCCTTTCACGCTGTAGCTCCATCGACGCAATTCATTGTGGGTGAGTTCATTCGAAGGCAATGCCGCGCACCGCTTTTCTGATCTGCTCGAACCCTTCGTTGCTGATCGCCAGCGGGGCGGATGAACCCGATTCCGCCGAGCCGATCAGCACGTCTTTGCCCCTCAGCAGGCAAAAAGCGATGCGGGTAATGCGCCGTCGTGACTTATCGTGGAAACCGAAGATGAAACCCGAAGAACTCTCCCCGCCCCATTGTTCGAAGGTGTAGGTGTTCGCACGACCCGCCAGAGAGTTGGGCACCCAGCCCTTATCGGTAAGGGTCGCCGGGCACCTGCGGTCGTTGTCGTCACGCAGGACTTGCACCGCAAATGCATCGTCTACCGGGGGTTTCCAATCGGTGAGAAGCGAAAAGTACTCCGAGTTTTCACACATCAAACCAAACCACGGCTGGCTCAGGTCACCGTGTTTCTCGAAGTGCCAGTCGGCACCACTCGACGTCTGCGCTTGCCACAAGCTGGGGGCGCTTGACGATTTGGGCAGTTGTTTGGCTGCGATAAATACCGAATAGAAATCGTCGAACTTCAACCATTGGTCCTGCAGCAACGGCATGGAAAACCGACACGCCCCCATGTCGACAACTGTCTCGGTCGGGCCTTGGGCAACCGGCGACTGACCGGGTTCGTTACCGACCAACACAGCAGCTGCGGCGGTCACATAACCCATCTGTAAAAGCACGACCAGACCAATGATCAATTCGCGGAGGCATCGTAGTTTCACGTCACATCCTTCGAATTGATCAATTCCAACTCACCATCCCGATACAACACCTCGCACCCCACCCACGCCGGATCCACCCGCGGCATCACCGCCGAAGGCTTGCGCAACTCCCGCAGCAACGTCGAGCCATGCGACAAGCGCCCACCCATCCGCGCAATCACCGCCCGCGCTGTTTGATAGTGCGCATGTCGCCCCGGGTCGAGGGTGTCTTCGAGCAAAATATCCTCGCCCAGAATGCCCTGCACCTGCCCCGGATAAATCATGAACCCGGTGGCCTGCTCCGCACCTTCGCGACCGTCCTGCCAGAAGCTGCCGTCGCGGGTGCGCACGTCCGGATGCGGCGCAAACCAGTGTTCGCGATCCGCCAGCGGCATGGCGTGGTGCAGGCGGAAGAAGATTCGCATGAGATTGTCGCGATACCACTCGCGCACTTGCAGGTAGTAACCGCGCAGGCCCGGCAGGCCGGTCGAATGCGCGAGGCGGATCAGCCCTGACCATTGCGGGAATGCCTGTAACGGCAGTTCGCTCGACGCAGGCCGAGGGGTGCCCGGATCAGTTTCCCACGGCAATCGATGTGGACTGTTTTCAAGGTTGTCATAAGCGGTCGGCGGGCGGCCCAGCCAATCACCGCCGCTGCTGGCCAGCGCCGTGGCGATGCACAGATTGCCTTGCACGACGAACACGTAAAACCGGGTGAACCAGTCCGCCAGTTGTTGGCCATCGGCGCCTTGGGCGACAAGTTCGGCCAGTTCCTGATCGAAGCGCTGCAAGCCATTTTCAAGGTTCAGCAAATGGCCGCGAGCCCTGCGTTGCATACGCAAAAACAGCGGCAACGAACGCAGCATTTTGAGCGGTTGCCACGGCAGATGCGGAGTCGCCCCGCCAACTTCACCGGCGTAGTTGCTGGCGCTGATGCCCCAGTCGGCCAGCCGGGCAAGAAACAGATCATTGTTGATGTAGGACGCGCCGCCGAACACCGCGGTGAACGGCTCGTTGTCCTGCAACACCCGCGCATCCCAACGCGCCATGATCGCCGGGATACTCGCTGCCGCGCGGCGCTGGGCGTATTCCACCAGAACGCTCGGTTGCGGCGGCAGGATCTCGGCGATGTTGGCGGCAGTCAGGTGGCGGCGCCAGCCGTAATCGCTGATTGGCCGGTATTGCAGCAACCACAGTTGCGCGCCGTCCCAGGCCCATTCGACGTCGCCGGGCACGTAGTGGAACACTCGTAAAACACCCTGCAGAAACTGCCAGAGCCGCTCTTCGGTCAAGCCGTGAGATGGCGTGAACGTGCCGCTTCGCCAGGCATCGCCAACCCGCGAAAGCGTCGCGCGCTCAGGACTGACGTGACCATCGGCCAGCAACTCCAGATGGCCTTCAACCCATTCGAGCTCTACCGACAGATGCCGCACAAACGCGATCCCGGAAACCACCGGAGTGATGAAGCGCTGCACCACCACTTCCTCGACGCCTTCGGCCGTCAGTTCGGCAATGCGTTTCGGCACATTGGCGGTCGGCTCGCGCAGATAGGTTGTGCTCAAACCGGCATTCGCCGAATCGGCCTGATCTTCACCGTAACTGGAGGAGCGCACCGCCCAGGTCACATCAGGTTGGGCGGCGAGAAACGCAGGCAGACGCGGATCAGCGCAATCGTTGAGCGTCAGCGCTGCCGGCACCGCTTGCCGCGCCAGTTCGGCCAGACGCAAACGCCCGCCCTTGGTGTGCGCGACAAACCCGCGCTCGCCCGACTCCAGCCACTGTGCGAACTGCGCGGGCGAGTCGATCCACGGGTAATGACCCCAGCCGGGTTGGAGGCTGATGGTCAGATCGGCGCGGGCGAGAATCGCCGACCATGCCGCCGCTTGCTCGATGCCGAGCACAGCGTCCTGATCGCCCCAAACCAACTCGACCGGATCGGTGATCCACTCCAGCAGTGGCAGCGCGGTATCGGCGCGAATCAGATCCCAATGCGGCACAAACGCACGGCAGCGCACATAGCCGGCGCCCATGCGTTGGTACTGCGCGGGCGTCCAGGTCTGATTGGAAAACTTGCGCGCGAACAGCGTGGGTTTGTTCGACAGCAGCCAGTGAATGGTCTTGCGAATCGGCAGTGGCGACATCAGTGCCGGTAACCGCCGCTGCCACAAAAACGCCCCCACCGGCGCCAACAAAACGCTGCGGGAAAAGTGCCCGGGCCGACGCTGCAACGCGTGCAGCACCAGCAACGCATTGACCCCGACCGCCATGATCGCGCAGCCCTTCTGCGTCATCGCCAGCAAGGTCTGCGCGTAGTCCGCCAGATCCTCGCAGGGTGGCTGCGGGTTGGCGCCGAAGCCCGGCAACTCCAGCGGCACCACGTCGTAGCGCTGGAAGTGTAGCAGCGCGTCGTCCCACCAATCGGCAGCGCTACCGTTGCCGGCCAGCAGGTACATCAACGGCTTGCTCATGAGCGATCCTCAGGTCAGGTCGCGCAGAGCGGCGTCGAGGGTTGGATAGCGGAATGTGTAGCCGGCCTCGGTCAAACGCTGCGGCACCACGCGCTGACCGTCGAAGAACAACTGCGCCATCTCCCCCGCCAATGCACGCACTGGCGCGGCGGGAATGTGCAACCACACCGGACGCTTGAGGATTTTGCCGGCCTGCTCGGCGAACGCTGCCTGACTCACCGTTTCCGGCGCAACCATGTTGTAGGTGCCGCGCAGAGTGTCGTCGTTGAACGCCCGCGCGATCACCTGAAGCACATCGTCGCGATGCACCCAGCTCATGATCTGCCGACCATCGCCCATGCGCCCGCCGAAACCCAAGCGAAACGGCAGCAGCAACGGTGTCAACGCACCGCCGGGGCCGAACACTACGCCGAGACGCAGCACTACCTGACGCACGCCAAATTCCGTAGCCGGTTGCGCGGCGGCTTCCCAGCGCGCACAGAGTTCGGCCATGAAGCCGTCACCCTTGCTCGCCCGTTCATCGAGGCTTTCGCTGGCATCGCGCACGCCGTAGAAACCGATGGCCGAAGCCTGAATCCACAGCGCGGGTTTGTGCTTGGCGTTCTTCAGCCAGGTCATCAACGCTTCGGTGGTGCCGACTCGGCTGGCGAGCAATTGCGCCTGACGTTTGGGAGTCCAGCGTGGGCCGGCGACAGGGGCGCCGGCGAAATTGATCACTACGTCGAAGGCTTCGTCATGACTGAGTTCGATGAGCGAATGCACACAGCGGACGCGGCCGTTGAATAGATTGGCCGCGCTCAACGGATTGCGCGTCAGTACGCTGACCGAATGGCCCGCGTCGAGTAATTGATTGACCAAGGCTTTACCGATGAACCCAGTGCCGCCGGTGATCAGCACACGTTTGAAAGCGCCGCCGGCAAACGGATTGGATTGGCTCGGTGCCTTTACTGAAGGAGACTTCCGACGGTCATACCGATAGAGCCAGAACAACGGAGGCAACAACACCAGCAATGCAAAACCATCTAGCCATAGATGCGACCAAACCTGTTGTTGCGCTGAGAGCCACATGTCCTGCGGCGCCCATAACAGGATGCCGGCGCTCAACCAGCCCCAGACTGCCGGGGTTTTCAAGCGATTGCCCAAGTGCACCAGCGCGAGCATGTACAACGAATAACTTTGCAGCGTCGCGCCGAACAGCGCGAGCCACCAGACTTGTTGTTCGTGGCCGGCAGCGGGTACCGCATCGGCGCCCCAGAATGCGAGTTCGAGGGTGTGCAGATAGCCGTCGAGTAATCCGGAGTGACCGGCCCAAGTCAGGGTGAGGCCGGCGAGAATGTGCACGATTGCGGCGGCGTACAGCCAGAGCACTAACGCGGGGCGAAGGGAGTTCGAGGGGGCTGGCATTCCGTGTCCTGAGCGCATTCCTTGGGGGTGGGGAGTTTAAAGGAAAATCGCAGTCGTCAGACGCTCAAAAACTAAACGTTTTACCGGACGTATTCAGACTCAACGAATGCGAAAACGCATCAGACATGACCCGGCATTTCAGATGCAGTGACTGGCCTTGATAGGTTCAGCGCCCTGCGATCCCAATCGCCCCACGTTGAAGATGCCCAACTGATTACCTTTGTCAGCCGCCATCTGATAACAGGCTAACGCCCGCGACATATCCTTCGTTCCAAACTCGCCACCTTCAAAGGTCGAGGCCAGATAATTCATCGCATCAGCTGAGCCCATGGAAATAGCACGAATAACCTGCTCTTTTGCCTGCTCGGGATGGAGGCAAGGGCCGTTATAGTCAGTGGAGTTTCCTGAACAAAGAAACGTGGCATAGGCCAGCGCGCCACTTGGTATTTTCGAGGCCGCTTTGAACAGCGCCTCAACCTTCGGGGTTTCCAACTGAGACGCCATTTGCGAAAGGCTTAGGCTTGCCGCCGACAGGCTCGCCTGTGCGTCACCCGACTCTGCAGCACACACAAAATTTTCCAGCGACGCTTCAATCAACTCCACCGTCAGCGGGTATTGCTCAAGAAACCCTAGCCCGCCCAACGCTTCTGCACGCTGATAACAGAAGTTCTCGGCGCGGCTCATTCCCGGGTTATCTGTTGCGACAAGATCTTTCTCACTGATCGACCAATCCTCAATCCCCTCAAGCACCCAGCACGCCTGACGAGAGAAGTTGAAGATTTTCACATTGCTGTTACCCGCCCGTTTATCCACAACGTTGACGTGACTGTCATCGACCTCTTCGATCTCGACTCCAGGTGTCTTGCCGGGTGTGATGGCGGCCATCAGCGGATAGGTGAACGTTGTTCCACTGACACCCGAGGTCGAAGGCTCAAAGGTACTACGTTCCTTTCCCGCCACCGGCTTCAACACCAGCGACTTGACCGTCATTGCAGTGAGACGGCGTTGTGATTCGCTGTTGGCGGAAAACGCAGTCAGGAAAACAGGGAACTCCCCCGAAGGACAAGCGCCGCTGGCTGGCGCCGTTGAAGTGCTCTTATCGGAAGCAAGAGCAGGGACGATCTTGTCCAGATACGCCGAACGCTCACGACTCATTCTGGCGATGCACGAGTTGACAGCGAACACATGCGCCGGCATCCCCGTCTCGATTTCGAATGCCTCCAAAGGGCAGTTCGCATCGCGCAATTTCAACCACGCACGTTGCGACTCTTTGACCTTCGCGGCGTACTCCGCGCCCAATGCCGGATCTGCTCGATAGTCAGATTCAAGTCGCGTCATTAGCTGCTTGTAGCTGACATTCAACTGCGCATCGGCAGCCTTCTTCTCCGCCTCCGAGCAGGGCACCATTTCCGGGCTTGAGGTGACATGGCTGCAGTCGTCCTGCGCATAGGCAGCTGAAACTGGCAGCAGCAGCGCGGCTAGCAGGGTAAAAACAAAACGGTTCACGGTGTTCATCCTTGAGTCATTCAGGTTTGCATTTGGTGAATCGGGTGGTGCATTGGTCTGGCCCGTTCATTCCCCAGTAAGTGCTGAGCAACGCTTTACGTTTTTTGTCGACGCGCAGGTTAACGAAGCCATCGCCGCAGTCCGGCTGTAACTCTTCGAAGGTGCCGGATTTGGGACCAATGCCGTGTCGACCCCTTTGACGGGACTCAATGTGGTGGTTTCAGCTAACGCCGGCATCGTCCAAGTCAGACCGATTAGTGATGCCGCTAGAGGGTGGAACTGCATTTACCCGCCCTACTCCCACCTGCATCCGGAATCCCGGGAGTGCAAACGGGTCGTTGCAACATCAGGGATAGTTGATGGCGACAAGGCAGGAAATGAACACGCTGGTGAAAGGGGAGGTGCGGACTTAGCCAGAGGCACATCCGTCACCTTTCCCCTTGGAATAAACCAAATTTACTGATCGACAAGTTCGATCAGAGTGAGCTTCTTGCCATCGAACTCGTAGAAGCGCTGCCGGTTACCCTCCTCGAGGTCGTTACCCGCTACATCCACTTCCGGATCGGCCGCTACACCCATAATCTCGAGCAATTTGCTGTCTGGCTTGTAGACGGCCGCGTAAGGTGCGGTACCGTCATTTCCGATGATGTAGTAGGCATTAGGAAAGGACGTAACAACCTGCCCCGTTTTCACGTCAAGAATTTCGCCACAGATAGACCCGCCGCCACAGCCGTTTGCGTAAACAACATAATGGCCTGCAAAATTTACCGGTTGCTTGATAGCTTTCTTGCGCCCCTCAGCCCAGCTTTTATTTTCATCACTGGCAACAGCATCGTGATGTTGCCCCTTAAAAACCTCGTCGACTTTATAGTTTTCGAACCGCGGCACATCGGCCTTGGCAAAACACGAGAAGAGAAAAAGCGCGCCCAGCCAAAACAAGCGGGACGCTGATAACTTACTTGCCATTGTTTTTTGACTCCTCGAGAACACGAACCATGTCAGCCGGCAAAATGTGAGCGGTATTGAGACCGTCGCCCGCATAATACGACTGTCCCTCAAAGCTTGCGACCCTCGCCAGCATCACCGGTTTGCCGTCTTTCATTTCGATGTTTCCGTGCTCATCTTTCTTCGGCACCGGGCTAATGGTCTTGCCCTTTCTTACACCTGCCGAGGCGAATTCCAAGGCCCAGGCATAGGCAGCTTTTTCGACGTCACCATCGCCTTCCAGATACTGGATGAATGCCTTGCGCTTAACTTTTATCAAGTATTCCTCAAAAATCTTGTCCTGAGTCTCTTCGTCAAACTTAAGCGTGGAAGCAAGTTCGAGCTTTTTCACAGCACCATTGATCGTATCAGGAACCATTTGATAGCGACCCGCCGCAAAAATATCCCGATCCTTCTGTTTCTGCTGTAGTTCAGCGATGGTCAACGTAGTCAAATCAGTTTTATAAAACGCTTTTAGTCCACCCTTGGTCTTGTTGTAAGCCGTGTAATCATTATTCGACTCAACGCTCGCGAGCAAATTAGCAAACGCACTGTGCGCCCAACCTTTTCCAGGCACGGCAAACTTCATGAAATTATTGACGAACGCAATCGGGTGAAAATGATAGACCTGTTTCGGAAGAGGCATCTGTAACGCACCCGCCAGCTCATCCCAAAAAACAAGATTATCAATCCGATCTTTTTCATGTTCCAGCAACTTTGGCGATTCAGCGAGCAGTTGATCAAGACGACTCCATTTGGGCTCGGAAGACTTCGCCTGCCACTCGGTGGGGTGGTAAGCAATCAACTTTGTCCATTTATCCCGGAACTCCACATTCTTCAATGCCGAGTTCAAGTCCGCGGAGGTAACTTCACCATCTTTGTCGCCCAAAGCGTCGAGTTTCGCATGGAGCTCCTTGAAAAAAGGCGGCATCGAGTCCGGATCAAGAAAACCATCTGAATTCTCATCGCCCTCTTTGACAACCGCATATCCCAACTTTGCCCAATCATGTTGAGATATCAACTGAGCACCTGAAGACGTAAAGGTAACATCTGCCTTTTTGATCAGGCCCGTCAGCTTTTTATCTTTCTCTGTAACGGTCGGCTCATACCACTCAACCCCTTTTGAGTCTTTGAACACAGAAACCGATCCCATAGGAACTATATGTTTGGACTCAAGGGTCGCAGGCTGTCCCGTGGACGCCTTACTGGCAAGTACCGTGCCCGCCGGCAGATTCAGGTAACTCATGCCAATTTTCAGGGCAGCTTCATTCTGCAAGAATTTATCGAGGCCGGTATCACTGGTGAATATCTCAATATGAGCGTGATATTTGCTAGAGATTGAACCCTCAACTTTCCCGAGGTTCTCCTGCAAGCCTAAAAACCCTATTGGATGGCCTGCTTTTATCGCTGCTTCGCAAGCAATTACCTTATCGAATTCGGCAGGTGTGACTTCGGCCCACGTGACCATCCGACCGTTACCGATATCTTCGACGCTCGCCCAGAATGTTGACGGAACCGTTCCTGCGCCTCTCAAACCGCCAGACATGCAGGTGCACTCAGCCATGCGAACCAGAGAACTTCCAACCTTCAGATTAAATACTTTGGTGCCGTCGAATTTAATTTCACTGTTCAAACAAAGGGCCATTTCTCCCAGCGGTTCACCAGCACTTTCACCGTTAGCAACCGCTTTGGGCGCTGCGAACAAAGGCAATCCGTTGGGGGCGCTGACACGAGCCTTAACCAGCCCCTTCCAATAGCCTGGCCGGGTTCGTTCCGGCGGTAATATTGCGCTCCAGATCGCGGTGTCTTTTTTATTCTTGACTGCCACACCGTCTTTCTTATAAGCAAACCAGGATTCTTCCCCTAATTTCCTGTTAGGCACCTTGCCACTTAACAACTTGCCTCGTGCGTAAGTGATACCGTTACTGGCAAGCTTTTCTTCTAGAACTTCAAAGACAGATCCAGCAGAAATCAGCCCATACTTCACGCATTCCGGACCTTCCTCAGAATCACTGCGGGCAGTAAAATCTCCCACCGTGAACTTTATCTTCGGCTTACCCAACTCCTCCTCTGTAGGCAAGTAGCCTTTATAGGGCATCAAGTGCATATAAAGACTGAAAAATACCAGCTTATTTTGTTTACCTTTGTTCGGGCCTTCTTCCGGGTTAGCGGGCGACTTGTAGTCATGGCGAACCAGGCAGAAAGAGTTAGAGTATTTAAGCTTGGCCGGTTTATCTCCAGCGTACTCCGACTGCAAATAATCTTCGTTGAGGCGATAGGCTACAACCACACCATCCGCCATGCATCGAACAGGCTCATCTTTCACACAGTAGGATGCACTGGCATTACTAATATGAATGCCACCGTGCCAAAAGTTATAGCTACCCAAAAGGTATTGACCTGAGGTCTCATTTTCGATGGCGGTATACAGTTCATTGGCACTGTCGAACTGTTTCCCATCAGCCTTCCTTATGGGGAATTGAAAATTTAGAACAGGCTCCGGTCCAGCAGGCTTTGGCGCAGGAGCGGGCGTAGGTGCAGGTTGTTCCGCTGCGCCGGTTCTATACTCTTCTTTAGCCCTGAGAAACTTTGTAGGAATGGGCCAGTAGAAGGCCGGATCTTTAGTGCCAAAATAAGTAAATGACGGCCCTTTCCTCGTCTGGGCGCCGAAGAATTTGCCTGCGGTACCGGTGGGATTAACGTCAACAACAATACCGGTGTGAAATAACTTGGCCCCACCACCCAGCGGATCTTCATTAATCCAAAGAGCGATATCGCCTTTCTTGACGTCGGGTGGCACCACGGTCGTGTAATAAGTGGAGTCCACCATTACACGTGTGTCTTGATACGGGATTTTGTAGCCAGCCCCCGTCAGCAATAAATTAACCATGTGCGAGCAGTCGATTAACTTATTACCGGCCGCATTTGTTTTTATGCCATCGCCACCCATCTTGTACACGTAGCCACGGTTTTCGTAATTACCCGTTAAATCTAATGGTTCTGTCATTTCTGCATCCTGCAAATCAATAGCAATGGCTGGATTCTGTGGCGTCAGCGGTTTGCGATTTCAATCTGGTTAAATTACTCAGGGCGATGGCATTTCCTTTACTGGCGGCCAAGCGATAGCAATCCAGTGCTCTGGAGGCATCCTTGGTTACCAATCTACCGGTCTCGAATGTATCACCCAGTTTATTTTGAGCATCGGAAGAGCCCATCGATGCGGCGCGAATCAATTCCCTTTCTGCTTCTTCAGGATGCTGACAAGGGCCCTCGGGGTCTGTGTCATTGCCATAACAATAGAATGTGGACAATGCAGAAGCTCCGCTTGCCAGAGTAGTAGCGGCGGCCTTGAACAGGGCTTCGACCTTCTCTGTTTCCAATTGAGAAGCCATTCCGGAAAGGCTCAGACTGGCAGCACTGAGACTTGCCTGAGGATCGCCGGAAGCTGCTGCACACAGGTAGTTTTCCAATGCAGCTTCAAAGAGTTCTCCGGTCAGGGAGTATTTGTCCAGGCCACCAAGGCGCCCGTAAGTTCGCGCACGCTGATAGCAAAAGTTCTCGGCGGTACTCAGGGTCGGCGTGGTCGCTTCAACAAGGTCTTTATCATTGATCGACCAGTTCTCGACGCCCTCGAGTACCCAGCATGCCTGACGAGAAAAATTGAAAATCTTGATGTTGCTGTTACCCGCTCGCTTGTCCACAACGTTGACGTGACTGTCGTCGATCGTTTCGACTTCAACCCCGTCTGTCTTGTCTGTGGCTAAAGGTGCCATCAGCGGAAACGTCAATGTGGAGCTGTTGATCTCCGTCGTTTGCGGCTCAAGAGCTCCCCCCTCTCCTTCGGGTTTCAAAACCAGCGACTTCACCGTCATCGCAGTCAAACGCTGCTGAGTTTCAGCATTTGCAGAAAACGCCGGCAGAAACTGGGAAAAATCCTCGGACGGACATTCATCCGCATAAGCGCTGCCATGAAACAGGCTCAACAGCGACGCGGTGAAAACCGCTATCGCGATGCCATTGCTCTTCTTCAAAACACCATTCATGTCGATCACTCAGAAAACACAAAAAAAGCCTTCGGCTTAACCTTCTCAGGCGGCGCATTCAACAACGCCTGATCCATCAAACTCCCCGCCTTATCCTTATCTGCCGCCCCCGGCAGCACCGGCGGTTTAATCCCGATCCCTGTGCCGGAGCCAGCCGAGCCACCGGCATTGATCTTGATCACCGGCCCAACCACCGTAACCCCACCGCCATCAAGCTTGATAAAGCTCCCACCCCCAAGAATGGTCAGCTCCGTCCCCGCCTCAATAACGATCTTGTCCCCAGCCTTGAGGTGAATCTCTTTCCCCACGCTGGTCAGTTGCGCAGTCCCGAGCTTCACATGCTGGTTCTGCCCAATCGTGAGGTGATCATCCAGCTTCGCTTCAACCTTGCGATCGGAGATCGTGGTGCGGTGTTCTTCAGCCTTCAGCTCTGTGTAAGTGTTCTTCACCACCGTGTCATGGCGTTCATTCCCGACCCGAATCTTCTGGTCATGCTCAACGTTCTCATCCCAATCGCGCTGCGCATGAATGTAGATCTGCTCCGCACCTTTCTTGTCTTCAATGCGCAGTTCGTTGTAGCCGCCACCACCCGGTGAGCTAAGCGTTTTGAACACGCTGCGCGTCTTGTTCGCCGGCAGTGCGTACGGCACCGGGTTTTCCTTGTGGTACAGGCAGCCGGTCACCAGCGGTTGGTCGGGGTCGCCTTCGAGGAAGGTGACGAGGACTTCCATGCCGATGCGCGGAATGCTGATGGCGCCGTAGCGGTCGCCGGCCCAGGAGCTGGAGACGCGCAGCCAGCAGCTGGTTTTGTCGTCGGCGAGGCCTTCGCGGTCCCAGTGGAATTGCACTTTGATGCGGCCGTACTGGTCGCAGTGGATTTCTTCGCCTTTGGGGCCGGTGACCATGGCGGTCTGGCTGCCGAGGACGCGTGGTTTCGGGTGTTCGAGGGCCGGGCGGTAGAACACGTCCCACGGGGTGGCGAGGAAGGTGTTGCGGTAGCCCTGGTGGAAATCGTCCTTGTTGTCGGTGGTGTCGCTGGTCACGCCTTCTTCGAGGACTTGCGGTTGTTTGCCTTCGTGGAAGATTTCGGTGAGCAGCCACAGGTCGTTCCACTCGCTGCGCGGGTGGTCGGACATGGCCATGAAGTGGCCGCTGACCAGTTTGGTCTGGTCGCCGCGACCTTCGGCCTGGCGGTAGTCGGCGCGATGGCGTTCGAGGGCGCGCTGGCTGAGGAATTTGCCACGGGCGCGGTCGATGAAACGGCCGGGGTAGTCGTAGTCTTCGAGATCCGGCTCAGTGCTCTCGCCTTCGGGTTTGTAGGCGGCTTCCATTTGCAGGCGCGGTTTTTCGAAGTCGTAGTCGCGGCGCGTGGTGCGGCTGGTGCGGGTTTCCAGGCGCAGTTTGAAGCCTTTGATCACCGGTTCTTCGGCGACCATGCCGCTGCCCTGCACGTACGCAGTTGGCTGGCCGAGGTCGGGGAACACGGTCTGGTCGTCGCCGAACACCAGCAGGTGGCCTTTGTCGCTGTGCTGGAAGTGGTAGTGAATGCCTTCCTCTTCGCACAGGCGCTGGACGAAGTGCAGGTCGGTTTCGTCGTATTGCACGCAGTAGTCGCGATCCGGGCACGGTTGGCTGAGCTGGAAGCTGTAGGCGTTGCCCTTGATGCCGTGTTCTTCGAGGATCAGCGCGATGATTTTCGGCGCCGACATCTGCTGGTAGATGCGCTGGTTGGTGCGGTGATGCAGGTATTGCAGTTGCGGCACCATCGACACTTTGTAGCGGGTCAGGCGCTTGCCGGCATCGCCTTGGGCGACGCGGTAGATCTGCCCGTGGATGCCCGAGCCTTGTGGATCGAACGCCAGGAAGGCCTGCTTGTGCAGCAGTTGTTCGAGGTCCAGATCCGGGTTTTCGCTGACCAGTTCGAGGTCGAAACGATACGGCTGGCTGATGCCTTCGGTGCCGGTGAACGACAGCACTTGCAGGTCGCCGACGTAGTCTTCGACCTTGAGGCTGAAGTGGGTTTCGTTAGCTGGGTTGAACATAAAGTGCTCCCTGTTCGAATGTCATCCGTTACGCCCTAAGTCGCAGACGTTGCAGCCAGGACGAAGTGGCGCCCAAGGCGTCACGCAATTGTTGGGCAGTGATGGTGCGTGCTGCCGGGTCGAAGCTCAGCGCGGTTCGCAGCGCTGGCCAGCCGTGTCTCGGTAAGTTCGCCGGCGCTTGCAGTTCGCGCTCCAGGTGCTCGTCGCGGGCCTGGGTCGAGGGCAAGCGGCGGAACGGGTGTTTGCCGCCCGCCAGTTCATAGATCACGCAGGCCACGCCGTATACGTCCGCGCAGGCCGACAACGGTTGGCCCTCAAGCAGTTCGGGGGCGGCGTAGCCCGGGGTCCAGGCGTTGAAGCGTTCGCGGCTCAGGTGTGGCAGGCCTGGCATCACGCCCTCCTCTGCCTGACCGAGACCGAAGTCAAACAGGCGCAAGCCGTCTTCGCTGAGCATGACGTTGCTCGGTTTCATGTCACCGTGCAGCACGCCGCGACCGTGGGCGTAGGCCAGCGTGTCGAGCAGCGGCAGGACGATGTCGCGCAGTTCTTGCCACGGCAGGCCGAGGGGCCGCTCGCAGAGCAATTTGTCCAGAGTCAGGCCACGCATGTATTCCATGGTGATGAAGGCCCGCTGGCAGTCGGTGTCGACTTCAAAAGTGTGTGCACGCACGACGTTGTCGTGGCGCAGGCGTCGGGTCAGGGCGAACTCGCTGTAGAGCAAGGCACTGGCGTCCGGCGATTCGGCAAATTCTTCGCTGAGGATTTTCAGCGCAATGTAAGGATCGGGATCACCGAACTGTTCGTGCAGCAGATCCCGCGCCCGGTAAACGGCGCCCATGCCACCAGCCCCGAGCAGACGCTCGAGGTGGTAGCGACCGGCGAGTACATCCGGCAGTGCACCGATGCTGGCCTTGGTCGGCGCCAGCAAAGGCTCTGCCTTGTTTTCCTTGGCGAAGGCGAAGTAGGTCAGGTTGTTGGCCTGCTCTTCGCTCATCAGCAAGTCATCGACTGAGGATTCGATTTCAGTCATTGGCGGATCACCACGGCCGTCAGGTTGTCGCGCGCGGCGCCACGCAGGGCGCCGTCGAACAAACGTTCCAGCGCCACGTGCGGCGCGCTGAGGCTGAGGGCGTTGCCGAGGGCATCGCTGCTCAGGCCCTGATACAAACCATCGCTGCAGAGCAAAAACGCATCGCCCGGATAAACCTCGAGTTCGAGGACATCCAGGGTCAGTTGTTCAGCGGCGCCGACGGCTCGGGTCAAGGCCTGAGCCGCTGGGTGCGCTGCCGCTTGTTCGACGCTCATCTGTTGCTCGTCGATCAATTGTTGTTGCAGCGAATGATCCTTGGACAGCTGATACAGCCGCTGCCCGCGCCACATGTAGCAACGGCTGTCGCCGGCCCAGATGCAGGCCGCGCGATTGCCTTCCACCAGCAGCGCCACGACGGTGCTGCCCATGATGCTGTCGTGGCGCCCGGCGGTGACCGTCAACTCCTGCCCCAAACGCCGGTTCAACCAGTGCAGGCACTGGCGGATGGCTTTGAGGCGTTCGTCGAAGTCCTCGTGTTGCGGCAGTTCAGCCAGGCTGGCGACGATCAACTGGCTGGCGATGTCGCCACCCTGATGACCGCCCATGCCGTCCGCGACCACCCACAGCCCCTGCTGTGGCGAGTCGAGGAAAGCATCTTCGTTGCGCGCCCGCACCTTGCCCGGGTCGGTCCGCGCCGCGCTGCGCCAGGCACTGGCCACCAGCATCAGAGCTGCACCGGCATACGGAAGGTGCGCAGTACGCCCATGTCGAACGGGTTCGGCGTGCGCTGGCTGGTCAGCAGGTAGTTGGCGCGCAGGCCACCTACATCGGCTTTCAGCACCAGCACGTCGCGACCGCTCAGGTACTCGGTCTGCATCAGGTCGAACAGACGGAACAGCGACCATGGGCCGGAGTTCTTCTCGATGCCGATCGGGCGCCCGGCCATTTTGTCCATGACCAGACTGGTACGACCGTCTTCAGCATCGGTCGGCCATTTGAACGACATTGGCAGGATCGGACCGTGGCGGTATTCCATGGTCTTGTCGCCGAACTTGAACTCGGAACGGCTGACCGCCGGGTCGAGGGTGTACGGCTCCAGTTTGAACTGCACGGTCGGCTCGGCCGGGTTGATCGAGAAGAAGCTCTGACGAATCGTCAGCGCCGCCGCCATCTGGTCCAGATACATTTTCGACACCGGCAGGCTGTGGCCGTCGACGCTGCGCATGCGGTAGTTGCCCGGATCGCCGCTGACGAACGGACGCAGGTAGCTGTCGAAGAAGCGGTCGACGGTGCCTTGAGCCCGGAAGAACTCGCGGAAATCGCTGATCGCCACGTCGCTGGTGCTGCTGGCGCTGAACGGATAACGCTTGCTGATGGTTTTGCCATACACGCTGTACAGCTCGTTCTGATAACGGCCGTTCAGGTACTGGTAAGCATCGTTCAGCACCAGACGCCACGAGTCTTCGGCCAGCACGTTGAACCAAACGCTGAGCGGACGCGGCAGACGGCTGGACGCATTGCGCAGGTTGGTCAGCGCATCACGCTGGCCGCTCATGCGGGTTTTCGCCATTTCGAACGCGGCTTGTTCCGGCGTGCTGGAACGGGCCAGACCGGCCAGTTGCAGTTGCAGGTCGTTGAGCGCGCTCAGCGCCGGGGTCAGGTCCGCGGCCGGGCCGTTGTTGTCATCGAGCAAACGATGCAGCGGTTCGAAGCGGCGTTGCAGCGACTTCTTCGCGGTGTCCGGCAGGGTCTTCGCCACGTTCAGGGCCGAAGCCTTGTCCGCTGCGGCGGCGGCAAGTTTGCCAACCTTACCCAGTTTGCCTTTCTGCCCGGCCAGCGCATCAGCAGCGTCGCCAGCTTCTTCGACAGGATCTGCAGCCGCCTGGAAGCGCGTGTTCTCGCGCACTTCGGTGAGCAAGGCCAGCACCGGCGAGTTGGCCGAAGTCAGGCCCGCCAGTTGCTCGGCGCCTTCACCGGCGTCGCTGATCGGCGGCAGGGCCACCTGGCCAACGGCTTCACTCCAGTAGTTGGCGTAGTCGCGGAAGTACAACTGCTCCAGCTCGACCATCAGACGACGCAAGTCCATGTCGCTGATGCCCGCACCTTCGCCCAGTACCCAGTTGTCACGCAGGATGTCGGTCACCAGCGCCGAACCCTGTACCGAGAAATACTGCTGATAACCGGTTTGCGTGTAGAAGCCCGGGATCACGTATTCGGTGCCGATAAACAGCGAGCCTTGTGGGCCGAGGTGTTGGCTGAAACGGTAGTCCGGCAGGTTGCGCGCCTGCTCGCGGAGCATGCGGTAAACCACGGTGGCCAGCGATTCGCTGCGCAATACCTGACGCGCCTGAGTGACCAGCTGATCGTTCAGCGGGTAGATAAACGGCTGCTTCAGCAAGCGATCGAGGTGCGCACTCAAACCGTTCTGTACGGCGGTGTTGCCGGTGTAGCGCGTCGACCAGTCGGTAGCGACCCAGTCCTTGAGCCACGCGGCATCGCGACGATCCTTCATGTTCAGCATCAGGTACGCGCGCAGGCTGTTGAGCAAGCGATCGCGGTCCTTCATGTTGGCGCGAATCTGCCCTTCGAGCATGGTCGCAACCCGTGGCAGCAGCTGCTTTTCAAGCTCGCGCTCGTAAGCCTCTTTGACCACTGGATTGACGTCTTCGCCCTGATACAGACCGCCACGTTCGTGATACGAAACGTCGCCCTTCTTCGGGAACACCTGCGTCGCGGCGTAGCTGCTGTCGAGGGTTTTCAGCACACCCATGGCGTCATCACGCGGCGACAATGCCGTGCGCTGCTGCGTCCAGTTCTGCGCCAGATTGCGCAGGTTTTCCAGGCGCTCGTAGTTGGCCGAGAAACCGCCCGCCCAGAGCATGCCGAACAGTGCCAACGCCGCCAGTGCGCCAACATACAGGGCACGTTGGCCCCAATGAATACGGCTGCGTTCGCGCTTGTCCAGACCGGCCAAGTCGGATTCAGGGAAAATCACCTGGCTGAACAAGTGATGGATAAACCGCGAACGACCGCTGCGCAGGGTCGGCAGCACGCCGGCGCTCATGCCGAGGCTGGCGCCGATGCCGGCGGTGGTCGCATCCATCTCTTGGGTCAAGTGCGGCGCGCTGGTCAGGTAGAAACCGCGCAGTTGCGTGGCACGCTGATAACGGTTGCCGGTGAACGCCATGTCGACGAACAGGCACAGGCGCTCGCCGATCTGCCCCAGTTGATGCGGGAAGTCGAGGATGCGGCCACGGCGCTGAGTGTCGCGCTCGGAGTGCATGCGCATGATCACTTGGCTGTTGAGGCGACGCAGCAGTTCTTCGAACTCGTTGCGCAGCACAGCGACGTCGGTGCCGACCTGATCCTTGCGGAAGCTGGTGCCGAGCACCTGATCGCTTTCTTCGCGGGTCAGTTGATCGAAGAACTCGTCGAAGCCGAGCAGCTTGTCAGCCTTGCTCAGGACCAGATAGACCGGTACATCGACGTGCAGTTTCTGATGCACGTCTTGCAGACGGCCGCGAACCTGGCGCGCCAAAGTATCGATGTCCTGTTCACTCCCGCCGAGCAGGGTTTCCACCGGAATGGTCACCAGCACGCCGTTCAACGGACGGCCGCGACGGCGCTTGCGCAACAGCTCCAGCAACGTCGTCCAGGCACCGCCGTCGACTTCGACATCCGGTTGCGTGGTGTAACGCCCGGCGGTGTCGATCAGCACACCGTGGTCGGCGAAGTACCAGTCGCAATGACGGGTGCCGAGGGTGTCGCGGGTCAGCTTGCGGTCGATCTTGTTGATCGGGAATTCCAGACCGGAAAAGTCCAGCAGGCTGGTCTTGCCCGAGGCCTGCGGACCGATCAGCAGGTACCACGGCAAGTCGCTGCGCCAGCGCTCGCTGCGGCCGCGATACAGGCTCGAGGTCTTCAGGGTTTTCAGCGCATCTTTGAAGCGCGCCTTCAACTCTTTCTGCTCTTCGTCGATCAACTCTTCACGGCGAATACGGTCCTGGCCGTCCTCGCTTTCTTCCTCGGCTTTCTTGCGAATACCCGAGCGCCAGCTGACGAAGACCATGGTCAGGCCCCAGATCAGGAACAGCACAGCGATGGTCAGCAAGCGAGAGGTCGAGCTCTCCCAGAACTTGTAGTCATCAACCGCCAACAACGGGCCGACGAACCACACCAGCAGCGCCACGAACAGCACCAGCAGCAAGGTCCAGACCCAGGTCTGGCGCAGGAAGGCGCCGACTTTCTTGAAAAACTTTTTCATCACACGTCCCTGTTTACGGCTGCGACTGCGGTTGCACCGCGGCCGGATCAAGCGGCTGATATGGTTGCAGAACGGTGTCGCGCTGCTCGCCCAAGACCCAGGCGAAGCCCGAATACATCACCACCAGACAGACGAAAGTGAACAACACCACCATCCACGCCGGCACGATGCGCACCAGGTTGCGGCGCTGATCGTTCAAGCCTTCCCAGTGCGGCGACAACTCGCGCGGCACGTCGCCACGCAACTGACGGATCTGCCGATACAAAGCATCGCGGATGCCTTCAAGTTCGAGCATGCCGCGTGCCTGTACGCGGTACTTGCCCTCGAAACCGAGGGACAGGCACAGGTACATCAGCTCGAGCATCGGCAAGTGCTTGACCGGGTTCTTCGACAACCGATCAAGCAACTGGAAGAACTTCTCGCCACCGAAGGTCTCGTTGTGGAAGCTGCTCAGCAGGCTCATCTGCGACCATTCGCTTTCGTTGCCCCACGGCGTGGTCACGACGGCTTCGTCGACCACGGTGCAGAGCACGTAACGCGCGGCCATCACCTGGCTGCTTTCGGCGCCGTTGTGCAGGGCGCGCACTTCAAACAGCTTGAGCCCGGCAGTCAGACGCTCGTTGAGTGCGTACAAGTCTTCGCGGGTTTCGCTGTGCTTGAGGCGCACCACTTCCGAGAGCAGCTCGGACGAGGCAGCGACCAGCGAATTGAGGCTGATGTTGAACGCTTCTGCCGGGCGCAGGCGCGCGGCGTAGATCATGCGTTCTTCCAGTTGCTCGAAACGCGGCGGCGCGGCGAAGTCGGTCAGCGGACTCGTTGCCGGTCCGTGGCCCTGACGATCGAGCAGGACGGTTTTGTCGTCCTGGTTGTAATCCGTTTCCTTGATCATGTCGGTCAGTTCCTGATGGCCCAGAATTTCAGTTCAAGCTCGGCGAATTCGCCGGACACGTGGAACGCGAAACCGCCGGAGCGCTCGAGTTGTGCCAGGTCTTCGGAACTGAGTTCGAGGATGAAATAGGTTTTGTTCGAGTGGAACGCGATCTGCCGCGGGGCCACCGGCAACGGTTTGACCTTGATCCCCGGCAAGTGCAGGTTGACCAGTTGGCGGATGCGCTCCACCGGGCCGACCTTGAGGTGCGCCGGCAAGCGGTGGCGCAGTTCTTCGGAGTCGCAGTTGGCACTGGCTGCCAGCACGAACGACGCCGAGCCGAGCAGTTTGTGGTCGTGCAACGGCGAGACGATGATGCCGTACTGACGCGCTTGCAGGATCAGTTCGATGGCGTGCTGTTCGAGCACCATCGACAGCACCTGACGAATCGCTTCCATCAGTTTGCGGAAGCTGCCGCCCTGGTCAGCGTGGGAGTAGCGGCTGTCCAGACGCGGGCGTTTGCTTTCGCCGGAGAAGGTCGCCAGATCGCCGAGCATAGTCAGCAGCGTGCGGTACAACTCTTCCGGGTGCACCTGCTCCAGACCGAGGTAGTGACGCAGCAGCAGTTCGGTGCGGTTGATCAGTTGCAGCATCATGAAGTCACCGACTTCGGCACCGCCAACCTTGCCGTTGGAGCGAATCCGCTCGGCAATCGTGTCGCCACGGTGGTTGAGCATACTGATGACTTCTTTCAGGCACGACAGCAGATAGCTGGAAGCGTGGGCCTGAATGTAGGTCGGCACGAAATCCGGGTCGAGGCTGATCACGCCGTCCGGCGTGGTGTCGAGCACGTCGCAGATCTTCAGCTTCACGTAGGCCTGATCGCTCTGCTGCTCGCCGAGCAACAGTTTGAAGTCCGGGCGACCGCAGCTGACCTGGCTGGCGGAATCGTCGCCGGCGTTGGAATCAGCGACTTCGGCGTCGTACGCGGTGTAACGCGCGAGCACGTCGGATTGCTCCGGACGGCGCGACTCGATGTGGTTGCCGGTGACCAGCGGCAGCGCCAGATAGATCGGCGTGTTGCCGGTGTTCGGCGGCACGTCCAGCGCCAGCGGCTCAGTGTTGCCACCGAGTTCGAACAGGCTGCCGTCCGGCAGAATCCCCGAGGCTTCACTGATCACCAGTTTGCCCATGTTGAGGAACTGCAAGTCGATCTCCAGATTGAGGAAACCCCAGGTGTAGCCACCCAGCAATTGCGTGCGGGTTTTCATCTGGTGATCGTAATAACGATCGTTGTGCTGGAAGTGCTGCGGGCGCAGCAGCATGCCTTCCTGCCAAATGACTTTATGGGTATTCATGATCAGTCATCCGCCTTGGCGAGCACTTGATTGGTGTTGCGGATGCCGGTCTGGTCCAGAGTCAGATCGACTTCGGTGACTTCCAGCGGAGTGATCTGAACGGTGTGGCGCCATTGGGTGTCCGGCAAGTCGCGGTAAGCGGCGAGAACGCCCACATAAAGGCTGCCCTCTTCCACCTTGAGCTTCATCTCCACGGTTTCACCCGGGCGCAGTTCGAGTTCTTCGCTGGCCACCAGATCCGGGTTGAGGGATTCCTTGGCGCGCTCGTAGAGGCTGAAGAAATCAGCGTTTTCGAAGGTCACCGGGTGCTTGAGTTCGAACAGGCGCACGACGATCGGCGACGGCCGACCGTTGAGGTCCGGGTTGAGCTGATCGCTGCCGGTCAGCTTCAGGTTGATCTTGGTCACTTTCGAGTACGGCGACAGCGACGAGCAACCGGCGAGCAGCACCAGCACGGTGAGCGCAGTCAGCGTCTTGAAAAAAGCGGTCGAGCGGCGAGACATGCGCATCATCCTTGGTGGTCGGTGTGGAGGGTGGAGATCAGGCGGATCTGTTCTTCGTAAGCCTGGGCAAAGTCGCGGGCCAGCAGACGCTCGCTCCAGTCATCGTCCTGACGCAGCGCCTGGTGATAACGGCCGAACGCTCTCCAGCGTCCGCCCGAGGTCGCGATCAACGGCTTGTTGTCACGCTCGAAACGCAGGGTCAGTTGTTCCGGCGAGAAGTGCTCCAGCGTGCCGCGTACGGCGGCGCGGCTGGCGGTCAGCAGTGCGACTTGATGCGCCTGCAGATCGCGGAACGCACGGGAGATCGCTTGCTCGGCCGGCAGATGGCCGGGCTTGCTTGGCTGCAACAGAATCTGCAGGGCTTCGCTCGGATCGACGGCGAATTTCAGCGGGTTCTTGTTGGTGCCTTGCACGGTGGTCTGGGCCAGACGCAATTCGTTTTTCAGCTCCGAGCGGGTACGCAGGCTCTGCTGCAGACCGCCGATGCTTTGGCGCAGCAAGCGCGCCGCGTTCAGCGCCAAGGCTTCGCGCTCGTCGTGGCTGAGGCCTTTGACGTCGACGCCCAGCGCTGCACCGAAATGATCCCAGAAACCTTCGCTTTGACGCTCAACGGCTTTCGGTGCCGGAGCGGGCTCAGGTTCGACGGGGGCTGCAATCAGCTCCGGCACCATCAGGCTTTCCATGTCGATGCGCGCGTAGTCGGCACGCTGACGGGAATCCTCAGGTTTGGTGTTCGGCGCCAGTAGTTCGTCGATTTCCGAGTACACACGCTCTTGCTGTTCAAGGGCATTGAGCGGGTCGAGATCGAGGAACGCGTCGTCCGGGATGATGCTGCCGGCAGCGCGTGGACGGCCGACTTCACCGTCGAAGGTCGCCGGGTCACGCACCAGGCGCGCGCGAATCTCGAAGTCACCCAGCACGTAGGTGCTGCCGTGTTCGATGCGCACCGGTTCGCCTTTGTGCAGGCGTGCGCCGCTCTCGCCGTCCTGGACACCGTTGCTGCTGGTGTCGGTGAGGAAGAACGTGCCCTCGCGGTAACTGACAATCGCGTGGTGATTGGACAGGTGACGCTTGCGGTCAGGGATGATCCAGTCGCAGTCCTCGCCCCGCCCGATCACGCCGCCGGCCTGTTTGAAGGTCTTCTGGCACAACTCGGTGGGCACGAACTGCTTGGTGTTCAGCATTTCGAAAACCAATTCCATGTTTGATGCTCCTTGCGGTCACTTGCCGCGATTGACCGCTTGCGGATCACCCAACGGGCGATAGTCGTTGTCGTTGAATTTGTAATTGCCGCTACAGCCGCCAAGGCCGCATAGAACGACGAGGGTCAGCAGGACAGCTTGCCAGTGACGAACAGACATCAGAGGGTCTCCAGGTGTAGACAAAGCACAAAGCGCCGACCCTTGCGGGCGGCGCTGAAATTGGTTTTTGCGAGGATTTCGATGACGTTTTGCCTACCCATCGAAATCTCCCAGATTGATGTTCAAACGGCCGAGCCGATACAGCAGCGTGCGTCGCGGCAGGCCCAGTTCACGGGCGGCGAGGGTCTGGTTGCCGTCGTTTTTGCGCAGGCAATCGAGCAACAAAGTGCGTTCGACCTGCTCCAGACGTTCGCGCAAATTCAGGTGGCTGTTGTCTTCCGGCATTGCCTCCATGCGCAGGGAGAAATGCTCGGCAAGCAACTCACCGCCCTCGCACAACAGCACCGCGCGCTCAACGAGTGCCTTGAGTTCACGCACGTTGCCGGGGAAGTTGTAGCCGGACAGGTGTTCCAGCGCGGCACTCGACCAACGCACCGGGTCGCGTTGCAAATACGTGCAGGTCTTCTCGGCGAAGTGCTGGGCCAGTTCGAGGATGTCGCCTTCGCGCTGACGCAGCGCCGGCAGCTCGATCGGGAATTGCGCGAGGCGGTAGTACAAGTCCTCGCGGAATTTGCCCTCGCTGACCAGCGTCGACAGATCGCGGTGGGTCGCGGCGATGATGCGTACGTCGATTTTGTGCGTGTCGTTGGAACCCAGCGGACGAATCTCGCCTTCCTGCAACACGCGCAAGATCTTCGCTTGCAACGACAGCGGCATGTCGCCGATCTCGTCGAGCAGCAGCGTGCCGCCATTGGCCGCATCGAACAGACCGGCACGATCACGGTCGGCGCCGGTGAAGGCGCCTTTGCGATAGCCGAACAACTCGCTTTCCAGCAGATTTTCCGGAACCGCCGCGCAGTTCTGCACGATGAACGCCTGGGAACGGCGTGGGCCGCAATCATGAATCGCCCGCGCAACGACCTCCTTGCCGGTGCCGGTTTCGCCGCGCAACAGCACGGTGTACGGACTGTGCAGGACTTTGCTGATCAGCGAATGGGTCTGGCGCATCGCCGCGCTTTTACCGATCAAGCCATAGCCACTGATGCTCGGCACGCTGCGCGCCACCGTAGCCGTTTCCGCCAGCGGCTGACGCAGGCGTTGCAACAGATGCAATTGGCCAAGCACGAACGAGCCGAGCTGGCCGAGGGAATCAGCGAAGCCTTGCAGGTGGGTGCGACGACGGCTGGCGCACAGCAGTAAACCTTCAACAGCTTTGTGCTGATTGACCAGTGGCACGCACAACAGCGACTGCCACGGCGAGGTTGCCGCCGGCAGAAAACTGGTTTCGTGCAGGCTGCCGCTCAAGTCGTCGAGGCACACCACGCGGTTCTGGCACAGGGCAAATTGCAGCAGTTGCTCACCGTTGTAATCCGCCGGCAGGCTCGCCGCTTCACGCGGTTGCAGGGCGCCGTCGAGGCATTCGGCGTTCATCCCCAGGCACGTGTGAGTGGCGTCGAGCAGATACAGTTGCGTCAGTTCGCAACCGCTCAGCTCGGCCAGCCCGCGCACGAAGTCACCCAGCAACGCAGCACCGTCCGCCGCCCGCGACAGACTGGCGAACTGCGCCAGCAACGCTTCGGCATAGACCAGTGGCTGCGGCACCTGAGTGAACATCACACCCACCTCAGGCGAACTCGCACGTCACGCTGGCTTCACCGTCGAGCGTGGCATGCACACGCTTGAGGCTTTCGCCGGTGGCCATGGCGTCGAGCAAACGATCCGCCACCAATGGCAGCACGTGCTGATCGAGCAGATGATCGATCAGGCGCGCGCCGCTGTCGCTTTGCGTGCAGCGCTCGGACAGGTGATCGACGAGGTTCTGGCACCAGCTGAAATCCAGCTGACGACGGTTGAGGCGCTCGCCGAGACGACCGAGTTTGATCTCGATCAGCTCGCGCAATACCGGGCCGCCGACCGGGTAGTACGGCACCACTTTCATCCGCGCCAGCAGCGCCGGTTTGAAGTGTTTGCTGAGCACCGGGCGGATGGTTTCTTCGAGGACTTCAGCGGTCGGGCGTGCGCCGTTCTCGCAAAGGTCGCTGATCTTGTCGCTGCCGAGGTTCGAGGTCATCAGGATCAACGTGTTGCGGAAGTCGATCTCGCGCCCTTCGCCGTCGTTGGCCACGCCTTTGTCGAAGATTTGGTAGAACAGGTTGAGCACGTCCGGATCGGCCTTCTCGACTTCATCGAGCAGCACCACCGAGTACGGCTTCTGGCGTACGGCTTCGGTGAGCATGCCGCCCTCGCCGTAACCGACGTAGCCTGGTGGCGCGCCGATCAGGCGGGAAACGGTGTGCTTCTCCTGGAATTCGGACATGTTGATGGTGGTGATGAAACGATCACCGCCGTACAGCAAGTCAGCCAAGGCCAGTGCGGTTTCGGTTTTACCGACGCCGCTCGGGCCAACCAGCAGGAACACACCGACCGGTGCGTCCGGTTTATTCAGGCCCGCGGCGGTAGCGCGCATCGAGCGATCCAGTGCGTGCACGGCTTGTTCCTGACCACGAATGCGCGTGCGCAGGTCGGTGGCGAAGCTGGCGACTTTGGCGTTGTGTTCGCGGGCCAGTTGCGCCAGCGGCACGCCGGTCCAGGCGCTGATCACTTCGGCGACCAGACGCGGGCACACTTCGAAGCTGACCAGACGCTCTTTGACTTGAGCGGCAGTCAGGGCGCTGTGGGTTTCGTTGAGTTGGGCTTCCAGCGCTTCGACGCTTTGGCCTTCTTCGACTTCGGCGGCAACGGTTTCGATCACGCTGCCTTCGGCGTCTTCTTCAACGGTCACCACTGGCTCGACGGCAGCAGCTTCGCGGGCCTTGGCCAGTTGCTGACGCAGTTCCAGCAGGCGCTCGGCCAGTTGCTTCTGCTCAGTCCACAGGGTTTCCAGCGCGACCATTTCGTTTTCGGCTTCGTCGAGACGCGCTTCCAGCGCATCCAGCGCTTCGTGGTCGATCAGCAGACCGGCTTCGGCGTCGCGGCGCAGCGCCTGACGCTGACGGCCACCTTCAGCCAGTTCGCCACGCAGGCGCTCAAGGCTTTCCGGGGCAGCAGCGAGGCTGATGCGTACGCGGGCGCAAGCGGTGTCGAGCACATCGACGGCTTTGTCCGGCAGTTGCCGGCCAGCCAGATATCGCGCGGACAGCTCAGCGGCCGAGACCACCGCGTCATCACGCAGGTAGATGCCGTGGCTCTTCTCGTAAACCTGGGCCAGACCACGGAGGATGGTCACCGCTTCGCTGACGGTCGGTTCGTGCAATTGCACCGGTTGGAAACGACGGGCCAGCGCCGGGTCTTTCTCGAAGTATTTCTTGTACTCGGCCCATGTGGTGGCGGCGATGGTGCGCAACTCGCCACGGGCCAGCGCTGGCTTCAGCAGGTTGGCCGCATCGGAACCGCCGGCATTGCCGCCCGCGCCGATCAGGGTGTGAGCTTCGTCGATGAACAGAATGATCGGTTTCGGCGAAGCTTTGACTTCGTCGATCACGCCTTTGAGACGACGTTCGAATTCACCTTTGACGCTGGCGCCGGCCTGCAGCAGGCCCATGTCCAGCGACAGCAGTTCAACGCCTTTGAGCACTTGCGGCACTTCACCGGCGGCGATGCGCGACGCCAGGCCTTCGACGATGGCGGTCTTGCCGACACCGGCCTCACCAACGACGATCGGGTTGTTCTTGCGGCGACGCGCGAGGATGTCGACCATCTGCCGAATCGCGCCGTCACGGCACAGCACCGGGTCGAGTTTGCCGTCGCGGGCCTGTTGGGTCAGGTTGTGGGTGAAGCGCTGCAACAGCGATTCGCCCTGCGCGGCGGGTTTGCCATTGGCCGCTGGTTGCTCCTGTTGCGACAGGGCAAATTCCTTCAGGCGATCGATGTTCAGCTTGGCGAGCAGCGGCTGATAGCGGCTGCCGGCGTAGCGCATCGGGTTGCGCAGCAAGGCGAGGATCAGCGCGGCGTCTTCGACCTGGGTCTGGCCGAGTTCGAGGTTGGCCACCAGCAGCGCGTCTTGCAGCCACTGCACCAGCTCCGGGGCGAACACCGGATTACGCGAAGCGCTGTGCTCGACGCGCGATTGCAGCGCGGCGCTGAGTTCGCCGGCGTCGACGTCTGCATCCTGCAGTGCGCGCGACAACAAGCCGTTCGGACGCTCGAGCAGACCGAGCATCAAATCTTCGACGAGGATCTTGCTGCCGCCACGGGCCACGCAACGCTCGGCGGAACGTTCCAGATCACGACGGGTTTCGGCGTCCAGCGCCTGGATGAGTTGTTGCAGGTCTACGTTGATCATGGCTCACGTCCTTAATGAATTTTGCTGCCCAGGGTCACCACGCCGTCCGCTTTTTCGCGGCCCAGCCAACTGGTCCAACCGAGGCGACAGGCGTTCTGCTCACCGATGCGCAGTTCGCGGATTTCTTCCTGGCGCAGAACCAGGCGGATGTCGTAATCGAGCGGGTCACGCAAGGTGAACCGCACCAGCGCGCAGAGCGGCTGGTAACCGAAACCGATCGGCAGGAATTCATGGAATCGCTGCCAGTCGAGTTCGGTGATGTGAATGCGGAATTTGCCGCTGCGGTCGCGCACGTGTTCACCGAGCACAAGGTCTTCGCCGAGCAGGCTGTTGGCGCGGCCCAAACGATTGCGCTGCTCTTCGAGAATTTCTACGCGGCGCTCGATGCACTGCTCGATGACCAGGTCTTCGTGCTTGAAGTAGTAACGCAGCACGGCTTCGATCAGCGCCGCCGAGTGCGCCCGCAAGCTGAGCAAGCCGAGGTATGGCAGCAGGCGTTTCCAGTTGAGTTCCTTGGCCTTGCGGATCTCTTCGCCGCCCAAGCCGATCAGGGCGAACAGCTGCGATGAGAACGGGTCAATCGCGCCACTCTGGAAGCTTGCGCGATAGCGATATTTGCGCCAGATCGGCAGCATCAGCCGTTGCAGGCGATGGTGGAACAGATCGAGGAAGTTGCGCGTCGGGTTGCCGTCTTCGCTGTCGCCCAGGGCTTGTTCGCCGTAGAACGCCGGCAGCGGCGAACCCGAGCCGACCAGGCCGATCAGGTTGAAACGCATGCGCGCGCGCATCTGCCCGTGTTCTTCGAAAAACTCCACGCGATCAACGTCGCTGCGCGGAAAGCCCAGGCTCGGGTTGGCCTGGAACTCCACGTGGTCGTACAGATCGTCTTCGCTCAGGTACGGGTGTGCCTCGCGCAGCCGGTCGATCACCAGCAGCACGGCCTGAAACAGCGAGTACTCGCGTATTACCTTGGTCAGCCCGCTTAAAGCAGGGGCTGCAGGCCCATACGTGGTGTCCATTGGTACACCTCTCCCTGTGTGCTTTTTACGCGCAGCTCATGGAATGAATTGAGACTGGCGTAAAGCGCGAAAAACTCGTTAAGAACCGAAGCGAAAACGAACAGGTCGCCTTCGCCGATGTACCCTTCCGGGTCGATGGTCAGTTCGGTGCGCAAACCGCGCACCGGCAACCCACGGTGCAAGCGGTCGACGTGGTGATGCTTGATGTGCTTGAGGCCGCCGAGCAGGCGTTTGCTGACCTTCTCCGCGTGCTGGTCGTAGTAGCGCGGCAGGTCGTAGGTTTCGAGAATCACCTTCAACGCATTGACGTCGGCCAGCGACAGATAGTTAAGCGACATGTTGCTGATCAGCTTCCACAGGAAGTCACGGTTCAGCGGTGGCGCGAAGCTCGACGTGGCCGGGGTGATGTTGCGGAAACTCAAGAACTCGGGCGTCTCTTCGCAGGCCATGCAGATGTCGCCAAGCTTGAGCTTGCGCGGCAGGTTCTGGTTGGTGCAGATCAGCTCGATCGACAGGGTTTCATGGGCTTCGGTGTGACGGATGCCGAAGCTCAGGTAGGTGTCGAGGCCGTCGTGCAGCAAGGACGAACGCTGGCGAATGCTGTAATGCGGACGGCTATTGGGTACGTCGAAACTCGGGTCGTGCTCGAAGGATTCGAACGGCACGTATTCCTGATAACCGAGGCCGCCGGGCTTCCAGCCGGTCACGGTTTCCACCGAAAACACACCGCAGTTTTCCAGATCGTATTCCGCCGGCAGCAACAGGTATTCGTCCTGCTTGCCGTCGAGGCGAATCGGCAGCGCGTCGTGGGCGAACAGGTTGGCAATCGGTGTGCAGAACAGTTTCACGTTATCCAGGGTCGGACGCATGCGCATGATGCCGCTCTTGCGAATGTCGAAGCGCAATTCCAGACCACGCATCTGCTTGAGGGTGTCTTCCGGCAGCGCGTTGATGATGTCCAGACCGTTGACGTCGACGAACAGGAATTTGTCCTGGAAGGCGAAGTATTCCTGCAGGTAGCGATAGCCGCGGAAGGTGTTCAGCGGATACGGGATCAACGCTTCTTCTTCGGCAAAGCCCACCGGTTTGACCCGATCACCGGGAATCTTGAACGCCATCGGCTTGCCGCTGACGCCATCAATCGGTTTGCCGGCGCCGTCGAGCGGGATCAGTTCGATGCCTTCGAGATTGCGCAGCAGGCTCAGGTAGAGCATCTGGCTGATGTAGCGCTCACCGGCAAAGTGCAGGCGCAGTTTGCTCAGTTCCAGCTCACCGAGGTGACCATCGGCGCTCATTTCCAGACGCAGGCTGAGCAGCGAGCCGTCGCCCTTCACCGAGTAGTTCAGCGCGGCCAGATCCAGCGGCAGCACGTCAGTCGGGTAGCAGGTGCGGAAGCGGCAACGCACGTCTTCGATCGGTTTGCTTTCAATCGGCGTATCGCGCTCGACGCGCAACGCCGGCCCGGATCGCTTGAGCGGGTCGAACTGCAAAATGCTGAACGCCGGCAGCGGGCGCATGTAGTTCGGCCACAGCAGTTGCATCAGCGAATGGCTGAGCTCCGGCAACTCGTCATCGAGCTTCTGGCGCAGCCGCCCGGTGAGAAACGCAAAGCCCTCGAGCAACCGCTCCACGTCCGGATCCCGCCCGGCCTGGCCCAGATACGGTGCCAGCGCCGGACTACGCTCGGCGAAACGGCGACCGAGTTGGCGCAGTGCGGTGAGTTCGCTTTGGTAGTAGTGGTTAAACGACACGGGTTACCTGCCTGGTAGTGAAACGCATCAAAAAAATATCCTGTAGACCGCGACCGTCACGCCGGCACAGACGTAACCGCCAATCAGGAGAAACGGCACAATCGAGATCCAGCCGTACGCCATGTAGGCATCACTGAGCTGGCCGACGACCAGACTGAGCAAGCCATACAGCATCCATGGCACGGCGTAGAACGGGATGAACTTCACCGGCGCCCACCAAACCATCCGCAGCGCCTGCTGCTCGTTGCGGCTCTGCGCCGATCGGGACATCCATAGCGAAAAACCCAAAAGCCCGGGAATTCCCCACCACAACAGGTACTGCCAATAAATCCCGGACGACTCGGGTGTTGAATACTCGCCATTCCACAGGTCATAGGAACTGATCGCCAACACCGCCAGCAATGGCCACCACAATGCAGCCATGAAGAAGCTGAGTTGCGCGCGACTAAGCATGAGCATCTCACTTGATGAGTCGGTCATCGGCGAACCTCCACAGCGTGATCCATGCACCATGTGCGGACATCGCGCTTGTCGAAGCTTGCGCACCCATTGTCTTTTGCGATCACGCGATATGAATGTTCAGGGACGTACGCAAAAAAGTAATAGTTGTCCCTGTCCTCACCGTAGAGCCAGTAAGACGAAGACCCTTGATTGATTTCGTAAGGTTCGAATGTCCAGATGGACGACTGCGCAGGGATAAAATTTTCGCGGTCCATCAGCAACATCAAGGCGTTGGAAAGCGCGTGCGCGGAAAAATAGAGCATACAGGCGAACGCTCCCACTACGAGTAGCAAGCGCTGCAGCCAAATCATTGCGAAGCGACCTGAGTCGGTCATGCGTCCGTCTCCTGCCCCGGGGTCGCTGGCACGTATTTATTCATCGCTGCGCAACTCCCTGTTTTTGCGGCGTGATCGCGACACCCGTATAGACATAGAGCTCTTCACCACCGTAGCCACCTATTGCCGCAGCGCTGAGTGGATGGCTGTCCCTGGTGCCATATCGAACCCAGCCTTCAGTCCACATCGCTTCGTGCTTGGTAATCTCGACGAATGCCCCGCCATCCTCGGCGCCAACCCACAACGCATTGGGATGCGCGAACAGCTTTGGTTCGGTCGAGCTTTCCATTCGCACCAGCAGCGTCAAGCCGACCAGAATCGCCAGCAAACCGACCGAGCTGAGAAAAGCGGTGAGACATTGCCAGGCTCTGAGTTTCATCGAGCCAACCCGAACAAGTGCTTCATGGGCAGAAAGCCCCGGTATCGACCGTCCACGAACGGACAGCTTTTTCTTCAGTTTTTTTGATGCTCGCTACTGCATTTCGCAAGGTCTGCGCGTCGATGGACTTAGTCGCGTTCTGGCTTTTGATCGACAGGCTGTACTGGTCGCTGATCTGACCCGATACGTCCTCACCGAATGACTGGTAGTTGCCGATGGAACTGCGCTGGTTCGGGTTTAACGTGAAACTGCGTGGCTGATCGTCATAGTTGGAGTCATTCGCCAGCGCCAGTTCCAGTGGTACTCCACAAGTGTTCAACAGGTAAACATCATTGCGATAGACCTGCTGCGCAGCGCATGCGGTCAGCGAAACGAAGCACGCGAAGAAGCTTGCCCATCTCATCATCAAAATCGTCCTTGGCAGTTTCATGGACAAACCGATGCCTCGCTGATTGTCCACTCGCGCTGCGTGCCTTCAGTGACTTTCTCGACGGCAGCCAGGTGTTGTTTCAACTGAGCGGCGTCCAGGGTCTTGCTACCCGCGGCATCCTGGAGGGTCAGCTGATAATTGCTCGGGATCTGTTCGATCACGTCTTCACCGTAAGAAGCAAAACTCGCCACGAGCGCACGTGCGCCTGCTGCAACGGTAAGGTTGCGCTCCAGTGAATGCATGTTCGAGCTGTTGGAGACCTTGATCTCCAGTGGCTGGCCACAACGGTTTTCCATGTACACATGGTTGTTGTAGACCTGCTGCGCGGCGCAGCCGTACAGGGAGACAAACAGCAGGATGAAACCGGCGAACCTAGTCATCGAATTCAACCCTGGCCAGCCAAAGCAAGCTCTTCACGTCTTGTTCGGAAGCGGCCATGCGCTTCTGCAGGTTGGCGGCCGACTGGGTGTAGCTGCTGAAGTAATGCATGACATCCACCTCACCCGTGCTCGGTGTCGGGTGGTTGGCCTTTGGGTTCTGCATCAACGTTGACGTTTCCTTGTGCGTCCACGAGTAATTCGGGATCAGCCCGCCACCGTATTCGTTGAGAATCAGATGCCCGAATTCATGCGCCGAAGTCTCTTTGAACTCTCCCTGGGCGTAGTTGGCAGCATCCGCAGCCGTGAGGCCCTGACGCTTGACGAGCTGGTCAAAGGCATAGCCAGCGTTGTGGTAAACCTTGCGGGCAATCGCCAGGCTGGTCGAACGACCGAAGTCCGCTGACAACGAATCAATCAACGGGAAGTTCCCGGCCTTGGGCTCGACATTGACGTCGGCCTTGACCGTGACTTTGTAGACCCCTTTGCTGGTCGTGATGCCTTCTGCAATACCACCGCCGCGCGAACCATTGCGAGACCAATACAGTTCGATGCCTTCCTTGGCCCAACCCAGCAGAGTGCTGAATGGCGTAGGCACCAGGCCAGGCGTGGAACCACTGCTGCCACCATCCGAGAAGCTCGGGCGCAGGGTCACTTCCACGGTCTTGGCATTACGGTCGATACGCACATCGACCCACTTCACCTCTTCGGCCGAACAAGCGAGCTTCACTTCGGTGACTTGCTGCTTGCCTGCTCCGGTCGCGGTCAGACGTACCTTGAGGTTTGGGCTTTTGAGGATTTTGGTGTCGAGGATGCCGACCGTGTCGTAGCCGTCCCATTGCCATGGGTGCTTGCCTGGCGGCAGGAACGGCGCGGTATTGGCTTCGGCGTATACCAGCTTCTCGCCGTCCAGCACCTCCAACTTCACACTGTCAGCTGCGTCCATGCGGTTCTCGACGACGAAATCGACCAACTCACGGTTTTTCGATGTTCCTGATTTCAGCTCGTCGAAGTCTGGAATTTCCAGCGGCGTCAGTACCGAGTTGCCACCGGACTTCAAACCCAGTCGGTAATCCAGCGCCGCGACAACCGCTATAGCGGCAAGCCCCGAAAAGGGTGCTGGCGAATGCGAATTCCCGATGATCACTGTCCCGGAACCTGCCGTAACCTTGTTGCCGTGAGAGCCAACAGAGCCAACCGTGGCGGCCGGTTTGCCATTGATCAAAACCGTGGTCGCCAGATCGCCGACCATCGCACCACCACACGCCGAGGCATCGCCTTGGCGGGCGGCCGCGAGGCCGTCGAAGAACACGTCGCCGGAACCGGCGGCGATCGGGTTGGTACCGTGGCCTGGAAGTGGGCAAGCGGTGGGGTCGGATACGCGTGCTGCGGGTTTGCCAGACATCGGGGATCTCCTTAGGTGACCTTCACTTGTCCGCTGCCATCCAGGCGCGCGGAAAAACTGACCTGACGCTTGAAACCTTCAACTTCCAGCAGGCCTTCGATGCTGAAGGCCAGGCGCAGTTGATCGTGGTCACGCGGCAGGGAAATGACACGCACGTTGCTCAGGCGCGGCTCGTAGGCTTCGATGAAGTTTTCGATGGCCAGACGGGCCTGACTCAGAGAGTCGTGCAGGCTCAGACGCATGTCATTGAGATCGGGCAACCCGTAGTCGGCCAGCGTTTGCACGCTGCCGGCCCGGGTGCTGAGCATTTTGGCCAGATGGGCAGCCACTGACGCCATGGCACAAGCCTCAAGGCTGTTGCCCTTGCGTAGTTGCGCGTCGCCGTTGAGGCGTTCGAACAGGCTGCCGTATCCGTCCATGAGTCGCTCTTACTCTTTGTCCAGCTTGCCAACCAGCGACAGGGTGAAATCGGCACCCATGTACTTGAAGTGCGGACGCACGTTCAAGCTCACGCGGTACCAGCCCGGCTCGCCCTCAACGTCGCTGACGATCACTTGCGCAGCGCGCAGCGGACGACGGCCACGCACTTCGGCGCTCGGGTTTTCCTGGTCGGCGACGTACTGACGGATCCACTTGTTCAGTTCCAGCTCGAGGTCGGTACGTTCTTTCCACGAACCGAGTTGCTCGCGCTGCAGCACTTTCAAATAGTGAGCCAGGCGGTTGACGATCATCATGTACGGCAGTTGGGTGCCGAGCTTGTAGTTCAGCTCTGCGGCCTTGCCTTCTGCGCTGATGCCGAAGAACTTCGGCTTCTGCACCGAACTCGCGGAGAAGAACGCCGCGTTGTCGGAGCCTTTACGCATGGTCAGGGAGATGAAGCCTTCCTCGGCCAGTTCGTATTCACGACGGTCGGAAACCAGAACCTCGGTAGGAATCTTGGTTTCGATTTCGCCCATGCTTTCGAAGTGGTGCAACGGCAGGTCTTCAACCGCGCCACCGCTCTGCGGGCCGATGATGTTCGGGCACCAGCGGAATTTGGCGAAGCTGTCGGTCAGCTTGGTGCCGAACGCGTAAGCAGTGTTGCCCCACAGGTAGTGCTCGTGGCTGTTGGCAACGGTTTCCTTGTACACGAACGATTTGACCGGGTTTTCTTCCGGATCGTACGGGTTACGCAGCAGGAAACGCGGCACGGTCAGGCCAACATAACGGGAGTCTTCCGAGATACGGAAGCTCTGCCATTTGGCGAATTGCGGGCCTTCGAAGTGGTCTTTCAGATCTTTCAGATCCGGCAGGCCGGTGAAGCTTTCCAGACCGAAGAATTTCGGGCCGGCAGCAGCGATGAACGGCGCGTGCGACATGCACGAAACGCTGGCCACGTACTGCATCAGCTTGACGTCTGGCGAGCTTGGCGACATGTAGTAGTTAGCGATGATCGCGCCCACAGGCTGACCACCGAACTGGCCGTATTCAGCGGTGTAGATGTGCTTGTACAGGCCCGACTGCATGACTTCCGGCGAATCTTCGAAATCGTCCAGCAGGTCTTCTTTCGAGACGTTGAGGATTTCGATCTTGATGTTTTCGCGGAAGTTGGTGCGGTCGACCAGCAACTGCAGACCACGCCACGAGGATTCCAGCGCCTGGAAATCCGGGTGGTGCAGGATTTCGTCCATCTGACGGCTGAGCTTGGCATCGATCTCGGCGATCATGCGGTCAACCATGGCCTTCTTGACCGGCTCACCGTTGTTCTGCGGCTTGAGCAGTTCTTCGATGAACGCCGACACGCCACGCTTGGCGATGTCGTAGGCTTCGTCGTCCGGAGTCAGACGGGTTTCGGCGATGATGCTGTCGAGAATGCTGTACTCGCCGTTGCCGGCGCTCTTCTCTTGTGCTGCGCTAGTGCTCATTGTGTTGGCTTCCTTGGCTGGAGTCTCAGGCGTCCGGGGCTGCGGCGTTCAGGCCCAGCTCACCGAGTACGCGACCGCGGGATTCGTCGTCGGCGAGCACGCCTTCGATCGCTTTACGGAACGCAGGTGCGTTACCCAGCGGGCCTTTGAGGGCCACCAGCGCATCGCGCAGTTCCATCAGTTTTTTCAGCTCAGGCACTTGCTCGACCAGGCTGGCCGGGTTGAAGTCCTTCATCGAATTGACGCGCAGTTGCACAGCCAGCTCGTCGGCCTCGCCATCTTCCTGCAGACGGTTCGGCACGCTCAGCGTCAGACCCAGCTCTTGCTTGGCCAACACTTCGTCGAAGGTCATCTTGTCGATGCTGATCGGCTTGCGATCTTCGATTTTGCGATCGTCCTTGCGGTGGGTGTAGTCACCGATTGCCAGCAGCTTCAGCGGCAGTTCAATCTCTTCCTGAGCACCGCCGGTGGCGGGTTTGAAGGTGACGTTGATGCGTTCCTTGGGGGCTACCGAGCCTTCTTTGGCCATGGCTTTTCTCCTTGCGGTTGTGGCCCTGGGGCCTATTCGAGTACCACTTCGAGATCGAGGTGGCACAGCCTGCGATAAATCTCTTCCTTGCGTTCACGTACGGCATGGTTCTGCGGCAACAACTCGCAGCAGCTATGCAGTAAATGCAGCACTTCCAATGCAAGATCGGGCTCCCAGGCGTGCAGGCCTGAGTCCTGTAATGTCTGATCGAGGGTTTCCAGCTGGTTCTTGGCCAGTTCGTATTTCTTGGCCATGAAGCACAGGCGCGCGAGGGCGAACTGCCAGAAGAAACGTTCGCGTCCGCCGTGGGCCGACTGCAAACCTTGCTTGAGCGTCTGCACGGCAGGCTTCAAGCCTTCCTTGCGCAGCAGCGGCAGGACTTCTTCGAGGGCCTTTTCCCAGGCCGGCTGGGTTTCGACGTTTTCGCTTTCGACCTTGCGCGGCGCACTGGCACTTTGCAGGTGCGGCATGACGTTGGCGGCGATCCACGCGCGGGTGGACGGATCGGCAAACGGCGCACCGTCATGGAAACGCAACTCGACAATGCCGGGCAGCCGTTGAACCAAAAGCGCGAAGTGGATTTCCACTTCGCGCATTGCCAACTCGGCGTTGAGGTTCTGGAGACACTCCCAGACCATCCTCTGGCCATCGAACCAGAACGGCGCCTTCGCCAGGCTCGCCTCCAGTTCCACCAGCAGGTCAGCGTATTTGCCCTGATCGAAACGGTCCTGATAGAGCTTGAGTTTTTCCAGCGGCAGGCCGCGCAACACGGTGATCTGCTCGGCGTTGCGCTCCGGCACCGCGTCGATGGTCATCCACAGCAGCGTGCGGTTCAGGCGTAGGGCGCGCAGGTCGGTGGCTTTCTGCTTGAGCCACCAGGCGCACAGCGGGCGCGCGCTTTCCTGTTGGGCGCGCAGCGCTTTATGGGCGTCTCGTTCGTTGTCGATCGGTGCGCCGGGGGTGAGCAACTGGCTGGCGGCCTGCTTGACCTGCGCCACTGCCGCACCCACAACGCCGGGGGCCGGTTGGTTGTCGGCCGCACGCTGGATCATGGTTTTCAGGCGACGAGAGATCGGCAGCAGCAGCGGCGAATCATCGCCCAAGTGCTCAGCACACGCCGCTTCGAGACCGGACAGGTGCTCGGAGAGCTGCCGGAACATCGGCAACTGCTCTTTGATCGCAATGTTTTCGGTGATGACCTGCTCGAGACGCGGCACCAGCCAGCCGATGGCGGCGGCACGGGTGCGGGGTTTGAGCGGGTGAACGTCGGCCCAGTTGTTTTCCGACAGATGGTGCAGCAACCCGAGGCCGGCCAGCAGCCCGGGGAAGGATTCGCGCTGGTACAGCGACCAGGTCAGCCAGGCGCCGACACGTAAATCCTTGGATTGGGTACGCAGCAGATTTTCGCTGTTTTCGCGAATTTTCAGCCAGTCGATCTGCCCGCTTTCGTGCATCGACGAGGCTTTGGCCAGCTCGCTTTCCAGCGCCTCGAATTCGCTCGAAAAACGAACGTCTTCGCCCGCGAAATTCTCTTTGGAAACAGAGACTTTAGCGAGTTCAAGGTAATGGGCGGAAAGTTTGCTTGAGTAGGACATCCATGGCCTTTATTAAGGATTACAGTCAGGCGCCTATTGGAGTTACCGCGGCGCGGGACAGTATCGAAGAGCGGTGAAGCGACTCATCCAATTGAGATGTGCTCTTTCAAGTGGGCGCATCGTAATCACTATGATGGCCACTAGCAAGCATCTGATTAAACAACAAGACGAAGTGTTCTTTGTTTGTTGTAGGAGGTTTCCCTATATTCAGTCAGGGAATCCCCGATGCTCTGTTTATATTCGCATACCCGTACAAAACACCGGAAAAGCCTGATTTAGAGCGATCGTTCCAATTTCTGTCGATCGCCGGAAACCGGGGCTGGCGAGAATGTCGCGGAGCATGACGGGTTTTGAAAAAATCGGATGTAGGATGATTCCGAAAGATTTAGCTGCTGTTTCAACAAATCACAGCAAGACAACCAACAACTCAGAAAGTGCCATCAATATGATGGCTTTTATATGTTGCGTATTGATTTAGTTGTGCAGTGGGTCGATAGCCCACAATGCAATCCGTTACGCCGCCTTATAAAGGTCCGTAACAATTGCGGCAGGCCGGAACAAATCACCAGGCATAAAAAATGGGCACCCGACCGCAATCGGTGTGCCCATTTTTTTGTGGTTCTCCCCGTTATTCGAGGAGTTCGCCGCAATTAAGGATTAACGCTGTCTTTCAACGATTTGCCAGGCTTGAACGCAACGGTGTTGCTGGCCTTGATTTTGACCGGCTCGCCGGTCTGCGGGTTTTTGCCGGTGCGGGCGCCGCGGTGGCGTTGCAGGAAGGTGCCGAAGCCGACCAGCGTCACGCTGTCCTTGCGGTGCAGAGCGCCGGTGATTTCTTCGAGGACGGCGTTGAGTACGCGGTTGGCCTGTTCTTTGGTCAGATCTGCTTTTTCAGCGATTGCAGCGGCGAGTTCTGGTTTACGCATTAGTGAAGCCCCTTTGACGGTTTTTTGTTGTTATGTCCGTGCTGTTCTCGTTGGAACAGCGCCCAAGGCGCCGCAGGCTCTACTCTGCGGCAGACGGGAGTGAGAATGGCACGCGGATACCGGCGGCGCCAGTCTCCCCGCGACCTTTGTAGGGGCAAAAGCGGGGTGATTCCGACAGAACGACCGGTATTTACGCCAGCAGCGCCGGAAGCTGTTTGTTCAGGGCGAGTTTTTCCATCACCGCTGCGCCGGTCAGCGCGTAACCGAGCAACTGGCCGTCGGCGCTGTGACACAGAGCCTTGATGTCGGCGCCCTGCCCTTCAACCGTCCAGACGCCTTCGCTACCCCGTGGCGGCGGCGAAACCACCAATGGGCACACCGGGGTTTTCACGGTGATCGGCATCGGGCCGTAGCTCACGGCGGTAGGATTTGCGGCGAGGGTTTGTGCCAGCGCTCGCGCACAGCTCATGAGGGGCATCACGTACAGCAGATTCAGCCCGTCGACCTCGGCGCAGTCACCCAGCGCATAGATATTGGCGTGGGAAGTCTTCAGGTGCCGATCTACTACAACGCCGCGATTGACCTGCACGCCCGCGGCGGCCGCCAGATCGATACGCGGTCGCAGGCCGATGGCCGAGACCACAACGTCGCACGGGATGACCTGGCCGTCGGACAGATGCGCTTCGAGGCCGTCAGCGACTTTTTGCAGGCGGGTCAGCACCGGGCCGAGGTGGAATTTCGCACCAAGGCTTTCCAGCCCGGCCTGCACCGCTGCCGCAGCGGCCGGGTGCAGCAACATCGGCATGACTTGTTCGCACGGCGCAACCAGTTGCACCTCGTAGCCGCCAAGGATCAGGTCATTGGCAAATTCGCAGCCAATCAGGCCGGCACCGAGCAGCAGCACCCGGCGTTTACCCGCCGCAGCGGCGCGAAAACGCGCATAGTCTTCGAGATCATTGATCGGGAAGACCAGCTCCGCGCCATCGCCTTCGATTGGCACGCGCACGGTTTCTGCGCCCCAGGCGAGGATCAGATCGCGGTAATAAACCGCTTCTTCGCCGATCCACAGGCGCTTGTGGCCGGCATCGATGCCGCTGATGCGCGTGTGCGTGCGCACTTCGGCCTTCAATTGCTCGGCCATGGCGCCTGGTTCAGCCATGCTCAGGCCATCGGCGTCTTTGTTCTTGCCGAAACCGGTGGAGAGCATCGGTTTGGAGTAAGAGCGGCCGTCATCAGCCGTGATCAGCAGCAGCGGGGTTTCGCTGTCGAGTTTGCGAAATTCCCGGGCCAGGTTGTAGCCCGCAAGGCCAGTGCCAATGATGACGACAGGTGCGCTCATGCCTTACTCCTTGATTGTGCTTAGTTGATTTCGATCATTTCGAAGTCCATTTTGCCGACGCCGCAGTCCGGGCACAGCCAGTCTTCCGGTACGTCTTGCCACAGGGTGCCCGGCGCAATGCCGTCATCCGGCCAGCCATCGGCTTCGTTGTAGATCAGGCCACAGACGATGCATTGCCACTTTTTCATTCAGGTACTTCCTCAGGGTTCAGGCTGGGTGCCGGCGCGGACGGTCGATGGGTGTTGCGTTGCCATCCGGCTCAGGGCGTTTTGTACTGATGGAGCCGGGCAGATGCAAGCCTGTTCGGCGCAATGGTGCCCCGGATCAATCAATCTCGCAGCTCGCCATGGTAAGCTCGCCGCCTCATTTGCGGCCAATAATGACTCATTGTGCAACATTCAAATGCCTGCCCGACCCCGCTCTGGCTGACCCAAAGCCGACTGACGCCCCTCCCCGATTCGTTGACCCTCGACTGGTTGTTCGACGAAGGCTCCCTCACCCGCCGACTGACCCGGCTGTCCAATGACGGCTTCAGCGTCACGCCACTGTTTGAAGGCTGGGACACCCTGCGCGCTGACGAATGCGCTGCACTGGATATGGCCGAGGGCAGCGAAGGCTGGGTGCGCGAGGTGTATTTGCGCGGTCATGGCGAGGCTTGGGTGTTTGCCCGCAGCGTCGCTTCGCGCGCCGCTTTGCAGGGTGACGGCTTGCACATGGACGAACTGGGCAGCCGCTCGCTCGGCGAACTGCTGTTTTGCGATCAGGCGTTCCAGCGCCGCGCCCTCGAAGTTTGCCACTACCCTGAGGAATGGCTACCGCCAGCCGCGAAAGCGCCCGAGCTGTGGGGCCGTCGTTCGCGTTTTGATCGGGGCGCGCTGAGCGTATTGGTCGCGGAAATCTTCCTGCCGAGCCTGTGGAGCGCCGCCCGCGCCCATCCGGAGAACTGCTGATGTATCAGAGCCTGCTCAAGTCCCTGAACCGCTTGAACCCGCGTGCTTGGGATTTCATTCAGTTGACCCGGATGGACAAGCCGATCGGCATTTACCTGCTGCTGTGGCCGACGCTGTGGGCGCTGTGGATTGCCGGCAAAGGCTCGCCGTCGCTGGCCAACGTGGTGATTTTCGTCCTCGGCGTGGTGCTGACCCGCGCCGGTGGCTGCGTGATCAACGACTGGGCCGACCGCAAGGTCGACGGCCACGTCAAACGCACCGCGCAACGGCCATTGGCTGCGGGCAGAATAAGCTCGAAAGAAGCGCTGGTGTTCTTTGCGCTATTGATGGGCGTAAGTTTTCTGCTGGTGCTGTGCACCAATGCGCCGACCATCTGGCTGTCGCTCGGTGGTCTGGCGTTGGCCTTCACTTATCCGTTCATGAAGCGCTACACCTATTACCCGCAAGTGGTGCTGGGCGCAGCGTTCTCGTGGGGCATGCCGATGGCGTTCACCGCCGAGACCGGTGAGCTGCCGGCGGCAGCGTGGCTGCTGTGGATCGCCAATCTGCTGTGGACGGTGGGTTACGACACCTATTACGCGATGACCGATCGCGATGACGATTTGAAGATTGGCGTGAAATCCACGGCGATTCTGTTTGGCGAGGCGGATCGGGTGATCATCCTGAGTTTGCAGGCATTGTCGCTGGGTTGCCTGTTGCTGGCGGGTTCCAAATTCGAGTTGGGGATCTGGTTCCATCTCGGTTTGCTGGTGGCTGCTGGCTGCTATGCGTGGGAGTTCTGGTACACCCGCGATCGTGACCGCATGCGTTGTTTCAAAGCGTTCTTGCACAATCATTGGGCCGGGTTGGCGATTTTCGTCGGGATCGTGCTGGATTACGCATTGCGCTAAACACATACCTGTAGGAGTGAGCCTGCTCGCGATAGCGGTGCATCAGTCAACGATGATGTCGGCTGACATGACGCCTTCGCGAGCAGGCTCGCTCCCACAGGGGATTTGCGTTTACTTGTGCTCGTGCACCACGTGCCACACTTCCTTCATGCCATCGCCTTTCATTTCTCCAGGTTTCTCGTCCTTCATGAAGGTGTACAGCGGTTTGCCGTCGTAGGCGTACTGCATCATGCCGTCATCACGCTTGATGACCGTCCATTTGCCCTCAGCCTTGGCCCCCGCCGGCGCCATCATCGGCGGCCAGTTCTTCGCGCAATCGCCGTTGCACATCGACTTGCCGCCAGCGTCCTTGTCGAACGTATAAACGGTCATGCCTTTGTGATCGACCATCATGCCGTCTTTCATCATGGCCGGCTCCGCGGCCATGGCAAATCCAGGCAGAGTCAGGGCGGCAGCCATCAGCAGTGCTTTAAAAGAAACAGTCATTTGAGTCATGGAAACCTTCTTTTGTGGTTGTCAGGATTCGGACTTAGAGCTTAGTTCAGGATTTGCACAATCGCCGCCGGGCGAAAATACTGTCACACGACTGCAATAATTCCGTTATCTAATGCGGCGCAAGACAGTTAAATGACAAGAGGATTAAGGCATGGTTGGCAGGAGCATTCTGATCGTCGACGACGAAGCGCCCATTCGCGAAATGATCGCCGTTGCGTTGGAAATGGCCGGCTATGACTGCCTCGAGGCAGAGAACTCGCAGCAGGCACACGCCATCATCGTCGACCGCAAGCCGGACCTGATCCTGCTCGACTGGATGCTGCCCGGCACCTCCGGTATCGAACTGGCCCGTCGTCTGAAGCGTGATGAGCTGACCGGAGACATCCCGATCATCATGCTCACTGCCAAGGGCGAAGAGGACAACAAGATCCAGGGTCTGGAAGTCGGCGCCGACGACTACATCACCAAACCGTTTTCCCCGCGCGAACTGGTCGCCCGCCTCAAGGCTGTGCTGCGTCGTGCCGGCCCGACCGACGGCGAAGCGCCGATCGAAGTCGGTGGCTTGCTACTCGACCCGATCAGCCACCGCGTGACCATCGACGGCAAACCGGCCGAAATGGGCCCGACCGAATACCGTCTGCTGCAATTCTTCATGACCCACCAGGAACGCGCCTACACCCGTGGCCAGTTACTGGATCAGGTCTGGGGCGGCAACGTCTACGTTGAAGAACGTACCGTCGACGTGCACATCCGCCGCCTGCGCAAGGCCCTCGGCGACGCCTACGAAAATCTGGTACAAACCGTGCGCGGCACCGGCTACCGGTTTTCCACAAAAGCATAAAAACAGCTGCAAGCTTCTAGCTACAAGCGGCAAGTAACAGCAAGCCGCTCTGACTTGTAGCTTGCAGCTTGAAACTTGAAGCTGCGGCTAAGGACGCCCCCGTGAATCAAAACTGGCATGGCACCCTGATTCGCCACATGCTGTTGCTGGTCACAGCGTGTCTGGTGATCGGCCTGATCACCGGCTATTACGGCTGGAGCCTCGCGGCGGGCCTGGGGATTTATCTGGCCTGGACGCTCAAACAATTGCTTCGGCTGCACGAGTGGCTGCGCCAGCATCAACCCGACGAAGCGCCGCCCGATGGCTATGGCCTGTGGGGCGAGGTGTTCGACAGCATCTACCACCTGCAACGCCGCGACCAACGGGTGCGCGGGCGTCTGCAAGCGGTGATCGACCGGGTGCAGGAGTCCACTGCTGCGCTGAAAGACGCGGTGATCATGCTCGACAGCGACGGCAACCTGGAATGGTGGAACCGCGCCGCTGAAACCCTGCTCGGCCTCAAGACCCCGCAAGACAGTGGCCAACCGGTGACCAACCTGGTGCGCCATCCGCGCTTCAAGGAATACTTCGAGCAGGACAGCTATGCCGAGCCGCTGGAAATCCCTTCGCCTACCAACGATCGCGTGCGCATTCAGCTGTACCTGACCCGCTACGGCAACAACGAACACTTGATGCTGGTGCGCGACGTCACGCGTATTCATCAGCTGGAACAGATGCGCAAAGACTTCATCGCCAACGTCTCCCACGAGTTGCGCACGCCGCTGACGGTGATCTGCGGCTATCTGGAGACCCTGCTCGACAACGTCGAAGAAGTGAATCCGCGCTGGAGCCGCGCTCTGCAGCAGATGCAGCAACAGGGCGGACGCATGCAGACGCTGCTCAACGATTTGTTGTTGCTGGCGAAACTCGAAGCCACCGATTACCCGTCGGACAACCAGCCGGTGCAGGTCGACACCCTGCTGCAATCGATCAAGAGCGATGCGCAGCAATTGTCCGGCGCGAAGAACCAGCGCATAACGCTGGAAGCCGATGCCAGCCTGTTGCTCAAGGGCAGCGAAGCGGAGTTGCGCAGCGCGTTTTCCAATCTGGTGTTCAACGCGGTGAAGTACACCCCGGCCGAGGGCAACATCCGCATTCGCTGGTGGGGTGACGATCAGGGCGCGCACCTGAGCGTGCAGGATTCCGGGATCGGCATCGACAGCAAACACTTGCCGCGCCTGACCGAACGCTTCTACCGCGTCGACTCCAGCCGCAACTCCAACACTGGCGGCACTGGCCTGGGCCTGGCCATCGTCAAGCACGTGTTGCTGCGCCACCGCGCACGCATGGAGATCAGCAGCGTGCCCGGTCACGGCAGCACGTTCACCTGCCATTTCGCCCCGGCTCAGGTCGCCCAGGCACGGGCCATCAGCGCCGCTGAGTGATACCGGCCAGCACGCGCCACTAGGCAATCGCCAGGTCAGCCGCTACATTGGCTGACTTGTGCCTGCCTTTCAGGCGCGACTTTTCTCTCTCTTGAATCACACGGAACCCGCAAAACTCCATCATGGACCCTTCCCCTGGCTTGTCCCTCGCAACAATATTCGCCGATTTCGGCATGATCCTTTTTGCTCTGATCCTGGTTTTGCTCAACGGCTTTTTCGTTGCGGCGGAATTCGCCATGGTCAAACTGCGCTCGACCCGGGTCGAGGCCATCGCTGAACAGAACGGCTGGCGCGGGCATATCCTGCGCACCGTGCACAGTCAGCTCGATGCGTACCTCTCGGCGTGTCAGCTCGGTATCACCCTCGCCTCCCTCGGTCTGGGCTGGGTCGGTGAGCCGGCGTTCGCGCATATTCTTGAGCCATTGCTGGAAAGCGTTGGCGTGCAGTCGCCGGAAGTGATCAAAGGCGTGTCGTTCTTCGCCGCGTTCTTCGTCATTTCGTACCTGCACATCGTGGTCGGCGAGCTGGCCCCGAAATCCTGGGCGATCCGTAAACCCGAACTGCTGTCACTGTGGACGGCGGTGCCGCTGTACCTGTTCTACTGGGCGATGTACCCGGCGATCTACCTGCTCAACGCCAGCGCCAACGCGATTCTGCGTATTGCCGGTCAGGGTGAACCCGGCCCGCACCATGAGCACCATTACAGCCGCGAAGAACTGAAACTGATCCTGCACTCCAGCCGTGGCCAGGATCCGAGCGATCAGGGCATGCGCGTTTTGGCCTCGGCGGTGGAAATGGGCGAGCTGGAAGTGGTCGACTGGGCCAACTCCCGCGAAGACCTGATCACGCTGGAATTCAACGCACCACTGAAAGAAATCCTGGCGATGTTCCGTCGCCACAAGTTCAGCCGTTATCCGGTGTACGACAGCGAGCGCCAGGAGTTTGTCGGCCTGCTGCACATCAAGGACCTGCTGCTGGAACTGGCGGCGCTGGACCACATTCCCGAGTCGTTCAACCTGGCGGAGCTGACCCGTCCGCTGGAACGCGTGTCGCGACACATGCCGCTGTCGCAGCTGCTGGAGCAGTTCCGCAAGGGCGGCTCGCACTTCGCCGTGGTCGAGGAGGCTGATGGCAACATCATCGGCTACCTGACCATGGAAGACGTGCTGGAAGTGCTGGTCGGCGACATTCAGGACGAACACCGCAAGGCTGAGCGCGGGATCCTCGCCTATCAGCCGGGCAAGCTCTTGGTGCGTGGTGACACGCCGCTGTTCAAGGTGGAACGCCTGCTAGGCATCGACCTTGATCACATCGAAGCGGAAACCCTCGCCGGGCTGGTCTACGAAACCCTGAAACGGGTGCCGGAAGAGGAAGAAGTGCTGGAAGTCGAAGGCCTGCGGATCATCATCAAGAAGATGAAAGGGCCGAAGATTGTGCTGGCGAAGGTGTTGATGCTGGATTGATGGGCTGATCCAGCACCGCGCCGCTTCCTTCGCGAGCAGGCTCGCTCCCACAGTTGAAATGCATTCCAGGGTGGGAGCGAGCCGGCTCCGGGCGGCGTTCCGACGAAGAGGTCCGCAGATGCAGCACATCATTGCTTGCCCAACGCAAAGTTGGGCAACGCCCCCAGCGGCTGGTTGAACTGATACGGAATCGACACCAACCCTTCCCCGGTATTGCGCTGCACCACAAAGTGCAAATGCGGGCCGCTGCTGTTGCCAGTGTTGCCTGACAGCGCCAGCGGACTGCCCACCGTCACTCGTTGCCCTTCGCGCACGCTCACCGAACCTTGCTTTAGGTGCAGGTACACGCCCATGGTGCCGTCGTCATGCAGCACCCGCACGAAATTGCCCGATGCATCCGAGCCGCGACCGCTCTGTGAATTCTCGGTCTTCACCACCACCCCTGCCCGCGCGGCAATGATCGGCGTGCCGACCGGCATCGCGATGTCCATCGCATAGCGATTCTTCGGTCCGTAGTGGCTGTACTGGCCGTTGGCACCCTGGCTCAGACGAAACGGTCCGCCGCGCCATGGCAGTGGATAGCGATAGCCCTGCGCGGTGCCTGTGGGGTCGCCGAGGGAGTAATGGAACTGCGGCGTATACACCAACGGCTTGCCGCCGGTAATCGCCGTGAGCAGAGCCAAGCGCGTGTTGCTGCGCGCTGGCAGCACCCGGCGGATGGTTTGTGCCGGCGCGCCACGCACATTGCTCATCCCGGTAAACGCCAGCGCCACCTCGACCGGCGCATACAGATCATTGCGCACGAACACCACGTCAGTGCCTTTCTGTTTTTTGATGTCGAGATAGACCTGCCGCTCCAGGCGCTCGACCATGCGGTCCTGAAAGACGAACACCTGCGCGCCTTTGCTTGGCCGGTCGCTGTAGGAGACCACGCCGTTGGCATCGGTGGATTTGTAAATGGTCATGGCCACAGCCGAGGTGGAGGCCATGAAGAGACCACAGAAAAACAGCAGGCGCGCGAGCATGGGCAAGAGTCTGTCGAAGTAAGGCCTGGGAATGAGCCTAGCAGGTGAAGCAGACCAGGCTAGTCGACAGATGTTTCAAATTGGCCAGTCTGGGAGATTGGTGGTGCAAGTGATGGCCCCTTCGCGAGCAGGCTCGCTCCCACATTTGAAACGCATTTCAAGGTGGGAGCGAGCCTGCTCGCGAAGGCGGACTGTCAGACGACGAAGATCACGCGCCCGGAACGAAGTGCTTCTGCGCCGTGCCGCGGGCGATCAGGCGGGAGATGTAGTCGAGCTTCTGCGCATCCTGATCGACGAAACGGAAGGTCAGTTGCAGCCAGTCGCTGTCCGGTTTCGGCTCAAACGCGACGACGGCGTGCAGGTAACCGTTGAGGCGGGCGATTTCAGCGTTGTCGCCCTGCTCCAGATCGAGCACGGCGCTGTCGAGGATCTGCGGCAGGGTGTCGGTGCGCTTCACCACCAACAACGCTTCCTTGATGCTCAGGGCCTTGATCACGCATTGCTGAGTACCGCTTGGCAGACGCAATTGGCCCTGGCCGCGACCGCTGGCCGGAGCCGACGCGGCGACTGGCGCCTTGACCGGTGGGCTGTTGAGCAAGCCACGCGATGGCGCAGCGGCGGGCGCTGGTGCGGCAGCTGCCGGTTTGGCAAACGGATTGACCGCAGCGGCCGCCGGAGCACCGCCGACCACGGCGGGCTTGCCACCGGTCAAGGCGCTCAGGGAATCGTTGCCGAACGCCGAGTTCATTTTGGTCGGCGCGCTGTTCATCAGGGTGTCGAGCTTGCCGACCTTGTTCAGCGCCTGCTTGACCTTGGTCAGCAGTTGCTCGTTGGTGAACGGCTTGCTGACGTAGCCGGAAACGCCAGCCTGAATCGCCTGCACGACGTTTTCCTTGTCGCCACGGCTGGTGACCATGACGAACGGCATGGTCTTGAGGTTGTCTTGCTCGCGGCACCAGGTCAGCAGTTCGAGACCGGACATTTCCGGCATTTCCCAGTCGCACAGGACCAGGTCGAAGGCTTCTCTGGCCAGCATGGCCTGAGCCTTTTTACCGTTGACGGCGTCCTCGGTGCGGATCCCCGGGAAGTAATTACGCAGGCACTTTTTCACCAGGTCACGAATGAACGAAGCATCGTCCACGACCAACACACTGATCTTGCTCATCCAACACCCCTATTAAAATCCCGGCAAGCATAACGCTGGCTGATGGCACATTGCCAAAACTCTTCAGTCACGCCGGGACTTTTCGTTCGCGGGTGCTGCTTTTTAATCGAATCTGCCCATGAAAAGCACAAACAAAAACGCCCGGCCAAAGGGCCGGGCGCTTTTCTCAGGCAATCTTACTTATCGTCAGCATTGCCCGGAACATTAGCGGTTTCGCCGCTTGTGCCTTCAACTTCTTCTTTCATGCGCTTGAGGCCCATGTGGCGCACGTCGGTGCCGCGCACAAGGTAAATGACCAATTCAGAGATATTGCGCGCGTGGTCGCCGATGCGTTCCAGCGAACGCAGGACCCAGATGATGCTCAAGACCCGCGAGATAGAGCGCGGGTCTTCCATCATGTAGGTGGCCAGTTCACGCAATGCGGTCTTGTATTCGCGGTCGATGATCTTGTCGTATTGCGCCACCGACAACGCCAGATCGGCGTCGAACCGGGCAAACGCGTCCAGCGCATCACGAACCATATTGCGCACCTGGTCGCCAATGTGACGAACCTCGACATAACCGCGCGGCGCTTCACCTTCTTCGCACAGCTGAATCGCTCGACGAGCGATCTTGGTCGCTTCGTCACCGATGCGCTCGAGGTCGATCACCGACTTGGAGATGCTGATGATCAAACGCAGGTCGGACGCCGCCGGCTGACGGCGGGCGAGAATGCGCAGGCATTCTTCGTCGATGTTGCGTTCCATCTGGTTGATCTGGTCGTCGATCTCGCGCACCTGCTGAGCCAGACCGGAATCGGCCTCGATCAGCGCGGTCACCGCGTCGTTGACCTGCTTCTCGACCAGCCCGCCCATGGCCAGGAGGTGGCTGCGCACTTCCTCGAGCTCGGCGTTGAACTGCGCGGAGATGTGGTGGGTAAGACCTTCTTTGGAAATCATGCATTCGCTCCGAAAAAGCGTTTAACCAAGAGCTGCTAGCTACAAGCTGCAAGCTGTTATGTGGTGATCCATGCCGCTTCGCTTCTAACTTGCCGCTTGAAGCTTGCCGCTCGCAGCCGCTTCAATCAGCCATAACGACCGGTGATGTAGTCTTCGGTCTGCTTCTTCGCCGGATTGGTGAACAGGGTATCGGTGTCGCCGAATTCCACCAGTTTGCCCATGTACATGAACGCCGTGTAGTCGGACACCCGCGCCGCCTGTTGCATGTTGTGCGTGACGATGACGATGGTGAACTTGGATTTCAGCTCGTAGATCAACTCTTCGACTTTCAGCGTCGAGATCGGGTCGAGGGCCGAGCACGGTTCGTCAAGCAGCAGCACTTCCGGCTCAACCGCGATGGTACGGGCGATGACCAGACGCTGTTGCTGACCACCGGAAAGACCGAGTGCCGATTCATGCAGACGGTCTTTGACTTCGTCCCACAGCGCCGCGCCTTTCAACGCCCACTCGACCGCTTCATCAAGAACGCGTTTCTTGTTGATGCCCTGGATGCGCAGGCCGTACACGACGTTCTCGTAGATGGTTTTCGGGAACGGGTTGGGCTTCTGGAACACCATGCCGACACGACGACGCAGCTCCGCAACGTCTTCGCCTTTACGATAGATGTTGTTGCCGTACAGGTTGATCGCGCCTTCTACGCGGCAGCCGTCAACCAGATCGTTCATGCGGTTGAAGGTGCGCAGCAGCGTCGACTTACCGCAGCCGGACGGGCCGATGAACGCGGTCACGCGCTGTTTCGGGATGTTCATGCTGACGTCGAACAGCGCTTGTTTCTCGCCGTAGTACAGGCTCAGGCCGGGTACTTCGATGGCCACGGTTTCCTGCTCGAGGCTGAGGCTCTGCTTGTCGCGACCCAGGGCCGACATGTTGATGCCGTGGGTATGTGTTTCGTGCTGCATGGGAGGCTCCCTGTGCTAACAAAATTCGGTTCGGAACACTGCTTTATGCAGCTTCCATCAATATTGCGGCGGTCGCGATTCAATGTGGGAGCGAGCTTGCTCGCGAAGGGGCCCTTGAGGCCGCCAAAAGCTTCGCGAGCAGGCTCGCTCCCACAGGGTTCGCGTCGTCCTTAGCTATCCAGTGCTTTGTATTTTTCACGCAGATGGTTGCGGATATACACCGCCGACAGGTTCAACGTGGCGATCACCAGCACCAGCAACAGCGCCGTGGCGTACACCAGCGGACGCGCCGCCTCGACGTTCGGGCTCTGGAAGCCGACGTCATAGATGTGGAAGCCCAGGTGCATGATCTTCTGATCCAGGTGCAGGTACGGGTAGTTGCCGTCCACCGGCAGCGACGGCGCCAGTTTCACCACACCGACCAGCATCAGTGGCGCCACTTCACCGGCGGCGCGAGCCACGGCGAGGATCATGCCGGTCATCATTGCCGGGCTGGCCATCGGGATCACAATTTTCCACAAGGTTTCAGCCTTGGTCGCGCCCAGTGCCAGCGAACCTTCACGCACGGTGCGCGGAATACGTGCCAGACCTTCTTCAGTCGCGACGATCACCACCGGCACCGCCAGTAGCGCCAAGGTCAGCGAGGCCCAGAGCAGACCCGGCGTACCGAAGGTCGGTGCCGGCAAAGCTTCGGGGAAGAACAAGCGGTCGACCGAACCACCGAGTACGTAAACGAAGAAGCCCAGACCGAACACGCCGTAAACGATCGCCGGTACGCCGGCGAGGTTGTTCACCGCGATACGGATGATCCGCGTCAGGGTGTTCTGCTTGGCGTATTCGCGCAGGTACACCGCCGCCAGCACGCCGAACGGGGTGACGATCATCGCCATGATCAGGGTCATCATCACGGTGCCGAAGATCGCCGGGAAAATCCCGCCTTCGGTGTTCGCTTCACGCGGGTCGTCCGAGAGGAATTCCCAGATCTTGCTGAAGTAGAAGCCGACCTTGGTAAAGGTGCTCATCGCGTTCGGCTGGTAGGCGTGAACCACTTTGCCCAGACCGATTTCGATCTCTTTGCCATTGGCATCACGAGCGGTCAGAGCATCGCGGTTGAACTGCGCATGCAGATCGGCCAGACGCGCTTCGATGTCCTGATAACGCGCATTCAACTCGGCACGCTCGGATTCCATGTCCGCTTGTGCGGTGGCGTCGAGCTTGCCTTCCAGTTCCAATTTGCGACCGTGCAGACGGATGCGTTCCAGCCCTGCGTTGATCGCACCGATGTCGGTTTTTTCCAGCGACTTCAGTTGTGCCGCCAGACCGTTCACACGGTTGATCCGCGCTTGCAGTTCAGGCCACGCAGCCTCGCCTTCGGCGATGACTTTGCCATCCTGTTTGACGTTGACCAGGTAGCCGTAGAAGTTGCCCCACTCGCGACGCTCGATCGCCATCAACTCTGGTGGCGTGGTCTGGTTGGTCAGCCACTCGCCGACGATCCAGGTGAAGTCGTTGCCGTTCAGGTCTCGGTTGCCAACCTTGATCAGCTCACGGGTCATGAATTCCGGACCTGCGTCAGGCACCGGCAAACCGGCACTCTTCAGACGGGCACGGGGCACTTCTTCTTTCTGTACCACTTCGCCGATGACCAGGTGATTGGCCTGGCCCGGTACGTCGTAGTTGGCGTGGACCAGGTCCGCCGGCCAGAAGTGACCCAGACCGCGCACGGCAATCACCGCCAGCAGGCCAATGGTCATGATGACCGCGATGGACACCGCGCCACCGCTGATCCAGACGCCCGGGGCGCCGCTCTTGAACCATCCTTTCAGGGAGTTCTGTTTCACAGACTTCTACCTTTGCTTAAAGCGACGAGTATTTCTTGCGCAGACGCTGACGAATCAGTTCTGCCAGGGTGTTCATGACGAAGGTGAACAACAGCAGCACCAGCGCCGAGAGGAACAGCACGCGGTAGTGGCTGCCGCCGACTTCCGACTCGGGCATTTCCACCGCGACGTTGGCGGCCAGGGTGCGCAGGCCTTCGAACAGGTTCATTTCCATGACCGGGGTGTTGCCGGTGGCCATCAGCACGATCATGGTTTCGCCGACCGCACGGCCCATGCCGATCATCAGCGCCGAGAAGATCCCCGGGCTGGCGGTCAGGATCACTACGCGAGTCATGGTCTGCCACGGCGTGGCACCCAGAGCCAGCGAACCGAGGGTCAGGCCGCGCGGCACACTGAACACGGCGTCTTCAGCGATCGAGTAGATGTTCGGGATCACCGCAAAACCCATGGCCAGACCGACCACCAGAGCGTTGCGCTGGTCGTAGGTGATGCCCAGGTCGTGGGAGATCCACATGCGCATATCGCCGCCGAAGAACCAGTTCTCCATGAACGGACTCATGTACAGCGACAACCAGCCCACAAACAGGATCACCGGAATCAGCAGCGCACTTTCCCAGCCGTCCGGGACTTTCAGGCGGATCGATTCAGGCAGACGGCTGAAGGTGAAACCGGCGACCAGGATGCCGATCGGCAACAGCATCAGCAGGCTGAAGATGCCCGGCAGATGCCCTTCTACATACGGTGCGAGGAACAGACCGGCGAAGAAGCCGAGGATCACCGTCGGCATCGCTTCCATCAGCTCGATCACCGGTTTGACCTTGCGGCGCATGCCCGGGGCCATGAAGTAGGCGGTGTAGATCGCAGCGGCAACCGCCAGTGGCGCGGCCAGCAGCATCGCGTAGAACGCGGCTTTCAGGGTGCCGAAGGTCAGTGGCGAGAGGCTCAGTTTCGGTTCGAAATCAGTGTTGGCGGCAGTCGATTGCCAGACGTATTTAGGCTCGTCGTAGTTCTCGTACCAGACCTTGCTCCACAGCGCGCTCCACGACACTTCCGGGTGCGGGTTGTCGAGCAGCAAGGGTTGCAGCTTGCCGCCGGCTTCAACGATCACGCGGTTGGCGCGCGGTGACAGGCCGAATACGCCTTGACCATCGACCACCTGATCAACCAGCAGCGTGCGATGTGCGGTGCTGTGGAACACGCCGAGCTTGCCGCTGGCATCCAGCGCAAGGAAGCCTTTGCGCCGCTCTTCGGCGGTGATTTCAACGATCGGCGTGGTGCCCATCTGGAAGGTGCGGATCTGTTTCAGGCGTAGCTCGCCATCGGTGTCGCGGGCCATGAACCATTGGGCCAGACCACCCTTGGAGTCGCCGACGATCAGCGAGATACCACCGACCAGTTGTGTGGTCGCGGTGACTTCAGCGTCGGCGTTTTCCAGCAGTTTGTAGCGCCCGTTGAGGCTCTTGTCGCGCAGGCTGAACACATCGGCCTGAGCGCGACCGTTGACCACATACAGCCACTGCTGGCGCGGGTCGACGAAGATGTTTTTCACTGGCTCAGTCATCTGCGGCAGATCGATACGCTTCTGCTCGTTGGTGACTTCGCCAGTCATCATGTTTTCTTCGCTGGTCAGCGACAGCACATTGAGTTGCGAACCGGTCGAACCGACCAGCATCAGGGTCGTGTCGGTGGCGTTGAGGCTGACATGCTCCAGCGCACCGCCGGCTTCGTTCAGCGCGATCGGCGTCTCGCCATACGGATATTCGATGGCCGGGCTGATGGTTTTCTTGCCATCGGGGTAGCTGACTTTATAGGTGTGACGGAACACCAGCGCCTGACCGTTGGACAGGCCCACGGCCACCAGCGGATGGCCCGGCTGGTCTTCACCAATCGAGGTTACGGTGGCGCCAGTCGGAACCGGCAGATCGACGCGCTTCAGTTCAGCGCCACTGTCGATATCAAAGAACAATGCTTGGCCCTTGTCGGAAACGCGCATGGCCACCTGATTCTGCTCTTCGAGCGAAATCATCAGCGGCTTGCCGGCGTCCTGCATCCAGGCCGGGGTGATCGAGTCTTTCGCGGTCAGGTCGGCACCCTGGAACAGCGGCGCAACCACGTAGGCGAGGAAGAAGAAGATCAGGGTGATGGCTGCCAGCACCGCGAGACCGCCAACGAGGACGTACCAGCGGGTGAAGCGATCCTTGAGCGCGCGAATGCGGCGCTTGCGTTGCAGCTCAGGCGTATTGAAATCAATGCGCTTGGGAGGATTAGTAGTCATGTGGGAATTGGCCAGATCATTCATGCGCTCACCCTAGCGATCCTGTATGACAGAAAGATGACAATGCAGTGACGCAGCAAATCCACCGCCAGCGGGACTGGCAGAGGATCAAAAATTTGAGGTGTGGAAAAGGCCGGCCTGCAAGCAGATCCGGCCTTTTACCTGAGTCCGGTGGGGTTCACCCCGGACTCAATTTGTTACTTTTTTGCGACTTCAGCGCCGCCTTCCTGCAGACCCAGGTCAGCCAGTGCTTTTGCAGCAACCTTGGCTGGCAGTGGGATGTAGCCGTCTTTCACTACCACTTCCTGGCCCTGTTTCGACAGCACCAGTTTCACGAACTCGGCTTCCAGCGGAGCCAGAGGCTTGTTCGGGGCTTTGTTGACGTAAACGTAGAGGAAACGCGACAGCGGATATTTGCCGTTCAGGGCGTTTTCTTCGGTGTCTTCGATGAAGTCAGTGCTGCCCTTCTTCGACAGAGCAACGGTTTTCACGCTGGCAGTCTTGTAGCCGATGCCTGAGTAACCGATGCCGTTCAGCGAGGAGCTGATCGACTGCACCACCGACGCCGAACCTGGTTGTTCGTTGACGTTTGGTTTGTAGTCGCCTTTGCACAGGGCTTCTTCTTTGAAGTAGCCGTAGGTGCCGGATACCGAGTTACGACCGAACAGTTGTACTGGCTTGTTGGCCAGGTCGCCGGTCACGCCCAGGTCGCCCCAGGTTTTCACGTCGGCTTTGGCGCCGCACAGACGGGTCGACGAGAAGATCGCATCAACCTGTTCCATGGTCAGGTGCTGGATCGGGTTGTCCTTGTGTACGAAAACGGCCAGGGCATCCACGGCAACAGGGATAGCGGTTGGCTTGTAGCCGTACTTCTGCTCGAAGGCCGCCAGTTCGGTGTCCTTCATCTTGCGGCTCATCGGGCCCAGGTTGGAAGTGCCTTCAGTCAGCGCAGGTGGCGCAGTAGCGGAGCCAGCGGCCTGAATCTGGATGTTGACGTTCGGGTATTCTTTTTTGTAGTTCTCAGCCCAGAGGGTCATGAGGTTGGCCAGGGTATCGGAGCCGACGCTGGACAGGTTGCCCGACACACCAGTGGTCTTGGTGTAGCTCGGGATAGCAGGGTCAACAGCGGCGAACGCGTTGGCAGTCGCAACGCCAGCAGCGACAAAAGTCATTGCCGCCATCAAACGCTTCAGTTTCATGCCTTACTCCTAGCAGATAGGGTGTGTTAAGTCGGGGCCAAGTATCAGCAGGCCGTGTGAACACTCTATGGCTGAAATATGACAATTGGATGAAAGGCCAGCATGGGAGCCGTGTTAAAAAAGTGAAACTCTTCCCGGGTTGACAAATCACTATCAAAAGATAGTCTTGTCAACCACGAGAGGGCCCCATGATAAACGACCGAATTCGCCGCGCGCGCCTGCAAAAAGGCCTCAGTCTAGAGGCTTTGGCGATGGAGCTTGGCGACATAACCAAACAAGCCTTGAGCAAATATGAGAAGGGGTTGAGCACTCCCAATTCAACTCGTCTGCTACAACTGGCCAAAGCGCTTCAGGTCAGCCCTGAGTACTTCTTCCGCGCGGATGCAATTGCGCTGGCGCCTCTGGAGTTTCGAAAACTGGCCCGAATGCCGAAATATCGCCAGGCACAGGTGGAAGAAAAAATTCGCGAACACCTTGAGCGCTACATCGCGCTTGAGGAATGTTTCGATCCTGCCGACATCCACACTCCCGTCACCCCGTCACAAATGATCCCGGTTTCCTGTCTCGATGACGCCGAGCGCGCAGCAGAGCAACTTCGTCAGTTCTGGGGAATTGGTAGCGACCCTATCGCCAATCTGACCGAACAATTGGAAGAACACAGCATAAAAGTCGCCATGCTAAACGGCCCGGACGACTTCGACGGCGCTTGCGCTGCCACCGGTAACGGCGAACACGTGTTGATTGCACTGAATGCCGATCGCCCAGGTGAACGAATCAGGTTCACCGCCGCGCATGAACTCGGCCACTGGGTCATGGCATTACCAGAGGATATGCCGGAGAGGGACCAGGAAAATTGTTGCCATCGATTCGCTGGCGCGTTTCTTTATCCGGCGAAAAGTGTCACCGGCGACTTCGGTAGCCATCCTCGCTCCAGAGTTCATCCACGAGAACTGCTGATTGCAAAGCGTCAATACGGGATCTCAATGCATGCCGCGTTAAGACGCCTGAAAGATCTGAAGCTTCTTAGCGAAAGTGGCTATAAATCCCTCACTATCCAATTCAGCGCCAACGGCTGGCGCAAATCAGAACCTGAGCCGCTACCTTGCAATCCGCCGCAAAGATTTGAGTCGCTAGCATTCTGGGCGTTGGCAGAAGGGCTGATCACCAAGTCTCGGGCTGCCGAACTCCTGCGCAAACCAGTTAGCGCACTGGACCCCAATTTCCTGGGTTCACTGGAGAATGCATGAGTTTGATCTTCATCAGTGATACGAATATCTGGATTGACTTCAGAAACGCCGGATTGCTGGAGCAGATGTTTCGATTGCCATTCACACTTTGCTGCACCGACTTTGTCATGCATGAGCTTGCAGACTTTCCCCACCAGGAACTGCTTGATCGAGGACTGAGTGTCGAATCGTTCGATGAATCTGGCGTGATCAGACTCTTTGAGCTGAAAGTCGAGCACAACAACAGCTCACTGGCGGACGTGTCTTGTTACCTGCTCGCACAGGAAACAGGACGTCCGTTGCTGACCGGAGATGGCAAGTTAAGGCGCCAGGCACAACGAGATGGACTGGAGGTGCACGGCGCTCTCTGGTTACTTGATCTGATGGTTGAGCATCAAGTAATTGAAAAGTCGGATGCCGCAAACGCCTTGGCCCACATGCTTGAGCATGGCGCTCGACTCCCGACAGCAGAATGTGAATCAAGGCTCTCACGCTGGCGAGAGCCCTAGAAGCAGAATCTTGGGATCAGCGCCCCTTCTTCCACAGCCACGCCCCCACCAGAATCCCCATGGTGCACAGCACCGCCACATAGTAGGCAGGCCCCATCGCGCTTTCTTTCAACAGCAGACTCACCACCATCGGCGTCAACCCACCAAAAATCGCATAAGCCACGTTGTACGAGAACGACAACCCGCTGAAGCGCACCACCGGTGGGAACGCCTTGACCATCACGTATGGAACCGCCCCAATTGTGCCAACCAGAAAACCGGTCAGCGCATAGAGCGGGAACAGCCAGTTCGGGTGATCGGCGAGGCTGTGATAGAAGGTCCAGGAGCTGATCAGCAAGCCCAGGCAACCGAACACGAATACGCGACCGGCGCCAAAGCGATCTGCCAACGCGCCGGAGATGACGCAGCCGATGCTCAGGAACACGATCGCCAGACTGTTCGATTGCAGCGACTCGGTCGGCGTGAAGTGATAGACCGTTTGCAGCACAGTCGGGGTCATCAGAATGACTACGACGATGCCGGCGGAGAGCAACCAGGTCAGCAACATCGAGATCGCAATCGCGCCGCGATGGTCACGCAGCACCGCGCGCAGCGGTACTTCCTCAGCCAGCGCCTTGCGCAGTTGCAACTCGGCGAATACCGGGGTTTCGTGCAGCCAGCGGCGCAAGTAAACCGAGAACAGGCCGAACACACCGCCCAGCAGGAATGGAATACGCCAAGCGTAATCGGATACTTCCGCCGGCGTATAAATGCTGTTGATCGCCGTAGCGACCAGCGAGCCGAGCAGAATGCCGGCGGTCAGGCCGCTGGTGAGGGTGCCACAGGCGTAACCCATGTGCTTTTGCGGTACATGTTCGGAAACGAAGACCCACGCGCCCGGCACTTCACCGCCAATCGCCGCGCCCTGAATCACCCGCATCACCAGCAACAGGATCGGCGCCCACATGCCGATCTGCGCGTACGTTGGCAGCAGACCCATGATCAGGGTCGGCACGGCCATCATGAAAATGCTCAAGGTGAACATCTTCTTGCGCCCCAGCAGGTCGCCGAAGTGCGCCATGACGACGCCGCCTAGCGGCCGCGCGAGGTAGCCGGCGGCGAAGATGCCGAAGGTCTGCATCAGGCGCAGCCACTCGGGCATGTCGGCCGGGAAGAACAGCTTGCCGACCACGGTGGCGAAGAACACGAAGATGATGAAATCGTAAAACTCCAGCGCACCACCGAGGGCCGATAGCGACAGAGTCTTGTAGTCGTTGCGGGTCAACGGTCGTGCGGGTTGCTCGGGCTGCGCGAGGCTCGAAGGCGCTGTGGTCATGGCAAGGGCTTCTCTTATAGTCGGAACTGCCGCCACAACAACGCTGGCGGTGGCTTGGGCAGGTTCGGCACCATAGCAAATTGTTCGAAAAAGCACATAGAGCCGCGTAATTGACGGTCGAAATGAGAACCGGATGGTCGTCGTGGAGTCTACCGACCGATATACTCGCAACCTGCTCCGGTTTGTAGGGGGTTGCTGTGCGAAAACGATGCTGTCATCCGGCGCTGTGAGAACGTAGCGAGCGAAAGCAAGACAAGGAAAAAACAGGCTAGGACGCGGAGTTTACGGGTTGTAAATGAGCAGTCCGAGCCTGTTTTTGACGCAGTATTGCTGAGCGCAGTAGTTCTCACAGTGTCGGCAGCCGGTTTCGCAGAGTTTCTCCTTAGGCGCCTGATGGAAAACGTGACGAACGTAGTAGGTTCGGTGCTGAATCGTTTTTCCCGAAGACGGCTACCACCAGCAATACCAACGAAGAGTCACGGGTCAGAGGCACCCCCGGCATGATAGAGCTCGAACAAGAAGATCCGATCCCGCAAGGCGACCTGGCCCTGCAAATCACCGCACTTCCACGCGAAACCAATGGCTTTGGCGATATTTTCGGCGGCTGGCTGGTAGCGCAGATGGATTTGGCCGGCACCGCGATGGCCAGCCGTGTCGCTGGCGGCCGCGTGGCCACGGTTGCCATCGATCGCATGGCGTTCCTCGTGCCAGTGGCTGTCGGCGCACAATTGTCCTTCTATACCCAGACCCTGGAAATCGGCCGCAGCTCGATCCAGATGATGGTTGAAGTGTGGAGCGACGACCCGCTGTCCAGTGAGTGGCGTAAAGTGACCGAAGCCGTGTTTGTCTTCGTCGCCATCGACGGCAGCGGCCGCACTCGCTCGGTTCCGCCACGCGCGCGTTAAACCTCGCGGCCGTTTTACGGTCGATAATCGTCCCAAGTGTCTGATCGAGAGCTGTCCCATGAACACGCCCAACGTTGAAGCGGTGAAACTGGATGAACTGAACTGCTGGCGCATCCGCCACGGTCAGGCCGAAGTGCTGGTGGCCCAGCAAGGCGCGCACATCCTCAGTTATCAGATCGATGGGCAGCCGCCGATCATCTGGCTCAACGACAAAGCCGACTTCAAGACGGGCAAAAGCATTCGCGCCGGCGTGCCGGTGTGCTGGCCGTGGTTCGGCAAGTTCGAGCGCAACTCGCAGAGCGTGCAGGCCATGTACACCGGTGAGCAACCGGCACCCGCGCACGGTCTGGTGCGGGCGATGGATTGGGAGTTGGGCGGCATCGAATCAGAGGCTGACGGTGTCAAGGTCGAGTTCAAGCTGCCCTACCCTGACGGTGGCCTGCCGGGCTGGCCGCACGAAGTCGATCTGACCCTGACCCTGCATTTGTCCGAGCAATTGAGCTTCAGCCTGACCAGCCACAACCGTGGCAGTGACAGCGTCAGCCTGAGCCAGGCGCTGCACACGTATTTCGCGGTCAGTGATGTGCGCAATGTGCAGGTCGACGGTGTCGATGGTTTGAATTACATCGAGACGCTGGATGACTGGAAAACCAACAGTCAGCAAGGCGATCTGCATTTTGCCGGCGAAACCGACCGCATCTACCTCGACGCTCCGCCGCAGTTGAGCATTGTCGACCCGACCTGGGAAAGACGCATTGTGCTGACGGCTACCGGTTCACGCACGGCGGTGATCTGGAACCCGTGGATCGATCGCGCGGCGGCATTGGCGGATATGGATAACGATGGCTGGCAGCGCATGTTGTGCATCGAGACGGCGAATGTGATGGATGACGTGGTTACGCTGGCGGCGGGTGCGAGCCATACCATGGGCGTGAGTGTCGTCAGCAAGCCGCTCTAACAGCACCGCAAAACCAAATGTAGGAGTGAGCCTGCTCGCGATAGCGGTTTGTCAGATCCATTAAATTGGCTGACACGACGCTATCGCGAGCAGGCTCGCTCCCACAGTTGTTTCGTGGTGACTGTTAGAGATCGGACTCCTGCACCACCCGCACTTTGTCCGCCTCCAGCGCATACGCCGCATCGGCCAGATCATTGCTGACCTTCTCGACCTTCAGCGTGCCGGTCACCCACAGCGGCGTGTAGATATCGTCCAGTTTCAAACCTTTCGGATACCGCACCAGCACCAGTTGATTCGGCGGCGGTGGCGGCACGTGGATGCAAGCGCCCGGGTACGGCACGAGGAAGAACAGCGTGCTGCGGCCCTTGGCGTCGGACTCCAGCGGCACCGGATAACCACCGATGCGGATGTGCTTGTCGTTCATCGACGCCACGGTTTTGGTCGAATACATCACCGCCGGCAGACCTTTGGCCTGCTTCATCCCGCCCTTCTCGGTGAAGGTGCCGGTGGCTTCCGGGGAGTTGTGGTCGATTTCAGGCATGGCCTCGAGGGCCTTTTGATCCGACTTGGGCATCAGTTCGAGCCAGTCGGTTTCCGGCAGTTCGCCGGCGTGGGCCAAACCGCTGCCCAGGAAAAGGAGAGTCAACAGAAGACGGCGCATGAAGGTGCTCGGTATAGAAAGGAAGGAACATTGAATCGCCGAGCATTCTAGCCCTCCCGGCCACTTTGGCAGAGAGGGCTTTGTCGCTTTGGATCAGTTCTTTTTGATCAGGCCGTAGATCACCAGCAACACGATCGCGCCGACCAGTGCGCCGATGAAGCCTGCGCCCTCGCCCGCGTGATAGATGCCCAGGGCCTGGCCGCCGTAAGTGGCTGCCAGCGAACCGCCGATACCGAGCAGGATGGTCATGATCCAGCCCATGCTGTCATCGCCCGGTTTCAGGAACCGCGCCAGCAGGCCGACGATCAAGCCGATAAAGATGGTTCCGATAATTCCCATGGCAATTCCCTCTCAGTAGTAGATATGCGAAGCCTAGTCAGACTTTGGCATCCTGCCATGAGAGAACGGCGGCCCCTGAATGGTTCCGCCGCTGCCACATGAAACTGTCGTTACTCGCCGATCAGCGCTTCTACCTTGACGATCTGCGCCTGCAGCGTGGCCATGTCGGCGCAACGCAGGTTGGCGTGGCCGACCTTGCGCCCGGCCTTGAAGGCTTTGCCGTAGTGATGCAGATGGCAATCTTCGATGGCGATGACTTTCTCAACCGGTGGAACAACGCCGATGAAGTTAAGCATCGCGCTCTCGCCGACCTTGGCCGTCGAACCCAGCGGCAGGCCGGCAACGGCGCGCAGGTGGTTTTCGAACTGGCTGCATTTGGCGCCTTCAGTGGTCCAGTGCCCGGAGTTGTGCACGCGCGGGGCGATTTCGTTGGCCTTGAGGCCACCGTCGACTTCAAAGAACTCGAACGCCATCACGCCGACGTAGTCGAGTTGCTTGAGCACACGGCTCGAGTAATCTTCGGCCAGCGCCTGCAACGGGTGATCGGTACTGGCAACCGACAACTTGAGGATGCCGCTGTCGTGGGTGTTGTGTACCAGCGGATAGAACTTGGTTTCGCCATCGCGAGCACGCACGGCGATCAGCGAGACTTCACCGGTGAACGGCACGAAGCCTTCCAGCAGGCAGGACACGCTGCCCAGCTCGGCGAAGGTGCCGACCACGTCTTCCGGCTTGCGCAGGACTTTCTGGCCCTTGCCGTCATAACCCAGGGTGCGGGTTTTCAGCACGGCCGGCAGACCGATCGAAGCCACGGCGGCATCCAGATCGGCTTGCGATTGAATGTCGGCGAAGGCCGGGGTCGGAATGCCCAGGTCCTTGAACATGCTCTTTTCGAACCAGCGGTCGCGAGCGATGCGCAGGGCTTCGGCACTCGGATAAACCGGCACAAACTGCGAGAGGAATGCCACGGTTTCGGCCGGGACGCTTTCGAATTCGAAGGTCACCAGATCGACTTCATCGGCCAGTTGGCGCAGATGATCCTGATCGCCGTAATCGGCCCGCAGGTGTTCGCCCAGCGCCGCGGCACAAGCGTCCGGCGCAGGGTCGAGGAAAGCGAAGTTCATGCCCAGCGGGGTGCCCGCCAGGGCCAACATGCGACCCAACTGGCCGCCACCGATTACACCGATCTTCATCTCAACAACCTCAGGCAATACGTGGGTCTGGATTGTCCAGGACGCTGTCTGTCTGCTCGGCACGGAAGGTTTTCAGTACCGCGTGGAACTGTGGATGCTTGGCGCCGAGGATGCTCGCCGAGAGCAGGGCGGCGTTGATCGCGCCAGCCTTGCCGATAGCGAGGGTGGCGACCGGAATACCGGCTGGCATCTGCACGATCGACAGCAGCGAGTCGACGCCCGAGAGCATGGCCGACTGCACTGGCACGCCCAGCACCGGCAGGTGGGTCTTGGCCGCACACATGCCTGGCAAGTGGGCTGCGCCACCGGCACCGGCGATAATCACCTCGATGCCGCGGCTTTCAGCCTCTTCGGCGTACTGGAACAGCAAATCCGGGGTGCGGTGGGCAGAGACCACTTTGACCTCGTACGGGATGCCGAGCTTTTCCAGCATATCGGCGGTGTGGCTAAGGGTGGACCAATCGGACTTGGAGCCCATGATCACGCCAACCAGTGCACTCATCGTCGCGCCTCTTCTCTCTGGAGCGCCCGCAGGCGCGTCATAAAACAACAAGCCACGCAGGTTGCGTGGCTTGATTGTACGAAAAATGGCCGGACGTGCCGGCCGAAGGCCGCGCAGTATACCGCAAAGAAAGCAATAAACAGCCCCCCGCACGACCATCTGTCATCTGCCGCAAATGCCCGGTTTTATTGACCTGAAGGTCAGCGACAGAACACCGCAAATCCCCTGTAGGAGTGAGCCTGCTCGCGATGGCGGTGTATCAGTCACATCGTCGCTGAATGTGCTGACGCTATCGCGAGCAGGCTCACTCCTACATTGGATCTCTGTTCAAGTCAGGAAGCTTGTGCAGCGCCGCCCTCGAGCTTGCGCCACAGCAGGCGCACGTTGGCTTTACGCACCAAGGCGCAGCGATACAGGCGAATCTCCAGCGGCACGTGCCATTGCGGGCCGCCGCAGACCACCAGTTCGCCACGCGCCAGCTCAGCACGCACGCTCAGTTGCGGCACCCAGGCAATGCCGAGGCCTTCCAGCGCCATGCTCTTCAGGCTGTCAGCCATCGCGGTTTCGTAAATAGTGGTGAAGCGCAGCTGACGCTGACGCAACAATCCATTCACCGAGCGACCGAGAAACGCCCCGGCGCTATAGGCCAGCAACGGCACGCTCGCCTCCCCTTCCAGATCGAACAACGGCTTGCCATCAGCATCCGCCGCGCACACCGGCAGCATCTCGGTCTGGCCCAAATGCAACGAGGGGAAAATCTCCGGATCCATCTGCATCGCCGCGTCCGGGTCATAGAACGCCAGCATCAAGTCGCAGCCACCTTCACGCAATGCATGCACCGCGTCGCCGACGTTGGTTGCGACCAAGCGCGTGGCGATGTTCAAGCCTTCATTACGCAGTTGTGCAATCCAGCGCGGGAAGAAACCCAGCGCCAGCGAGTGAGCCGCGGCAACCTGCATCACTTCGCCCTGCCCGCCCTCCAGATGATGCAGATGGCGCAGCACTTCACCGAGCTGTTCAACCACCGTGCGCGCGGTCACCAGAAACAATTGCCCCGCTGCCGTCAGCTCGATCGGCGTGCGCGAGCGATTGACCAGGGTCAGCCCCAGCGCAGCCTCGAGACTGCGGATCCGCCGACTGAACGCCGGCTGGGTCACGAAGCGCCGTTCGGCCGCTTGCGAGAAGCTGCGGGTGGCGGCCAGAGCACTGAAGTCCTCGAGCCATTTGCTTTCCAGATTCATCACGTCCTCCCGGACACGCACCAAAACAGGTCACACGTCTGCCGCGCACGCGGCGTCACACGGGCATTATGCCGAATGTGCATAGGGCAGTGCTGAACAGCATTGGCCCAAAATTTCCTACAAGCCTAGCATTCGCAGCGTTCCGGCACAGACCGGGTCCATATCGAGATGATTTCTATCATGTCCTCCGCTGCATCTTTCCGCACAGAAAACGACCTGCTTGGCGCCCTCGAAGTACCGGCTCAAGCGTATTACGGCATCCAGACCCTGCGAGCGGTGAACAACTTCCGTCTCTCCGGCGTTCCGATTTCGCATTACCCGAAACTGGTTGTCGGCCTGGCAATGGTCAAACAGGCCGCTGCTGACGCCAACCGCGAGTTGGGTCACCTGAGCGAAGCCAAGCACGCTGCCATCAGCGAAGCCTGTGCCCGATTGATCCGCGGTGATTACCACGAAGAGTTCGTGGTCGACATGATTCAAGGTGGCGCCGGTACTTCCACCAACATGAACGCCAACGAAGTGATCGCCAACATTGCGCTCGAAGCAATGGGTCACCAGAAAGGCGAGTACCAGTACCTGCACCCGAACGACGACGTCAACATGGCGCAGTCGACCAACGACGCCTACCCGACAGCGATCCGCCTGGGCCTGCTGCTCGGTCACGACACCCTGCTGGCCAGCCTCGACAGCTTGATTCAGGCGTTCGCGGCCAAGGGCAAAGAATTCGATCACGTCCTGAAAATGGGCCGTACCCAGCTGCAAGACGCTGTGCCGATGACCCTCGGCCAGGAATTCCGTGCCTTCGCCACTACCATGGGCGAAGACCTGGCCCGTCTGAAGACGCTGGCCCCGGAACTGCTGACTGAAGTAAACCTGGGCGGCACCGCGATCGGCACCGGCATCAACGCCGACCCGCGTTACCAAGCGCTGGCTGTTCAGCGTCTGGCCCTGATCAGCGGTCAACCGCTGGTTCCAGCGGCCGACCTGATCGAAGCGACTTCCGACATGGGCGCCTTCGTGCTGTTCTCCGGGATGCTCAAGCGCACCGCGGTGAAGCTGTCGAAGATCTGCAACGACCTGCGCCTGCTGTCCAGCGGCCCACGCACCGGCATCAACGAAATCAACCTGCCAGCGCGTCAGCCAGGCAGCTCGATCATGCCCGGCAAGGTCAACCCGGTGATTCCGGAAGCTGTGAACCAGGTTGCATTCCAGGTCATCGGTAACGATCTGGCGCTGACCATGGCAGCCGAAGGCGGCCAACTGCAGCTGAACGTGATGGAGCCGCTGATCGCTTTCAAGATCTTCGACTCGATCCGCCTGCTGCAACGGGCCATGGACATGCTGCGTGAGCACTGCATCGTCGGCATCACCGCCAACGAAGCGCGCTGCCGCGAACTGGTCGAACACTCGATCGGTCTGGTCACCGCACTGAACCCGTACATCGGCTACAAAAACGCCACCCGTATAGCCGGCCTCGCCCTTGAAAGCGGCCGCGGCGTGCTGGAACTGGTGCGCGAAGAAGGTCTGCTCGACGAAGCCATGCTCGCCGACATCCTGCGCCCGGAAAACATGATTGCTCCACGTCTGGTTCCGCTGAAAGGCTGAACCGACGCGTTACTTGTAGCACCGCTCACCAGGTCGAGGGACTAGACACCTCTCACCTTTTGAGGGCTTGGGGATTTAGTCCCCAAGCCCTTTTTTTTAACTTTCTGACCCTGAGACCCGTATGTCTGGGGACTGAACAATGTGGGAGCGAGCCTGCTCGCGAAGACGGCGGCACATTCAAAAACGATGTGTCTGCAATACCGCTTTCGCGAGCAGGCTCGATCCCACACAGAGCAGTTCCTGCACAAGCCCGGCGCCGGTAACGCCGGGTGTTTCAAAGCCTCGTTTCGTCGCTTGCACCACTACCGTGCAGACGGGCGCGTCACTGATCGGTATAGTGCCGCCCCTCTTCGCGTGAGCGGTCGTCGGTAACGAGGCCATAACCCATGCGAAACCCGAACTAATAACAAACCCGCGAAATGGAACCGGACGAAACCTTCGCCTCACCCGTCGTGCCGCGCGCACACCGGTGTAACACGATGTTTCTTCCATCCAGTATTTGCTTACACAATAAACAGCGAGGAAAAATCCATGCTCGAAGTCATTAACGACTTCCTCTCAGGGAAAGTACTGATCGTGCTCATTGTCGGGCTCGGTAGCTACTTCACGATTCGCTCGCGTTTCGTTCAATTGCGCCACTTCTTCCACATGTTCGCGGTGTTCCGCGACAGCCTCAAGGGCAGCGCCGGGCAACTCAGCTCGTTCCAGGCCCTGATGCTCAGCCTTGCCGGCCGCGTCGGTGCAGGCAACATCGCCGGTGTCGGCATTGCCGTGACCTTGGGTGGTCCGGGTGCGGTGTTCTGGATGTGGGTGACCGCACTGGTCGGCATGTCCAGCAGCTTCTTTGAATGTACCCTGGCCCAAGTCTACAAGCGCGCCGATGGCGACGGCTTGTACCGTGGCGGCCCGGCCTACTACATCCAGCACGGCCTTAAGCTCAAAGGTATGGCTGTGGTGTTCTCGGTCCTGCTGCTGGTCACCTACGGCTTCGCCTTCATTGGCCTGCAGTCCTACACCGTGACCCACTCGCTGCAGAACGCCTTTGAATTCAACCCACAACACACCGGTATCGTCCTCGCGGTGCTGCTGGCCATCACCTTCCTCGGTGGCATCAAGCGCATCGCCTCGGTGTCCGACCTGCTGGTGCCGATCAAGACCCTGGCCTATATCGGCGTGACCTTGTACGTGATCGGTACTCAGATCGAACACGTGCCAGCCATGCTGGAAACCATCTTCAAGAGCGCCTTCGGCCTCGACCCGGCCTTTGGCGGCCTGCTCGGCAGCGCCATCGTCATGGGCGTGAAGCGTGGCGTGTTCGCCAACGAAGCGGGCCTCGGCAGTGCGCCGAACGTCGCCGCCGTGGCTGCCGTGAAACACCCGGGCGCTCAGGGCGTGGTTCAGGCCTTCAGCGTGTTCCTCGACACTTTCGTGATCTGCACCTGCACCGCGCTGCTGATCCTGCTGTCGGGCTTCTACACCCCGGGTTTCGAAGGTGACGGCATCGTCCTGACCCAGAACTCGCTGGCTGCCGTGGTCGGTGACTGGGGTCGCATGTTCGTCAGCGTCGCGCTGTCGCTGTTCGTCTTCACCTGCATCCTCTACAACTACTACCTGGGCGAAAACAGCCTGCAGTTCCTCACCCGCAACCGCGCCGCGCTGATGATTTTCCGTGGCCTGGTGCTGGCGCTGGTGGTCTGGGGTTCGATGCAGGACCTGTCGACCGTGTTCGCCTTCGCCGACATCACCATGACCTGCCTGGCCTTCGTCAACCTGGTGGCCCTGGCCATGCTGTTCAAGGTCGGCATGCGTGTGATGCGCGACTACGACGAGCAGCGCCGCGCCGGGGTCAAACAGCCGGTGTTCGACTCCAGCAAATTTGCTGATCTGGATCTGGACCTGAAGGCCTGGCCGACCAATCCGTCTGCCGCTGCCGGCAAGACCGAAGCCGTGCCGCAAGGCGTGCCTGCAGCGCAACGCTGACAGGTGAATGACGGGCGCATCCCCTGCGCCCGTCAGTTATTGTGATGCAATAACTTGTAGGAGCGAGCCTGCTCGCGGTAGCGGTCTTTCAACCAACATCAATGTTGAATGATGAACCGCCATCGCGAGCAGGCTCACTCCTACAAGGACCTCATCCTTTCGGAGAATCCCCATGAATTCGTCGACCTACCCCGCCGCCCAGCACGTCATGGTGCTCTACACCGGTGGCACCATCGGTATGCAGGCCAGCGCCAATGGCCTGGCCCCGGCGTCCGGTTTCGAAGCGCGGATGCGCGACTACCTGCACAGCCAGCCTGAACTCGTCGTGCCGCAGTGGCAGTTCCGGGAAATGTCGCCGCTGATCGACAGCGCCAACATGACCCCGGCCTATTGGCAGCAACTGCGTGAAGCGGTGGTCGATGCCGTGGATGTGCAAGGTTGCGACAGCGTGCTGATCCTGCACGGCACCGACACGCTGGCCTATAGCGCGGCGGCGATGAGTTTCCAGTTGCTCGGCCTGCATGCGCGGGTTTGCTTCACCGGTTCGATGCTGCCGGCCGGTGTCACCGACAGCGATGCCTGGGAAAACCTCGGCGGCGCACTGGTTGCCCTCGGCCAAGGTCTGGCGCCGGGCGTGCATCTGTACTTCCACGGCGAACTGCTGGCGCCGACCCGTTGCGCGAAAGTGCGCAGTTTTGGCCGTCATCCGTTCAAGCGTCTGGAGCGTCAGGGCGGCGGTGTCAAAGCCCCTTCGATTCCAGTGTCGTTGAACTACAACCAGCCGAAGCAACTGGCCAAAGTCGCCGTGCTGCCGCTGTTCCCTGGCATCAGCGCCGAAGTCCTCGACGGTCTACTCGACAGCGGCATTCAAGGTCTGGTGCTGGAGTGCTACGGCAGCGGTACAGGGCCGAGCAACAACCCTGAGTTTCTGGCAAGCCTTGGCCGTGCGCGGGATAACGGCGTAGTCGTGGTTGCTGTGACGCAATGCCATGAGGGTGGCGTTGAGCTGGATGTTTACGAGGCTGGCAGCCGACTGCGCGGCGTTGGCGTGCTGTCCGGCGGAGGCATGACTCGCGAGGCGGCATTCGGCAAGTTGCACGGGTTGCTCGGTGCGGGGCTGGAAACCGCGGAAGTGCGTCGGCTGATCGAACTGGATTTGTGTGGTGAGTTGCTCTGAGCATGGCTCTGGATCGGCCCTCACCCTAGCCCTCTCCCGGAGGGAGAGGGGACTGACCTTAGTGTCTCGCGCTTTACGCCGACCTGAAAAAAACAGTCGATTATGGATTCGTCAGCGTTTTTTCAGGTCGACGTATCTCGCCAATCTCCCCCAATCGGCCCCCTCTCCCTTTGGGAGAGGGCTGGGGTGAGGGGCTGCTGCGGCATGCAACTTGCTGTATTCCAGCCACCTCAAGGCTGGAAGATCCCATGCTCCACTCCCACCTCACCACCCTCAATGCCGTCTCGCTGATCCTCAACACCTTCAAAGCCGAAGGCCTGTCGAGCGAGGCGCTGCTGGCTGGAAGCGGCATCAGTGCGGCGGATCTCAGCCGGGCCGACACGCGCATCACCACCAATCAGGAGATGCAGGTCTGCGCCAACGCGGTAGCGCTCAAGCATGACATTGGTTTGGAGCTGGGCCGGCGCATGCATGTTTCTTGCTACGGCATCCTCGGGTACGCACTGCTCACCTGTGCCACCTTCGGTGACGCTCTACGCCTGGCGATCCGGTATCCGGCGCTGTTGGGAACACTTTTCGAACTGAGCCTGGAAGACGATGGCGAGCGCGTCTGGTTCGTCGCTGCCGATTATCGCGAGATCCCGGCGATGGCGGTGTTCAATGCCGAGTTCTGCCTGGTGTCGCTGAAGGTCATTTGCGATGACCTGCTCGGGCATCCACTGCCCTTGCTCGCCACGCGCTTCGAACACGCCGCGCCGGACTATCGCGACAGCTATGCCGAGCACTTCGACAGCCCGTTGCACTTCACCGCCAAGGACAACGCCTTTGCCTTCGACCGTCACTGGCTCGATCAACCGCTGCCGCTGGCCGATCTCATCACCCATCAAGCCATGGCCGAACGTTGCCGCAAACAGAACCTGGAGTTCACCGGGCGTCAGGCGTGGCTGGGGCGGATTCGGCAGCTGCTCAGCGCGCAATTGAACGCCGCGCCAGGGCTGGAGGGTTTGGCACAACAGATGAAATGCTCGCCGCGCACCTTGCGCCGGCATCTCAAGGACATGGGCAGCAGCTATCAGGAACTGCTCGATGAGCTGCGCTTCGAACGGGCGAAGCAGATGTTGTGTGAGGATCAGTTGCCGATTTATCGCATCGCCGAAACCCTCGGGTTTAGCGAGACAGCCAGCTTCCGCCATGCGTTTGTACGCTGGAGCGGCGTGGCGCCGAGTCAGTTCCGCCCACATTGACTGCTGACCTGCTCGCGAAAGCGCCAGATCAATCACATCCATGGTGCCTGACACGCCCTCTTCGCGAGCAGGCTCGCTGCCACAGGAGATTTGTCGGTTTATTCCCCGAACACTCGATAAGGGGCGAATTGCGGTCAGTATTTTTGGCCACATCCATCCCCTTTTGGCCTTTCCTGCCGTTTTCCGATTCGTCTTGTCCCGCAACACTGAGAGCAACCGAATCAGCCCTGCGGAGAACAACAAATGCTGACGATCTACTCGGACGATCACCACCTGCACCATGGCCGCTGCGAACTCATCGATGGCCAGCTCAAACCGTGCTTCGAGATGCCGTCGCGCGCCGACCATGTGCTGCAACGCGTGAAAAACCAGAACCTCGGCCCGGTCGAGGCACCGAAGGATTTCGGTCTGCAGCCGATCGCCCGTATCCACAGCCAAGACTATCTCGACTTTTTCAAAGGTGCGTGGGCGCGCTGGACTGAATTCAACACCGATGGCGACTTGTTGCCCTACACCTGGCCGGCGCGCACCCTGCGTGCGATCAAACCGACCAGCCTGCACGGCCAGCTCGGTTACTACAGTTTCGACGGCGGTGCGCCGATCACCGCCGGCACCTGGCAAGCGGCCTACAGCGCGGCGCAAGTTGCCCTGACCGCACAAGCGCAAATCCAGCGTGGCGCGCGCAGTGCCTTCGCCCTGTGCCGTCCACCGGGACACCACGCCGCCAGCGATTTGATGGGCGGTTATTGCTACCTCAACAATGCCGCCATCGCCGCCCAGGCGTTCCTCGATCAGGGCCACCAGAAGGTCGCGATCCTCGATGTCGACTATCACCACGGCAACGGCACGCAGTCGATTTTCTACGAGCGCAGCGACGTGCTGTTCACCTCGATCCACGGTCATCCGGAAGCGGAGTTCCCGTTCTTTCTCGGCTACGACGACGAGCGTGGCGAAGGCGCCGGTGAAGGTTTCAACTTCAATTATCCGCTGCCCGCCGGTTCCGGTTGGGACGTGTGGAGTGCAGCACTGGATCAGGCCTGCGACGAGATCGATCGCTACGGCGCCGACGTGATTGTCGTGTCGCTCGGCGTCGACACGTTCAAGGACGATCCGATTTCTCAGTTCAAACTCGACAGTCCGGATTATCTGGCAATGGGCAAGCGTATTGCCGCCCTCGGCAAACCGACGCTGTTCGTCATGGAAGGTGGCTACGCCGTGGAAGAAATCGGCATCAATGCGGTGAACGTGCTCGAAGGGTTCGAGCAATAAACCAACTCAATCCGGATCAACAAAACCCGACCCGCTCAGGCGGGTCTTTTTTTGCCTGCAATATTTATCTACCGCACGGGCCCTGCCGGCCGCCTCTACCTTGCCTGAAACCGCCGCCCTTTCCGCGCGCGTCTATCAGAGCAGGAGTTGCCCATGCCCGAAATCCCCTCACCCAGTGCCGTCGATGTCGTGACCCAACTGGTGACCGGCCCCTCGTTGCGAGAAGTCGCCTCGAAAGCGTTGCGACCGGCACTCAAGACGTTGTACCCGGACATCGATATCGATCCACGGCTGGCCATGGTGGTGAGACCGACCTGGGTCATTCAGGATAATGAGGTCGTCCCCGGACGCCACTTGATTGAATCGCTGACTGACACACTGGTGCGCCTGAGCTTCTCCGGCACTGCCGTGACGTACCTCGACGGCGAGCATTACCTGACCTTGCAACCCGATCAGCCCGCCGCCATCCAGTTGGCGGTGAAAATCAGCGCCGTCGGTAAACTGCTCAATGAACTGGCACCTTTGCTGTTCATTGCCTACAAGGAACAGCAAGTCGAGTATTGGGACGAATTCACCTACCCGGGACAACCGCGCTGGCAGCAATTGTCGCAAGCCTTGCGCAACCTCTGGAGCGTCGAGGCCAATCCCGACTGGAATACCAACCAGCGCGCCATGGTCGAGGCGGTTTACCGGCACCCGGACAAACACCAGCGCCTGCCAACCGGCAACTACCAGGTACGCGCCTGCCTGATCGATCTGGACCGCACCAACGGTGACGAACAAGAGCATCTGACGCTCCTCGATACAGCTGTGCTGATCGGTACCGACGGCAAAAGCACCTGGATCATGACGCACTCGGTGATTCAGGGTTTCGAGAGTTTCGAATCACTGGATGAACTCGGCAAAGCCTTGCCCCGTCGCTACTGGAAAGGAGCCTCCGGGACCGGATTGAAATGGCGACTGTTCGAACCGCAGGGCAACTTCTTTGACTATCAGGCGTGTACCTTGATTGCGCTTGAGGCGGAAGCCCTCGGTGAAATCAGTTTCTTTCAGGATTCGAACGCCAACCCGCTCTACCCGCATGCCGGGACTGTCGGCGACCCTCGAGAACCGACACCACGCCTCAAACCTCATATCGAGCGCTTGCGTCCGATGCTGCCCGCCTGGCTCGACAGTGCCGCGCCTGCCGATCAAACCCGCTACAGCCGGCATCTGCTGGATCTGACCATGATCCAGCATACGAACAAGGGAACATCATTCCAGAGCGAAGTCATCAGCCTGCAAGCCTTTGCCTGTGCGGCGCTGAAACAACAGATGCTCAAGGATCATCCGAACGCCACCGAGGTGAAGATCGAGGACATCGAAATCAGCATCACCAGCCTGGTGGTCTGGGGCACGTTCGTACTGCCGGGCAACACTCAGACCCAAACGCTGTCGCTGATTGAACTTGCCCTGCAGAACCTCGCGGGACGACCAAAGGGCAATAAAACCGTACGCTACAAGGATGACAGCGAGTTGCCTGACTGGATGACCGCGAGCTACCTGGAACAACTGGTGAGCACCGTTGATATCGGCCAGACCTACATCGCGCACCTGCAAAACCTGTTGATCGACGACAGCGAGCAAGCGCTGAGGCTACAAGGCCTCTACACCAGCCAGTTGCCCATCGAACTGCCACTGTTGGCGTTGCAACACAAAATACAAGGCAAGGCCGGTATCACTGATCAGGGCTACCGCTATGTGGCTGCCGCAGTGGCTGGCAGCGGCGATGAACGTCATGTTGATCGCGAGGAAATCGTCATTCGTCCGTTGGCGTTCATCGCCCATCGCAGCACTTCACGAGCAGACACCGTCAACAACATGTTCGTCATCGGCCCACGCGACGTCGACAAGGGACCCTGCGTGCTTTACCGGCCGCTGTTCGAAATGGCGCTGATGCAGTTCCCCTCTCACGCCAACCTGCTGTACGAAATCCAGCATTCGCAACATCTGCGCGAGTCGGTACTGGCCTGGTTGCCGGACGATGTGCGCTTCAGCTACAGCCAGTTCGTCTTCACCGCCCAACTGCCTTCGGTCTGGACGATCCCGCAATCGCTGGTGAACCCCTTTACCGCCCTCGACATGTCCGGCCCCGTTACCCTGGCGACTGCGACGATTGAATACGATGTGCTGGCGACGCTGCACAACAGCAACGTCCAGGCGCTGATGACCCAGGCTGATCGCCAGTCGGTCTCCGACGCAGAAGCGCGCTGGACCACGCTGAAACACGGCGGCTGGATGCTGTTCAACGCGGCATTGCCGTTCCTCGGGGACAGCGTCGGCACAGCGGCGTGGATCTGGCAGATCATGGACGACCTGCAAGAGATCAGCGACGGCGCCAATGAGCAATCCGGCAAGATCGCCTGGACAGCTATCACCGACATTCTTCTGGCATTGGGCATGGTGCTCGCCCATCGCGCAGCGGTCGGTGACAAGCCGCAAAACCAATCGGTCACTCTGGAGGAGCCCACCAAGGCCATCACCCCTCCCCCCGTCATCAGCAAAGCATTACGGCTGCCGGATATCTCCGGCAGCGAACTGCCCGGCGCTCATGAAATATCGATCAACCCTTTTGCCGCACTGAAGCGATCGCCCGTCGCGCTGACCACGTTGCTCGACAGTTTTCAGATTGCCAAACCCAGGGGCATCGGCGATGCCGCCAGCGAGGGCACGCACAGACACCTGCATGCTCGCCAGAAACAATGGTTCGCACCCGTCGGCAAACGCTGGTTCGAAGTCACGCTCAATGAACACGCGGATGTTCAGATCATCGACTCACGCCAACCCACGCGGCGTCTCGGCCCCTTGCTGAGCCGTACCGCCAACGGTCAATGGGTGGTCGATCTGCGCTTGCGTTTGCGCGGCGGCGGACTCGATGCAGCGCTTGAGAAATCTCAGGACTTCAGTAAAAAAACCGCGAAACAGCTGAGCATCACCATCAAGGCTTTCGACAAGACGATGAAAGACAAAGGCACTCAGCGTGACGCCGACCACGAGGCGTTCACCAACGCGCCAGCGCAAGACCGTGCGCAAGCGCGCCAGCGGTATCTGGAGACCCTCGACTCACAGCTCAAGGAATACGGTACAAGCATCGAACAGATCAAAGCGCTGAATAACAAGCAACCCATTCCCAACTACCGGGAAGCCATGATTGAGCGCCTGGAAATGCAGTTGTTTCTCGGGCAGGAATGGCTCCAACTGCATGCCACGGAGTTCCAGGCGAGCCTGAAGACGATGCAGACAATGCTTGCCGATGAAAGCCGTTTCGCCGTACAGGCGTTTGTTCAGAAGTTCGAAACAATGACCGATCAGACCCAGGCCATCATTGAAAAAATAGAGTCGGCGCGGACCCGCTTTGACGAGCTGCTGCTGCTGGGAAGTGATGCGGTCAAGGTGCTTCACACCTATCGCGAGGTGCTGCCCAAATATGATCTGAATGACCTCAAACTGTTGCAGATCAGTCTCGGCCAGGAGATCTGTATCAAGGCCGGTGACTCGACCACGAACGCCAACGCCCATCAGGCCTTGTCCACGCTCATCGAAGACGCTGCGTTGAACATCCAGAGCGCGTTGAATCTGACCGTCGATGAAAGCCTCGACAACCTGCGTGAACGCAGGGATGCCTTGAGCAATGTTGCCGAACAATTTACCTCGATCGATCAACGCTTTGGCGATCTGCTGATCGACTACCCCGATCAGATCAACACCGAACGACTGCTGCATGTGCGCAGTCGGGTCAACGCGTTCAAGGCTCGCACAGATGTAAAACTGGCAGATTTGCTGCGCTACAGGCACTTGCTGGAACCGGCAGCGGGTCCCTCCAGGCAAACCTCGGCACGCCAGATCTTCAAAACCAAATCCAGGCGCACGCTGGTCGGCGAGCGCAAACAAAGTCTCGCAGGCCAGGACACCGATCAAGTGGAAGTGCGCGCCCCGCTGACGGGCGTCATCGCCACGTTTGAGCAAGAATCACCCGGTGTCTGGGTCGAGCAGCGCAAAGCCACAACGAAGCCGCCCAAGATCAGCCCTGATCTCAACAACAGCACCCTTGAAGGCCAGGCCCTGCTCGACGGTCTGGCCGCGTTCCATCGACGTATCGAAGCCCAACTCAAACGAGGACCACGGATTCCTGTCGAAATCGAGGAGCAATACCACAACCATGCCGCTGCTTTGCGAGAAGCCAACGCGGCAATCGACGAAGCACTGACCGGCAGCAATCTGACTGCTGACCTGAAAAAGCCGACCGAAGCGCTCGGCCACAGGCTTGACGCGGCCGCTCGAACCCTTGAAGAAAAAGGCACCAGCACCCGTATCAGGATGGTCAAGCAACAACTGCCGACCGCCGCCGGGATTCAGTGGTTGAAGGACAAGGGGGAAGTGACAATTTCACAAACCGTGACTCGCCATCGGCTCAAAGGTCAGGCCAGGGATTTTCTCGACGAATATGAAATTCGCGACGCCCACACCCACAAGGCGTTGTGTTACGCCCATTTCCATTACAGCAGCGCACAAGCGCCCGTCGCCCCGTTCCCCATTGGCCACATGAAAACTGTGGCGCAACGGCATATGAGGGGGGCCTATGAGCCGCGTTTTCTGAGTAATCAGGCGCTGATCGAAGTCCATCGCAGCGGTATTTCCGACAAGTCTGCGCGAGCGCTGTTTCTCACACCTGCCACACCTGTCGCAACCGAGTCAGCGCCGCTTTGATTGCCGGTTCAGGGACTGCAGCAAAACCCAGTACCAGCCCGGCACGCTGGTTCAGAGGCGTCGTGGAATCGGGCAGCCAGTAGCTGCTCAAGCCGTTGATCTCCACGTCGGCGCGAGCGGCTTGCTCAATGAGTTGCTGCTCGCGCTCGATGCTGTCGACCGCCACGGTCAAGTGCAGTCCGGCCGAGACAGCGGGTAAGTCGCCCACGCCGGCAATGGCGCTCGGCCAGCCGTCGAGCAAGGTATTGCGACGGCTCAGGGCGGCGCGGCGCATGCGCCGGATATGCCGCTGGAAATGCCCGGCCGCCATGAACTCAGCCATCACCGCCTGGGTACTCACCTCGGAATGCCGGACATCCACCGCCCGGCGTTGCGAGAATGCATCGACCAGCGCCGGGGGCAGCACCAGATAACCGAGGCGCAATGCCGGAAACGCGACTTTGCCAAAAGTGCCGACATACAGCACTCGCCCCTGTCGATCGAGGGCCGCCAAAGGCGCCAGCGGCGCACCGGTGTAGCGGTATTCGCCATCGTAATCGTCCTCGACGATCCAGCCTTGGCTACGCTCGGCCCAAGCGAGCAGTTCGAGACGTCGCGCCAGGCTCATCACCACGCCAGTCGGGTACTGATGAGAGGGTGTCACATACGCCACCCGACAATTCTCGGTGGCCGACAACGCCGAGCAATCCATGCCCTCTTCGTCCACGGCAATACCGTGCAAACGAGCACCCGCCACGGCGAACGCATGACCGGCCGCGCGGTAGCCCGGATTTTCGATTGCCACAGCGTCGCCCGGCGCCACCAGCAACTGTGCACAAAGGCTAATGCCTTGCTGCGCGCCGCTGGTGATCACAATTTGCTCAGGTGAACACTGCATGCCGCGCGAACTGCGCAAATAGGCAGCGATCATTGCACGTAGACGCGCATCGCCGGACGGATCGCCGTAACACAGCTGCTCCAGATCCGGTTTACGCCAGAAAGCCGCGTTCAGCTTGGCCCACACCTCGAACGGGAACAGATCAAACGCCGGAACACCCACCCGAAATGCTCGTGGCGGACCACTCGGTGGCCGGGCCAAATGGTTCTTTTCGATGCGCGAAAAACTATCACTGTGGATAACTTTACTGGATGGAATCACAGGTAAATCCAGCCAATTTGTGGATAAGGCTGTGGGTAAGCTTGTTGAAAACCCTGTGGATACTTTTGTGGATAATTTTTTCGCAGGGCTCGCTACCGGCATCAATTGTGCGACGTAGGTGCCATCGCCTACCCGCCCTTCGATAAAGCCTTCGGCATACAGTTGATCGTAGGCGCGCACCACGCTGTTGCGGGAGATCCCCAGCGCCGCCGCCAGATCGCGACTGGCCGGCAACCGCGTGCCGCTCGCCAGCCGTCCATCCAGTACCCGCAGGCGCAACGCCTGATAGAGCTGACGACTCAAACCCTGACGGCGATCAAGCTCGATACCGGCGGGGTTGAATGGCATGGACATCGTTGGCGAATCGGACATGACAATGGACCTATGAAATTGGTCATCAATGGCTCTTACAACAGACCAATAGCCTGCCTACGATGCAGGCATTCGCCAAGGAAAATCTGTCCATGTACACGCCACGCGCCTTTGCCATCGAAGACCTGTCCCAACTGCACGAACTGATTCTCGCCACCCGCCTCGCCATTCTGGTGACTCACGGCGAAAACGGCCTGCAAGCCAGCCATGTGCCGGTGCTGCTGCATTGCGAACAAGGCGACTACGGCACGCTCTACGGGCACCTGGCCCGCGCCAACCCGCAATGGAAAGACCTGCGCGACGGCGCGCAAGCCATGCTGATCTTCGCCGGCGCCGATGCCTACGTCAGCCCGGGCTTTTACCCGAGCAAGGCCGAACATGGCAAAGTCGTGCCGACCTGGAACTACATCGCCGTGCACGCCTATGGCCACGCCGAAACCTTCAGCGATGGTGGGCGTTTGCTCGACATCGTCAGCACCCTCACCGACCGCCATGAAGCCGGCCGCGCACAACCGTGGTCAGTTGCCGATGCGCCCGCCGATTACATCGACGGCATGCTCAAGGCGATTGTCGGTTTCGCCATTCCCATCGACCGTCTCGAAGGCAAGCGCAAACTCAGCCAGAACCGCAGCGCCGAAGACATTGCCGGCGTGCGCGAAGGCCTCGCTGCCAGCCCGGAAATCAATGATCAAACCCTCGCCCGATTGATGCGCTAAGGAAATCACCATGAGTCAGATCGACATTCGTCAGGTCAGCGCCGACGACCACGCCGCGTGGCTACCGCTGTGGCAGGCTTACTTGCGTTTCTACAACACTGAATTGCCGGAAGCGGTGACGCACAGCACCTGGCAGCGTTTCCTCGACCCGAGCGAACCGACCCACGCGGCATTGGCTTGGGCCGACGGTAAAGCGGTGGGCATGGTGCATTACATCTATCACCGCTCGAACTGGAGCATCGAAAACTCCTGCTACCTGCAGGATCTGCTGGTAGTGCCGGAAACCCGTGGCAGCGGTGTCGGTCGCCTGCTGATCGAACACGTTTACACCACGGCCAAGGCTGACGGTTGCGGCAAAGTGCACTGGCTGACCCACGAAACCAACGCCACCGCGATCCAGCTGTACGAGCGCATCGCCGAGCGCCCGGGCTTCATCCAGTTTCGCAAAGCCATTTAAGGAGACGCGTACATGACCGCATCACTCGCTGACTGGAAAGGCGTCCCCGCCCCCACCGCCACGCTGCTCGAAGGCCGTTTCATTCGCCTGGAAAGACTCGACCCGGCGCGTCACGGTGACGAACTGTTCGCCGCCCTCGAAGGCCCGGGTGCTGACCCTAAACTCTGGGACTATTTGCCCTACGGCCCGTTCCCGGAACGCAGCGTTTTCGACGCTTGGCTGAACAACCATGCGGCCGCCAGCGACCCGTATTTCTTCGCTGTCATAGACCGCGCGACCAATCAGGTGCAAGGCATCCTCAGCCTGATGTCGATTGTCCCGGCCCAAGGTCGCATCGAAATCGGCCACGTCACGTTCGGCGCGCCAATGCAGCGCTCGCCGAGAAGCACCGAAGCGGTGTACCTGCTGGCCAAACACTCCTTCGACCTCGGCTACCGCCGCCTGGAATGGAAATGCAACAACGGCAACGCCCGCTCCAAGTACGCTGCCGAGCGTTTGGGTTTCAGCTTCGAAGGCGTGTTCCGTCAGCACATGGTGGTCAAGGGCCAGAACCGCGACACTGCGTGGTACTCGATTCTGGATGGTGAGTGGCCGGCGATTGCGGCGGGTTTCGAGCAGTGGCTGTCGGATGAAAATCAGACGCCCGACGGGCAGGTGAAAGGCTTGGTCGAATGCCGATCGTGATTACCTGAAAAGCAAAAGATCGTCCGAACGCGGCCCGAGCCTGCGGCAGCTCCTACAGGGGATTGACGTTCATCCTGTAGGAGATGCCGCAGGCTGCGATCTTTTGATCTATTTTCAGCCTAGCTTTTGCGCCAGCACCGCAATGTGTTCCGGTCCGATCCCGCAGCAACCGCCCAAATGGCTGGCACCGCGCTGCTGCCAGTCAATCGCCCAGTGCAAGTAACCCGGCGGATCCAGATCCTCGCGCAGCGGATCAAGTCCATCATTGGCCGTGGCTTCTTTTGGCTGTGGCGGAAACGCATTGGCGTAAGCACCAATGTTTATCTTCACCCCCAGACGCTCGAAGGTTGCACGCGCCGCATCAATCGCGCCACCGATCACTTCCGGCTGACTGCAATTGAACAGCAACGTCTCGACGCCCAACTCAGCCGCCACCGCCGCCGCTTCGGCGACCGGCTCGCCAGAGCGCAGGCGCGGCACTTCATCGGTGTCTTCGTCCTTCAAGGTGAACGACAACCAGAACGGTTTGCCATCCTTCGGCAACCCGGCGTGAATGGCTCGCGCCTCGATGATCGAACTCTGGGTTTCCGCCAGCCACAGATCAACGTGCGGTGCCAGGCCATTGACCAAGGGCGCCAGCAACTCGGTCACTCGTGCGGCCTCGAACAGATCCGGACGATAAGAGCCAAACAGCGGCGGCAATGAGCCGGCCACCCGCACGGATTTCCCCGAGGCCTGCACCGCACGTCGCGCCAGCTCACCGGCCAACGCGGCCAGCGCCTGCCCTTCGGCGGCGAAACGTTCTTCGCCAATATGGAACGGCACCACGGCGTAACTGTTGGTGGTAATCACATTGGCGCCACTGGCGATATAAGCGGCATGCACCCCCTCAACCGCTTGCGGCGCCTCGCTCAACGCCAGCGCCGACCACTCCGGCTGACGAAATGGCGCCCCGGCGCGCTGCAACTCACGGCCCATGCCGCCATCGAGAATAATCGTGCTGCCTGCGCCCATATGCTTTTCACTCATATGCTTATGAAAATAACTCACTATCAGAGTCGTTCTTATAACTATTTAATACGCACCATTCCGTTAAAAACAACCTCTTTTTTACCCAGGGATCGACTGTGAAATTTAAACCGCTACTGGCCCTGGGCCTGACGATTCTGGCCGCTTCCACTCAAGCCTTTGCTGGCGCCACGCTGGATCGTATCGAGCAGAAAAAAGAACTGGTCGGTGTGCTGATGGAAAGCTATCCACCGTTCTCGTTTCTCAATGACCAGAACCAGCTCGACGGCTTCGACGTGGACGTCGCCAAAGCCGTAGCTGACAAGTTGGGCGTCAAGCTGCGACTCGAAACGCCGTCCTGGGACGTCATTGCCGCCGGTCGCTGGAGCGGGCGCTACGATATCTGCATCTGCTCGATGACGCCGAGCAAGGCCCGCGCCGAAGTGTTCGATTTCCCGGTGGAGTATTACGCCTCGCCCGCAGTGATCGTAGTCAACGCCAAGGATGATCGGATTCACGATGCCAAGGATTTGAGTGGTAAAAAAGTCGGCCTCACCAGCGCGTCCAGTTACGAAAGCTATCTGAACAAGAACCTGGTTATCGAAGGTGCCGAAGACAAGCAGTTGCAGTACCCGTTCGAAGACGTGCAGATCGCGCCGTACGATACCGACAACGTCGCCTTCCAGGATTTGGGCCTGGGCGCCGGCGTGCGCCTGGATGCGATCCTCACCAACCTCGTCACCGCGCAGCCACGTCTGAACCAAGACAAACGCTTCAAACTGGCCGGCACGCCGCTGTATTCGGAGCCGAACTCGGTGGCCATCGAGAAGGGTGACGCGCAATGGGACGCCAAGGTGCGCGAAGTCTTCGCGCAACTGAAGCAGGACGGCACCCTGAGCAAGCTGTCGCAAAAATGGATCGGCGCTGATATCAGCCAATGACTTCTTTCCCGACACCGCCACAGCCACCACAACCGGTGGCTGAATCACGCCTGCAACGGATGTTCGGGTTTCGTACGCGGCTGTACCTGACCTGGGCAACGCTGTTCTGCCTGTTCGCCGGGTTCTTCCTGAGCTTCGACCTGAAGTTCTCGATCATCCTCGACAAACTGCCCAATCTGGTCGGCCTGCACCTGGCGCCCAACGGTTTCTTGCAGGGTGCAGCGCTGACGCTTTTCCTCTGTGTGTGCTCGATTGTCGCCTCGTCCCTGCTGGGCTTCATCACCGCATTGGCACGCCTTTCGAAAAGCGCGGTGGCGCTCGGCATCGCCAGTTTTTACACCTCGTTCTTTCGCGGCACACCACTGCTTATCCAGATCCTGCTGATCTATTTGGGCTTGCCGCAACTGGGCATCGTGCCCGGCGCCATCGTCGCGGGCATCATTGCCCTTTCACTGAACTACGGCGCCTATCTCAGCGAAATCTTTCGTGCTGGCATCCTCGGGGTCGACCACGGCCAACGCGAAGCATCACTGGCATTGGGGATGCGCGAGACGGTGATTTTCTGGCGCATCACCCTGCCGCAAGCCATGCGCACGATCATCCCGCCCACGACCAACCAGTTCATCTCGATGCTCAAGGACTCGTCGCTGATCTCGGTGATGGGCGTCTGGGAAGTGATGTTTCTCGCCCAGTCATACGGGCGCTCAAGCTACCGCTATATCGAAATGCTGACGACGGCGGCGATCATTTACTGGCTGATGTCGATTGGACTGGAGTTGATTCAGGCACGCATGGAGCGGCATTACGGCAAGGCTTACGTGCGGCGGAGCTAGGGCGATCGGCACATTGCGGGCTGCGTCGGGTTTCAATTGGTCTCTCGGCGTACCCGCACAACGCCCATTTTCAGGCCAAACAATCGGAATATTGAGTCCAACGACCTCAACGTCTGATTACCCTCAGCGTGCTCTATGTGTATCAACGTGCGGACCGAAATTTTGCACATATTAGCGAATTGGATTTGATGCAGCCCTGTCACCTCCACTCGTAAACGGCGGACGGCTTCGCTGATTTCCAATGTCCCGTCGGCCAGCGCTTCCTGGATGCTTTCGATGAGCGCCATGCGCTCAGCTACCGTCAGGCTCATTGCAGATCCCACGCTTTCATTTCCTCTACTTTTAAATGCATTTCAACAGAGCTTTCATTGATGCCGGATGCAATGTAGTGCATTCAATGCCTGATAGAACGCCAAAATCTGCAACAAAATGCAGATTTACCTCTGATAAGCGAAATCTGAATGCAAAACAATACAGATCAGCCATCGACATCATTCTGTAAAAACCCTTCGCTATACAGGACGGCCCGCTTATAACAAGAAGGCCGTCCACTTATGCCGTTCCCGCCCCAGCGTCTGTCCCTCGCCATCGCCCTGTTGATCACCGCCACGGCGGCCCACGGCAAAACCGTGCAGATCGACACCGCCACCACGGCAGCACAAACGCTGGGTGGCAGCGACACTTTGACGATTTCGGCGCCGGGCAGCATCACCAACAGCGGCAAGGCCGTGAGCCTGAAAGACAAGACCAGTGGTGCGGGTGTGGTGGTCGATAACGCCGGCAAAATCATCTCGACCGGCGGCCGGGCCATCGACAGCAGTGGCGACCTGAGCAAGGCACGCAACTACACCATCTACAACCGCAGCGGCGGGCAGATTCTCGGCGCCAACGATGCTTTGCGCATCGACAGCAACTTTGTCAGCGGCAGTCTGTTGATCGACAACAGCGGCGTGATTCGCTCCACCACCGGCCAGGGTCTGGACCTCGATGCGCTGCGCAGTGACGGCGTGAAGACCACCATCATCAACCGCGCCAGCGGGCTGATTCGCGGCGACGCCAGCGACGGCATGAAGACCGGCGCGAATGCGACGATCAGCAACTATGGCGAGATTTCCACCGGCGATTCGCACAATGCCGACGAGAAATTCGACGGCATTGATATCGACTCCGCCAGCGGTGTCAGCGTGACCAATTACGGAGTGATTTCCGGTGGCCGGCACGGCATCACTACCGACCTTGGCGCGACGCTGATCAACTACGGGCAAATCACCGGCCGCAACGGCTCCGGCTTCGGTTCCGACGGCGATGGCACGGTGATCAATCACGGCACCATTACTGGCGCTTACTCAGGCTTGCAAGCGAACGGTGACGGCGATGGCGTGGACATCGACAAGATCGCCCACATCGAAAACTACGGGACCATTCAAGGCGTCGGTGCGGGTGGTGTCGACAAGGGCGGTTTCGCCAACGGCAGCGAAGGTATTGCCCTCGGTGGTGGCTACATTCTCAACGCCAGTAACGCTTTGATCAGCGGTGCCGACAGCGCCATTCTGGTTGACGATGGCAGTGGCGGCTCGGGACTGGCGGCGACCACGCTGGAAAACTTCGGCACCATTCAAGGCCTCAACGGTTTCGGTGTGAAGCTCGTCGGCGAGTTCGCCGACAGCGTCATCAACGGCGGCACGATCAGTGGCAGCAATGACCTGGCACTGGATCTGGGTGGCGGCAACGACAGCCTGACCCTGCGCAACGGCAGTCGCTTTGTCGGCGTGGTGGATGGTGGCAGCGGTTACGACCGAGTGGTGATGGATGACGCGGCCGGTGGCAGCTTCGGCGCCAGTCGCAACTTCGAATGGCTGGAGGTCAAGCAAGGCGCGTGGACACTCACCGGCAGCGGCGATTTCAGCGACGGCGGCGCGGTGCGCAACGGCGCCACACTGGTCAACCAGGGCAGCATCGCCGGCAACCTGACCGTGGATGCCGGCGGTGTGTATGCCGGTGGCGGTTCGGTGGGTAGCCTGACTGTCAACGGCACATTGCGCACCGACACCCGCCTCGGTCGCGCAACCATCGTTCGCGATTTGAACATGGCCAGCACAGCCACCCTCGCTTACGGCGTCAACGCCGACGGCAGCAGCGCGCCGGTACAGATCGGCGGCATCGCCAATCTCAATGGCGCAACGCTCGCGGTGAATCCCGGCAGCGGCACGTATCCATGGCAGAGCCATTACACCGTGCTGCAAGCGGCACAGGTGAACGGCACTTTCGGCAAAGTCAGCAGCGACTACGCATTCCTGACGCCGACCCTCGCCTACACCCCCACGCAAGTCGATCTGACCTACACCCGCAATGACGTGGCGTTCAATGAATTCGCCAAGACAGGCAACGGCAGCAACGCCGCCAACAGCCTGGCCTCGATCGGCAAAAACGGCGCGCTGTACAACGCCTTGCTCAATACCAGCCAAAGCAGCGCCGGCACGGCGATCGAGCAACTGGCCGGCGCCAGCAATGCCAACCTGACCAGCGCCACCCTCGGCGCCAGCAGTCAGGTCGGCAGCAGCATGCTCTCGGCGATGCAGCAAATGGGAGGCAGCGCGGGACTGCTGGTCGGTCTCGATCAGCGTGACACACCTGTATTGGCCGCCAATGGCGTGCCGTCCGACGCACGCAATCTGAATGACCCGAATGCGCGCGGCCGCCTCTGGCTGCAAGGCATTGGCGGTTACGGCAAGCTCGACGGCGAACACGGCAGCGGCGGTCTGGAGCAACGCACCAAGGGCAGCGTGTTGGGTGCCGACTGGTCACTTAATTCAGCGTGGCGTCTGGGCGTACTGGGCGGTTATTCGAAAACCGATCTGGACGCGACCGGCGTCGACGGCAACGTCGAGAGCTGGCACGCCGGCGTCTACGCGCTGCATCAGAACGGCCCGATCTCGCTGCGTCTCGGCGCGGCGTACAGCGGTCATCAAGGTGAAAGCAAACGCACCATCGCCTTCAATGGTTTCAACGATCGCCCGAAAGGTGACTACGACGCCGACAGCCAGCAAGCCTTCGCCGAACTCGGCTACGCCATGGGCAGTGGCCGCCTCAGCGCCGAGCCGTTCGCCAGCCTCGGTTATCAGCGCTACCACCGCGACAGCTACCAGGAAAAAGGTGGCGCCGCCGCGCTGCAAGTCGACAGCCAGACCCAAGACAACTTCAGCAGCACCTTCGGCCTGCGCCTGGCGCACTTGAGCAACCTGGACAACGGCATAAGCGTGACCCCACGCATGGCTGCTGGCTGGAAACACACTTATGGCGATGTCGGCAGCTCGACGCGTCAGGCGTTTGTGACTGGCGGCACGGCGTTCAGTGTCGAAGGCAGCTCGCTGGATCGTGACAGCCTGGTGCTGCAGGCCGGGCTGGATGTGGGGATTTCCGCGCGGCATACCTTGGGTGTGGGATACAGCGGCGAGATCGGCAGCAACAGCCGCAATCACGGCTTGATCGGGCAGTGGCAGATGAGTTTTTGAGGGTTGAACAGCCGGCGGGGTCTTGTTTGGTTGTAGGAAAAGGGGCCGCTGCAGCCGAGTAAAAGGCTTGGTTGCGGATCTTGCGGTCATTTTCTACAAAACGATGCGATGTCGCCTGCAAGGCTTCGGGAAGCAGCCGACATCGGATTTTTTGGGGCATCAATAGAGTTGGGTCTCCCGTTAAAAGAGGCTGGACTCAATGCCCGTTCAACACATTTTCAAACCAAAACACCTGGCTTTGGCCATTTCGCTGGCGCTGGCTTGCGTAGAGCTTGCCATCGCTCAGGAACCCTCTGAAGTCGCCGATTCACCAGCAGTAATGAATGCGCCGGAACCGTCCAAAACCAACCCTAAACAGATGGCTTTCGAACGGCTTCAGGGGTTTCTCAATGACCCAGGTACGGTGCCTATCGCTTTTAACACCCCTGAAGAAAGCTTTGCAGGTACCGCTGTCAACGATCTGATCAGGCTCACGGACGGCGCAAGTTTTACCGGCCTGCTGGATGGTGGCGCGGGGGATAACGTCCTGCTCCTGGATGCGGCTGCAGGCGGTGAGCTGAAAGACACACGTAATTTCAACGGCCTGCTCCTCAACCGGGGCGACTGGACGCTGAGCTCCAAGGGAGACTTCAAGGAAGGCGCGCTGGTAAACAGCGGTACCGCTTTGACCAACCTGGGGAGCATTAAGGGCGACGTGTATGTCGAGAGCGGTGGCAGCTTTGCCGGTAAAGGTGTTGTGGGAAGCCTGGAGGTCGCCGGCCTGCTCACCGTCAATGGGGTACTTGGCAGCCCGCGCGTGAAAGGCGACTTGCGCTTGTCCCCGACCGCCGAACTGGCTTATGAGGTCACGCCCAGTGGCAGTCAAACGATCAAGGTCGATGGCACTGCCAGGCTGGAAGGCGCCACCCTGAAAGTCGTTGCGGCTCCGGGAGAATATCCGCAAAGCAGACAGTACAAAATCCTCGAAGCCACCAAGGTAGAAGGCGAATTCGGTACGGTCATTAACGACCTCGCCTTCATGACAGCCACACCTCAATACAACAAAAAGTCCGTCGGGCTGACTTACGCCCGTAACGGTGAGCCGCTTTCGAACGCTGCCACGACAGACAACGCTCGTGCCGCTGCCGAGGGTATTGTCGATCCAACAGCACCTGCGCCATCAGCGACACCAACGCCATTGACGGCATCTGCACCAGCTCCAATTTCTGTTCCTGTTTCGACTTCAGCACCGACTCCCATTTCAGAGTCCGCCCCTTCGCCAATGCCGGACGAACCTCTTACTGCGCAAGTTGACGAGTCCGCCGAACAGCCCGCACCTGCGCCAATAAAACCTGCAAACGCAGCAGTCGCCGCGCTTGTGACCAGCGACAAAACCACCGCTCCGGTCGCCCTCGAACAACTCGCCGCAGGCAGCAATGCCAACCTCGCCAAAGCCACGCTGAGCAGTATCACTCCGGTGAGCGCGAGCATGCTTTCGGCCATGCAGCAACTGAATAGCCGTTACGGTTCGGCCTACGGTTCCGGCAACTCGCCGCGTCAGGCCGCCGGCGGTGCCGATTCCGGGCGGGTGTGGATTCAGGCGCTCGGCCATGGCGGCAAAGTCGACCGCGAGTTCGACAGTACCCTCAATCACGCGACCCAAGGTCTGGTCATGGGCGCCGACTGGCGGCTCGATGAGCAATGGCATATCGGCCTGATCGGCGGTAAATCGCAGACCAGACTGGACGCTCGGCAATACGATGGCGACCTCGACAGCTGGCACCTCGGTGCCTACGCCGTGCGCCAGGACGGACCGTTCTCACTGCGTCTCGGGGCGACCTATGCCAGCCATGACGGCGACAGCAAACGTCGCGTGGCCTTCAACGGCTTCAGCGATCGCCTCAAGGGCAACTACGACGCCAACACTCAGCAAGCCTTTGCCGAACTGGCGGTCAATGTTGGCCGGCACAACGCGACGCTCGAACCATTCGCCAGCGTCGGTTATCAGCGCTACCAGCGCGACAGCTACAGCGAAAAAGGCGGAGATGCGGCGCTGAAAGTCTTTGGGCAAACCCGCGACAACCTCAGCAGCACCTTCGGTCTGCGCACGGCAAAAATCAATCGGCTGGATAACGGCATGACGTTGACGCCGCGCTTCAGTGCCGGCTGGAAACACACCTTTGGCGAGATCGAAAGCGACACCCGCCAGCAACTGGTCAAGGGTGGCAAGCGCTTTGAGGTTGCCGGTGCCGCGCTGGATCGAAACAGTCTGTCGGTGGATGCCGGCCTCGATCTGGGGCTGTCAGCCAATCACTCTGTCGGCGTTGGTCTCACCGGTGAAATGGCCACTGACAGCCGCACTCACGGTGTAATGGGCCAATGGCGCATGGCGTTCTGACTGACTGAACATCGTCACTGTGGGAGCGAGCCTGCTCGCGAATGCGATCTGTCAGTTGAATAAATATCGACTGACACTCCTCTTCGCGAGCAGGCTCCCACATAGGCCTCATGTGATGCAGACAAATTCCGCATAAAAAAAGGGGAGCACATGCCCCCCCGAGGTTTAAAGCGTTGGATCGCGGCGGTTATCTCAGCCTTCGATCTCGATCAGAATTTCGCCCGGATTGACCCGATCACCCTTGGCCACATGAATCGCGGTGACCTTGCCGGCAATCGCTGCCTGGACTTCGGTTTCCATCTTCATCGCTTCGGTGATCAGCACAGCCTGGCCGGCCTTGACGGTATCGCCCTCCTTGACCAGCACATCGACGATGTTGCCTGGCATGGTGGTGCTGACGTGACCCGGGGCCGAGGCTTGCTTGCGCTTGCTGCTGCCACCGCCGACGAATTCGTTGAGCGGTTCGAACACCACTTCTTCCGGCATGCCGTCGATGGACAGGTAGAAGTGACGCTTGCCTTCAGCCTTGACGCCGACACCAGTGATGTCGACGCGGTAGGTTTCGCCGTGAACGTCGATGACGAACTCGGTCGGCACGCCTTCGCCGCCAGCCTTGGTCACACCGCCCGCTTCCGGAATCGGCAGCAGCACTTCCGGCGTCAGGGTGCCGGCGGCACGCTCTTCGAGGAACTTGCGGCCGATGTCCGGGAACATCGCAAAGGTCAGCACGTCTTCTTCGGACTTGGCCAGTGCACCGATATCGGCACGCAGCTTGGTCATTTCCGGCTTGAGCAGATCGGCCGGGCGCACATCGATGACTTCTTCGCTGCCAATCGCCTGACGACGCAGTTTCTCGTTGACCACGCCCGGCGCCTTGCCGTAACCGCCCTGCAGGTAGAGCTTCACTTCGTTGGTGATGGTCTTGTAGCGCTCGCCGGCCAGCACGTTGAAAAACGCCTGGGTGCCGACGATCTGCGAAGTCGGGGTCACCAGCGGCGGGAAGCCGAGGTCTTCACGCACACGCGGGATTTCCGCCAGCACTTCGGCCATGCGATTCAGCGCGCCCTGCTCTTTCAACTGGTTGGCGAGGTTGGAGATCATCCCGCCCGGCACCTGGTTGACTTGCACGCGGGTGTCGACTGCAGTGAATTCGCTTTCGAACTGGTGGTACTTCTTGCGCACGGCGTAGAAGTACAGACCGATCTCTTGCAGCAGTTCGAGGTTCAGACCGGTGTCGTACTCGGTGCCCTTGAGTGCGGCGACCATCGACTCGGTGCCGGGATGGCTGGTGCCCGACGCGAAGCTGGAGATCGCGGTGTCGATATGGTCGGCGCCGTTTTCGATGGCCTTGAGCTGGCACATGGTCGCCAGACCCGCCGTGTCGTGCGAGTGGATGAACACCGGCAGCGACTGCTCAGCTTTCAACGCGCGAACCAGTTCGCCAGTGGCGTACGGGGTCAGCAGACCGGCCATGTCCTTGATCGCCACCGAGTCGCAACCCATGGCTTCCATTTGCTTGGCTTGCGCCACGAACGCGTCAATGGTGTGCACCGGGCTGGTGGTGTAAGCGATGGTGCCCTGGGCATGTTTGCCGGCAGCTTTCACTGCTTCAATGGCCACGCGCAGGTTACGCACGTCGTTCATCGCGTCGAAAATGCGGAACACGTCGATGCCATTCACCGCAGCCTTGGCGACGAAGGCTTTGACCACGTCGTCGCTGTAGTGACGATAGCCGAGCAGGTTCTGCCCGCGCAGAAGCATTTGCAGGCGGGTGTTAGGCAGCGCCGCACGCAGTTGGCGCAGACGCTCCCACGGATCTTCCTTCAGGAAGCGAACACAGGCGTCGAACGTCGCGCCGCCCCAGCATTCCAGCGACCAGTAGCCGACTTTGTCGAGCTTGTCGCAGATCGGCAGCATGTCTTCGGTGCGCATGCGGGTGGCGAGCAGCGATTGGTGAGCGTCGCGCAGGATGGTGTCGGTAACGAAGATCTTCTTGCTCATTGTTGTATTCCTCACAGGCCTGCGTGGGCAGCGATGGCGGCAGCGATGGCCAGGGCCAGCTCTTCGGGTTTGCGCTTGATCGAGTAGTTGGTCAGTTCCGGGTGGCTTTCAACGAAGCTGGTATTGAACTGGCCGCTACGGAATTCCGGGTTGCGCAGGATTTCCTGGTAGTACGCGGCGGTGGTCTTCACACCTTGCAGACGCATGTCGTCAAGGGCGCGCAGGCCACGGTCCATCGCCTCTTCCCAGGTCAGTGCCCAGACCACCAGTTTCAGGCACATCGAGTCGTAGAATGGCGGAATGGTGTAACCGGTGTAGATCGCCGTGTCGGTGCGTACGCCCGGACCACCGGGGGCGTAATAGCGGGTGATCTTGCCGAAGCTCGGCAGGAAGTTGTTCTTCGGGTCTTCGGCGTTGATGCGGAACTGCAACGCGAAACCACGGTGCTGAATGTCTTCCTGCTTCACCGACAGCGGCAGGCCGGAGGCGATGCGAATCTGCTCGCGGACGATGTCGATCCCGGTGATTTCTTCGGTGATGGTGTGCTCCACCTGCACCCGGGTGTTCATCTCCATGAAGTACACCTCGCCCTCGGCGAGCAGGAACTCCACGGTGCCGGCGTTCTCGTAACCCACAGCCTTGGCCGCACGCACCGACAGGTCGCCGATGTAGGCACGCTGTTCCGGAGTCAGTTGCGGGCTCGGGGCGATTTCGATGAGTTTCTGGTTGCGGCGCTGGATCGAGCAGTCACGCTCGAACAGGTGCACGACATTGCCAAAGCTGTCGCCAAGGATCTGCGCTTCGATGTGCTTGGGATTGACGATGCATTTTTCCAGGAACACTTCGGCAGAACCAAAGGCCTTGGTCGCTTCGGAGATGACACGAGGGAAATTCTGTTCGAGTTCTTCGCGGCTGTTGCAGCGACGGATGCCACGACCGCCACCCCCGGAGGTGGCTTTGAGCATCACCGGGTAACCGATACGGTCGCCCTCGGCCAAGGCCTCTTCGATGTCAGCAACGTTGCCTTCGGTGCCCGGCGTCACCGGTACGCCGGCCTTGATCATGCTGCGGCGCGCTTCGGTCTTGTCGCCCATGCGGCGAATGACTTCGGCCGACGGACCAATGAATTTGATTCCGCGTTCGGCGCAGATGTCTGCCAGCTCGGCGTTTTCCGAGAGGAAACCATAGCCGGGGTGCAGTGCATCACAGCCGGTCTCAACCGCCAGGTTCACCAGCTTGCGCGGGTTCAGGTAACCGGCCAGTGGCTCGGCACCGATGCTGTGGGCCTCGTCCGCACGCTTCACATGCAGTGCATGGCGGTCGGCGTCGGAAAAAATCGCAACCGAGCGAATGCCCATTTCGGCGCAGGCTCGCACGATTCGTACGGCAATCTCACCACGGTTGGCGATCAGGATCTTTGTTATCACTTGGAGGTTCCCTTGAGCCGGTGGCACCACGACCTGCTAGACCCAGGTCGACGCGTGACCAAATGTTTCAATTTAGTCGCAGGTCCACACTAGCGCTCATGAGGGATTAACAAAAATGAATAAAAATTGGGTCATGCATAAGTAAAGACTTATAGTTGAAACATCCGCCAGCCGTCAGAGCCTGTAAAAAATGCGTAAGTCCTTGATGCGTATGACATTGCGTCAATTGCAGATCTTCAACGAAGTATGTGATTTACGCTCTTACAGCCGCGCAGCCGAGGAAATGTCCCTCACACAACCGGCCGTCAGCCTACAGATTCGTCAGCTCGAAGAGCTGATCGGCCAGCCATTATTCGATTATGTCGGCAAAAAACTCTACATGACTGAGGCTGCCGAAGCCCTTCAGCGTGCCAGTCGAGACATTTTCGGGCGCCTGGAAAACCTCGATATGCAGCTGTCGGACATGCAGGGCTCGCTGCAAGGTCAGTTGAAACTGGCGGTGGAATCCAGCGCAAAGTATTTCGTGCCGCACCTGTTCGCCGCGTTCAAGCGTCAGCATCCGGAAGTGAATCTGCAACTGACTGTGGTCAACCGTGGCCAGGTGATCCGCAGGCTCTCGGACAACCGCGACGATCTGGTGATCATGTCGATGGTGCCGCAGGACATGGGTCTGGAATTCCTGCCGTTTCTCAACAACCCGATTGTTGCCGTGGCGCGCCCGGATCATCCATTGGCGCACATGGGCCCGCTGCGTTTGCAGGATCTGGAGCCTTACACGCTGCTGATCCGCGAACCGGGGTCGGGTACGCGACTGGCCTGCGAAGAATACTTCAAAGAGAAACGCGTGCACTTCACCCAGACTCAGGAAGTGGCCTCGGCAGAAGCGCAGCGTGAATGTGTGCAGGCGGGTCTGGGCCTGGCGCTGTTGACGCGCCACGCCCTGAACCTGGAGCTGGCGACCGGCGGCCTCGTCGAGTTGCCGGTCGATGAATTGCCGCTTTTCCGTAGCTGGTGCCTGGTGCAAGCCAAGGCCAAACGCTTGTCACCGGTGGCGCACGCCTTCCTGGCGTTTATCCGCAGCGAACGGGTGCAGATCAGCGCGCTGGTTGAGCGTTTCGACGGGAAGCTGCGGGTGCCGCCTGCCAGTGAGTGATCTCGGGAAAATCGCCGATTTCGGCTTGAAGCTGACGAAGTTCGAAGCGATCTTCGATAGCGCGGCGAAATTCCATGCGGCGCTGGTCTTCCTGCTGACGACGGGTTTTCGCGGCGCTGTTGCGTTCTTCGTAGGGCTGAGCCATTTCGAGTCTCCCAAGGCGATGACGGGAGTTTCACGATAGGCGGCGGGGATGACGGTTTGGCTGCGTGTGGATGACAGTGCGATGAAACTTGCGCAGGGTTGTGGTGTTTTTGAGGACGCTATCGCGAGCAGGCTCACTCCCACACTTGATCTCGGTATGACACAGAATTTGTGTACCCCGAAGATCCCCTGTGGGAGCGAGCCTGCTCGCGAATAAGGTCGGAACGACCTTGGATGGCTTCAGTCATCCAGCGCTTTGGCGGCTTTTGGCGACAAGCGCAGACTACGCAGACTACGCTTCACGCTCTTGAGGTGATTAACCAGACTCGGCCCACGCGCCATCGCCACGCCCATCGCCAACACATCAATCACCACCAGATGGGCAATACGCGAAGTCAGCGGTGTATAGATTTCGGTGTCTTCATGCACATCGATCGCCAGATTGACCGTCGACAATTCGGCCAGCGGCGTCTGGCTCGGGCATAGGGTAATCAGTGAAGCGCCGCTCTCACGCACCAGGTTGGCGGTGATCAGCAGATCCTTGGAACGTCCGGACTGCGAAATGCAGATCGCCACATCGGTCGGTTTCAACGTCACCGCCGACATCGCCTGCATGTGCGGATCGGAATACGCCGCTGCAGTCAGCAGCAAACGGAAGAACTTATGCTGCGCATCCGCCGCCACGGCACCCGAGGCGCCGAAGCCGTAGAATTCGACGCGCTGCGCCTGCGACATCAGTGTCACCGCGCGCTGCAACTCAACCGGATCGAGTTTCTCGCGAACCTCCATCAGCGTGTGCAACGTGGTGTCGAAAATCTTCAGGCTGTAATCGGCGACCGAGTCGTCTTCATGGATCGCAAACTGGCCGAAGCTGGCACCGGCCGCGAGGCTTTGCGCCAGTTTGAGTTTGAGATCCTGAAAACCGGAACAACCGATGGCGCGACAGAAGCGCACGATGGTCGGCTCGCTGATGCCGACGCTGTGGGCCAGGTCGGCCATGGAACTGTGCATCACCGCCGCAGGGTCAAGCAGCACGTGGTCGGCGACCTTGAGCTCCGACTTGCGTAACAGGTGACGTGACTGGGCGATGTGTTGCAGCAGATTCAAGGGGCTGGACTCTTCTTATGGGCAAGGATGTAGCACGCTTGTAGTTATACTACATGAATTGGCTTTTTGCCTGCTCAATGCGTAACTCGATGTCCCCATATCAGGCGCGATGAAGCGCATGTAGCCCTTAAAACGGTTTTTCCTGTTCACGCAAAAGCCCCGCCAGACTGTCAGCCTCCACGGGCCGGCTGATCAGATAGCCCTGCACTTCATCGCAACGCTCGGCACGTAAAAATTCCAGCTGATCCTGGCGCTCGACGCCTTCGGCCACGACTTTCAGCGACAGCCCATGGGCCATGGCAATGATCGCCCGAGTGATCGCCGCATCTTCACTGCCCTCACCCAAGCCGCGAATGAACGCTTGATCGATCTTCACGTAATCCACCGGAATACGCTTGAGGTAACTCAGCGATGAATAGCCGGTGCCGAAATCATCGATCGCCAGTTTCACCCCCAGATCGCGCAGTTGCTGAAAGGTCGCGATGATATGTTCGACGCTGTCGAGCAACTGGCTTTCGGTCAGCTCCAGCTCGAGGTAGTGCGGCGCCAGCCCGGTTTCCTCCAGCACCTGGCGCACCAGACTGACCAGCTTGCCCTGACGCAATTGATGCACCGACAGGTTCACCGAAACGCGGATCGGCTCCAGCCCCTGACGCTGCCACTCGCAGGCCTGCCAGCACGCCTGGCGCAAGACGAATTCGCCGATTGGCCCAATCAGGCCGGTTTCCTCGGCCAGCCCGATGAAGTCCCCCGGCGGCACTCGCCCCATGGTCGGGTGATCCCAGCGCACCAGCGCTTCCGCCGCATTCAGCCGTCCGGTTTGCAGGCACAGCTTCGGCTGATAAAACACCTTCAGCTGCTTTTCCTCGATAGCTTTGCGCAACTGATTTTCCAGCTGCAAGCGCTCAAGGGTGCTGGCCTGCAGGCTGTCGGTGTAGAACTGGAAATTGTTACCGCCCAGGTGCTTGGCGTGTTGCATGGCCATGTTCGACTGGCTGACCAGCGCAGAAATCTCCCGGGCGTTGTCCGGCAGCATGCTGATGCCCATCGAGGCGCTGACCACCAGCTCATGACCATCAACCGTCAACGGCAAGCGCAGCTTGGTCGACAATCGCGTGGCGACCCGAGCCAGGCTCGACAGGTTGCCATAGGCGTCAAACAGCACCGCAAACTCATCACCAGACAATCGGGCGATGGTGTCGGCTTCCGGCAAGGCGTTGACCAGCCGGCGCGCCATTTTCTGCAGCAACTGGTCGGCAATCTCATGGCCAAGGCTGTCGTTAAGCAATTTGAAACGATCAAGATTGATGTGCAGCAACGCCAGACTGCGTCGGCCCTGACGCGAACGTTGATGCGCTTCATGCAAGCGCTCGCGGAACAGCGAGCGGTTGGCCAGACCGGTGAGTTCGTCGTAATGGGTCAGGTAACGCATGCGCTCTTCGGATTCGCGTCGCGCCGACAGATCGGCGAAGAAACCGACGATATGGCTGACATTTCCCCGACCATCACGCACTGCATTCAGTTGCAGCCACTGCGGATACAGCTCGCCGTTCTTGCGCGTTTCCACCAGTTCGCCCTGCCAACTGCCGTGCTGCTCCAGTGCATGACGGATCGCCACGTAATGGCGGCGCGCATCACGGCTGCACGGTAACTCGACAACGTTGCGCCCGAGCATGTCCTCGATGTCGTAGCCGGTGACCCGGCTGAACGCCTGATTGATCGCGATCAGTGCGTAGTTCGGGTCGAGAATCACGATCCCTTCACTGGCCGCTTCGAATACCGTCGCGGCCAGGCGTTGCTGCTCTTCGAGGCTTTTACTGGCGCTGATGTCGCGCCGGGTGCCGACCATGCGAATCACCCGACCGCTGTCGCTGCGTTCTACCGCGCGGCCACGGTCTTCGATCCAGACCCAATGGCCATCGCTGTGACGCACGCGGTATTCGATCTGATAGTCCTCGGTGCGCCCCTTCAAATGCTCGATCAATGCGTATTTCAGCGTCGGCACATCGTCGGGATGCAGGCGCGGCTTGAGGTCGCGCAACAGCGCCGTGACATATTCCGGAGCGAGGCCGAACAGTTCCTGAATCTGCGTGTGGTGGACTTCGTCGGTTTGCAGGTTCCAGTCCCACAGGCCCAACTCACTGGCCTTCAACGCCAGCGCCAGCCGCGCCTCGCTTTTACTCAGGGCCTGATTGGCCGCGTCCAGTTCGCGGCTGCGCTGGGCAACGCGGTCTTCGAGTTCGACCTGGGCTTCGCGTAGCTTGCCCTCGGCGCAGCGGCGATGATCGATTTCCCTGGCCAGTTCCTGATTGAGCTGTTCGCTGCGCGACTGCGTCTGCTGCAGGTGTTCGATCAAGTGCTGATTCTGAAAGCGGCGCAGCAAGCCGCGATCAATCAGGCGATTGACCTGCCACGCGACCACACTCAGCGAGCCGAGCAAGATCAACCCGAGCCAGCCCCAACCTCGCGCCTGCTCGTCGCCACCCCAGAACAGATAACCGATCGCCGGCAACAGGCAGGGCAAGGTAAACGACAGAAATGCCGGCAGGCTCACCGCGTAGGCGACGCTCGCCGACAGAGTCGCGGCGCCAATCAGGCCGAACACCCAGGCTTGTTGCATGAAGTTGTCGGCGGGCACCAGGGCGATGCCGGCGCCGGCCAGCGTCAACCCGGTCATGGTCGAACCAAGCAGAAACATCCGCCGCCAGATCGGTTGCGCCTGACGATCAGGGATTGCCGAGTCGAACGCGGCGACCTGAATCACCCGCAACGCCACCAACGACAGCAACCACACCAGCCAGACGCTGACCACGAAATAGCGCTGCGGGCTCCAGAGCAAACCGGCGCAGACCAGACCATTGATCAACATGAACAGAGTGGGCAACAACGAGCCCTGATACAGCAGACGCGTGCGCTCGACCGCCATTTCGACGGCATAGTGCTTGCGGATAACCCGGGGTTCCACGGAGGGGCCCGACAGTTCGGAGCTGAGGGTCATGGGCAACGTTCTTGTTCTTATAAGGCGGGCGTGCGCCCGAAACGTGGACGGAGCATACACAAGCCGATCCCGTTGCCAAACTGCTCCAGATCATAATTTCAGCGAAACTTTTCCGCCCTTTGCCACCCGCGAAACCCTTGGAGCGCGGCGGGCCGATGCCTGTAGCCAGTGACCGACCGGTCGTCATCGACAGGAGTTTCATCGGCTAATGCAAAGCTCGGTTTGCCCGGGCCTGCGGCGCACCCTAGAATGCCCCGATGCGCGATGATCTCTCCCTTCTGCTGAACTCCCTCAACGATGCCCAACGCCAGGCCGTAGCAGCCCCCGTTGGCCGTCAGTTGGTCCTGGCCGGTGCTGGCTCCGGTAAAACCCGAGTGCTGGTGCACCGTATCGCCTGGTTGATCCAGGTCGAAAACGCCTCGCCCCACTCCATTCTGTCGGTGACCTTCACCAACAAGGCCGCTGCGGAGATGCGTCATCGCATCGAGCAGTTGCTGGGTATCAACCCGGCGGGCATGTGGGTCGGCACCTTCCACGGCCTGGCGCACCGCTTGCTGCGGGCGCACTGGCAGGAAGCCGGACTGAGCCAGACTTTCCAGATTCTCGACAGCGACGACCAGCAACGGCTGGTCAAGCGGGTGATCCGCGAGCTCGGTCTCGACGAGCAGCGCTGGCCAGCCCGTCAGGCGCAGTGGTTCATCAACGGCCAGAAAGACGAAGGCCTGCGCCCGCAGCACATTCAGGCCAGCGGTGATTTGTACCTGGCGACCATGCGCGGCATTTACGAGGCCTACGAGGCGGCGTGCCAGCGTGCCGGCGTCATCGATTTCTCCGAACTGCTGCTGCGTGCCCTCGACCTGTGGCGCGATCACCCGGGCCTGCTGGCGCACTACCAGAAGCGCTTCCGCCATATTCTGGTGGACGAATTCCAGGACACCAACGCCGTGCAGTACGCCTGGTTGCGCCTGCTCGGCAAGGGTGGCGACAGCCTGATGGTGGTCGGCGACGACGACCAGTCGATTTACGGCTGGCGTGGCGCGAAGATCGAAAACATTCATCAGTACTCCTCCGACTTCGCGGATTCGGTAACCATTCGTCTGGAGCAGAACTACCGCTCCACCGCCGGCATCCTCAAGGCTGCCAACGCCCTGATCGCCAACAACACCGGGCGTCTGGGCAAAGAGCTATGGACCGACGGCGGTGACGGCGAAGCAATCAATCTGTACGCCGCGTTCAACGAACACGACGAAGCACGCTACGTTGTCGAAACCATCGAAAGCGCGCTGAAAACCGGCCTGGCCCGTAGCGATATCGCGATTCTCTATCGCTCCAACGCCCAATCACGCGTTTTGGAAGAAGCTTTGCTGCGCGAGCGCATTCCCTACCGTATCTATGGTGGTCAGCGCTTCTTCGAGCGTGCAGAAATCAAGAACGCCATGGCCTACCTGCGTTTGCTCGAAGGTCGCGGCAACGATGCGGCGCTGGAACGGGTGATCAACGTGCCGGCCCGTGGCATCGGCGAGAAAACTGTCGAAGCGATCCGCGATCACGCGCGCCACAGCGATGTGTCGATGTGGGAAGCGATGCGCCAACTGGTCGCCAATAAAGGCCTGACCGGTCGCGCGGCCGGTGCGCTGGGTGCGTTTATCGAGCTGATCGAGAATCTCGCTGCCAAGTGCATGGAAATGCCGCTGCACTTGATGACGCAAACCGTCATCGAGCAGTCCGGGCTGATCGCTTATCACGAAGCGGAAAAAGGCGAGAAAGGCCAGGCTCGGGTAGAAAACCTTGAGGAACTGGTCAGCGCCGCGCGCAACTTCGAGAACACCGAAGAAGACGAAGAGTTGACGCCACTGGCGGCATTCCTCGGCCACGCTTCGCTGGAAGCCGGTGACACTCAGGCCGACGAGCACGAAGACAGCATTCAGCTGATGACCCTGCACAGCGCCAAAGGCCTGGAATTCCCTTACGTGTTCCTCGTGGGCATGGAAGAAGGCCTGTTCCCGCACAAGATGAGCCTGGAAGAACCGGGGCGTCTTGAAGAAGAACGGCGTCTGGCTTACGTGGGCATCACCCGGGCGATGCAGAATCTGGTGATGACCTATGCTGAAACCCGACGCCTGTACGGCAGCGAGACCTACAACAAGGTCTCGCGTTTCGTCCGCGAAGTACCGAAGGGCCTGATTCAGGAAGTGCGTCTGTCGAACAGCGTCAGCCGACCGTTCGGCGGCAATCAGTCGATGAGCGGCAGCAACCTGTTCAGCGGTAGCGAAATTCCGGAAACGGGTTTCAGCCTCGGTCAGGCGGTACGCCATTCGATCTTTGGTGACGGCGTGATCCTCAACTTCGAGGGCGCCGGCGCGCAGGCAAGGGTGCAGGTGAACTTCAGCGAAGGCAGCAAGTGGCTGATGCTCGGCTACGCCAAGCTGGAAGCGATCTGACCCCGATTTTGCTGTTTTTGTGGGAGCGAGCCTGCTCGCGAATGAAATCACCGCGGTTGATCTGATAGACCGCGGTGCGGCGTTCGCGAGCAGGCTCGCTCCCACAGGGTTTGGCGGTGGATAATCGAACGAGGACATTTCCATGGGCTCAGGCTTCTTCTCTTCCTGGACATTCTGGGCCCTGCTCTCGGCCACTTTCGCCGCATTGACGGCGATCTTCGCCAAAGTCGGCATCGAAAACGTCAATTCCGACTTCGCCACTCTATTGCGCACGATCGTGGTACTGGTCAGCCTGGCCTTGATTTTGTACGCAACGGGCCAATATCAGTCATTAGGATCAATATCCGCCAAGAGCTACCTGTTCCTGCTGTTGTCCGGACTGGGCACGGGCGCATCGTGGCTATGCTACTTCCGCGCGTTGAAAGTCGGCCCGGCCTCGCTGGTCGCGCCGGTGGACAAACTCAGCGTAGTGCTGGTGGCGGTGCTTGGCGTGACCCTGCTGGGCGAGAGACTTGATTTGCGCCAGTGGGGCGGTATCGGCCTTATCACCGCCGGTGTGGTGATGCTGGCGTTTCGTCGCTAAGCACGTTTTCCCACTGAACCTGTCCCCGTTTCCTACAGCCAAATGTACATGGCCTTATTGCCCCGACCGAGCTGAACGTAACCTGTCAGGCAAAAGCCCGAAACACTCTCTCGCTAGCCAGTAACACTTCAGCTGTGCAACATGGCGCGCGTGTCTCCACAAACGGGAATTCCCTTTATGAAACGTTTTCTTAGCATCGCCATGGCGTTGTGCATCGGCCTGACGATGAGCCTCGACGCCAACGCCAAGCGCTTTGGTGGTGGCAAAAGCGCCGGCGCTGCGCCGACGCACCAGACCAGCCAGATGGCTCCTTCTTCTCCAGGTGTCGGCGGCGCTGCTGCGACCGCAGGTGCTGCCGGTGCCGCTGGCGCTGCGGCCAAGGCCGGCGGTGCTTCGAAATGGCTCGGCCCTCTGGCCGGTATCGCCGCCGGTGGCCTGCTCGCTTCCATGTTCATGGGCGGCGGCTTCCAGGGCATGCAGATCTTCGACATCCTGATCATGGCCGTGATCGCGTTCGTGATCTTCCGCTTCATCGCCGCGCGTCGACGCAAGCAGCAGGAGCAATTCGCTCCGGCCGGCGCGCCGATGCAGCGTGAAGCGTTCGAGCAGAAGCCTGCTGCCATGGGTTCGATCTTCGGTGGTTCGGCTGCACCTGCTGCCGCCCGTCCGGTGATCAACGCGCCGGCCTGGTTCAATGAGCAGAACTTCCTTGAAGCTGCACGCAGCCACTTCCAGTCGCTGCAGCAGCACTGGGATGCCAACGAAATGGACAAGATCGCCGAGTTCGTGACCCCGCAAATGCTCGAGTTCCTCAAGCGTGAGCGTGCGGATCTGGGCGACGCGTTCCAGTCGACCTACATCGACAACCTCCAGGTACAACTGGATGGCGTGGATGACCGTGCTGACAAGACCATCGCCACCCTGACCTTCAGCGGTGTGTCGAAGTCCTCGCGCTTCGACCAGGGCGAAGTGTTCAGCGAAAGCTGGAACATGGAACGTCCGCAGGGCGAGAACCAGCCTTGGCTGGTTGCCGGTATCCGCCAGAACGGCTGATCCCTCCCCATGCTTCACTTGCGGTAATAAAAACCCCAGCCTCGGCTGGGGTTTTCTATTTCACGGTTGCATCTATAGCGAGCTACTGTATAAACCGGCCCATATAAACCGCGCCATTCAAGCAAGAGGATCCCGGACGTGGAAGAAATCATCGAACAACTGCGTGAAGCCAACGAACCCGTGCCGGTTCCTTTGGAGTTGCCTGACGAAGATCTGCTGGTCGAAATCGAAGAACAGCTGTTCATCGACATTCCGTTTGTCTTCAGAGAGTTTTTGCTGACCGTCAGCGATGTGGTGTACGGCAGCCTTGAGCCGGTGACCGTCACCGACCCACAATCCCACACCTACTTGCCGGATGTAGCCGCCAACGCCTGGGATGCCGGAGTTGATCGTAGCCTGATCCCGATCTGTCAGGACGGCGACGACTACTACTGTGTCGAAGAGGATGGCACGGTGGTGCTGTGGCAGGCCGAAGAAGAGTTGATTGCCGAGGAAACCTGGGAATCGGTGTGGCACTGGGCGCGGGACGTCTGGCTGGAAAGCTGATCGGCCAGCCGCCCCAACGGTTCAGTGCCCCGACGACTCCTTGTGGTTGTCGAGGGTTTCCAGCAGCGCCACCTGCATCCGCGTGTGCACGCGGATGAACCAGCGCCAGAGCAGCGCCGCCACGGCGGCCGCGACCACGGCGATCAGTACCAGCAACTTGTTGGTCGGCAAGATACTGGCCGACAAGGCTGCCAACAGCAGGAAAATCACCAGCAGCGAGAGGATCGGGATCACTTCGGAGATCACCCGACGCACTCGCTGCGTGTGACGCCCGGCCATCTCTGGCTTGACACCCATCTCCGCCAGCAGCATCGACAAAGCCTTGAGCTTGCGATACGCCGCAATCAAAAACGGCAGCGAGACCAGCAACGCCCCGCCCCAGATCAGCGCCTTTTGCCAGCTCGGATCGCTGATCCAGTCCTGTAGCCAGGCCGAGAGGCGTTCAGCAAAGAATGCCCCGCTAAAGAAGATCGCAATCACCAACGCCAGATTGACCCCGACCTGGAGCAAGATCTTGCGGATGATCGACGCCAGCATCGCGCCCTCGCCTTGCGGCTGGATACTGCGCAGCCATTCGCCGTACATACCCAGCACGCGACCAAGAGGCTTGGGCACCGCCGCCGACAACTTGATCGACAGCGGATCAGCCGCACGAATCAGATACGGCGTCAGCAGCGTGGTAATCACCGACACGGCCACAGCGACCGGATAAAGGAAATTGCTGGTGACCTGCAAGGTCATGCCCAGCGCGGCGATGATGAAGGAAAATTCGCCAATCTGTGACAGCCCCATCCCGACGCGCAGTGAGGTACGTCCGTCATTGCCGGCGATAAACGCCCCGAGGCCGCAGGACAACATCTTGCCGAGCACAACGGCTACGGTGATCACCGCAATCGGCCACGCGTATTCGAGCAGAATCAGCGGGTCGAGCATCAGGCCGATGGCAACAAAGAAAATCGCACTGAACAGGTCGCGAACCGGCTCGATCAGCCGCTCGATCTTCAGCAATTGCCGCGACTCGGCCATGATCGCGCCGATCAGGAAGGCGCCGAGCACCATGCTGTACTCAAGCTTGACCACCAGCAGACAGAAGCCGAAACACAGGCCCAGCACGGTGATCAGGAGCATTTCGTTGCTTTCGAATTTGGCCACATAAGCCAGCAGGCGCGGCACCAGCAGGATGCCAATGACCAGCGCGACGATCATGAACAACGAGAGTTTGCCGACAGTGGAGAACACCTCACCGGAGCTGACCGTACCGCTGACGGCGATGCTGGATAGCAGTGCAATGATGCCGATGCCGAGGATGTCTTCGACGATCAGCACGCCGAAGATCAACTGCGCAAAGCGCTCGTTCTTCATCTTCAGGTCATTGAGCGCCTTGACGATGATGGTGGTCGAGGAGATCGCCAGAATCGCGCCGAGGAACAGCGAGTCCATGGTGTTCCAGTCGAACCAGCGACCGATTTCGTAGCCGATCCAGATCATCAGGACGATTTCGAGAAACGCCGCGATAAACGCCGTGGCGCCGACCTTGAACAGCTTGCGCAGGCTGAACTCCAGCCCGAGGCAGAACATCAGGAAAATCACCCCGAGTTCGGCGAGGGTCTTGATGGTTTCTTCGTCGTGGATCAGGCCGAACGGCGGCGTGTGCGGGCCGATGATGAAACCAGCGACGATGTAGCCAAGCACCACCGGCTGCTTGAAACGGTGGAACAACACGGTCACCACACCTGCGACCAACATGATCACTGCCAGGTCCTGAATGAAACTGATGGCATGCATGGCGTGGGCTCCTTGAATAACGAGGCTCGCGGGCAGACGTCAGAAAAGTCTGGGCGAGCTAGGTAAAAATCCGCTTTTGGTGTGGGAATTGCCCTTGAGGCGGGCTTTTGCAGGGTAACACCGCGACTTCCGCCTGGAAGGCGGTGCAATATATGGAAACAGATCGATTCCGGCGTGACGGCGGCCAGTCGCCCGGCGTCCCGATAACGGTGCTTTTGAAAAGCGACCAGGCACCCGCAGAGGTGCTTCCAGCAACCAGCCTTGATCCGTGAGAACGTTATGGAACCCGGAAACGCCCAGCTGTCGATGACGGTACTGATGACCCCCGACATGGCCAACTTCTCTGGCAATGTCCACGGCGGCACCCTGCTCAAATACCTCGACGAAGTGGCTTATGCCTGCGCGAGCCGCTATGCCGGCCGCTACGTGGTGACCCTGTCGGTAGATCAGGTGATTTTCCGCGAGCCGATTCATGTCGGCGAACTGGTGACCTTCCTCGCCTCGGTCAACTACACCGGCAACACCTCGATGGAAGTCGGCATCAAAGTCGTCACCGAGAACATCCGCGAACGCTCGGTGCGCCACACCAACAGCTGCTTCTTCACCATGGTCGCGGTGGATGATCAGCGCAAACCGGCCGCCGTGCCGCCGCTGCAACCGCAGAACAGTGAAGACAAGCGTCGTTATATGCAGGCGCAGCAGCGTCGGCAGATTCGCCAGGAGCTGGAGAAGCGCTATCAGGAGATCAAGGGCGACGCTTGAGATTTGTAGCGCTCAGACGACCGCTTTCGCGAGCAGGCTCGCTCCCACATTTGAAATGCATTCATCTGTGGGAGCGAGCCTGCTCGCGAATGGGGGCAGCGCGGTCTTAAAGACTGATTGCAGTAGCCTCGAACTTCACCCGCGGATGCGCAATCCGATCCTGCGCCCGCACCAGTTGCAGTTCATAACAGGCGCAAGCCTGAGTTTCCAGCAGCACCTCATGCACCGCCGCTGCGGTGAATTCGAACGCGGCTACCAGGCTGTCACCCAACAGCACCCGCGCCAGGAACAGGCCGGATGTCAGATCGCCCACACCCACCGGCTGACGGGGAAACGCCAGCAGCGGACGACGCAGATGCCAGCTACCTTCGGCCGTCACCAGCAACATCTCGAAGCCATCCGCCGGTTTGCCCGGATAATCCAGATGCTTGACCAGCACCGCTTTCGGCCCGCGCGTCAGCAGCGCACGCGCCATCGCCAGGCAATCAAACAAGGACTGCGGCTTGCGCCCGGAAAAGCTGTCCAGCTCCAACTGGTTCGGGCACATGATGTCCGCCACGGCGGCCGCCTCCTCCAGGAGGAAATCGCTGACTTCGGTCGGCACGCTGCAGCCCTTCTCCGGATGGCCCATCACCGGGTCACACAGATACAGCGCCTTCGGATTGACCGACTTGATGCGTTCGACACCGCTGAGAATCGCCCGGCCCTGCGCCGCGCTGCCGAGGTATCCGGACAGCACCGCATCGCAGTTGCCCAGCTCGCCAATCGCGGCGATGCCTTCGACCAGCTCGGGAATCTGCTGCGGCGCCAGCACTTCGCCGGCCCATTGGCCGTACTGGGTGTGGTTGGAAAACTGCACGGTGTTGAGCGGCCAGACATTGACCCCGACCCGCTGCATCGGAAAAACCGCGGCGCTGTTGCCGGCGTGGCCGAACACCACGTGGGACTGAATGGCGAGCAGATGAGGCGTACGTTTCATTCGGGTCATTCCGTAAAACGATTGAAATTCAAGCCGCGCAGTATGCGACGAAACGCAGCCTGTACGACAGGCCGGCGACGCAGTTAAGCTGACGCTATCTTTTGGAGTTCGATGTTGATGCTGACCCTGGAAAACATCTTCGTGCTGATACTGTTCGCCGCTGCCGGCGCCTGGCTATGGCACAACCACGGCTTGCGCGAACGCGCTCTGGAGCGGGTCAAACAGCATTGTCTGAACGTGCGGGTCGAGTTGCTCGACGGCAACGTTGCCCTGAAGAAGATCGGGTTCATCAAGGACGCCAACGGTCGCCGACGACTGGCGCGGGTGTACAACTTCGAGTTCACCGTGACCGGCGAAACCCGCCATAACGGCACCATCACCCAGTTTGGCGCGCACAGTGCGCAGATCGAACTGGCGCCCTACCCGGCACCGTTCGACGACACGCCACCGGTGGTTGAAGTACACAAGCCGCGCGCCGAAGTCATCGAGTTGAGCCAGTGGCGCCAGGAACACACCAAGTGGAAGCCTTAAAGATCAAAAGATCGCAGCCTTCGGCAGCTCCTACAGGGAATCGCATGTAGGAGCTGCCGAAGGCTGCGATCTTTTGATCTAACTTTCCCGACACCCCGACAAACCCTGCTGCAGCTTTTCAATGTTTTGCGGATCGACGAAGATCAGCTCAATCCGCGAATCCTTTCGCCATTCACTGACCTGCCAAATCAACTCGGCATTATCCAAAGCATTCGCAGACACCCAACCCTCCGAGCTGTGGATAACCAGTTTCGCCCGCTGCCAATTGAGGCGGGCGAGCCAGTCAGCGATGCACCGCTTGTCGAACGTTTGCCCCGGATGCCAACGCCAACCAATGCTCCAGCCGCCCTCCTGCGCCTGACTCAGGCAAATCGGCAGCGTCGGATCAGTCCAGACGGCCGGCATTTGTCCTGATCCGTTGGGTACGGCCAGGTTATCCACACCGTTGAGCGCTTTTGTGGCCAGGCCCGGCAGTTCGCTCAGGCTCAATTGCGCCTCTCGAGTCCAGATCAACGGCACTGCCGGCAACTGGCTGGCGATTTTTTCCCTGGCCCTGTCATCAAGGTTTTCAGCCTTGTTCAACAACAGCAGGCCAGCGGTTACCAAGGCATCCTGTTGCGCTGCCGGCAAGGCTCTCCCCGCTTCAAGCGCCTGAGCATCCAGCACCAGCACACACGGCTGCACCGCCAGTACACCCAACCACGGCGCCTCATTCAATTGCTTGAGCAACTGTGCTGGATGCCCCAGCCCGGACGGTTCGATGAACAGCCGATCCGGCTTCGCCTTGCGCAACAAACGCCCGAGGCCAATCTGAAACGGCGCGCCATTGACACAGCACAGGCAGCCACCGGCCACTTCGCCCAGTGCGATACCATCGGCGTCACTCGTCAGCAATGCGGCATCAAGGCCGATCTGGCCGAACTCGTTGATCAGCACCGCCCAGCGCTCGCCAGCCGGCCGCTGAGCCATGAGCTGGCGAATCAGGCTGGTCTTGCCGGCGCCCAAAGGGCCAGCAATGACATGGGTAGGAATGTTCTGCAACATGGCCGGAAGCTTTCTTGGGAGATTCAAAGATGCGTTGGATGGGATGGTCGTTGCTGTTAACGCTGCTGTCGAGTGAAGCGTGGGCTCAGGCCTGCGTGGTGCACAGTCAGGGCGAGCGGCTCGACGTCAAAGTCTGTCAGCAGAACCGCAACATTCCGGAAAAACTGTTCAATGACGGTTTCTGCCAGCCAACCCTCGCCGGACAGAACGTCGAAGTGCAATACGTCGATCAATGCCCAAGCGGCGCGTTTGGCGTGTGCAGCAACGCACAAGTCGCCAATATGCCTTATCGCCAGGATATCCACTATTACGGCGTCGCCACCGATGCCGCGTATCTGAAGCCGTACTGCGAAAGCCAAAGCCAGGGTTCTTGGCTCAAGCCCTGAGGCGTCAACCGAGCCAGTCGAGGGTCAGTATCAGACGACGCTCGCCTGCGGCCGGTTGCGGCGAGCGATGGATCAAGCCGAAGCCTTCATTGCCGTGCCATTTCTCGCCTTTCAGTAAGGCGACGTCGCCGCTCTTGAGTTGCTGTATTTGCGCTTGGGGTTCGGCGTTGGCCTGCCCCAATTGACTGCGATCCATCGCGCCTTCCTTGAGCCATTGGCTGCCGACGCCGGCGTACGTGGTGATCAGTCGCACCGGCACGTGATCGACATGGAAACGCGGGCACATGGCTTTATCCAGCACCCGCAGGCGCAGGCCGATGCGCCGCGCACCGAGCAAGCAGGCGAAGGCGCTGACTAACCATTTCAGGTCGGCGATAAAGCCTTCGTAACCCTCCAGATCGCGGAAACCCAGAGCCAGACCGGCAAGATCAGGTTCCGCGTCCTCATCCGGCAACTCCAGACACAACGACTCCGCCAAAGGCTCGTTGAGCGACAGAAGTAACTGGGCAAAATCGCTGATGTGCAAAGGCAGTTGGCGCTGCCAGACAGCGAGGTTGGTGTCGTCCTCCAGAATCCGCGCCAGTGCTTTCGGCGTCGGACCTTGATGTTGATGGCGGGTACGGTTTTGCAGCAGTTTGAGTGCAAGCATCAGGCGGCCTCTTCGTGCCAAGGGCCGAACGGATCCGCCAGCAATCGCCAGCCCTCTACGCCAAGGGCCATTTCTTCATCGGTGAGCAGGCAGGCATCGAGTTCGGCAGAAAGCTGCAGGAAATCGATGTTCTGACCAATGAACACCAATTCCTGGCGACAGTCGCCAACGCTTGGCGTCCAGTTTTCCATGATGGCTGCGGTGCTTTCCTGATCTTGTGGCCACTGATCCTTCGGCACAAAACGCCACCAGCGCCCGGCAAAACCGTGACGCATCAAACCGCCGGCCTGCGACCAGCTACCGGCATCGGTGGGTTTGCTCGCGAGCCAGAAGAAGCCTTTGGAGCGCAGCAGTTTGCCGTTCAACCACGGACGGTCAATGAAGCTGAAGAAGCGTTGCGGATGAAACGGGCGGCGCGCGCGGTAGGCAGTTGAAGCGATGCCGTACTCGTCGGTTTCCGGCACGTGTTCACCGCGCAGCTCTTGCAGCCAACCCGGCGCTTGCGCGGCTCTCTCGAAGTCAAAACGACCGGTATTGAGGATCTTTTCCAGCGGCACCTCGCCCATCACCATCGGGATGATTTCGGCCTGAGCGTTGAGGCGTTTGAGGATGGCCATCAGTTCTTCGCGCTGGCTTTGGCTGATCAGGTCGATCTTGCTGATCAACAGCACGTCGGCGAATTCGATTTGTTCAATCAACAGGTCGGTGATGGAGCGTTCGTCTTCCTCGCCGAGAAATTCGCCACGGGAAGCGAGGCTTTCCGCCGCCTGGTAGTCGGGAAGGAAATTCACACCATCGACTACAGTGACCATGGTGTCGAGACGGGCGATGTCGGAAAGGCTTTGCCCGTGTTCATCGCGAAAGGTAAAGGTTTCAGCTATCGGCAACGGTTCGGAGATGCCAGTGGATTCGATCAGCAAATAATCGAAGCGCCCTTCCCGGGCGAGCTTGCTGACTTCTTCAAGCAAGTCTTCGCGTAACGTACAGCAGATACAGCCGTTGCTCATTTCGACTATTTTTTCTTCTGCACGGTTAAGGCTGACATCACGCTGGACTTCGCTGCCATCGATATTGATCTCGCTCATATCATTGACGATGACGGCTACCCGCAAACCCTTTCGATTACGTAGTACGTAATTCAAAAGTGTACTTTTTCCAGCGCCAAGAAATCCTGAAAGTACGGTAACGGGCAACTCGGCTGACATTGGATAATCCTCTTTAAATGGCAGCCGATTAGCGCTTTGCTGGCGCTTGGCGTTTTTGTGCTTCATGCGAAGGGCTTCGCTGAACGTAAACGCTTGAAATCGGCCTGCCCAGGCTCGGTTAACTTTTATGTTATAGTATAACAACACAAATAAACCAGCCCTGCTCTTGTCTTGAGCGATAAACCGCAGGAAGCTGAGTCGATAGCACTCCGGAATTCGTAATGAAAACTGCGCTGAAATGCTCGTTGTTGAGCCTTGGATTGTTGATGATTGGCAATGCATCGGCTCAGGTGCCGGCGCTTGCGACCTGCACACGCAGCGCAAATCTGTTGGCCTGCGTCGATGCCGACGGCAACGCCTATAGCGTCAACACCGTCGGCAACACGCTTTATCTGCGTGGGTTTGAAAAGGCCGGCCAGCGTTATTGGGCGCAAACCAATAGTCGTTTCGGCCAACTGACGTTCTTCACCGGCATCGCTTCTGACGGCGAAGCCTGGGTGGGCTACACACGACGTGTCGGCTGGACGACGATCAATCGGTTCTCCAGCTCGGGTGGTAGCAGCGCGAAATTCACCTGCAGCCGGATTACCGGCTGTTAAACCTGAGCCTCTCGCTGCGCCTGCTGCCAGGCCAGGTAACTGTCGACGGGGGGATTCTTTTCAAAGTAGCGCTGCAATCCTTTGAACAAACCGTCTGCCACGGCTTGCTGATGTCGAGCGGTGACCAATCGCTGGCTGTCCCGCGCATTGGAAATAAAGCCGGTTTCCACCAGGATTGAAGGCACGTCCGGCGATTTCAGCACTGCGAATCCAGCCTGTTCCACGCGCTTCTGGTGCAGAGTCGTAATGTCGGCAAGGCTGCCCAGCACCGTACTACCAAGCTGCAAACTGGCGGCAATCGTTGCATTCATCGACATGTCGAGAATCACCCCAGCGAGCATCGGATCCTTATCTTTCAAGTTGAGCAGACTCGTTGCGCCGAGCAGGTCGGCGCTGTTCTCCCGCTGCGCCATGAAGCGCGCAGTCGCCGACGTTGCGCCACCCTCAGAAAGGCAATACACCGATGCGCCAGAAGCCGTCAGACGCGGCGCTGCATCGGCATGCACTGAGATAAAAATGTCAGCTTTGTGCTGACGGGCGATCGCCACGCGCTTGCGCAATGGAACGAAAAAGTCGTCATTGCGTACCAGTTTTACGTCGAAGCCTTTCTCTTTTTTCAGACGCTTAGCCAGCATCTGCGCGATGGAAAGCACTACATCTTTTTCCCGTTCGCCCTTGGCGCCGACCGCGCCGGGATCCTTTCCGCCATGTCCTGGATCGACGACTACGATGATGTCGCGCTTCGGATGAGCGCTGATCTGCGGTGTTTCACGTGGAACCTTTGCGGCTATTTGAATCGGTTTTGCGCTGACCAAGTCCAATACCAAGCGATGACTTTGTCCGTCTTGCGGCGCCAAAAGAAAGCTGTTCAGTAATACCGGACTGTTCAGATCCAGAACAATCCGCGTATCGCCCTGACCAAAGGGCCCGGATCTGATCGCGCGTATCACCGTGTCATTCAGCGCCAACTGGCTGAAATCCCCACCCAAGCTTGCCCCGCTCACATCAATGATGAGTCGTTCAGGCGCACTGAGCGTGAAGGTCTTGTAGCTGACCGGCCCACTCAAATCGAACACCAACCGCACTTTGTCCTCAGATCGCCAAAGTCGTGCCTGACGAATTTGCGTAGCAGACACGCTGAAGGGCAAAGCAAAAGCGGCGCTGGCCAATATCAGATTGAGCACTTGACGTCTGTGCATATGAAAACCTGTTCATGAAAAAGACATCGTGATTTGAATTGTTATAATGTAACATCGAATTGAATCATCATGATGGTCCCGAACATGAATTCGCTTTCACTCCCCGATATCGCCGCGCAGACCGCTCGCCAAGCTTTGCCACTCGAATGGGTGGGCATGCAGGGCATCGCATTACCCGTTTTGTTGGAAGGCCAACACCTGAATGCCAAGGCTGACGCTGGAGTGAGCCTTGATGATGGCGAGGCGCGCGGCATTCATATGTCGCGGCTGTATTTGGCCCTGGAGATGCTCGAACAGGAACGCCTGACACCCGCTCTCCTGCACGAGGTACTCAAGCGTTTTCTAGAAAGCCACCAAGGGTTATCCAACTGTGCGTACGTGAATATTCACTGCGACTTACTGCTGAAACGCCCCGCGCTAATCAGCCCGTTGGCCGGCTGGAAATCCTATCCGACGACTATTTCGGCAAGCCTGAAAAATCAAATGTTCCACGTGGAACTCAAAATTGACCTGCCCTACTCTTCGACCTGCCCTTGCTCAGCGGCATTGGCGCGGCAGTTGATCCAGCAACAATTTATCGACGACTTCGCCAACAAAGGCCTGCAGCACGCAGACGTTTTGGCATGGTTAGGCTCGACCCAAGGCATCGTCGCCACACCTCACAGCCAACGCAGCACTGCGCAATTGCATCTGCACCTCGACGAATTCATCGATGAATTGCCGCTGAGTGTGATCATCAATGACGCCGAGGCGGCCCTAGGCACCGCTGTACAAACCGCAGTAAAGCGCGCGGACGAACAAGCCTTCGCCCTCGCCAACGGCCAGAACCTGATGTTCTGTGAAGATGCCGCGCGCCGTCTGAATCTGGCATTGCGTCGCACCCCAGGAGTCAGCGCATTTAACCTGCGGGTCATTCACGCCGAAAGCCTGCACGCCCACGACGCCGTCGCCGAAAGCCACTGGCAGCGTGAACAAGCATGATCCGCTGCCAATCGCTGAGTTGGGGCGCACCCGGTCAACCACTGACGAGTCCGCTGAGTCTTGAGTTCGACAGCGGCAGCCTGACCGCGATCATCGGTGCCAATGGCTGTGGCAAGAGCAGCCTGCTGAAAGTCATCGCCGGATTGCAGAAACCTTTGGCAGGTAACGTTGCCCTCAGTGTTCCACGTCAAAGCGGGTTGTCATTCCTGCCCCAGCAACAGCATCTCGACCGACAATTCCCCATCAGCCTGGAAGAGCTGATCTGCGCCGGTTTCTGGGGCCGACGGCTTTCAACACGATTGCGCGCACAACGTCTGAAAGACGCACTGGAAAACTGGCACCTCAGCGGGCTTGAACAACGTCCACTCATGGCCCTGTCCGGTGGAGAACTGCAACGTGCCCTCCTCGCCCGACTGAGTCTGACCGACGCTCCAGTGTTGTTGCTCGACGAACCCCACGCCGCTCTCGATGAACTCGGCCAACAACTGCTCTGGCAGCACATCCATACCTGGCATGGCGAAGGTCGAACACTGGTCGTCGTGTGCCACGACCTCGCCGCCGTACGCCAGCACATCCCGCAAACCTTGCTGATCAAAAACCGCGAATGCGTGTTCGGAGCCAGCAACGAATTGATCCAGCAACCCCCCCACACGCAGGTGGCCTGATGCTCGCCGTCACTCACCTCTGGCAACCGTTCAACGAATTCGTGTTCATGCGTCGCGCCCTGCTCGGTGGACTGGTCCTGGCATGCAGCACGGCGCCACTCGGCGTGTTCCTTATTCTGCGACGGATGAGTCTGATCGGTGACGCCGTGGCCCACGGAATACTTCCCGGCGCCGCACTGGGTTTCTGGTTTGCCGGACTCAGCCTGCCTGCACTGACGCTCGGCGGTCTCGGGGCAGGACTGAGCATGGCCGGCATCGCCGCCTGGATCACCCGTCGCACCGGCCTGCGTGAAGACGCCAGCCTCGCCGCGATCTATCCCATTTCCCTCGCCAGCGGCGTACTGATTCTCGGCATCGCCGGCAAACGCCTCGATCTATTGCATCTGCTGTTCGGCTCGGCACTGGCCGTTGACGGCCCGACTCTCACCGGCATGTTATGGGTTTCGGGATTCAGCCTGATCGCCATGGCACTGATCTACAAACCGCTGCTGCTCGACACCCTCGACCCGCTGTTCCTGAGAACCGTCAGCCGCCTCGGCCCACTCGCCCACGGCGTGTTCCTGACGCTGGTGGTGCTCAATCTGGTGATCGGTTTCCAGGCCATCGGCGCTCTGATGGTGGTTGGACTGATGATGCTTCCCGCCGCCGCTTCGCGATTCTGGAGCCGCCGTCTGCCGATCCTGATGGCCGTCGCGGCGGTCATCGGTTGCCTCTCGGTGTGGTTCGGCTTGCTGCTGTCGTTCTACTACTCGCTGCCCAGCGGCCCGGCCATCGTGTTGGTCGCCGGTCTCGGTTATCTGCTGTCCGTGGTGTTCGGACCGGTTCACGGTTTGTTGCGCCGCCCGCCCTTGCTCACATCCCAATGAGGTGTTTCCCGATGCGCGCTCTACTCGTGTTGCTCAGCCTGATGCTGTCGATGTCATTGTCGGCAGCGGAAAAACTGCCCGTGGTCACCAGCTTCAGTATTCTCGCTGACATGGTGCATCAGGTCGGCGGCGAGCATATCCAGATCACCAACATGGTCGGCCCGGACGCCGATGCACACACTTACGAACCGACACCGGACGATGCCAAAGCATTGCTTGGCGCCAAACTGATCATCAAGAACGGCCTCGGTTTCGAGCCATGGCTGGATCGTCTGGTCACCAGCACCGAGACCAAAGCCACGGTCATCAGTGCCAGCCACGGCGTGATTCCGCGCTCACTGGATGAGGACGGCGAAACTGTTCCCGACCCACACGCTTGGCATAATCTGGCGAACGCCGAGTTGTATATCGCCAATATCACCAAGGCACTGGTCGCTGCGGATCCTGCAAACAAAGCCGACTACGAACGCAACAGCAAAACGTATCTGAAGCAGATCTACGCCCTGCTCGCCGAGGCCAAAGCCAAACTCGGGGCACTGCCTCCGGGCAACCGCAAAATCGTTACCAGCCACGATGCCTTCGGTTACCTCGGCCAGGCGTACGGCATCGACTTCATGGCACCGCAAGGCCTCTCCACCGAACGCGAACCCTCGGCCGCCGAAGTCGCTGCGCTGATTACCCAGATTCGCCAAGCCCACGTCAAAGCGGTGTTCATGGAAAACATCAAAGACGCGCGCCTGCTCAAACAGATCGCCGACGAAAGCGGCGCGCACATTGGTGGCACGCTCTACTCCGACGCGCTCGCCGCCAGCGGGCCCGCCAGCACCTTCACCGGGCTGTTCGAATACAACCTCAATACCCTCTACAACGCGCTGAGCCAACCATGATCCGCAAGAATCCTTCAGGTGATTTGCCACAGATTGCCGAGTCGGCCTATGTCGATAAAACCGCGATCATCTGCGGCAAGGTGGTCATCGGCGAGAACGTTTTCGTCGGCCCTTATGCGGTCATCCGTGCCGATGAAGTGGACGCGTCTGGAGAGATGGAGCCAATCACCATCGGCGCCAATTCGAATATCCAGGACGGCGTGGTCATCCATTCCAAATCCGGCGCAGCAGTGACCATCGGCGAGTTCACGTCCATCGCCCACCGCTCGATCGTTCACGGCCCCTGCGTCGTTGGCGACCGCGTGTTCATCGGTTTCAACAGCGTGTTGTTCAACTGCGTCGTCGGCAATGGCTGCGTGGTGCGGCACAACTCGGTGGTCGACGGCCGCGATTTACCGGACGCGTTCTATGTACCCTCCACGACTCGCATCGGCCCGAATACCGACCTCTCGCAATTTCCACCGGTGAGTGTCAGCGCTTCGGAGTTTTCCGAAGATGTGGCGCGCACCAATGTCGATCTGGTGCGCGGCTACAAAGCCTTGCAGAACGAGTTCTGAACCATGAGCAGCGTGCTGATTCGCAACGCAAGGCTGGTCAATGAAGGACGCGAGTTCGACGGCGATCTGTTGGTCAGCAACGGGCGCATCGTCAAGATTGCCCGCAGCATCGAAGGCGAAAACGCCAAGGTGGAAATCGACGCGAATGGCCAATGGCTGTTGCCGGGAATGATCGATGACCAGGTGCATTTTCGTGAACCGGGGGCGCCGGCCAAGGGCAGCTTTTCCACCGAGTCGCGAGCGGCGGTCGCGGGTGGCATCACCAGTTTCATGGACATGCCCAACACAAATCCGGCCACCCTCACCCTCGAAGCACTGACGGATAAAAAACGGCGGGCGGCGATCAACTCGGTGGCCAATTACGGCTTTCACTTTGGCGTGAGCCGCGACAACCTCGATACGGTCGCCGCGCTCAATCCCTGCGAAGTGGCTGGGGTGAAAGTGTTCATGGGCGCGTCCACCGGCAACATGCTGGTGGATGATCCGCAAATTCTTGAGCGACTGTTCGCCGAGGTGCCAACGATCCTGTTGGCCCACTGCGAACACACGCCGAGCATCGACGCCAACGCGGCCAATCTGCGTGAGCTGTTCGGTGAGCGAATACCGACCGGCGCTCACCCGCTTATCCGCGATGCCGAGGCATGTTATCGATCCTCTTCACTGGCGGTGGAGCTGGCGCAACGTCACGGCACCCGCCTGCATGTTTTGCACCTGACCACAGCGCGTGAACTGGCGTTGTTTGAAGACAAACCGCTGGCGCAGAAACGCATCACCGCTGAAGTCTGTCTGCATCATTTGCTGTTCGATGATCGCGACTACCCAGGCCTTGGGAACTTGATCAAGTGCAACCCGGCGATCAAGACCCAGGCCGATCGCGATGCGTTGCGCGCGGCCCTGAACAGCAATCTACTGGACGTGATCGGCAGTGACCACGCGCCGCATACCTGGGAAGAAAAGCAACGGCCTTACACGCAGGCGCCTTCTGGATTACCGCTGGTACAACATGCGTTGCCAGCGTTAATGGAGCTGGTTGCGGATGGAATTTTGTCGATCACGACCTTGGTGGCGAAGACCAGCCATCGCGTCGCGGATCTGTTTGCGATTCCGGATCGGGGTTATTTACGTGAAGGGTATTGGGCGGATCTGGTGCTGGTTGAACGGCAAACGCTGGAGGTCGATCGGCAACCGATTCTGTCGCAGTGCGGATGGACACCGTTTGCCGGGCGCAGCTTTCGGCATCGGGTGAATGCGACGATTGTTTCGGGGCAGATTGCCTGGCGGGAGGGTCGAGTGAACGAGGGATGTCGCGGGTTGGCGTTGAGGTTTATGCGTTGAATCCAAAGAAGCTTTCGCGAGCAGGTCGAATCGTCGCACCGTCGCTCCCACATCAGACTGCATCTCAAAGTGGGAGCGAGCCTGCTCGCGAAGCTTTTAGGCTCTTGGTTTCACAGCGCCACAGTCCTGGCCCAGCCAAACCGCGCGGGTCTCGAGACTGCCCTTCTGATTGATCCCGATCGCGTTGAACGTGCCGTTGGCCACGGTGGTGAACTCACGATCACTGAGGAACGTCGCCACCCCGGTGCCCTGCGCTTTCGGGCAACTGAAGCGGAATTTCCATTGGTTGCCGCTGCGCTCGGTGATCTGCTGTTTGCAACCCGATTGCGGGTCGGCCAGCGGAATGTCGTTGGTCGCCACTTGCTGCGGCGTCAGACACGCGCGGATACCTTTGCCGCCGATATTGATCCCGTTCTTCTCCAGCGCTGCACGCTGTTGCGGGGTCATCTGACCTTGCAGCTGGCCGAGGATCGATTGCACATCCATCGGCTGGTCATCGACCTTGACGTTGCTCGATGTCATTTCCCACAGCCCCGGCTGCAGCATCTGCGCCTGCGCAACCACCGGCAATGCCAAACCCAGGCCCAGCGCCAAACCCAGCAGACAAACGTTCATCGAAAAACTCCTGATCAGTAGTGGCCGTTAGACGTCGGCCGATTGCTTCGGTTCATGGCCCAATTAAATAGCGACATTCGCGACAGAACATGGTCTGTTAAGCATTGAATCTTCCGGAGCAAGGCTGCCCCATGGATTATTTTGGACCGCACATTTTCGGTTATCTGATTGCCCTGATACACACCCTCGGCTTGATCGCTGCCATTCACGCGGTGCTCACCGTACGCACGGCTCAAGGCTCGATCGCCTGGGCATTGTCGCTGATCTTCATTCCCTACCTCACGCTAATTCCGTACCTGGTGTTTGGCCGCAGCACTTTTGATGGTTACATCAAGGCGCGGCGTCAGGCCAACGAACAGATGCGCCAGGCGATCTCCGAACTGAACTGGCGCCCGTGGGTGGAAGAGGCACTGACTGCGCGTGCCTCGAATGCCTACGCCTCGTTACGCGCAATGCCCAAGCTCGGCCGCATGCCATGTCTGGCGAACAATGAAGTGCAACTGTTGATAAATGGAGCGGCCACCTTCGACGCGATCTTCCAGGCCATCGATCAAGCTAAAGAAGCGGTGCTGATTCAGTTTTTCATCATTCACGATGATCGGCTCGGCCAGAGCTTGCGTGATTTGCTACTGAAGAAGGCTGCTGAAGGCGTATCTGTTCACCTGCTCTACGACCGCATCGGCAGCCATGCCCTGCCCCACCACTATGTGCAGGCATTGCGCGATGGCGGCGTTGAGGTCAAAGCCTTCGCCACGCGCAGCGGCTGGCTCAATCGCTTTCAGGTCAACTTCCGTAACCACCGCAAGATCGTCGTGGTCGATGGCGTGGTCGGCTTTGTCGGCGGGCACAACGTTGGCGATGAATACATGGGTGAAAAACCACCGCTGGCACCCTGGCGCGATACCCATGTGAAGGTACGTGGCCCGGTCGTCGCGTGTATGCAGGAATCCTTTGCCGAAGACTGGTTCTGGGCCGCGCGAGCCTTGCCGCCGCTGATCCTGCCCGACGAATACCCGGATGACGGCGTGCTCTGCCAATTGCTAGCCAGCGGCCCGGCGGACGCCTACGAAACCTGCTCGCTGTTCTTCGTCGAAGCGATTCACGCGGCGACCGAGCGAGTGTGGATCACCAGCCCGTATTTCATCCCCGATGAAGCGGTATTCGCAGCGTTAAGATTGGCGGTGTTGCGCGGTGTCGATGTGCGATTGCTGCTGCCGTCGCGTCCCGATCACCGCATCGTCTACGCCGCTTCCAGCCTCTACGCCTTTGAAGCCGTGCGCGCCGGCGTGCGGGTGTTCCGTTACGAACCCGGTTTCCTGCATCAGAAAGTGGTGTTGATCGACAGCGAAATCAGCGCCATTGGCAGTGCCAATCTGGACAACCGTTCGTTCCGGCTGAATTTCGAAGTCATGCTGCTGACCGTCGACAGCGACTTCGCCGCCCGTGTGGAAAGCATGCTTATCGCCGATTTCGAACAAGCCTACGAGATTGCCAAAGAAGAAAGCCGGGAGATCCACCGCCTGCAACAGGTCGGCATGCGGATCGCCCGGCTGATTTCGCCGATTCTCTAAAACCCCTCACCCTGACCCTTTCCCACAGATAGAGGGTTTATTCAGTGTTAAGGGTTATAGATATCGTCGCGAGTCCATGGCAGTTCATGGCTGCCATCCGGATGCGCCTTCACCGCGAGGATCTGGTGCAGATTGATCCAGCCACGCGCGAACGCATAGGCGCAACCGGCAAGGTACAAACGCCAGATGCGCAGCGCTTGATCCGGTACCAGTTTGCCAGCGGCTTCGAGATTGTCCTCCAGCCGTTCGCTCCAGTGATCCAGCGTACGCGCGTAGTGCAGGCGCAGACTTTCAACGTCAACAACCTCCAGGCCGGCTTCGCTGATCTCGGCCGAGATCATCGCCAGGTGCGGTAACTCACCATTGGGGAACACGTACTTCTCAATAAACTCCCCGGCACCGCGTCCCACCGGTCGGCCATCGGTGTGTTTGGCGGTGATGCCATGGTTCATCACCAGACCGCCCTCCTTCACCGCGCCGAACAGGGTTTTGCAGTACTCGGCCAGATTGGCGTGACCAACGTGTTCGAACATGCCGACACTGACGACCTTGTCGAAACGCCCGTCTTGGGGCAGATCGCGATAGTCGAGCAACTGCAGTTCGATCTGCTCTTCCAGGCCTTCGGCCTTGACCCGCTCGCGCGCCAGTTCGAGCTGCTCCTTGCTCAGGGTGATGCCGAAGACCCTGGCGCCGAATTCCCGCGCGGCATACCGCGCCAACCCACCCCAGCCGCAACCGACATCCAGCAGGTAGTCGCCTGGCTGCAAACGCAGCTTGCGGCACAGGTGGCGGAATTTGGCTTGTTGCGCTTGTTCGAGGGTTTCGCTGCCCGTTTCGAAGTACGCGCAGGAATACGCCATGTCGCTGTCCAGCCAGAGCTGGTAGAACGCATTGGACAGGTCGTAGTGGTAGGAAATGGCTTTGGCGTCGGTTTCCTTGTCGTGCACCGAACGCACGGGGTTACTGTCTTCATCTTCACCGAGCAAGGCATTGCTCAATTCGTCGCAGACCCGGATGACTTCGCTGATCGAACCCTCCAGTTCAAGTTTGCCTTCAACGAATGCCGCGCCGAGCGCATCAAGGCTTGGATGGGTGAACTGGCTGACCATCTGCGGGTCCTTGACCACGATGGTGACGCTGGGCGCTGGCCCAAGATTGAACTCATGGCCGTCCCAGAGCCGCAGTCGAAGCGGTAGCTGCAGATTCTGTAAGGCCGGTGGAAGTTGCGCGAGCATGGAAAATCCCCCCTTGTTTCAGACGTCTGATCTGAGGGTAGCCCATCCTTGAAAAATAGCAGGCTATCGATTTGATAGCCGCCGACTATAAACCTGGAAGGCTGCTTGATCCGTTTTCAACGCGCCTGATCTGAGGACAAACAACCCGGTGCGCAGTTCAAAAAATGATCAATTCTGCTCTTTCATCTTTAGCAGAGGCTCTTGGAAACGCAACAAACGACCGGCGTTACCCAGTACCAGCAATGTGCTGAGGTTGTGCAGCAGCGCGGCAATCATTGCCCCGGCAGCGCCAAGCCAACCGAAGGCGGCGAACACGACGATGGCCAGCGTCCAGCCCAGCCCGATGATCACGTTGACCTGCAACGTCCTGCGGCACTGACGACTGAGTCGTACGCAGGTGCCGAGCCGACGCAGATCGCTGCCAATCAAGACGATGTCCGCCGAGGCCAGCGCGATATCCGCTCCGCCCGCACCCATCGCCACACCGACCACGCCCGCCTTGAGCGCGAGCGAATCGTTGATGCCGTCGCCCACCACCATTGGCCGGAAGCCGTTGTCGATTTCCTTGAGCACGCGATTGAGTTTGTCTTCGGGCAAGGCTTGCGCCTGGACTTCGTGCAATCCGACATCGCGCGCCAGGGACTGGGCCACGCTCTGGCGATCCCCGGTCAGCAACAGTTGCCGACCAAGGCCCAGTTCACGCAATTCGCCGAGGGCAAAGCGGGCTTCCGGCTTAACCGTGTCGGCCAGCAACAACCAGGCGAGGAATTCACCATTCAGAGCCAGTCCGGCGATCGGTCCATCATGCTCAGGGACCGCGGTGGTGGCGATCGCCAACTGCGCGAACAATTCCGGTCGACCGAGTGCCGCTTCGCCCTGCTCCGTCATGGCCACCACGCCGAGTCCTTGGCGTTCATGAATATCGCTCAGCGGTAAACATTCTTCCTGACCGACCAACCCCGCAAGCGCACGACTGACCGGGTGACTGCTTGCCGCGCCGAGACTGGCGGCGAGCGCGATGACCGTGGAAGACTCTGTGCGCGGGCTGATGATCGACTGCAAGCGGAGGGTGCCGTATGTCAGGGTTCCGGTCTTGTCGACGACCAGTGAAGTGAGGTCGGCCAGTTCTTCAAGAAACGCCGAACTGCGGATCAGAATGCCGTGGCGTGCCGCTACCGCGACACCGGCAATCGCCGTGGCCGGTGCCGACAGCACCAACGCGCAGGGACAGGCTGCGACCAACACGGCGAGCATCGCTTGGGCATCATGGGTGATAAACCAGGTCACCGCCGCCAGCAGCAACACCAACACCATGTAGCTGCCGGCGTAACGTTCGAGCAAACGAGTGATTGGCGGTTTCGAGCGCTCTGCGTTCTGCATCAATGCGATGACTTTGCCCAGCGTCGACTCATCGCCAGTGCGCGTCACTTCGATACGCAGCAGACCGTCGAGGTTGATCGCACCACCAAACACCGTCATGCCGACACCCGCCTCGACCGGTACTGATTCACCGGTAATCGAAGCCGTATCGAGACTCGCCTGCCCGGACAACACTCGACCATCGGCGGGAACCCGATCACCGGCGCGCACTTCAACGGTGTCGCCTGCCTTCAACGTGGCGTTGTCCACTTCGATGATCGAGCCATCTGCTTGAACCTTGCGCGCATGGCTGCGGGTCAGTTGACCGAGGGCGTGGATCGCTTCCTGCGAACCAATGACACTGCGCTCTTCCAACACATGACCAAAGATCATGATGATCGGCAGCAACGCCGCCGTCAGCAGATCACCGGTCGCCCAGGCGCCGAGCATCGCCAGGGCGATCAATTGATCGGTGATGCCGTGCAGGCTCGGATAGCGCAGGCTGAACCACGCCGAACGCATCACGGGCACGCCCACCAATAACGATGCAAACCCAAGCAGCAACTGACTGACACCGGTTTGCTCGGGCATCTGCCAACGCCAGATCAGACCCAGACCCAACAGGCCCAGCGCAAGCATGGCCAAGGTGAGTTGCCGTGCAGCGCGGCGTTGTTCGGCCGAAGACAACAAGCTCGGTGCGGCAGTCGTTGCAGTCATTTACTGGCTCCCTGAATGATCAGGCGGGAATCGTCTTTCGGGTCGACCGTGGTCACCGAACCGGCCTGACCGAGAATCTTCGGCATGCGTTCGCGGTAAAGGCGCAGGAGAAGTTGCGGGTCGGTGCTGCTGGCCAGACTCGACACCGTGGCCGTGTCCGCAGACGCCTTGGCCAAGCGCTCACCGGCCTGCGCGTGAGCGACTTGTAGCGTGCGATCGGCTTGTTCGTTGGCGCTCTGGGTGAGTTTCTCGGCGTCAGTGCGTGCATTGGCCACGGCTTTGTCGGCCTGCTGACTGGCCGTCAATACTGCGTTAAAAGCACTGACCGCCGGATCGGGCAGACTCGATTGCACATCGACCCGCGCCACTTCAATGCCGATGCCCTGCCCGCTCGCTTTCAACTCGGCCAACCGCTTGTTGATACCTTGCACCAGATCACCGCGAAGTCTTTCGCGGCGTTCGGCCGCTTGGTTGTCAGCGCCGATCAACTCCGGGCGAGCGACGAGAATCGTGTCCAGATCCCGCGCGGCAGTCAGCGCCACGGCGCTGCGGGTGACCAATCGATCCAGCGCTGGCAACACATGATCGGCCTGCAACACGAAGTCGTAAGGGTCGCTGACTTTGTAAAACACCCGCACATCGAGTTGCACTACGCCGGCATCACCGGTCAATAAATAACCAGAGCCCGCCAGCGCATCGCTTAACGGTACGGCGAAAGAAGCGACGCGATCAGCCTTCACTGCTTCATCGCTGCGCAACAGGTTTTCCACTCGACGTTCAATGACCCGATCCGCTGCCGGCAGCAAAATCACCTGTTCGAACGGCTGTGGCCAGGCCAATAACAGACCGGCATTCTGGATGCGATCGAGTGCGCCGAAATGCAAAACCACCGCACGACTCTGGGGGTCAATTTGCCGCACATTGGAAAATCCCCAAGCCAATGCGGCCAATACCGTCACTGCATACAAGGCGAAAAACGCCAAACGCCCAGCCTGAATCCACGGACTGTTAAGCGAATGTGTTCCACGTGGAACTTGTTCACTCATGGCTGCGATCCGGATTTGCTGTCGAGTGTCGGCGGGCCATCGACCAGCACGCGGAATGGCGCGGCGTCGGTGCGCAGAATCAATTTGGTGTCCGGCGTAACCATGGTGCCGAGGGTGTCGAGCGAGCGCAGCAAGTTGTAAAGCTGTGGCGAACTGGCGTACGCGCGGCCATAAATCTGCGCTGCTTCGACGCGAGACTGCGCTTCGATTTCTGCTGCTTTTACCGTCGCATCCGCTTGAACAATCCGTGCATCGCGTTCGGCAGCAGAGCGGATTTGTGCGGCTTCACGTTTACCGATCGCCGTTCTTTCAGTGGCGATGGTTTCACGCTCAGCGCGCATGCGATCGACGGTGGCAGTGAGCGTCACCGACGGCAAGGTCAAACGCTCGATGCCGACTTGCACCACCCGCACGCCATAGGTCGCGAGCAATTGCTGATCGATCTGCTCGCGCAGCTGCGTCTCGAAATCGGCGATACGTACCTGACTGGCATCGGTGTTCACCAGACTCGCCAGATCGAAACTGCTGGCGGTGGTTTCCAATGCCGAGCCGACAAAGGTGCGAATCTGCCGCGCCGCTTCATCCGGTTGGTTCTGCACCGCCCGCATAAAGCGCTGCACGTTATCCGGATCACCTTGTACCTGCCACGCGACGTAGGCTTGCACAATGATGCGCAAACCGTCGCGCGTGCCGACATCCTGCAAGCCGCTGGAGGTGGTGCGCAAACGCAAATCCACCGGAATCGCCGCCTCGAACGGTGCCGGCCAGCGCCAGCTCAAACCGGGGTCAAGCAGCACCCGCGATGGATTACCGAAACGGGTAATGACCGTGGCTTCGCCGGAGCGCACTTGCACCAGGCTCGCCGCCGCAATGGCAAACGCGACCAACAAGGCTGCCCAGCCCATCCGTCGCCACGGAAAAGGCCCGGCCTCTTCCGGCGCACCGTGGTGGTGATGGCCATGATGATGGTGATGCCCGCCGTGACCGTGATCGTGGCCGCTGTGGTCATGATGATCGTGTGTGTGCGACTGACTCAATGGGCGACTCCTGGTTGAGCGGTGGTGCGCGCGGGCGTCGGGTCAGCCGGCAGCGAGAAGGTACGCAGGTCGATGGTCGGGGCATTGCTGCTGCCACCCAGACGATGATCGAGTATCAGCAATCTGGCTTTGCTCAGGCCCTGGCTGAGCTGGCCGAGGTATTGCTCAAGTACGAAGGCCTGACCAGCGCTGGCGAAGGCTTTTTGCTCGGCACTGAATCTCAGGTCCGCCGCCTGCGCCGTAGCACTGGTTTCCCGCGCATTGGCACTGGCCTGATCGCGAGCCAGGCTGGCCTGCAACTGCGCCTGATTGCTCGCTTCAGCCGCCGCGCCACGCTCACGAGAGATCAAAGCCTGCGCACCAATCTGCGCCGCTTGCACGCTGTGATAGGCATTGGCGGCACCGGCCGGCGGGTGAATGGCTTCAACGACCGTGGCGAGAATTTCCACACCGCTGTCGAGTTTTTGCAGATCGCTTTGCACCGCGCGACCGATCTCCTCGCCCAGCCCTACACGGTCTTGACCGAGCAAACCGTCGAGCGTACGTGAGGCAAAGTCGTGCACCAGAATCCGGCTCGCCGTGCTGCGGATCAGCGTTGGCACATCGGCACTGTTGTAAGTGGCGGCCAGCGCAGCCTGATCAGTCAGGCCAATGCGATAGACGAAGCGCACGTCCATGTTGACGACCTGGAAGCTCTGTTGCTCGCCACGGCTGCTGGCGATGACTTGCGACTTGTCATTGACATGACTGGCGTCCCACAAACGGTTGGCGGTTATGGGCGCCGTCCCTTCCGCTGGATCGGCCTGCAGCGGTGCAGGGTTCTCGCCGACGCTGGTGGCCAACTCATGGACCACGCCATTTTCAACGATCAATACCCGCCCCAGCGGCCACGGTAGACCCGTGTGCAATCCCGGGCCGAACACCTGCAGCGGTTTGCCGAAACGTTCATAAATACCACGACCCTGTAACGGGATTTCATGGACGCCGGTGAGTAACCAGCCCACTGCAGCGACCAATACCAGCACCGGCAGAAACGCCCGGCGCATGTAGCTGAATGCCCAGATCTGGCGCAGATCGATGCCAAAGCGGTTGTGCAATTCATGCTGCAAGGCAAGTAACGGCTGCGGAGGCCAACGCAGCATGTCGGCGACAAAACTGCGCGCCAACAACGTCGGTTCAAGCCGCTCACGGCGAGGGCTGAATATTGAGAGAACGGCGCGCACTAGCAGCTCGATCGCGACCATTCCCGGCAAGATGCCGATCAACACGGCAACGCGCGCCGGCCACACGGCATTCTCGCCGGCAAACAACAAACACAACGCGCCCAGCACCAGACTGATGATCGCCACGCGGGTCAATTGTGCCAATGCACCTGCTTCGGGCCATTGCGCTGGATGTTCCTGGGCCAGTTGCCGCTCCAGTACCAGCAAGCCGAACGCCAGCGACAGCGCCAACGCCGCCCCCACCGTGGCAGATAACCCCACGGCAGCAGCCGGCAACGCGAGGTTCCACACTGAATCGATGCTCAGCACCACCAGCAGCGCCCAGCCCGCCAGCCACAGCGTCGCCGCACCGATCTGGTTGAGCAGATGCAGACTGCCTTGGCTCAAGCGCTCCAACAGCCGCTCGTACCAGCCCTGCGGCGCGGATTGTTGCTCATCAGCAAGCGGCGCCGGCACAACAGCAGGATTGATCACCTGCGCGCGCCAGTGCGCCACCCACCACGCCGATTGCAGTCCTGCGACCAGCACCAGCAGCGCCGCACTCTGGCTGACCAGCAGCGGCAGCCACAAAGACTGCGGGGCAAACAGCCCGACAAAAAATGCCAGCACCCACCCTGCCCCGGCCAATCCGCCGAGGCTGATCGCCCAGCGTCGCAAGCGTCGGCTTTGCACCGCGGCCTGCTGAAAGCGCGGCAGTCCGGTCACTTGCGGGCCTTCCACGTCCAGATCGACTTGCATATCACCCCAAATTCATTGGCTCACACCTGTATATCGTTACGATATAACGAAGTAGGTGAAATATTCGTACACAATTACGCTTATTCAAAGACGCCCAACCTGTCGCTTGCCTGAAGCCTTGACCGAAATGCCTGGAAACGCACATATTACGTTCGTAATTTTTATCCAGTACTACTTTTAGCGATCCGCGTCCATCAAACAGGAGCAAGCGCATGAGCAACTATGACGTAGTGATTCTGGGCGGCGGCCCCGGTGGCTATAACGCGGCAATCCGCGCCGGCCAGCTGGGTCTCAAGGCCGCTTGCGTGGAGGGCCGGGCAACGCTCGGCGGCACCTGCCTGAACGTCGGTTGCATGCCTTCAAAAGCGCTGTTGCATGCCTCGGAGCTGTACGACGCGGCGATGGGTGCGGAATTCGCCAACCTCGGTATCGAGGTCAAACCGACGTTGAATCTCGCGCAGATGATGAAACAGAAAGACGAGAGCGTGGCCGGCCTGACCAAAGGCATCGAATTTCTCTTTCGCAAAAACAAGGTCGAGTGGATCAAGGGCTGGGGCCACATCGATGGCCCCGGCAAGGTCACAGTGACCAACGATCAGGGCAGCAAAATCGAACTGACCGCCAAGGACATCATTATCGCCACCGGTTCCGAGCCCACTCCCCTGCCCGGCGTCGAGATCGACAACCAGCGCATTCTTGATTCAACGGGCGCGCTGTCGCTGAGCGAAGTGCCCAAGCATCTGGTGGTGATCGGTGCCGGAGTGATTGGCCTGGAACTGGGCTCGGTATGGCGGCGTCTGGGCGCGCAGGTCACCGTGGTCGAATACCTTGATCGCATCTGTCCGGGCGTCGATGGCGAGGCCGGAAAGACCCTGCAACGCTCGCTGAGCAAACAAGGCATCGCCTTCAAGCTGAGTTCGAAAGTCACCAGCGCCACGTCTTCCGCCATTGGTGTGCAACTCAGCGTCGAGCCTGCCGCCGGCGGCACTGCCGAGTTGCTTGAAGCCGATTACGTATTGGTCGCTATCGGTCGCCGCCCTTACACAAAAGACCTCGGTCTGGAGAACGTCGGCCTGAGTACCGACAAACGCGGCATACTCGCCAACAAACAACACCGCACCGAAGCCACCGGCGTCTGGGTGATTGGCGACGTGACCTCCGGGCCGATGCTCGCGCACAAGGCTGAAGATGAAGCGATGGCCTGCGTCGAGCAGATCCACGGCAAGGCTGGCGAGGTCAATTACGACCTGATCCCCAACGTGATCTACACCAGACCGGAACTGGCCAGCGTCGGCAAGACCGAAGAGCAGCTCAAGGCCGAGGGCCGTGCCTACAAGGTCGGCAAATTCCCCTTCACCGCCAACAGCCGAGCGAAGATCAACCATGAGACCGAGGGCTTTGCCAAAGTCCTCGCCGATGAGCGCACCGATGAAGTCCTCGGCGTACATCTGGTCGGCCCAAGCGTAAGTGAAATGATTGGCGAGTTTTGTGTGGCGATGGAGTTTAGTGCTTCGGCTGAGGACATTGCTTTGACTTGCCATCCGCATCCAACAAGATCAGAGGCGTTGCGCCAGGCGGCGATGAATGTCGAGGGGATGGCGACGCAGATGTAGGCAGCAAATACATCAGGTGACTGGACGTCCGCTATCGCGAGCAGGCTCACTCCTACAGTTGACCGAGTTCTTCAGAAACACCGCGATCAATTAGGAGTGAGCCTGCTCGCGATTGGGGACACCTCGGTCTCAGGCAGGAAGATGCCCCAACGGCAACGCCCCCGGCGTCTTCACCGTGTGAATCGCAAAGTTGCTGCGAATATCGCTCACCCCCGGCAGTTTCAACAGGCAGCCGCTGAGAAAACGGTCATACGCACGCAAATCCGGCACCACCACTTGCAGCAAAAAGTCCGATTCCCCCGACACCAGAAACGCGGAGATTACTTCCGGCAACGCCGTCACTGCGGTGTAAAACGCCGCGGCCTGTTCATCGTTGTGGCGCTCGACCTTGACCCCGACAAACACCGTCAGTCCCAGCCCGACCTCATCGCGATCGAGATTGGCCTGATAGCCGCGAATCACCCCAGCCTCTTCCAGCATCCGCACCCGGCGCAGGCACGGCGAGGCCGATAGGCCGATTTCATCCGCCAGCTCGACATTGCTCAGGCGCCCGTTACGTTGCAGGGCCGCGAGAATCTTGCGATCGAAGGCGTCGAGTTTCATGTTTGGCAGATCCTGATAGTCGTTATGTCGAAAGCCAGCAGGTTATGCCAAAACAGCAGGCTTTTGAAGCGGACTACGCAAGCACCTGCCTCACCTTTCGGCCCTAGACTTGGCTCACCGAATCGACAACGAAAGGGGTGTAGCGTGGCGAGTCTCTGGCTGTTTTTCCTGGCGTTGGCCGTGGTCTATCTGCTGCCCGGCCCGGACATGATCCTGCTTTTGCAAACCGGTGCCCGGCAAGGGCGCGGCGCAGCGCTGGCCACGGCCATCGGTCTGGGCGTTGCCCGTGGTTGTCACGTGGCCCTGGCGGCTTTGGGGCTGGCCGCGCTGTTCAAAGCGGCGCCGTGGACATTCGAAGTGGTGCGATTGGCAGGGGCGGCGTATCTGTTGTGGATCGGCATTCAATGCCTGCGCAGCAGCCTGCTGCCGAACCTGAATGCTGACGAAATTATTAGCTCCCAAGGCCAATGGCGCGAAGCGATCCGTCGTGGCCTGCTGACCAATCTGCTCAATCCCAAGGCGTTGCTGTTCTGCTCGGTGCTGCTGCCGCAATTCATCGTCAATGATGGTGCGCCGGTGCTAAGTCAGTTTGCCGTGCTTGGCACGCTGCTGGTCGGCGTCGGCCTGCTGTTCGATAGCGCTTACGCCCTCACCGGCGCCGCGCTGGGTCGTTGGCTGCAACACAGTCCAACGGCCCAACGCGTACAACAATGGCTGTTCGGCAGCCTGTTGATCGGTTTCGCCGTGCGCCTGACGTTCGTCCAGCAGGCTTAGCCTTTGCGGACCTTGCGCTGGCGACGGCTGATCAAGAGCAAGGCAGCGGCCGCGACCAGCACAACGGCACCGATCTGCACCGGCCACTTGTACGGCCGCAGCGACGAGCGCACAGCATCGGTGACCTGGGTGACGTAACGCTTGTCGGCGTTTTCGAAATCCGGGTACGGGCACTGATTGCCGAAATCCACCGCCCACGGTACGAACGGGCCTTCCTTGATGTAACGCTGATACAGCGCACTCTGATCTTCCAGGCTGCTGTTCCAGCCAGCGGCGTTGCACAGCACAGCGGCAAATGCCTGACTGGTGTGCGGCAAGTTGTCAGCGGCGCGCCCGGCCAGCTCGGTGGCGACGAAACGGTAGTGATAGCGCTGATCCGGCTTCGCTTCGCTGGCGACCTGACGCTGCACTTCGGCTTCACTTACCAGCGGGCCGACTTTCAGCTCCGTGCTTTCCAGACTGTAGTTGCCACCGAACGTGGCGTAGTCCGGCGCCATCTCGTAACCGAGAATATCCATGCCCCACTCGCGAGCTGTCCACGCGGCGTTGTACAGCGCACTCGCACGTTTGCTCGGCCACCACGCGGCCTCGGCCTTGAGCCGTTGTTCGCCGTAGAGTCGGGCTTTGTTTTGCAGGTCGGGATTATCGAAATACGCCACCGCTTCGGCGTAATGCCCTTCGCGCAGCATGCGCCGACCGAGCAGATTGCGCAGGTTGGCGGCAACCGGCAGCGGCACGTAGTTGTCGCGCTCCTGCTGTGTCAGCGCGGGCGGAGCCGGGACGTTATCGTCGACGTATTTTTTCAGTTCTTCGAGCGTCAGCACGCGTTCGGCCACCGTCGCGGCATCGAACCAATAGACACTGTTGCTGCGATACAACTGCACGAACGCTTGCAGATACTCGCCGCGCTGCAAGGCAAGAATCGCACTTTCGCCCTCGACCCGGCACTTCGGCTGAACGGCTTCATACGCCCAGTCCGGTGTGCGCCGGTAACCCCAGTCTTCGCTCTGCGGGAAGGCCTGCGCGGCTTTCGAATAGGCGGCGGCCGCGGCATTTCTATCGCCGTCACGCACCGCCAGTTTCGCCCGTAGCCACCATGCCAGTCCGCCGTCACCGGCGTTTCCAAGGAAAGCTTTGGCGCTGGCGTAATCACCTTGTTGATAACTCATCGCCGCCAGACGATCAGCATTGTCGAGGCTGCCACGGGTGCTGTTTTGCAGCAGCTTGACCAGTTTTTTCTCGTTCGGCGGCTCATCGCCAAACGACCAGCCCTGGCGGCTGACCAGCGATGCCGTGACCAGTTGCTGCACGGCTTTGTGCTGCAGCAACTCGGCCAATTGGGCCGCGGGCAACTCCGCCAGTTCATTCATCAATTGCTTGAGCGAGGTGTAACCCACGGCCGAGCCGTGCAGGTTCTGTGCTTCGTACAATTCGATGGCGCCGCTCCAGTCGCCCGCCGTACGCAACACCCGCGCCTCTTCACCGAGGCTGGCAACACCCAACTCCAGCGGATCGCTGAAACCGTCGATGCTCAGTTGCCGGGCCTGGCGGAACGCGTCACGCGATCGCTCCAGCGCCTCGACCGCATCCCCACCTTCGCTGCTCATCGCGAACCAGATACGCCCCATCGAATACGCCGCCCACGTGCTGCGCAACGGACGCTGATCTGCCGGCAGGGCCAGCAGCTTGTTGAAATACTCGACAGCGAGTTGATGATCGCCCGTGGCAAACGCCACCGCACCGGCGACGTACAAACGGATTTCCGCCGGCAGACTGGCGCCCTGCGCCTCGACCTGTTGGGCATCGGTCAGACCGCGCAGTTGTTTGACCAACGCTTGCTGCTCGGCGCTCAGTCCGGCCTGTTCGGCCTTCTCCCGGGCCTCGGCGGCCGCGTTTTCTTCACCGTACATATCGTTGGGATTGTGCGTCGCCGCCGTGACGTTTTTCAGCCCGGTGATGGTTTTGCCGAGGCGGCTGAGTTCGAAGTTGAAGTTGCCCTCAGGCAGATCCGCGAGGGTCTGCCCGCGATTGTCGAGCAGGCGCATGGGGAAATCCGGCCCGCAGGCGAACGCCGAACCCAGCGGCAGGCAGAGGCTCAGGCAGAGCAGATGGCGGGGCCAGTTACGGGTCAACATGCGAACCTCCTTGATCAATATTTGCGCAACGCGCCCAACCGATGGCGCGTTGTCCGCCCGCCGGCAATCGGCCGTCGCGCAGGCGGGTGAAGGTAAGCAGATCCGGGCTTTGTTGCAACGAGTAACCGGCGAGCGCATCGGCGCCTTCACAGCTTTGCGCCTTCAGCGTGATCCGCGCGGGCCAGGCACTGTCGAGATTGCCGGGGTTGTCGAGTTTGATGTCGTAAAGACCGTCGTGTTCGCTCAACGTCACGCCGAGCCTACTGCTGAGTTGATCCCCCCGGGCCACAGCACGCAGGGTGGTCAGACTCCAGGCGCGGCGGTCATTGGCCAGCGGCAGGCGAAACCAGATCAGACCGGCCAAATGCGCGGGCGGGTCTGCGCGCAATGCCTGACCGAGCTGGCTCAATTGCAGCGGATCGGCGAGCAGTTCCTGGCGCTCGCCACCGCGCTCAAGTTGCACCTCGCTTTCCACCACCGGCGCCCCGCCGCCATCCGGCAACAGCGCGACGCCGTAAGCCGGCAGCGCGAGATAAAACGGTTTATCGGTGATTCGCGCCCAGGCCTTGGCCCACTTCGACGCCTGATCGGAATCGAAGAGCCCTCGACGCGGGTCACTGACGGCGTGGACTTGCAGCACGCTGCTGTCGACGGTTTGCAGGAGTACGGGCAATTGCGAACTATCGAGCCAGGCTGGCAGCGCGGTGATGCTTAGCGGGATGTCCGTCGGCAATGCCACGCGCAGATGTTTGAGGAATTCAGCGTAGGCCGGCAAGCGCGCGTTACCGGCGTCGTGATCGATCTCGACGCCGCTCAGCGTCAGACCTTGCGCCTGCCAATCGGCGAGCACCTGCAGAATCTGCGCGGTGACCTGCTCCTGATCCAGCGACTTGAGCTGGCCGTCGAGTCGAATCACGGCAATCAACGGTCGGCCGTCAGCTTTCAATAACGGCGCATCGATTCGCGCGCGGCTCCATCCGGCATTTGGAAAGGCTTGCAGTGCGAGGACGCGTAGCGTTGAGAAATCCTGGCGACTGTCACGCAGCGCCGCCTCGTGGGCCGGCGTCCATTGACGTTGCCAGATGTAGAGTTGTTGGTCGAGGGGTGGCGCGTCTTGCTGCTTGCAACCCACAAGCAAGATGCCCAAGAACAGACCCACAATAAATCGCATACCTTCCAACCCCCTGACACCACAAGGCTGCAAGGGTACACAAAACCCTGTGGGAGCGTGCCTGCTCGCGATGGCATTTGTCATTCAACCACGATGGCGACTGACACGGCCTCTTCGCGAGCAGGCTCGCTCCCACAGGGGAAAGGTTCAGGGTTTGCGGGCGATGATCACCTGGCTCTTCGCAACCACCGCATCGAGCGCCTGTTTGATCTGCGCGCCACGCGGCGAGTCCAGCACCGCTTGCCAGGTGTCGGCCCAGTGATTGAGCAGCGGATGATCCGGGTTGCTGAAATCGACCTTGGCTTCCCAGAACAGCAGCATCCACATCGACCAGTAAAAACCGTACTGGCTGTGGCTGACGATCTCCAGCCCGGCCTCACTGACCAGCGCCTTGAACTGCTCTTCGCTGATGATGCGAATGTGATTGGGCTTCTGGAAATACTCGGCCGCAGCGATGTCTTTCTGCAGGTCTTCGGAGCTTGGGTGCGGCACGCTCAGCAAGTACAAGGCACCCGGTTTGCCGACACGCACCAGTTCGGCGAGGAACTGCGCCGGATCATCGACATGCTCGATGACTTCGGTGGAGACCACGCGCGTTGCAGTGCCATCGGCGATCGGCAACGGATTGCAATCGGTGACGTGGCATTCGATGTCCCGTGCCGGCGTATCGCTCAGGCGCTGACGAGTCGCTTCGACTTTGGCGCCGTCGATGTCGGCGATGATGATCTTCGCCCCGCGCATGCCGCAAAAATGCACGTTGCCGCCATCACCGCAGCCAACATCAAGCAGGGTGTCATCGGCAGACACCACAAAGCCTTTGAACAGCTCGTTGGTTTCCTGGTTGAACCAGCCACTGAGCTTGGCATCGTACAAGCCGAGCATGTACGGATCGACCTTGCTGGCGACCGGTTCCACTGGCTGCGTGGGCGCCGGTGCTGGCGTCGCCGCCGTGAGTTTCTTCAGTAGGCTCAGCATGAGGTGGCTCCAGAGGAAGGGACGGTGGATCGGCGCGCACCGAGGCGTCGCACGAGCGCGGCACCACGGTTGCGCATGGGCATTTCGACCAAGCGGTAATTGAGTTCGCTGAGCAATACGATCAGGCCGAAAGCGATCATCAGCGTCAGGACGGGATGGCCGGCAGGGCTGGACAAACCAGCGCCCTGCAAGCGAAAGATCAGCTCACGCACCAGTTGATAGGCGGGGATGTGAATCAGGTAGATGCCATAGGACCGGCTACCGATCCATCCCAGCAGCCGTTGCATCGCGCCAGCGGGCATCAGGTAATTGCGGTCATAGGATGCGATCCACACCAGTACTGCGCTCAGTACGGCGATTGAACCGATGCGGTACCAGGCGAACGTGAAGCGATCGGTGGCCATGAAACTCAACAGTGCACCGAGCAGAATCAATGCCGACATCCCGACCCATGGCCGATCGAGAAAATTCGGCCGCCAACGCTGATAACTCGGCTGCGCACTCCACATCGCCAGCAATACACCGAGGGCCAGCGCATCAGTCCGCACCACCATCAGCAACGGCGTGCGCAGGCTGAAAATCTGCACCGCGACCAGCGCCAGCAATGCCCACACCAGATGTTTGCGACAGAGCAGAATCAGCAGCGGGAACAACAGATAGAACTGCTCCTCCAGTGCCAGGCTCCAGTAGACGAAACTGCTGCCGTACTCGTACCGGAAGAAGCTGTCGGCAAAACGCAAGTTGGCGTACTGCAACACCCCGGCCAGCGTCGCTTGCAGGTTGGCGGACAACGTACCGAACGCCCCCGAACGATTGAGAAACACGCACGCCAGCAACATCAGCGCCAGCCATAGCCAGGCCGACGGCAATAACCGGAAAACCCGGCGCAGCCAGAAATTGCGTGTCTGCTGCCAGTATTCCTGGCGGGTTGTACAGCCTTGCAGCGCCGGGATCAGGCTTCGGGCAATGACAAACCCGGAGATGGCGAAAAACAGATCGACCCCCCACCACGGCTGCGCCCAGGCATGGATCTTTTCCAGCGACGGCACGACATCGGTGAACAGGCTCCCCTGCAAGTGATGGAACAGCACGCCCAGTACGGCAACTGCGCGCAGCACTTCAATGTCCATGATCCGTTTGCCGCTCATGGTGCCTCCCCCACAACCGCTGGCTTGCGGGCGATGATCACCTGGCTCTTGGGCATGAAGCGGTCAAGCGTCTGCTTGATCGCCAGTCCGCCCGGTTGAGCGAGCAGGTCTTGCCAGGTCTTGGCCCAGCCCTCCATCAATGGCATGAAGGGCTCCTGAATCCGGTCACGCACCGCACCGCCCGGGTCACGTCCGGCAGCCCGTTCGCCGGCCCAGAAAAAGATCATGCCCATCACCCAGAAAAACCCGCTGGCCTGACGATGTTCGATCACCAGACCGGCCTCTTCTACCAGCGCAGCGAAGCGCTCCGGAGTGAAAATCTGCACATGGTTGGGCGACTGATAGTAACTGTCCGGAGCGATGCCTTTTTGCAGGTGTTCGCCCGCCGGTGCCGGCACGCTGAACAGATATTGCGCACCCGGGCGCCCCATCCGCACCAGTTCGGCCATGAACGGTTGCGGCTGGTCAATGTGCTCCAGCACCTCCATGCACACCACTTTACTGGCGCAGCCGTCAGCCAGTGGCAGCGGCAGGCTATTGCTGACCAGCCCCAGACTGGCTTTGCCGCTTTGCGCTTCGACCTGCCGTGCGAGCTCGCGCACCTTGGCGTGTTCGCTGTCGGTAAAAATCACCGAAGCGCCCTGACGCACGGCAAACAGGGTCGCCACGCCTTCGCCGCAACCGACATCCAGCAACGTATCGTCGGCGCTGATCGCAAAGCCCTTGAGCAACTCGCCGCTGTCATTCAAGAACCAACCGTCGAGCACGGCGTCATGTAAACCGACGTCGCGAGGCGACACCTTGGCCAACGGTGCCGACAGCGGTTGCGCGGCACGCGTCGGACGCCATCGCGCGAGCAGACGCCGGATCACGAGAGCGTGACTTGCGCAGGCAACGATCCGCGGGCTTGCAGTGGCTGCACAAAAAAATCGCGCAATCTCTGCTCGGTACTGGCCTGACCACAGAATCGCTGCAGACTGCGAATCGCCTCGGCGGACATCGCGGCGTAACGCGGCTCATCGGTTTTTGCCACGTCATAGCTGGCGCGATACGCCAGACACAGCGAATCCCAATCGGTGATGTAACGCATCGTGCGATAGGCCGCACGCGGGTCATGAGGCCAGGCGGTGAGCTCTTCGGTGAAGTCGACGATAAATGCATTATCGCTACTCACATAATCGGCCATCGCGGTGTTCAACGGCGCAATCGCCGGTTTGCCGCAAGACATGAACTCCATCAACGGCAGGCACTGTCCTTCACCGTAAGAACTATTGACCACGTAACTGGTGGCCTGCACCAGGGCTTCGTAATCGGCATCCGCCAGATAACCATGGATCAGCACGATCCGGCACTGATACGACTGGTTCTTGTACAAGTGATGCAGCATGTCGCTCAGCGCATCGGCGATGTCATGGTGGGTCAGCTTGAGCACCAGGGTCACGTCGCTGATGTCGCGAAACGTGGTGCAGAACGCGCTGACCATATCCTGCCAATTCTTGCGGCCGTCGTATGGGTTGAACACCGAGGTGTAGACCACGCCTTCCAGCTGCAATTGGCAATCCTCTGGCGGTCCTGCAAAGGACATCGGCGTTCCTTCGCGCAATCGCGGTGGGCCATACGGCCGCAAGTCCGTGCGACGACTGTCGATCAGCAATCCGCGCACGTTCAGCGTCACAAGGTCAACCACCGGACGCTTGGTCAATTGCTCACCGCGAGCGGCAAAGCGATCCCACACCGGAGCCGGAATCGCGCAGATCGGATAGTCCGCCCCCATCACGTCGCGCACCGCGTTCACCGTGAACGTTGAATGCGTAATCGAACGGCCACACGCCTGCAGCACCACACGCCAATCGTGGCGGGATTCGCCCTGCCAGCTTTCAGTCGGAATGGTGCTGAATTCCCAGGCGAACACCGGGATGGTCGGGCATGCGTAATGAATGGGCGTTCGATGCGGCGGCGAGAACGACAGAAAGACGCAGTCCTCGCCCCGGCTCAAGCAATCGAAATACAAACGATCCACCAGCTCGTCAGGGTTACTGACTTCAATCACCTGACCGATTCGTTCGAGAACGGGGCGAAACTCCTTGAGCACGAAGTAGTAGCTGTACTCCGGCCGGCCGAGGTTCTGCTGGATATTGCTCTTGTTGGTTTCCGAATGAATGATGATCAGCATGAGGCTGCTCCGGTCTCGACCGCCACCGAAGTCATTTCACTATTGGCCCTCAGACCGAAAAACGCCTCCGCACGCTGCTGCACAGGCGTAAAACCGCAGTATTCACGCATCCGCTCAGCAGCGGCAGCGGCCATCGCCAGGTAAGCCTGTGGATGGTTTTTGGCCATGGCGTAGCTGTCCTCGTAGGCGGTTTTCAACGATCCCCAGTCGGGACGATGGCGCAGCGTGCGATAGAGGATGCGCACGTCCTCCGGCCAGATGGTCGGCTCGCGGCTGGACTTGACGATGAAAGCAACGCGTTCGTCGATGTAGTCGCCCATCGCGGTGTGGTTCGGCGCAATCACCGGGCGGGCACACGACATGAACTCCATCAACGGCAGGCACAACCCTTCGCAGCGCGACGCATTGACGTAGAAACTCGCAGCGCCATACAGCCGGGCGAATTCCTCTTCTTCCAGATAGCCATGCATGACCACCACGCGACAGGCGAATGGCGAAAGCTGCGAGAGCAACGTAATGAGATGAACGTAATAGCTCGACAGATCGTTTTGGGTGATTTTCAGCACCAGCGTCGCGTCGTCGACATCCCGCATGGCCCAGCAGAAGGCAGTGATCAGGTGATGCCAGTTCTTGCGCCCGTCCTCGGGGTTGAACACGCTGACGTATACCACGCCGCTGACGTCGATCTGTACGTGCTGAGTGGTATCGGGAAGCAAGGCTTGTGGGTGTTCAGCCGACGGTATGGGCTCGGCAACGGGGTCAGGCAACTCGGGGCGTTTTTCGCGGCCCGAGCCCGGCAGCAAATCACTGACGGCTTCGCGATACCACTGCAACAGGTTGTGCTTGAGCAGAAACAGCGGTCGATGCTCGGAGGCCGTCGCGACGGCTCTGTAGCCCTCGACCAAATAATGCTTGGTGATGAAAGCGCGCCGTCGCAGGGTCAGTGCCGGAAAAGGTTCCGCAATCGGCTCCGGCACGGGCTCGATCACTTGCAGTGTTTGCAGTTGCTGCTCGCTGAGTATCGGTGCGATCAAGCCATCGGCCGACAGTCCCAGCGCATGGCTGTCGATGATGCAGCCCTTGATCTGCAACGTGGTGCCGGGGTTTACCGGGACACTCGGACAGTCTCGCCGCACCTGAGCGAAGCGTTCCCACAGTGGCGTGGGCAATACCAGCACGGGGAAATCTTCACCCAGACTGCGACGGATGGCCTGCGCGGTGTGGGTGGACAACGTAATCACCCGGCCATGGCGGGCCAGTGTCTGGCGCCAGTCCTGGCGCACATCGTCGTCAGCGTATTCGCTGGGGATCGAGTCATATTCCCAGGCAATCACGCACACCATCGGGCACTGCAAGCCGATCGGGGTTTTATGCGGCGGAGCAAACGAAAGGAACAGGCATTCCTGACCGGCCTGGCGCAATTGCAGATACAACGGATCAACGTCGTCAGTCGAAGCGACCACATGCACGCGGCCAAGGCTTTCCAGCACTGGGCGATAAGCCTTGAGCACGAAGTAGTAGCTGTATTCGGGACGCCCGAGACTTCGGCTGATGGAGCGGTCGTTGACGTCCGAGTAAAGAATGAAATTCATGGCATCCCACGATGAAGCAGCCGTCCCGGCAACCTCATGCTATGACGACCCGGCGTTGGATCGAGCCGCAATAACGCAGCTAGTCCATCATCTTCAGGTACGTCTTCGTTCTTGTTTTAGTGGTCAGTTTCACCCTGCTTGCGCCATGCCCACGGTGGACCTGGGGGAATGGCGACGAGGGCCATTCTAAACACATCCATCAAGGATCCGGGAACCGCCCGACGAGAATAAATCGGACTACGCTGACGAGAACTGACCGGTCACGGTTTGGCCTGTTGAAATTGCTGCGCAATTGGCACAGATTGGTAACAAACAACTACAACAACTGACTTCGCCCGTCTTTCACCCGGTTTTTCCTTCGGTCTGACAGACCTCTCCTTAAAGCCTGTGAGAAAGTGGCGCAAGTTCAAGACCAAGGGGTCGCTGTTTGAAAAAGCGTCTGTTCGTCACGGGCCTCACTGGCTTCGTGGGACAACATCTTCAGTCGCGTCTGGCATTGCCTGATTCGTCGTGGGAGCTGCTGCCTGCCGCCTCGCCCTACGACCTCACGAATGCTGACAGCCTCAACGATATGTGGCCGCAGATGCCCGATGCGGTGATTCATCTGGCCGGGCAGACCTTCGTCCCGGAAGCCTTCCGTGATCCGGCGCGCACCTTCGACATCAATCTTTTCGGCACTCTCAATCTGCTGCAGGCGCTCAAGGCGCGTGGCTTTGCCGGCACCTTCCTCTACGTCAGCTCCGGCGATGTCTACGGTCAAGTCGGCGAAAGCGATCTGCCGATCAGCGAGCAACAGTCGCCCTGCCCGCGCAATCCTTACGCGGTGAGCAAACTCTCGGCCGAATTTCTCAGCCTGCAATGGGGCCTGAGTGAAGGCTGGCCGGTGTTGGTGGCGCGTCCGTTCAACCACATTGGTAGCGGGCAGAAAGACAGCTTTGTCATCGCCAGTGCCGCCCGCCAGATAAGTCGCATCAAACAGGGCCGTCAAGCGCCGCAACTGGAAGTTGGCGACATCGACGTGACGCGAGATTTCCTTGATGTCGGCGATGTGCTTTCGGCCTATTTCGCGTTGCTCGAAAAAGGCACACCCGGGCAGGTCTACAACATCTGCTCGGGCCGCGAGCAAAGCATCCGCAGCCTGATCGAGCAGCTCGGCGATCTGGCCGAAGTGGAGATGCAACTGGTTCAAGACCCTGCGCGCATGCGGCGCGCCGATCAGCGTCGCGTTTGTGGCAGCCACAACAGGCTGACCCAGACCACAGGATGGACGCCTGAAATCACCACACAACAATCCCTGCGGGCGATCCTGTCCGACTGGGAGACGCGAGTACGACAAGAATGACAAAAAGTGCACTGATCACAGGGATCACCGGCCAGGACGGCGCGTATCTGGCCAAGCTGTTGCTCGACAAGGGCTACAAGGTTCACGGCCTCGTCGCACGGCGCAGCAGCGATTCGCGCTGGCGCCTGCGCGAGATGGGCGTCGAAGCCGACATCGTCTATCTGGACGGTGACATGGCCGATGCCTGCTCGGTACAGCGTGCAGTCATCAAGTCGGCGCCGGACGAGGTCTATAACCTCGCCGCGCAAAGCTTCGTCGCCGCCTCGTGGGATCAACCGGTGACCACTGGCATCGTCGATGGCCTGGGCGTTACTCACTTGCTCGAAGCGATCCGTCAGTTCAGTCCGCACACACGCTTCTATCAGGCCTCGACCAGCGAAATGTTCGGCCTGATCCAGGCTGAGCAGCAGGATGAAAACACCCCGTTCTACCCGCGCAGCCCTTACGGCGTGGCCAAACTCTACGGTCACTGGATCACCGTCAACTACCGCGAAAGCTTCAACCTGCACGCCAGCAGCGGCATCCTCTTCAACCATGAATCACCGCTGCGCGGCATCGAATTCGTGACGCGCAAGGTTACCGATGCCGCCGCACGCATCAAGCAAGGCAAACAGCAGGAGCTGGCCTTGGGCAACATCGATGCGAAACGCGATTGGGGCTTTGCCGGTGACTACGTCGAAGCCATGTGGCTGATGCTCCAGCAGGACAAGCCTGACGATTTTGTCGTCGCCACCGGCGTCACCACCACCGTGCGGGAAATGTGCCGCATCGCCTTCGATCACGTCGGCCTCAACTACCGTGACTACGTGAAAATCGACCCGGCATTCTTCCGCCCGGCCGAAGTCGAAGTGCTGCTCGGCAATCCGGCCAAGGCTCAGCGCGTGCTGGGCTGGAAACCGAAAACCGACCTGGATACCTTGATCCGCATGATGATGGATGCGGACATGAAACGCGTCGCCAAGGAGTAGGCCATGCTGATTCCCGTGATTCTGTCCGGCGGTGCCGGCACCCGTTTGTGGCCGGTGTCCCGCGAGGGCCATCCCAAGCCGTTCATGACCCTGCCCGACGGCCAGTCGCTGCTGGGCAAGACCTACCAGCGTGCGGCGGCGTTGCTCGATGGCTGGGGCGATATCGTCACGGTGACCAACCGCGAGTACTACTTCCAGAGCAAGGATCACTATTGCGCCGCGCACGTGTCGCGCCATCGCGGGCACTTTCTGCTGGAGCCGACCGGCCGCAACACTGCTCCGGCCATCGCTGCGGCGGCGTTGTCGTTGCAAGCATTGCATGGTGATGACGCGATCATGGTGGTGATGCCCGCCGACCATTTGATCGTCAACCAGGACGCGCTGAAAACCGCCGTCGAGCACGCGGTCAATCTGGCCAAAGACGGTTATCTGGTGACCTTCGGTGTGACGCCGACCGCCCCGGAAACCGGCTTCGGCTACATCGAGACCGGCGCCCCGCTGGACGCCAAAGGCGCGGCGAAAGTGCAGCGTTTCGTCGAGAAACCCGACCTGCAAACCGCCACGCATTATCTGCAAAGCGGCAATTTCCTGTGGAACTCAGGGATGTTCTGCTTCACCACCGCAAGTGTGCTGGCCGAGTTGCAACTGCATGCGCCACAGTTGCTGGAACAGACCCGCGCCTGCATGGCGGCAAGCGCCCCGCTGGAAACTGTCGGCTGCCTGCAACAGGAACTATCGCCAGCGCTGTTCGCCGAGATCACCGACATCTCCATCGACTACGCGTTGATGGAGCGCTCGGAAAAAGTCGTCGTGGTACCCGCCGGTTTCGACTGGAGCGATATCGGTTCCTGGGGCGCCGTCGCGGCCCTGGTACCGGCCGATGCCGATAACAATCGTGCCAGCGGAGAAGCGATTTTCATCGACAGCCACAATAACTTCGTTCAAAGCGAAGGTCGGCTGGTAGCTGCCGTCGGCGTCGACAACCTGATTGTCATCGACACCGCCGACGCCGTACTGGTCGCCCACGCTGATCGTGCGCAGGACGTGCGACGGGTGGCCAAGCAGCTCAAGGACAAATCCCACGAAGCCTACCGCCTGCACCGTACGGTGAGTCGGCCATGGGGCACCTACACCGTGCTTGAGGAAGGCCCGCGCTTCAAGATCAAGCGCATTGTGGTCAAACCCGGCGCCAAGCTGTCTCTGCAAATGCACCATCACCGCAACGAACACTGGGTGGTGGTCGAAGGCATGGCCAAGGTCACCAACAACGGAACCGGCACCCATCTGGTGGCGAAAAACGAATCGACATTCATCGCTGCCGGTCACCGCCATCGCCTGGAAAACCCCGGCGTGATCGATCTGGTGATCATCGAAGTACAAAGCGGCGAATACCTGGGAGAGGACGACATCGTTCGCTTCGAAGACCAATACGGCAGGACGGTTTGAATGCTGCTTTCCCTGTACCGCTCAATGCGCAGTTATCGCGGATTCATCCTCGGTAGCGTCAAGCGGGAGTTTCAATCACGTTATCGCAACTCGTTGTTCGGCGCGCTGTGGACGGTACTCAACCCGTTGTCGATGATCGTTGTGTACACGGTGATCTTTTCCCAGATCATGCGCGCGCGGCTGCCGGGCGTGGACGATGGCCTGGCCTACAGTGTCTATCTCTGCGCCGGCCTGCTGACCTGGGGTCTGTTCGCGGAAATCACCTCGCGCAGCCAGAGCATGTTTCTGGAAAACGCCAATCTGCTGAAGAAAATCAGCTTCCCGCGCATGTGCCTGCCGGTGATTACCCTGCTCAACGCCGGTATCAATTTTGCGATCATTCTCGGGCTGTTCTTCGGCTTTCTGCTGATCAGCGGCCGCCTGCCCGGCATGGCTTTGCTGGCGCTGATACCGCTGTTGATCGTGCAAGTGATCTTCGCCGCGGGCCTGGGGATGCTGCTCGGCATTCTCAATGTGTTCTTTCGCGATGTCGGGCAGATGTTTGGCATCTGCTTGCAGTTCTGGTTCTGGCTGACGCCCATCGTTTACCCGCTGTCGATCCTGCCGCCAGGCATCCAGCACCTCATCAGCCTGAACCCGATGACGGCACTGATGACCAGCTACCAGAACGTGTTCCTCTACAACCAATGGCCGCAGTGGTCGTCACTGACACCGCTGCTGCTCATCGGTGTGCTGCTCTGCGCCATGGCGCTGCGTCTGTTCCGTCAGCGTGTCGGTGAAATGGTGGATGAACTCTGATGGGACACATACGCGTCACTGGCCTGGCCAAAGCCTATAAACAGTACCCGAATCGCTGGAGTCGCCTGCTGGAATGGCTGGTGCCGTTCTCGCCGAACCGCCACCACCTGCACTGGGTCTTGCAAGATGTCGATTTCGAGATCAGCCCCGGTGAAGCCGTTGGCATCGTCGGCGTCAACGGCGCGGGCAAAAGCACCCTGCTGAAGATGATCACCGGCACCACCCAACCAACCTGTGGACAGATCCATCTGCAAGGCCGCGTGGCCGCGTTGCTGGAATTGGGCATGGGTTTTCACCCGGACTTTACTGGTCGGCAGAACGCTGTCATGGCCGGTCAGCTGCTGGGCATGCAGGTCGAAGAGATCGAAGCGTTGATGCCGCAAATCGAAAGTTTTGCCGAAATCGGCGAAGCCATCGATCAACCGGTGCGCACCTATTCCAGCGGCATGCAGATGCGCCTGGCGTTCAGTGTCGCGACTGCGCGGCGTCCGGACATCCTGATCGTCGACGAAGCGCTGTCAGTCGGTGATGCGTATTTCCAGCACAAAAGTTTCGAGCGCATCCGCAGCTTCCGCAAAGCCGGCACCACCCTGCTGATCGTGTCCCATGACCGCTCGGCCATTCAATCGATCTGCGACACCGCGATTCTGTTGGAAAACGGCCGGTTGGCCATGCGTGGCAAACCCGAAGAAGTCATGGATTACTACAACGCCATGCTGGCCCAGCGCGAAGGCCAGACCGTGCGCCAGGAGATGCTCGCCAATGGCCAGGTACAGACCATTTCCGGCACCGGCGAAGCCGGGATTCTCAGCGTGCGTCTGCTCGACGCGCAGGGGCGCAGCCTTGAAGTCGCGGAGGTCGGTCAGCCTGTGGTGCTGGAGGTGCAGACCGAAATTCGTGAAGACATCGAGCGGCTGATTCTCGGCTTCATGATCAAGGATCGTCTGGGCCAAGCCATTTATGGCATCAACACCCATCGCCTCGATAAAGCCATTACCGAGCTGAGTGCCGGCGAGCGCGTGACCTTTCGTTTCGCTTTCGACATGCGTCTGGGCAAGGGTAACTACTCAGTGGCGTTGAGCCTGTCACGTCTGGACTCGCACCTGGATCGCAACTTCGAGTGGCGCGACTATGGTTTGATCTTCCACGTGATCAACAATCGCCAGGAAGACTTTGTCGGTTGCTCATGGTTGCAAGCCCGGACCGAAATCAGCCGCTCCAGTGAAATCCTTGTAGAAGCGCCTGATACGGAGATCTTGCGATGACACGATTGTTGGTGGAGTGCACCTACGTATTCGAACATCCCTCCGCCAACTCGGGCATTCAGCGTGTTGTACGCAACGTCATTCAGCAATTGCCGGGAGCCGATGAAACCGTCGAATGCATCCCGGTGGTGATGATCGATGGCGGTTTGTATGAAGTTAAAAGTCTGACGCCGCTGAAGTCCCCGAAGTTCGACCTGATGGGCCTGCGGGTGAAACTGGAACAGTGGGCCAACGCCTTCTGGCTACGTCACCGCGCCGTGGAACGGCGCTGGCCGTTCAACCGGTCGCATTTCACCCGTCGAGTGCTATACGTCGGCTGCCGGCTCACGGCATTCGCTTGTTTGAGCTTGCCCATGCGCCTGCTTGAACGAGTCCTCAAGGGCCAACAGATTCCCGAGCGCTGCGTACCGATGGCCCACCGGGCAGGCGATCAATTGGTGCTGCTCGATTCATCCTGGCACGCCAACTTTTTTCCCCTCGCCGAGCAACTCAAGCGTGAGGGTGTGGGCATCATTTCAGTGATCTACGACCTGATCCCCCTGACCCACCCGCAGTTTTGCGATGCCGGGCTGGTCAAAGTGTTCAACGACTGGTTCGACTGGATCGCGCGCACCGCCGACGGTTATGTCGCGATCTCGACCACTATCCGCGATCAGGTGCGCGAGGAAATGCTGCGCCGGATCGGCGCGCAACAGGTCGGGCAGCGCTGGTTCGATTACTTCCACCTCGGCTCCGAGCTGGACTTGAGCGAGGCCGATGCCAAGGTCGACCGTGGCCTGCTGGACATGTTCCAGACGACTGACCCGGTGTTTCTCATGGTCAGCACCATCGAACCGCGCAAAAACCATGCGTACCTGCTCGAGGCGTTTGAACTCGCCTGGGCAACAGGATCGAAAGCGCGGTTATGCATCGTCGGCAAGATTGGCTGGAAGTGCGATGCACTGATCGAACGAATCCGCCAGCATCCCGAGCTGAACCGGCGTTTGTTCATGTACAACTCGCTCTCGGACAAAAGTCTCGAACACGCTTACTCCCACGCCACGGCGCTGGTGTTTCCGTCCCATGTCGAAGGTTTCGGCTTACCACTGGTGGAAGCCATGCAACGCAAGTTACCGGCAATGGCCAGCGATATTCCGGTGTTCCGCGAGATCGGCGGCGACTACATGGCGTATTTCGACCTGGCGAATCCACAGAGTCTGAGCGATCTGGTGACCGGCATGGAGCGCTCCGGCGAGTTTCCGGCAGCGCTGGGCCTCGAACAATGGCGCTGGCTGAGCTGGCGCGAAGCGAGCGCGCAATTGGTCGAGCGTATTGAGCGCAACTTGCATGCATCGTTGCCTGCCCCTGAGAGCCAGCATGCGCATTGCTCTTAACGCGCGCATTCTCCAGGCACCGCGTACCGGCATCGGCCATTACGTTGCCGAACTGGTCAACGCCTTGCGCAGCGAGCCGGAGGTTGACGTGACGTTGTTCCATGGCTGGGGCTGGAGCTCGGCACTGCCGGAAGCGGCCATGCCCGGTTACTCGCGTCTGACACCGCTGCTGCGGCAGATTCCCGGGGCCTATCAGGCGCGTCGCTGGCTGGAGCAGAAACGCTTCGATCAGGGCCGCGCGCAAGGCATCGACCTCTATCACGAACCGAGCCTGTGGCCGCTGGCCTTCGACGGCCCGACCGTGATCACCCTGCATGACCTGACGCACCTGCATTTCCCTGAGACCCAGCCCCCGGCGCGGCTCAAGGAAATCGAGCGTCGATTGGCTGTTGGGGTACAACAGGCGCAGGTGATTCTCACCGACTCGCAAGCGATTGCCGACGAAGCTCAAGCGTATTTCGGCCTGCCTGCCGAGCGTTTTGTGGTGGCACCACTGGGGGTCGCCGCGCGCTTTCATCCGCGCGAGGCGAGCGCCATTGACGCAGTGCTCAAAGCGCACGCGGTAGAAGCGCGGGAGTATTTTCTCTGTGTGGGCACGCTGGAGCCGCGCAAGAACCTTGGCCTGGCCCTGCGCGCCCATGCCCTGCTGCCGGAGGCAGTACGTCAGCGCTTCCCGCTGCTGATCGTCGGCATGGCTGGCTGGGAACGCGAGCAGTTCAGTGAGCCTCTACGTCAGGCGCTGGCCAGCGGGCATGTGTGCCTGCTCGGTTATCTGCCCGATGAACAGGTCGCGCAATTGCTGGCCGGTGCCCGGGCGCTGATTTTTCCATCGCTGTATGAAGGTTTTGGTCTGCCGGTACTGGAAGCCATGGCCAGCTGCACTCCGGTGCTGCTCACGCGCTCTTCGGCGATGCCGGAAGTCGCCGGTGCAGCGGGCAACTATATTGAAGCTGACGATGCAGAAGGCCTGCGTGATGCGCTGAGCCGACTGATCGACGATCAAGCGCATTGGCAGGCATGCCAAGAAGCCGGGTTGCAGCAGTCACGGCTTTTTTCCTGGGAGCGTTGTGCACAGGCCACGGCCAGTGCCTACCGCCAGGCCATGGGAGGTTGAATGCGAGTTCTTCATTTTTTCAAGACGTACCTGCCTGACTCGGTCGGCGGCATTGAGCAAGTGATCTTCCAGCTCTGCGAAAGCGGCGCCCAGCACGGCATCGACGGCCAGGTGCTGACGCTCAGCGCGGATCCGACGCCGGCCGTGGTGAAATTGGGTCAGCACGAAGTGCACCGGGCCAGACTCGATATTCAATTCGCCTCCACCGGTTTTTCCTGGAGCGTGTTCAAACAGTTTCGCGAGATGGCAGCCGAAGCGGATGTGGTCAATTACCACTTCCCGTGGCCATTCATGGATTTGGTGCACTTCGCCACTGCGATGAATAAACCGAGCGTGGTGACTTACCACTCGGACATCATTCGCCAGAAGCACCTGCTCAAACTCTACCGCCCCCTGATGAACCGCTTCCTCGCCAGTGCCGACCGCATTGTTGCCGCTTCGCCGAACTACCTGCACACCAGCGATGTGCTGCAGCAGTTCCAGGACAAGACCCGGGTGATTCCTTATGGTCTGAACAAGGCCGGTTATCCACAGCCCGATCCCGAACGAATGAATCGCTGGCGCCAGCAGGTTGGGGATAAGTTTTTTCTGTTTGTCGGCGTGATGCGTTACTACAAAGGCCTGCACATTTTGCTGGAGGCCCTGAAAGATGTGGATTATCCCGTGGTCATTGTCGGCGCCGGGCCGCTGGAACTGGAGCTGCACGCTCAGGCGCAGGCGTTGGGCCTGCGCAACATACACTTCCTCGGGCGTCTGGGTGACGAAGACAAAGTCGCACTGCTGCAACTGAGCTACGCCATTGTGTTCCCGTCGCACCTGCGCTCGGAAGCGTTCGGCATTTCTTTGCTGGAAGGCGCAATGTACGGCAAACCGATGATCTCCAGCGAGATCGGCACTGGCACCAGCTACATCAATATCCACAACGAAACCGGGCTGGTGGTGCCGCCCAGTAATCCACTGGCATTTCGCGAGGCGATGCGCACCCTGTGGGAGGATCCGGAGCGGGCAGCTGCGATGGGCGTAAAAGCTGAAGCACGTTATCGGCAGTTGTTCACAGCCGACGACATGGGCCGCAAGTGGACAGAGCTGTATCAGGAATTGCTGGAGGAGAAATCGCTGTCCTACGCCTGAACCCTGTTTTGGAACACATACCAAGTGTGGGAGCGAGCCTGCTCGCGAATGCGGTCTGTCAGCAACAATGATGTTGACTGAGCCGACGCATTCGCGAGCAGGCTCGCTCCCACAGGTTATTTGTGGTGGGTTCGGAATTACAGATCCAGCACTAAAGGCTGCGTGCTTTGTGCCGGAACGGCACAGCAAATCAGCACATGCCCCGCTTCCGGAATATCCGCCGGTACCTGTGGATAATTCACTGCACCGCTGACCAGCCGGGTCTTGCAGGTACCGCACGAACCACCGCGGCAACTGAACTCCGGGCGCAATCCGCGACTTTCCGCCAGCTCCAGCAAACTCCCGCCATCCGGCTGCCAACGCGCCTCTTTCGCCGAGCGCTCGAACACCACCGGCACCGATGTGGTCGCCGCAGGCGCTTGTTCGATGACAATCGCGTCCGGATCAGCCTGACGTTTCAGGGTCGACGGGCCAAAGGTTTCCGCATGAATCTGCGCGTCACGTACATCCAGCTCGCGCAGGGTGTCGTACAACCCTTGGGTAAAAGCACCGGGGCCGCAGAGCACAAAGTCGAGCTGGTCGAAATCTTCGGCATCCAGCAGGTTTCTCAGCACAGTGCCGTCGATGCGCCCATGCACATCGAAATCCTCGCCCTCTTGCAGATCGGCTTCCGGCTGGCTGAGCAAGCGCAGGACTCGCACAGAGTCGCCTGCGGCTTCGAGCAAACGATCCAGCTCCCTGCGAAACGGCTGATCGGCGAGGCTGCGTGAACTCTGCAGCAACAATGTCGGACGAATCCCCCGAGTGCGTAAGCCTTGGTAAACCACCTCACGCAACATCGACAGCAACGGCGTGATTCCTACCCCGGCCGCCAACAGCACCAACGGTCGGTGCTCCAGCGGTGCGACGGTGAAATGCCCTTGTGGTGCCCGGGCTTCCAGTACATCGCCGACGTGGATCTGCTCATGCAGGTGCGACGAGATCAATCCCTCGCGCTTCACGCTGATGCGGTAGAACCCATCCGACGGCGCACTCGAAAGACTGTAGGTGCGGATATGCACCTCGCCATTAATCGTGAAACGCAGCGGCAAATGCTGGCCCGCGAGAAACACCGGCAAACCGGCGCCATCGGTTGGCTCCAGATAGATTGAACGGATGCTGCGGCTTTCCGCCTCAATCTTCGCCACGCGCAACGGCCGCCATTGATTGCCCAGCGCCTGCGCCTGCAAACGCGCATCGGCTTCGGCCCAGTTACCGGTCAAAAGACTGGTCGGCGACATGCCGTCGAAGCGCCAGCGCAATGCCAGGGCTGCGGGGCGCCGCACCAGTTTCTCCACTTCAAACGTCCACAGCCGTTCCGCGCCTTGAAAGGCCTCGATCTGCGGGTCATCGAGAAGGATCTCGGTGCGCCCGCTGAGTTGCAGCAGATCGCCTGTGGAAAAGTCGATGAACAACAAGCCAGCCTTGGGATTGAGCAGTAGATTGCCCAAGGTGTTGAAGTGCAGGTTGCCGGCGAAATCGGGGATGGTCAGACGATTGCCTTCCACCCGCACGAAACCGGCCTGGCCACCCCGGTGGGAAACATCCACGGAGCGCTGGCCCTCGACATCGACATAACTGGCGACGAAGAACGTATCGGCGCCAGCGATCAGCGCAACGGCCGCGTCATCAAGGCCGTGCAGATACTCAGCCGGGCGGGTATGCGGATCCGTCAGCGGCACCCGCTGAAACTGGCGCAACTGAATGTATTGCGGGCAGTTGCCGAAGGCCTGATCCACGCTCACCTCAAAACCCTGAGCGCTCAGATTGCCGACATGGCCGTTGAGGCGATTGCGCCGGCGGGTGTGCAATTCGATGCCGAGCAAACCGATCGGTTCGCCATTGCGTAGTTGCGCCGGGTCATCGGCAGCAACCTGGCTGGCGAAATGCAGATGCTCGGGATCCGGCGAATGGGCAAACCCCGGCGCGCCTTCGAGCACACTGGCCCACGGGCGCCCTTGCGCATCGACTGCGCCGTATAGCATGAAGGGCAGTTGCTGATAGAACTCGCGGTGCTGATCCGGCATCCAGGTGCGAATCACCTTACGCCCGAAGGCTTCCATGCGTTCGGCAACCCCGACCTTCGCTTGCAACTGTTGCTCGCCAGCGTGCCACGGTGAACGTTCCATCACGACCTCTCCCCTGCACCGTCGGCACAGTGTGGATTGCGAAAATCAGGCAGTGGTTTGCAGACCGGCAACCGTGCGCGGCATGCCGACGAAACCCGGTAGGGCTTCAACCCGGGCCAACCAGGCGCGAACGTTGCCGTAGTCATCCAGCGACACATTGCCTTCCGGCGCATGGGCGATGTAACTGTAGGCGGAAACGTCGGCAATGCTCGGCTCGTCACCGACCAGATACGGCGTTTTGCCCAACTCGATGTCCATCACCTTGAGCAGGTTGTGCGCACGGGTAATCGCTTCTTCGGCATTCAGTTGGGCACCAAACACCGTGACCAGTCGCGCAGCGGCGGGGCCGAAAGCAATCGGTCCGGCGGCAGCCGACAACCAGCGCTGCACACGTGCCGCACCGACCGGATCGGTTGGCAGCCAACGACCGTGGCCGTATTTCTGCGCCAGATAAACCAGAATGGCGTTGGAGTCGGCCAGCACCACGCCGCCGTCATCAATGGCCGGGACTTGGCCAAAACTGTTGATCGCCAGATACGCCGGCTGTTTGTGCTCGCCTTTGGCCAGATCGACGAAGATCAGCTCGGTCGGCAGTTGCAGCAGGGACAACATCAGCTCGACACGGTGGGCGTGGCCGGAACGTGGAAAGTTGTAGAGTTTGATCGCTTGCATGGTCGACTCCGCTGAACAGGGGCGCCGCTGCGGGGGTGAGAGCGCCGATGGAGGCCATCATCCACTGACCGCGAAAAGAACAGAATCACCAGCAACTGCAATCGATTATTTCACTGAGTGAAATAACGCAGCATTTTTCAAGGCCGGATGTTCGCGCAAAGCCTTGGCCGTGAAATCGACGAAACTGCGGATCCGCGCTGGCGCCTTGCGCCCACCCTGATACACGACGTGGATCGGCAATGGCGGCAGCTCAAATTCGGCGAGGACGATTTCCAGCTCACCGGTGGCGATTTTGCTGGCGACTTGATAGGACAACACTCGGGTCAAGCCCAGCCCCATACAGGCTGCGGTAATCGCTGCCTGATTGGCGGTCACGATCAGACGCGGCTCAGGACGCACACCGAGTGGTTCGCCACCGTCGAGAAACGGCCAACTGCGTTGCTGACCGATCGCTGAAGTCGCCACCACCGGCGCGCCTGCCAACGCGTGGGGATGAGCCGGTCGGCCATATTTGGCAAAGTAGTCCGGCGAGCCGCAAATAACCCTACGCACCTCACCCACGCGAACAGCATGCTGACTGCTGTCCGGCAGATCACCGATACGCACCGCCACATCGATGCCTTCCTCGACCATGTTGACGATCCGATCAACCAACACAGCGTTGATCGTGACATCCGGATACTGCGCGAGATAACGCGCCATCACCGGCGTCACAAACAAATCACCGAACAACACCGGCGCCGTCACCGTCAGTTGCCCACGCGGCTCGGCATGACTGCCCGCCGCCGAATCTTCGGCCTCCTGCACCTCGGCGAGAATCCTCCGACAATCCTCCAGATAACGCTGCCCGGCTTCGCTCAAATGCACACTGCGCGTGGTACGGATCAGCAACCGCGTACCAATTCGCAACTCCAGCGCCGCCACTGCTCTTGTCACGCTTGCTGCGGACAAACCAAGACGTCGAGCCGCTGAGGAAAAGCCTTGCTCCTGGGCGACAGTGGTGAAGATGTGCATTTCCTGGAAGCGATCCATGGAGCCTCTCGAGTCAGATACAAAAATCGCAGCCGAAGCTGCGATTTTTTTGTGCGTAGGTCAGCTGTGGATAACTTATTCCACCGTCACCGACTTCGCCAGGTTGCGCGGCTGATCGACGTCCGTGCCCTTGAGCACCGCGACGTAGTACGACAGCAGCTGCAGCGGAACCGTGTAGAGGATCGGCGAGAGGATGTCGTGGATATGCGGCATCTGCACCACGTGAGTGCCTTCGCCGTTGGTCATGCCGGCTTTTTCGTCGGCGAAAACGATCAGTTCGCCGCCGCGAGCGCGGACTTCCTGCAGGTTGGATTTGAGCTTTTCCAGCAGTTCGTTGTTCGGCGCCACGGTAACCACCGGCATGTCGTTATCCACAAGCGCCAGCGGGCCGTGTTTCAGCTCGCCGGCCGGATAAGCTTCGGCGTGGATGTAGGAGATTTCCTTGAGTTTCAGCGCACCTTCCATCGCCACCGGGAATTGCGCGCCACGACCGAGGAACAGGGTGTGGTTCTTTTCGGCGAACAGCTCGGCGATTTTCTCCACGGTGCTGTCCATGGCCAGTGCTTCGCCGAGACGGGTTGGCAGGCGACGCAGTTCTTCGACCAGACGTGCTTCGACGCCATCGGCCAAGGTGCCGCGCACTTGGCCCAGCGACAGGGTCAGCAGCAGTAGACCAACCAATTGCGTGGTGAAGGCTTTGGTCGAGGCCACGCCGATTTCGCGGCCGGCCTGGGTCAGCAGAGTCAGGTCGGACTCGCGAACCAGCGAGCTGATGCCGACGTTGCAGATCGCCAGGCTGGCCAAGAAGCCCAGCTCTTTGGCGTTGCGCAGGGCCGCGAGGGTGTCGGCGGTTTCGCCGGACTGCGAAATGGTGACGAACAGCGTGTCCGGCTGCACCACCACTTTGCGATAGCGGAATTCGCTGGCGACTTCGACCTGGCACGGGATCCCGGCCAGTTCTTCCAGCCAGTAACGCGCGACCATGCCGGCGTGATAACTGGTGCCGCAGGCGACGATTTGTACATTGCGCACTTTGGCGAACAGCTCGGCGGCTTGTGGGCCGAACGCTTGCACCAGCACCTGATCATTGCTCAGGCGACCTTCGAGGGTGCGTTGTACAACGGCCGGTTGCTCGTGGATTTCCTTGAGCATGTAGTGGCGGTATTCACCTTTGTCGGCGGCTTCGGCACCGTCGCTGTACTGCACGGTCTGGCGCTCGACGGCATTGCCGTTGATGTCCCAGATCTGCACCTTATCGCGGCGAATTTCGGCGATATCGCCTTCTTCCAGGTACATGAAGCGGTCGGTGACCTGACGCAGCGCCAACTGGTCAGAGGCGAGGAAGTTCTCGCCCAGACCCAGACCGATCACCAACGGGCTGCCACTGCGCGCGGCAACCAGACGATCCGGCTGTTTGGCATTGATCACGGCCAGGCCGTAAGCACCGTGCAATTCCTTGACCGTCGCTTTTAGCGCAACGCTCAGGTCTGGCTGATCCTTGAGTTTGTGGCTGAGCAGGTGGGCGATGACTTCGGTGTCGGTGTCCGAAGTAAACACGTAACCCAGCGCTTTCAGTTGTTCACGCAGGGCTTCGTGGTTTTCGATGATGCCGTTGTGCACCACGGCGATGTCGCCGGAAAAATGCGGGTGGGCGTTGCGCTCGCATGGCGCACCGTGAGTGGCCCAACGGGTGTGGGCAATACCGAGGCGACCCACCAGTGGATGCTCTGCCAACGCAGCTTCAAGTTCACTGACTTTACCCGGACGACGCATGCGCTCGAGGGTTTCGTCATTGGTGAAGACCGCGACACCGGCGCTGTCGTAGCCGCGGTATTCAAGGCGCTTGAGGCCTTCGAGCAGGATGGCGGTGATATTACGTTCAGCAACTGCGCCGACAATTCCACACATGCTTATTTCTCCTGACTGACAGCCGCGCAAATCACGGTGATACCGCGGGCCTGAATCTGATCGCGTGCCTCGCTAGGCAGGCGATCATCGGTAATTAGGGTATGGACGCTGCTCCACGGCAGTTCCAGATTGGGGATCTTGCGGCCGATCTTGTCGGCCTCGACCATGACGATGACTTCCCGCGCCACGTCAGCCATGACCCGGCTCAAACCGAGCAGCTCATTGAACGTGGTGGTGCCACGCACCAGGTCGATACCGTCGGCGCCAATGAACAATTGGTCGAAGTCGTAAGAGCGTAGTACCTGCTCGGCGACCTGGCCCTGAAAGGACTCCGAATGCGGATCCCAGGTACCGCCAGTCATCAACAGCACCGGCTCGTGTTCGAGTTCGCTCAGGGCGTTGGCGACGTGCAGGGAGTTGGTCATCACTACCAGACCGGGCTGTTGGCCAAGTTCCGGGATCATCGCGGCGGTGGTGCTGCCGCTGTCGATGATGATGCGCGCGTGTTCGCGGATGCGTTTCACCGCAGCGCGGGCAATCGCCTGTTTGTACTTGGAAACGCTCTGCGCGGTTTCCGCGACCAGTTCCTGCGGCATGGTGATCGCCCCGCCGTAGCGGCGCAGCAACAGACCGTGGCTTTCCAGCGCGGCGAGATCCTTGCGAATCGTAACTTCGGAGGTTTCGAAGCGCTTGGCCAGTTCATCCACACTGACTTCGCCCTGCTCGTTGAGCAAGGCGAGAATGTTGTGACGGCGTTGTGGCGTGTTGCGTTTCGACATGGCGGCTTAAGTTTCGTTTCGAAAGATAACGTAAGCAATCAAAACCTATCGGCTCTAAATCGTCAAGCGGTCGCCCAAAAAAAACCGCAACCCCCACAGTCCCCATAGGAGCTGCGAAGGCTGCGATCTTTTGATCTTCAAAAAGCCGCTGTGGATAACTCAGCTCTTCTTGATCTTCTCCGGCCGTTTCCAACCGTCGATATTTCTCTGCCGCGCTCGGCCCACGGCCAACTGCGCGTTATCCACATTCTGCGTGATGGTCGACCCGGCCGCCGTGGTTGCACCGGCAGAGATATCCACAGGCGCGACCAACGAATTATTGGAGCCGATGAACACATCCGCACCCAACACGGTTTTCCACTTGTTGGCGCCGTCGTAGTTGCAGGTGATGGTGCCAGCGCCAATGTTGGTGCGCGCACCGATTTCGGCATCGCCCAGATACGTGAGGTGACCGGCCTTGGCGCCTTCGCCCATGTGGGCGTTTTTCAATTCAACAAAATTACCCACATGCGCACGCGCTTCAAGCACGGTACCCGGACGCAGACGCGCAAACGGGCCGGCATCGCTGCCCTCGCCCAGAACGGCACCCTCAATGTGCGAGTTGGCCTTGATCACCACGCCTTTGCGCAGGGTGCTGTCCTTGATCACACAATTCGGGCCGATGACTACGTCGTCTTCGATGACCACATTGCCTTCGAGGATCACGTTGATGTCGATCAGCACGTCACGACCCACGGTGACTTCGCCACGCACATCGAAACGTGCCGGATCCCGCAAGGTGACGCCTTGCGCCATCAACCGCCGACCGGCGCGCAACTGGTAATGGCGCTCCAGCTCTGACAATTGCTTGCGATCGTTGGCGCCCTGCACTTCCATTGGATCATGCGGTTGTTCGGTGGCGACAACCAGGCCATCGCTGACCGCCATTTCGATCACATCGGTCAGGTAGTACTCGCCTTGGGCATTGTTGTTTGACAGACGACTCATCCAGTCGGCCAGACGATTGGCTGGCACGGCGAGAATGCCGGTGTTGCCTTCGGTGATCGCGCGCTGCGCTTCGTTGGCGTCTTTGTGTTCAACGATGGCTGCGACCTTACCGTCTGCATCGCGCACGATGCGGCCATAACCGGTCGGGTCGTCCAGCTCGACGGTGAGCAAACCCATCTGCCCCGGCACGACATGCTTGAGCAGCCGTTGCAGGGTTTCGACTTCGATCAGCGGCACGTCACCGTAGAGGATCAGCACAGTGTCGGCAGTAATGAACGGCACCGCTTGCGCAGTGGCGTGGCCGGTGCCGAGCTGCTTGTCCTGCAGGACGAAATTCAGATCCTCAGCGGCCAGGCGTTCACGCACCACATCCGCGCCATGGCCGATCACCACATGAATGCGTTGTGGATCGAGTTGTCGGGCGCTGTGGATAACATGGCCCAGCATGGAGTTGCCGGCAATCGGGTGCAGAACCTTCGGCAGTGCCGAACGCATACGAGTGCCTTGACCGGCCGCGAGGATAACGATTTCAAGAGACATGACTGGCTACCAATCCTGGGTGGTCAGCAACTGCGACCGGGTTTCGGGAATTCGGAAAAGAAAAAAGGGTAGCCGAGGCTACCCTTTTTTATCAATCGCACAACAAGCGGCTGACGGATTAACCGCCAAACTTCTTGCGGATCTGCTGGACGGTGCGCAGCTGAGCTGCAGCCTCGGCCAGACGTGCTGACGCAGCGCTGTAGTCGAAATCAGCGCCTTTTTCATGCAGAGCATGCTCGGCAGCCTTGAGAGCTGCTTGAGCCTGAGCTTCATCCAGGTCGGCGGCACGTTGCACGGTATCGGCAAGCACTTTGACCATGTTCGGCTGAACCTCGAGGAAACCACCGGAGATGTAGAACACCTCGGGTTCCCCGCCTTGCTTGATCAGGCGGATCGGACCTGGCTTCAGATTAGTGATCAGCGGCGCGTGTCCCAGAGCGATACCAAGATCACCCAGTGCACCGTGCGCAATCACCATCTCGACCAGGCCGGAAAAGATTTCCCCTTCCGCGCTGACGATATCGCAATGGACTGTCATAGCCATCTGATTGCCTCAACCTAAATTAGCGCCCGTTGCCGGGCGCCGGGATTACAGTTTCTTGGCTTTCTCGATCGCTTCTTCGATGCCGCCAACCATGTAGAACGCTTGTTCTGGCAGGTGGTCGTAGTCACCGTTGAGGATGCCTTTGAAGCCAGCAATGGTGTCTTTCAGGGAAACGTATTTACCCGAAGCACCGGTGAAGACTTCAGCCACGAAGAACGGCTGCGACAAGAAGCGCTGGATCTTACGAGCACGGTTTACCAACTGCTTGTCGGCTTCCGACAGCTCGTCCATACCCAGGATCGCGATGATGTCCTTCAGCTCTTTGTAACGTTGCAGAACGTACTGAACGCCGCGAGCGGTGTCGTAGTGGTCCTGGCCAATTACGTTCGGGTCCAGCTGGCGCGAAGTCGAATCCAGTGGATCTACCGCTGGGTAGATACCCAGGGAAGCGATGTCACGGGACAGAACGACGGTGGCGTCCAAGTGGGCGAAGGTGGTCGCTGGCGATGGGTCGGTCAAGTCATCCGCAGGTACGTATACCGCTTGGATCGAGGTGATCGAACCTTCCTTGGTCGAAGTGATACGTTCTTGCAGAACGCCCATCTCTTCAGCCAGGGTCGGCTGATAACCTACTGCCGAAGGCATACGGCCCAGCAGTGCGGATACTTCAGTACCGGCCAGGGTGTAACGATAGATGTTGTCGACGAACAGCAGAACGTCGTTACCTTCGTCACGGAACTTCTCGGCCATGGTCAGGCCGGTCAGTGCTACGCGCAGACGGTTACCCGGCGGCTCGTTCATCTGACCGTAAACCAGTGCCACTTTGTCCAGAACGTTGGAATCCTTCATCTCGTGGTAGAAGTCGTTACCCTCACGAGTACGCTCACCCACACCGGCGAACACGGAATAACCGCTGTGCTCGATGGCGATGTTACGGATCAATTCCATCATGTTTACGGTTTTGCCTACACCGGCACCACCGAACAGACCGACTTTACCGCCTTTGGCAAACGGGCAAACCAGGTCGATAACCTTGATGCCGGTTTCCAGCAGGTCGTTGCCGCCTGCCTGCTCAGCGAACGAAGGTGCTGGGCGGTGAATGCCCCAACGCTCTTCGGTGTCGATCGGGCCAGCTTCGTCGATCGGGTTACCGAGGACGTCCATGATCCGGCCCAGGGTCGCTTTACCGACCGGTACGGAGATGGCTGCGCCAGAGTCGGTAACTTCCAGACCGCGCTTCAAGCCCTCGGTGGAACCCATCGCAATGGTACGAACCACGCCGTCGCCCAGCTGCTGCTGAACTTCCAGAGTGGTGCCGGCATCGCTTTTGACTTTCAAAGCGTTGTAGATGCTCGGTACGCTGTCGCGTGGAAATTCCACGTCGATAACGGCGCCGATGATTTGAACGATACGTCCGCTACTCATAGCTGGATCCTCTGAATATTTGAACCGTTAAACCGCGGCAGCGCCGCCGACGATTTCCGAGATCTCTTGGGTGATCGCAGCCTGACGCGCCTTGTTGTAGATCAGCTGCAAATCGCTGATCAAATCACCGGCGTTGTCGGTAGCGTTCTTCATCGCGATCATCCGCGCAGCTTGTTCAGCCGCGTTGTTCTCGACCACCGCCTGGTAGACCTGCGACTCAACGTAGCGGACCATCAAGCCGTCAAGCAGCTCTTTGGCATCCGGTTCGTAGAGATAGTCCCAGTGGTGTTTGAGATCCTGATCCGGGGTGGCCACCAGTGGAATCAATTGCTCCACGGTAGGCTGTTGCGTCATGGTGTTGATGAACTTGTTGGACACCACGGACAGGCGGTCAATACGGCCGTCCAGGTAGGCATCCAGCATCACCTTGACGCTGCCGATCAAGTCATTGATCGACGGCTCTTCACCCAGGTGGCTGATAGCTGCAACGACGTTACCGCCGAAGTTGCGGAAAAAGGCCGCACCCTTGCTACCAACGACACACAGATCAATCTCGACGCCGTTTTCGCGGTTTACCGCCATGTCCTTGACCAGGGCCTTGAACAGGTTGGTATTCAAGCCGCCGCACAGACCACGGTCACTGCTCACCACAACATAACCAACGCGCTTGATTTCGCGGTCGATCATGAACGGGTGGCGGTATTCCGGGTTGGCGTTGGCCAGATGCCCAATAACCTGGCGGATACGCTCCGCATAAGGACGGCTAGCAGCCATGCGCATTTGTGCCTTGCGCATTTTGCTGACCGCCACTTTTTCCATGGCGCTGGTAATCTTTTGCGTGCTTTTGATGCTCGCAATCTTACTGCGAATCTCTTTTGCGCCTGCCATGTAACACCTATCAGGTTAGCAAGCGGGAGCCTCGCGGCTCCCGCTGCGGCTTACCAGGTTTGGGTGGCCTTGAACTTCTCGATACCGGCTTTCATGCCAGCGTCGATTTCGTCATTGAAGTCACCTTTAACGTTGATCTTGGCCATCAAATCGGCGTGATCGCGGTTGAAGAAAGCAATCAGCGCTTGTTCGAAGCTGCCGATCTTGGCGATTTCAATGTCAGTCAGGAACCCACGCTCAGCGGCATACAGCGACAGCGCCATGTCAGCGATCGACATTGGTGCGTATTGCTTCTGCTTCATCAGCTCGGTAACGCGCTGACCATGCTCAAGTTGCTTACGGGTCGCTTCGTCCAGGTCAGAAGCGAACTGGGCGAATGCCGCCAGTTCACGGTACTGAGCCAGAGCGGTACGGATACCACCGGAGAGCTTCTTGATGATCTTGGTCTGAGCGGCACCACCCACACGGGATACCGAAACACCGGCGTTCACTGCAGGGCGGATGCCCGAGTTGAACATGGCCGATTCCAGGAAGATCTGACCGTCGGTGATGGAAATCACGTTGGTCGGAACGAACGCGGAAACGTCGCCAGCCTGGGTTTCGATGATCGGCAGTGCGGTCAGGGAACCGGTTTTGCCGGTCACTGCGCCGTTGGTGAACTTCTCTACGTATTCTTCCGAAACGCGGGATGCGCGCTCCAGCAGACGGGAGTGGAGATAGAACACGTCGCCTGGGTAAGCTTCACGGCCTGGTGGACGGCGCAGCAGCAGGGAAATCTGGCGGTAAGCCACTGCTTGCTTGGACAGATCGTCATAAACGATCAGCGCGTCTTCACCGCGGTCGCGGAAGAATTCACCCATGGTGCAACCGGAGTACGGTGCCAGGAATTGCAGCGCAGGAGATTCCGAAGCACTGGCAGCCACGATGATCGTGTTGGCCAGGGCGCCGTTTTCTTCCAGCTTGCGAACCACGTTGGCGATGGTCGATTGTTTCTGACCGATGGCTACGTAGACGCAGAAAATGCCGCTGTCTTTCTGGTTGATGATCGCGTCGATCGCCAGAGCGGTTTTACCGATCTGACGGTCACCGATGATCAGCTCACGCTGGCCACGGCCGACAGGGATCATGGCATCGACAGCCTTGTAGCCAGTCTGTACAGGCTGGTCTACCGACTTACGCCAGATCACGCCCGGAGCAACTTTCTCGACCGCGTCGGTCTCGGTGTTGCCCAGTGGACCTTTGCCGTCAACAGGGTTACCCAGTGCGTCGACTACGCGACCCAGCAGTTCCTTACCAACCGGAACTTCGAGGATGCGGCCGGTGCACTTGGCGCTCATGCCTTCAGCCAGAGACTGGTAAGCGCCCAGTACAACGGCACCTACGGAGTCTTGCTCCAGGTTGAGGGCCATACCGTAGACGCCGCCCGGAAACTCGATCATCTCGCCGTACATGACGTCGGCCAGACCGTGAATCCGCACGATGCCGTCAGATACGCTGACGACAGTGCCTTCGTTACGGGCTTGGGAGGTCACATCGAGCTTGTCGATGCGGCCCTTGATAATTTCACTTATTTCGGAAGGATTGAGTTGCTGCATTGCTCTGCTGCCCCTTCAAACTCAAGATTTCAATGCTTCGGCAAGTTTCGCGATTTTGCCGCGAATCGAGCCATCGATAACCAGGTCGCCGGCGCGGATGACGACACCACCTATAAGGGCAGCATCCTCCGCAACTTGCAGGCGCACTTCCCGGTTGAGTCGTGCACTGAGAACCTTGGCGAGTTTGTCTTGCTGTTCTTGGTTCAATGCAAAAGCACTGGTCACTTCAACGTCTACCGACTTCTCTTGTTCGGCCTTGTACAGGTCGAAAAGAGCGGCAATCTCCGGCAGAAGCGGGAGACGGTCGTTTTCGGCAACGACATTGATGAAGTTCTGTGCCTTGGCATCAAACTTGTCGCCGCACACGTCAATAAACGTGGCGGCCTTTTCTGCGCTCGTCAGTCGCGGGGCCTTGAGCACGCGCTGCATGGTGTCATCTTGTGACACCGCTGCAGCCAGGCCGAGCATGGCTGACCAATTGGCCAGTTGCTGGTGGGCCTGAGCGTGCTCGAAGGCCGCCTTAGCGTAAGGTCGGGCCAACGTGGTCAGTTCTGCCATGATCGCCCTCGCTTAGATTTCAGCAGCCAGTTGGTTAACCAGCTCTGCGTGCGCGTTTTGATCGATTGTGGCACCCAGGATCTTCTCGGCGCCGCCGACAGCCAGCAAACCCACTTGGGCGCGCAGCTTGTCTTTGACACTGTTCAGTTCCTGTTCGATCTCGGCTTGAGCCTGAACCTTCACACGGTCAGCGTCGACACGGGCCTTTTCAACGGCCTCTTCGACAATCTGGTTACCGCGTTTCTTGGCTTGCTCGATGATTTCAGCTGCCTGAGCTTTCGCTTCGCGCAGTTGCTGACCCGCTTTTTCTTGGGCCAACTCCAGGTCGCGAGCTGCACGGCTGGCAGCGTCCAGACCATCAGCGATCTTCTTTTGACGTTCGTGCAGAGCAGCGATGACCGGAGGCCATACATACTTCATGCAGAACAGTACAAAAATCAGGAACGCAACGGACTGGCCAATCAGGGTCGCATTAATGTTCACGCCAACACCTCGCAGTTACGTTGTCCATCACATCAAATTACTCGGAAGAATCCGGGTAATTAGCCAGCGATCTGACCAACGAACGGGTTCGCAAAGGTGAAGAACAGAGCGATACCAACACCGATCATGGTTACGGCGTCGAGCAGACCGGCAACGATGAACATTTTAACTTGCAGCATTGGAACCATTTCTGGCTGACGCGCTGCGCCTTCCAGGAACTTGCCGCCCAGCAGGCCGAAACCAATTGCGGTACCCAGTGCGCCCAGGCCGATCAACAGTGCAACAGCGATAGCGGTTAGACCAACTACAGTTTCCATCTTTCCTCCCGACTTTTACGTCGTATGGTTTAGGTTTTTTAGATTAAAGCGGTAAAACAAATCGTTTCAGGTGCCCTGTGAAGAGCCCCTTCCCGTTTGACCGGGAAGGACATCAGACTAGTCGAGACTGGCCTTAATGGTTTTCTTCGTGCGCCATCGACAGGTAGACGATGGTCAGCATCATGAAGATGAACGCCTGCAGCGTGATGATCAGGATGTGGAACACAGCCCACGCCCACTGCAGAACAACGCCCAGGCCGCTCAGCCAGAGCAGGCCGCTGCCGAACATCACAGCGATCAGAATGAACACCAGCTCGCCGGCATACATGTTGCCGAACAGACGCAGAGCCAGAGAGATCGGCTTGGCGATCAGGGTCACGAATTCCAGCAGGAAGTTCACCGGGATCAGCAGGGCTTGAACGAAAATGTTCTTGCTGCCGAACGGGTGCAGGGTCAGTTCGCCGATGAAGCCGCCGAAGCCCTTGACCTTGATGCTATAGAAAATGATCAGTGCGAAAACCGAGAACGCCATGCCCAGGGTCGCGTTCGGGTCGGTTGTCGACACGGCGCGGAACGGGATGTGGTGGTCACCGGAGATCAGGATGGCCAACTGAGGAATCCAGTCGACCGGTACCAGGTCGACGGCGTTCATCAGGAACACCCAGACGAAGATGGTCAGTGCCAACGGTGCAATCACCGGGCTACGGCCATGGAAGCTGTCTTTCACGCTGCCATCGACGAATTCGACCAATACTTCAACGAAGTTCTGCAAAGCACCCGGCTGACCCGAAGTCGCTTTCTTTGCCGCCATGCGGAAAAGAAGTACGAAGATCAGACCCAACGCGACCGACCAGCCGAGAGTATCGACGTGGAAAGCCCAGAAGCCCATTTCTTTGGCTTCTGCTGCGGTATGGGCAAAGCCCCAGCCGCCGTTAGGTAGCTGACCGAAGGTCAGGTTCTGCAAGTGGTGCTGGATATAGCCCGAAGCGGTTGTTTCTGCCATGGTTGCCTCAAACGCCCTAAGGTCTCGAAAGTCTTGTTCTCATCAGCAGGGGAGCGAACCAGCTGACCGACTGAGTCAGCACGAACACGCCGAATACTGCTATCGGCGCCAGTGGCTTCACACCTGCAAACACCAGCGCAAAGAGCACTGCCGTCAAAATCAGTTTGCCTGCCTCGCCGGCGTAAAAGGACCGGACGATGGACTGGGCTGCTCGGGCGCCGGAAAACCGAAATGCCTTGTGAGCGAAATAAACATTGGGCAGCAAGGCTATCAGGCCTCCGCAAAGTCCCGAGTATCCGGCAACGACTCCATGCCATTGCCAGAGCGCCAAAGCGGCAATCAGCAAAATGACAAATTGAGCCATCAACACCGGAAAAACCGCCAGGCGATGGAACGGCAGGCGGTTTGGCTTGCGGGTTTCCATCACGTTTGCTCTCCAATGGTCGGCTGCCAGAATTCAATAACTTGGCATAATTTGTGCCGACAAAATGCGCGCAGAGTATAGGGGCGGTTCTGCCCCTATTCAACTGTCAGGTAGTGATTTCCGACTGCGCGCTACATGAGGAAATGTTTCAGCGGATGTGTGCGAGCACACCTTGAAGCTCATCAAGGGAGTTATAACCGATCACCAACTGACCCTTTCCCTTCTTCCCGTGGCGAATCTGCACCGCAGAGCCTAGGCGCTCGGCCAGACGCTGTTCGAGACGGGCGATATCCGGGTCGGGTTTGCTCGCTTCCACAGGCTCCGGTTTGCCACTCAACCACTGACGAACCAGTGCTTCAGTTTGGCGCACGGTGAGACCGCGTGCGACAACATGTCGCGCCCCTTCCACCTGCTGATGGTCCGGCAGACCGAGCAAAGCACGGGCATGACCCATTTCCAGGTCGCCGTGAGACAACATGGTCTTGATGACTTCCGGCAGTGCAATAAGACGCAACAGGTTAGCCACAGTGACGCGGGACTTACCCACAGCCTCGGCAACTTGTTGCTGAGTGAGCTGGAATTCCTGCTGCAAACGCTGCAGGGCCACCGCTTCTTCGATCGGGTTGAGGTCTTCGCGCTGGATGTTCTCGATCAGCGCGATGGCGATCGCGGTTTCATCCGGCACATCGCGGACCATCGCCGGGATGGTTTCCTGCCCGGCTTGCTGACTCGCGCGCCAGCGACGTTCACCGGCGATAATCTCGAAGCGGCCACCGCCAATCGGGCGCACCACGATCGGCTGCATCACGCCTTGAGCCTTGATCGACGCCGCCAATTCTTCCAGCGCCTGCGGATCCATGTCCCGGCGCGGCTGGTATTTGCCGCGCTGCAGCAGGTCCAGCGGCAGGTGTTGCAACTCACGGGTGTCAGCTTGCGCAGCCTGTTCTTCCAGCGCGCTGACGGTCGGACCACTCAGCAGTGCATCCAGTCCACGTCCGAGACCTCGTTTCTTGACGGCCATGGGGATTCCTTAAGTTGCCTGAGCGGCGGCGATGCGTGAATTTTTGCGCTGACGACGAACCATCTCGCCGGCCAGGGCCAGATAAGCCAGGGCGCCGCGCGATTGCTTGTCGTAGGCCAGCGCCGGCATGCCGTAGCTCGGCGCTTCGGCCAGGCGGATGTTGCGCGGGATCACCGTGTCGTAGAGCTGCTCGCCGAAGTGTTCCTTGAGTTGCGCCGAAACGTCGTTCATCAGGCTCAGGCGCGGGTCATACATGGTCCGCAGCAGGCCTTCGACTTTCAGGTTCGGGTTCAACAATTCGGCGATGCGCTTGATGTTATCCACAAGGTCGCTCAAACCTTCGAGCGCAAAGTATTCGCACTGCATGGGGATAATCACCCCATCGGCGGCCACCAAAGCGTTCAGCGTGAGCATCGACAGCGACGGCGGGCAGTCGATCAGAATGTAATCGTAGTTTTCGCGGATCGGCGCCAGCGCGCTGCGCAGACGGCTTTCCTTCATCTGCATTTCCAGCAGCACCACTTCGGCCGCCGTCAAATCGCGGTTGGCTGGCAGCAGTTGGTAACCGCCATGTTCAGAATAGTGCATGGCCTGGGCCAGATCGCATTCGCCGATCAGCAGGTCATAGACCGAATTTTCCAGGCCGTGTTTATCCACACCGCTACCCATGGTGGCGTTGCCCTGTGGATCGAGATCGATCAACAACACCCGGCGCTTGGTCGCGACCAGGGATGCTGCGAGGTTGATGCAGGTGGTGGTCTTGCCCACACCACCCTTTTGGTTCGCTATCGCGAATACCTTAGCCATTCTTGCTTGTGTTCCCAATCATGCCGTGCGGCGCAGTATCAGCAGATGGCGTTGGCCTTGGCAACCGGGTACGGCCAGGGCGTGTTCGCTATCGAGTTTGAAGTCTGCCGGCAATGCTACCAGCTCATCGGCCGGATGAACGCCCTTCATTGCCAGCCAGCGTGTATCGGCATCGCCGAGGTGGCGAGTCCAGTTGGTGAAGTTCTCCATGCTGCTGAACGCCCGGGAAATGATCCCGTTGAACGGTTGCGCAGGCTGGAAGGCTTCGACACGACTGTGGATAACTTGCAGGTTATCCAGTTTCAGTTCGAGTTTGACCTGGGTCAGGAAGCGGGTTTTCTTGCCGTTGCTGTCCAGGCAGGTCACTTGCGAGTCGGGATAGAGGATCGCCAACGGGATCCCTGGCATGCCGCCACCACTGCCGACGTCGAGCCAGCGGCCGTTTTCGATGAACGACATCACGCTGAGACTATCGAGCAAGTGCCGCGAAACCATTTCGTCCGGATCGCGCACAGCGGTCAGGTTGTAAGCCTGGTTCCATTTGATCAACAGGGCCAGATAACCCAGCAGCAATTCGTGCTGGGTTTCAGTGAGATCGACACCGAGCTCGCGGGCTCCTGTGGATAACTCTTCGGCGTGTTGCGAAGTGACCTTAGAACTCAAGCGCTTTGCTCCAACTGACGGCCCGCGCCGCGTTTTTTCAAATGAATCATCAACAGCGAAATCGCTGCCGGGGTCACACCCGGGATCCGTGAAGCCTGGCCCAGCGTCTCTGGACGAGTCGCGCCGAGCTTGCTCTGGATCTCCTTGGAGAGACCGGAAATGTTGGTGTAATCGATATCCACAGGCAATTTCGTGTCTTCACTGGCGCGCAGACGGGCGATTTCGTCCTGTTGACGATCAATGTAACCGGCGTATTTGGTCTTGATTTCAACCTGCTCGGCGACCTGTGGATCTTCGGCGCCATTGCCGGTCACTTCGACCAGACCAGCGTAGTCGATTTCCGGACGGCTCAAGAGGTTGAGCAAGTTGTATTCGTGGGTCAGCGGCGTGCCGAATTTTTCGGCAATCGCATCGCCCTGCTGCGTATTCGGGCGAACCCAAGTGCTTTTCAGGCGTTGTTCTTCGAGTTCGATGCTTTCGCGTTTCTTGCAGAAGGCTGCCCAACGCGCGTCATCGATCAAACCAAGCTCGCGACCTTTTTCGGTCAGACGCAAGTCGGCGTTGTCCTCACGCAGGATCAGGCGGTACTCGGCACGGGAAGTGAACATGCGGTACGGCTCTTGGGTACCGAGGGTGATCAGGTCGTCGACCAACACGCCGATGTACGCTTCATCGCGACGCGGGCACCAGGCTTCTTTGCCCTTGGCGCGCAGTGCGGCGTTGGCGCCAGCCAGCAAACCTTGGGCGCCGGCTTCTTCGTAACCGGTGGTGCCGTTGATTTGCCCGGCGAAGAACAGACCGCCGATGACTTTGGTTTCCAGGCTGTACTTCAGGTCGCGCGGATCGAAGTAGTCGTACTCGATCGCATAGCCCGGACGCACGATGTGCGCGTTTTCCATGCCGCGGATCGATTGCACGATCTGCAATTGCACGTCGAACGGCAAGCTTGTGGATATCCCGTTCGGATACAGCTCATGGGTGGTCAAACCTTCCGGTTCGATAAACACCTGATGGCTTTCCTTGTCGGCAAAGCGGTGGATCTTGTCTTCGATCGACGGGCAATAGCGCGGGCCAATGCCTTCGATCTCGCCGGCAGCGGAATACATCGGCGAACGATCGAGGTTCGCAGCGATGATTTCGTGGGTGCGGGCGTTGGTGTGAGTAATCCAGCAACTGACCTGGCGTGGATGTTGTTCCTTGTTGCCCATGAAGGACATCACCGGAATCGGCGTATCGCCCGGTTGCTCGGTCATCACCGAGAAATCCACAGACTTGCCGTCGATACGCGGCGGTGTGCCGGTTTTCAGGCGACCGACACGCAGTGGCAGTTCACGCAAACGGTGAGCCAGGGCAATCGACGGTGGATCACCGGCGCGACCGCCGGAAAAATTCTGCAAACCGATGTGGATAAGTCCGCCGAGGAACGTACCGGTGGTCAGCACCACGGAATCGGCGAAAAAGCGCAGACCCATTTGCGTGACAACACCACGGACTTGTTCCTGCTCGACGATCAAGTCGTCAGCGGCTTGTTGAAATATCCACAGGTTCGGCTGGTTTTCCAGAATTTCGCGGACAGCGGCTTTGTACAGAATCCGGTCAGCTTGCGCACGGGTTGCCCGAACGGCTGGGCCTTTGCGGCTGTTCAACACGCGAAACTGGATGCCACCCAAATCGGTAGCGGTGGCCATCGCGCCGCCGAGGGCATCGATTTCCTTGACCAGATGGCTTTTGCCAATACCACCGATGGCCGGGTTGCAACTCATGGCACCGAGGGTTTCCACGTTATGCGTCAGCAACAGGGTTTTTGCCCCCATACGTGCTGAGGCCAGTGCTGCCTCGGTACCGGCATGACCGCCGCCGATGACGATCACTTCAAAACGGGAAGGGAAATCCACCACGCACCTCGTGCCTGCTTAAGTAGGTAATTCAGGAATAGTTTGAGATCAGGTTTTTGGACCTGGTCGACAAGTATAGGGACTTCGCCCTTCCTAAAGAACCCTTTGCACAAAATTTAACCAGCTGTGGAGAACTCGAGGTTAAAAGAATAAAAAAGAGAGAAATTTATAAAACCTTTGTTTTTATGTTTATTCTTACTGAGCATACTTTCTGTGGATAGATTGCTACAGGCCTTTATATTCAATGTGTATAGAGTTTCAAAACCCTGTGCTCATGTGCCAATGAGGCCCTTGGATAACCGGTGTAAGCCTGTGGATGAAAGGGGGGTTATCCACAGACGGGGTTATGTCCAGTTTTCAGGCCCTGTTATCAACTGCCCTTAGTGGCAGTTATTCACAGGGCTTAATCCACAGAAAAACGACACAACGGCTTTTTCACAGCGCAAAAAAAAACGCCAGCGAGGGTTCGCTGGCGACAAAGAAGCCGATGGAGGGAAGTGCGGGGGCTATTGTGAGAGAACGTAACAGGGGCTAATAATAGGCATTATCATTAACTCATCAGTTTTCCCAATGCCCCTACCCGCCCACACTGCTGCGATTGAGCAAATCTACGAGCAACATCATTCGTGGCTATATGGATGGCTCAAGGGAAAATTGCATGACGCCTGCGATGCAGCCGATGTGGCGCATGATACGTTTGTGCGGATTCTGGCGGCCCGCAATGCCGCGCAGATTCACGAGCCACGGGATTATCTGGCGACCATTGCACGCGGCCTGGTGATTGATCGTTATCGCAGACAGGCTATCGAAGCCGCGTATTTGCAGACCCTCGCAGCTCGACCGGAAGCCACCGCCATCAGCGAGGAAGACAAGGCGCTGATCATTGAAACCCTGGTCGCTGTGGATAAAGCTTTGGCCGGCCTTGGCGCCAGAAGCCAACAGATCTTCATGCTCTCTCAGATCGATGGCCTGACTTATCAACAGATTGCTCTGCAGCTAAAGGTTTCGCTGACCACGGTGAAGAAACACATGATCCGCGCCCTGACGGAATGTGCGCTGATCATGGCGCAGCATTGATGGCCACCGCACCCAACCGTCAGGTTTTCGAAGCGGCCGCCAGCTGGTATGTGCAGTTTCAGGCAGAACCGCCGACGCTCGCCGAACAGAAAGCCTGGCAGCTGTGGATAGACAGTGATCCAGCGCATCTCGCGGCATGGAACCAGATTGAACAACTGCAGCGCCACCTCGGTACGTTGCCGCCGGATTTGAAACGTCGCGCCCTGAATACCGGACAGCAACGACGCCAGGTGCTGAAATTGTTGCTGCTCGCTGCGGGGGCTGGGTTCGTTGGCTGGAATGTTCAGCAACACACATCCTTGGGGAATGTCTGGGCCGACTATAAAACTGGCGTTGGCCAGCGTCGCAATATCACATTGGCGGATGGCAGTCAGATTCAGCTCAACACCGACACTGCCATCGACGTGTCTTTCGACCCGGCGCAGCGGCTGATTCGCCTGCGCTCCGGCGAGATCCTCATTCAAACCGGAAAGCTTGGCGATCAACGGCCCTTTTTCGTCGAAAGCCGGGATGGCCGGATTCAAGCACTGGGCACCCGGTTTTCCGTACATCAGTTATCGGGGGCTACCCGTGTGGGTGTGCTGGAAGACCGGGTCATTGTTCAGCCCGCCGATCTATCAACAGCCGCAATTGTTCTGAGCGCAGGTGAAGGCGCCGATTTTGATCGTCGACACATAGGGCTCATTCACCCCTTCAAATCCACGGAAGTGGCATGGACCAACGGCCAATTGATCGTGCTCAACGCACGCTTGGGCAATGTCATTGAAGAATTGGGCCGCTATCGCCGCGGCGTTTTGCACTGTGATGACCGCGCGCGAGATCTGCGGGTCTCCGGCACCTTCCGGCTCGATTCTACCGATGCAGTCCTGGCCAATCTTCAGGCTTCGCTGCCGATCAACGTGCGCTATTTCACTCGTTACTGGGTCTCGATCAGCCGCAACGCTTGATCGAAATTTCACCTGGGGAAAATAAATCGAAAACAGGGTTATCTTTTTTCGCCCTGATCCGGCCCTACAGGTAATCGCGATAAACGCGGCTCTTTTGCCACCTTCAGGGCTTGTCCACTCATGCGTCTTCCCACGATTCGTCAGCGTTTTTCCTACCACTGCATTGCCTACAGCCTACTGATGGCCAGCGCCGCGTCCTGCCTGGTAATGACCAACAACGCCTTCGCGGCGACGGCCGCCCAGCGCTACACCATTGTTGCCGGCCCGCTGGACAATGCCTTGAGCCAGTTCGCCTCGGCTGCGAATGTGATTCTGTCGTTCTCGCCACAGCAGACCAGCCGTTTGCGCAGCGCCGGGCTGAACGGCAACTTCACCGTCGACCAGGGATTCGCCCAACTGCTGCAAGGCTCGGGGTTGCAAGCCGTACCGCAGGCGCCGGGCAGTTACATTCTGCAGGCGTTGCCCAATGGGGACTCGCTGGAACTGGCCCCGACCAACATCAACGGTGAGTTGGCTAACCCGATGAATCTGGATTACGCCGCCGACATTGGCTACAAAGCGCAGAACAGCCGGATCGGTACGAAAACCAGCACGCCGTTGTCGGAAACGCCGCGCTCGGTGTCAGTCGTAACCGCGCAACGCATGAAAGATCAGAAATCTCAGACGCTCACCGAGGTGCTTGGCTACGTGCCGGGGATCTTTGCTCCTCCGTTTGCCGCCGGCGACAGTCTGGCCGGCGATCTGTTTTTCATTCGCGGTTTCAACGCCACCGATTACGGCTACGGCCTGCTGCGCGATGGACTCCGTGTGCAAGGAAACCGCTATGACACCAGTACCGAACCTTATGGACTTGAGCGGGTGGAAATTTTCCGTGGCCCGTCCTCATTGCTCTATGGGGAGAACGCCCCCGGCGGCCTGGTCAATCTGGTCAGCAAACGGCCAACCGCTGCACCGCAAGGCGAAGTGCAACTGGGCTATGGCTCGAACAACCGTCGGCAGATCGGCGTCGACGTGTCGGGGCCACTCAACGACAGCGGCAACATTCTCGGGCGCATCGTCATGCTCGGTCGCAAGGCCGACACCCAGACCGATCACGTCCCGGATGACCGCCTCTACATCGCCCCTTCGCTGACCCTGAATTTCGACGACTTCAACACCCTGACCCTGCTGGCCAACTACCAGAAGGATCACACCAACATGGAACTTGGCCTACCGGCGGCCGGGACTTTGCTGACAAACCCCAACGGCAAGTTATCCAAAGGCTCCATGCTCGGCGACCCGGATTGGAACACTTTCGAACGGGAAACCTGGAGCACCGGTTACGAGTTCAGCCACTCGTTCAACGACAACTGGCAGTTCCGCCAGAACTCGCGCTACCTGCAATCGCGTATCAACCGTCACGAAACCTGGCCGGGCAACCTCAACAATGCCGGTTTCGGCACACGCCTGAACATGACGGCCTACGATCGCTACAACAAATCGATGGTGTATTCGCTGGATAACCAACTGGAAGGCAAATTCCAGCTCGGTGAGCTGGAAAACACCGTGCTGTTCGGCGCCAGCTACGATCGTACTTCGTTCAATCAGGACTGGAATGCCGGCATCGTCGGGCCGATCGATGTGTATAACCCGGTTTACCTGCGCGACCCGACCACGCCGATCGCGGTGCAAAACACCTTGCTTGAGCAACAGATGAAAGGGGTTTATGCACAGATCCAGAGCAAGTACGACCATTGGCTGTTCCTGCTCGGTGGCCGTCAGGACTGGGTCGACAGTGATTTCCGCGACAAGGTGGCCAAGGGCAGCAACATCAGCTCCGAGGACAAGAAATTCACTTATCAAGGTGGGGTGATGTACCAGTTCGACAACGGCATGACGCCGTATGTCAGCTACTCCACCTCGTTCGTACCGGTGCAGCAGATTTCCAATGCCGGCACTCCGCTCGACCCGATCACCAGCAGCCAATATGAAGTGGGCCTGAAGTACGAACCGATCGGCTGGGATACTGCGTTCACCGCGTCGGTGTATGACTTGCGCAAAAAGGACGACACCTACTTCGATTCGACCACGTCGACCTATCGCCAGGTCGGCGAAAGCCGTTCCAAAGGTGTGGAACTGGAACTGAACAGCAACCTGACCCAGAACCTCAATGTTACTGCCGCTTATACCTACACCGATGCGCGCATTACCAAGGATGCCGCGACGTCATTGGTCAAAGGCCATCAAATGACCGGCGTGCCACGTAATCAGGCTTCGGTCTGGGCGAAATATCGATTCCTCGATGGTGACTTGAAAGGCCTGTACGTCGGCGGTGGTGTGCGTTACTTCGACAGTGCCTTCGCCTACACCTCGCCTTCTCTGTACGGGAAGCTCGATGCCGGCGATGTCACGTTGGTGGATGCTGCGATCGGCTATCAGATCGACACGCACTGGAGCGTCGATCTGAACGCGAAAAACCTGTTCGACAAGGAATATGTGTCGGGATGCAACGATGCTGGCCGTTGCTATTGGGGCGAGGACCGCACGTTGCTCGGTACGGTTTCCTACAACTGGTAAATGAAAAAGGGGCTGTGGATAAATTGTCCACATCCCCTATTTGTCATTTGCCGATGCAGAAGCTGGAAAAGATTCTTCCCAGCAGATCATCAGAGCTGAAGGCTCCAGTGATTTCGCCGAGAGAATGCTGGGCCTGACGCAAATCTTCGGCCAGTAACTCCCCAGCGCCAGCCAGTGTCAGCTGGGCTCGGCCGTGTTCCAACGCAGCACTGGCATGGCGTAATGCTTCAAGATGCCGGCGACGTGCGCTGAAACTACTTTCCGAGGTTTGCTCGTAACCCATGCAAGCCTTGAGATGGTCACGCAGCAAGTCCAGCCCTTCACCGGCCGACTTGGCGCTAAGGCTGATCGTCACATGTCCGTCTTCACTGGTTTCCAGGGCAATTGTTTCGCCGGTCAGATCCGCTTTGTTGCGAATCAGGGTGACTTTCGCCGGATCCGGACGGGTTTCGAGGAATTCCGGCCACAACGCAAATGGGTCCAGCGCCTCCGGGGCGGTCGCATCGACCACCAACAACACCCGATCGGCTTCACCAATTGCCTTCAATGCCCGTTCGACACCGATCTTTTCCACATGATCATCGGTATCACGCAGACCTGCAGTATCGACAACGTGCAGCGGCATGCCGTCGATGTGGATATGTTCGCGCAGGATATCTCGCGTGGTGCCGGCAATCTCAGTCACGATTGCAGCTTCGCGACCGGCCAACGCATTCAGCAGGCTGGATTTACCGGCATTCGGACGCCCGGCAATCACCACGGTCATGCCATCACGCAACAACGCGCCCTGCCCGGCTTCGCGCAGTACTGTGGATAACTCATCACGGACTTTGTCGAGCATGCTCAGCACATGGCCATCGGCGAGGAAGTCGATTTCTTCTTCCGGAAAGTCGATGGCAGCTTCGACGTAGATACGCAGACCGATCAGTTGTTCGGTCAAGTTATGCACACGCTGGGAAAACGCACCTTGCAATGAACGCAGGGCATTACGCGCAGCCTGTGCAGAACTCGCTTCGATCAAATCGGCAATCGCCTCGGCCTGGGCCAGGTCGAGTTTGTCATTGAGGAAGGCGCGTTCGCTGAATTCACCCGGACGCGCCAAACGGCAACCCAGTTCCATGCATCGCTTGAGCAACATGTCCAGAACGATCGGGCCGCCGTGGCCTTGCAGTTCCAGCACGTCTTCGCCGGTGAACGAGTTTGGCCCCGGGAAATACAGCGCCAGACCTTCATCGAGGACTTGCTGGTCTTCGCTGAAAAACGGCCCGTAATGGGCGTAACGCGGTTTCAGTTCGCGGCCGCTGATCGCTTTTGCCGCGACACTGGCCAACGGCCCGGAAATACGGACGATGCCCACACCACCACGACCTTGAGCGGTGGCAACGGCGGCGATGGTTTCACGAGGTACGCTCATTAACCGGAATCCAGACAAAAATGACAGATAGCAAAACGCCCCACTAGGGGGCGTTTTGAGTGGTTATCCACAGTGTAAATCAAGCGGCTGCTTTGGTAGCCCGTTCGATCTTACGCGTGATGTACCACTGTTGGGTGATGGACAGGCAGTTGTTCACTACCCAGTACAGCACCAGACCCGCAGGGAACCACAGGAAGAAGAAGGTGAAGATGATTGGCATCATTTTCATGACCTTCGCCTGCATCGGATCCGGAGGAGTCGGATTCAGCTGCTGCTGGATGAACATGGTTGCGCCCATGATGATCGGCAGAATGAAGAACGGATCCTTGATCGACAGGTCAGTGATCCACAGCATGAATGGCGCCTGGCGCATTTCCACGCTTTCCAGCAGAACCCAGTACAGCGAAAGGAAAACCGGCATCTGCACGAGGATCGGCAAGCAACCACCCAGCGGATTGATCTTCTCTTTCTTGTACAGCTCCATCATGGCTTGCGACATTTTCTGCCGGTCATCGCCATGTTGCTCTTTCAGAGCAGCCAGTTTCGGTGCAACGGCACGCATGCGCGCCATCGATTTGTAGCTGGCAGCCGACAGAGGGAAGAACAGACCCTTGATCAGCATGGTCAGGAAGATGATCGACCAGCCCCAGTTTCCGACAATGGCGTGGATGTGTTGCAGCAGCCAGAAGATTGGCTGGGCAATGAACCACAGAATGCCGTAGTCGACGGTCAGTTCCAGACCTGGGGACAACTCTTTCAGTACAGCCTGGCTTTTCGGACCGGCGTACAGCACAGCGCTGGTTTCAACTTTGGCACCCGGTGCAGCGGTCAGTGTCGGACCGGTGTAACCGATGATGTAGTTGCCTTTGCTGTCTTTACGGGTCTGGACGATGTTGTTTTCGCCCTTGGCCGGAATCCACGCGGTCACGAAGTAGTGTTGCAGCCAGGCTACCCAACCACCAGTGACGGTTTCTTTCAGCTGTGCCTTGTCCATGTCCTTCATGGACACTTTCTTGTACGGCTCCGAACTTGTCCACAGGGCAGCGCCCAGGTAAGTCGCGGTGCCAGTAGCAGTCGTGGACGAAGGATCAGCGCTGTTGTCGCGCTTCAACTGAGCAAACATTGCGCCGTTCCAGGGCTGAGCGCTCTGGTTATCCACAATGTAGGAAACGGCTACGTCATACAGGCCGCGTTTCAGGGTGAAACGCTTGATGTAATTGACGCCGTCCTTGCTGAACTTCAGGTCGACGACCAGTTGGTCCTGACCGTCAGCCAGTTGATAAGTCTTCTTCTCCGCGGAGTAGACCGGACGACCGGCCGGATTTGCATCCGGGCCGTTGGTGCCGATCAGACCGCTTTGGGCCAGATAAACACGTTCGCCGCCGTTATCGAACAGCTGGAACGGGACATCAGGACGATCCTGACGACGCGGATACAGAGGCAAGGTCAGTTGAGCGACATCGCCACCTTGTGGATCGATCGCGAGATCGAGCACATCGGTTTTGATCTGGATCAGATCCTTGCTGGCGGCTACCGGTGTTTCGGCAGGTGCGCTGGTATCGCTAGCGGCGCGCGGAATATCGTCACTGGCGGCAGCATTATTGCCAGTGGCGGTGTCCGGCAAACCGGATGTAGTCGTACTGGAAGCAACATTCTGAGTCGGCAGGGCAGCCTGACCATAGTCCTGGTTCCATTTAAGGACCATAACGTAGGCCACGATTGCCAGGGCGACGATCAGGATCGTGCGTTTGATATCCATGATTACTCGGCCATCGAAGAAGAACGGGAGGTAGGGATAGGTGGAACCGGGTCATAACCACCGGGATTCCACGGATGACAGCGACCTAAACGACGAAAGGTCAGCCAGCCACCGCGCAGAAGGCCATGATTTTCAATGGCTTCATACGCGTAGCAGGAACAACTGGGGTAGAAACGACAGTGACTGGCCATCAAAGGACTAATGGCATAGCGATAAAACTGGATCGGAACGAGGGCCAGTTTACGCATCGGTACTGTCTACCCCTACAGTTTCGGTTTTGACTTCTGGAACTGGCTTGCTGCGTGCCAGACGCTTCCAGAGCTTGCCGAAATGCTGAATCAATTCGGGGTTTTCTACATCGCCCAGACCTTTGCGCGCGACGATAACGATGTCCCAGCCGACCAGTGAATCCTGGTGCAGACGGAACGATTCGCGCATCAAACGTTTGAGGCGATTGCGCTCAACGGAGAGCTTTACGCTCTTTTTCCCGATAACCAGCCCGAGACGGGGGTGATCGAGATCGTTGTTGCGTGCAAGGAGCAGGAGATTTTTCCCCGGAACCTTGCCGGTAGGGGAGTCAAAGACTGCCTTGAAATGCCGGGGGGTAAGCAGACGCTTTTCCCGACTGAAGTCCTGACTCACCTCCAGTACCGGATTATCAAACTGCCAGACGCGCACGACCTTTGGCGCGGCGACGCGACAGGACAGCACGGCCGTTCTTGGTAGCCATGCGAGCACGGAAACCGTGGGTACGGGCGCGTTTGATAGTGCTTGGTTGGAAAGTACGTTTCATGTCGTGTTACCTGGTTCGTCCACAACGGGCCGGAATGGCCCCCGTTTTAAGAGACCGGGGATTCTAGAGAAAGCAAGCCTTCAGGTCAATTTCCAACCAACGTTTCCTTATAAATAGATCTCAAGGTGTTCTTTGCCTGATCACCTGCTCGCCATACATAAAAATAAAGAAGGGAATTATTTAAAGCTTTTCTGTAAAGCTTATAAAAGCTAGGCACGCCTTCTTCTGTGGATAAGTGGCAGCAGCCCATGTTTTACCTGCTGTACAGAGAATGACAACTACAGTGGAAAACCGTGATCAGCCTGTGCTGCGCTATCGGATAACCTGTGCGTGGAATGGGCTGTTATCCACAGGCAGGTTATCCACCGAGTTCAACCCCCAGTTGTCCAGTGCCCTTAGAGGCGGTTATCCACAGAGCTTATTCACACACCGTTGGTCGCCTTTTTCTGATTCAACGCGTTGATAAATCATGCTCACCCGGCAACCTGCATGTGGATAAGTGGACGGCTCGCCGCTACAATGGCCGCTTGTTTTTGCCTCACCGGCTTTCAACTTAGGGGATATCCGTGTCAGTGGAACTTTGGCAGCAGTGC